>NZ_JBFUMV010000002.1:0-658303 GCF_054049175.1 Microbacterium sp. P5_E9 | reverse complement strand
CACCCAGGACATGTTGAGGATTGCGCGGCTTCGCCTCGACTCATACCTCGACACGCCGCCCGAGGACCTCGCCGCCGCGGCGACGCTCGCGTTGGGGTTCACCGATCTCGAACTGGCGGAGCGCCTGGCGCGTGCGGCGCTAACCACAACTGAGCAGCCAAAGGCCCTGTTCACGCTTGGCATCGCGTTGAGCGGCCAGGCACGAGGGCCTGAGGCCGAGACTGTGCTCCAGCACTATGCGCGGGTCGTGCCCTCAGGACGTCAGGATGTCGCGATGGCTCGCAGCGGGACGCTGTTCTGGCCGCTTCGCCAACCGGAAGGCGCCATCGCTTTCGTCGAAGCAGCTGCTGCGGCCGCGACTGATTCGAGGGCGGCCGCAGGCTTGCACGCAATGCGAGCACTCTTCGAAGTGCTCACAGGCAACGCGGCGAACAGTTTGCGCATCGCATCCACGATAGGCGCCGATTCGGACCCCTCCGGCACGGTCATTTCAGCGTGGGCGCGAACGACCGCGTTCGCGGTGCAGGGCCGAGGTCGCGACGCTCGTCAGGCCGCGACGTCCGGGTATGGGGTCCTCGACGGCGTGCCGGCCTCTCTCCGGTTCGGGGTCGCGGAGATGCATCTCACGAGCGTGCGGATAGACGGTCGAGCTGAGAGCGCGGCCGATATTATCCAGCGGTTCGCCGCCGACGGGGATTGGGCCGGAGGAATCGGCGCAACGCTCGAGCGCCGCTTGCGCGGGCGGGCGGCGCTCATCGAGTCGCGCCTGCAGGAAGCTGTCGACCTCTTCGAAGACCTTCGGGCCGAACTGCTTCGACTCGCCCCGAACGGGTTGCAATTCAGCTCCCATTTGGACCTCGCGCAAGCACGTGCTCTTCGAGGGGAATCCGTGCTCGCCCGGCGCGCACTCGATGTCGCCCGTGACGATATGCACCCAGGTTTCGCCTATCTTCTTCCCGAGGTGGACATCGCTGAGTCGCTGGTGCTCGCCGCAGAAGGCCGGATCAGCGCGGCGGTGGATGCGGCGCGGGCCGCTGCGTTACGGGCCCGGCGCTCGGGCGCTGACGGGTACGAGTCGCTCGCGCTCGCCGTCGCCGCCCAACTCGGGGACTCGGCCGGCCTTCGCAGGCTACGCGAGCTCTCGACCCGCGTAGACGGCCCGCGGGTGCGGATCGCTCTCCAGCACGCCGAGGCCCTGAGGTCAACCGACTCAGTTGCGCTCAGCGCTGTAAGCATCGCCTACGAAGAGATGGGCGACCTCGTTGCTGCTACGGACGCTGCAGCGCAGGCCGCTTTCCAACTGCATGCAACTGCGCACACTCGCGAAGCGCTCCGTGCGAGCCACCGCGCGATGACTCTCGCGGAGCATGCGCAAGGGGCGCGCACCTTTGCGCTCCGGCGACTTGAGCACCCGCCGTCGCTAACTACCCGCGAGTACGAAGTCACCCGCCTTGCAGCGCAACGCCTGTCGAACCGTGCCATTGCGGTACATCTCGGGATCTCTATTCGCACCGTAGAGGGCCACGTTCTGCGCGCGATCGCGAAGTTAGGAGTCTCCGATCGCGCGGCGCTCGCCAATGTCGTGGCCAGCGCCGCTGCGCCGCTCAGACGGTAACGAGACCGAAATAGGTTTTGTACGACGCGCCGTCGCCTCGGATGAGACCAGACTCAGCCTTGAAGCCAATGCCCTTGTATCCGGTGTTGCCTGTCCGAGCCGAGAGCACGACCATCTGCTTTGCGCTCAGGGTGATTGTGCTGTCGCCGATCGTGTCGTCACCGAAGCCGAAGGCGTCGCTCACCGCCTGGGCGATCGAATCCTTCGCTGCTGCGAGGCCGGTGCCGACGGCCACACCCAGGATGGGACCGACGACGGGAATGAGGGTGACTGCGGCGGTGATGGCAGTCGCGGCGATTCCAACTCCGGTCTTGACCTCACCTAGGTACTTGTTTGGGTCTCCCTCGTCGTGCTCCATCACTCTCGTTGAAATTGCCAGGCCCCCGGGCTTACCGCGGAAGAGTTCGATGAGGTCAGGGCGCGATTCTCCGCCATCGACGTCGTCATACACGCGTGTCGATATCGCCACGCCGCCAGTCGGTGAGAGGACGCCGAAGATCGCGTAGGGCTCATCTGCATCGGACCCCATATCCCAATCGGTCTCACCGAAGCAGACGAGTCCCGTGTAGTGCACCAGGACCTGGTTGAGGTCGATTGCCCCAGTGTCCGGCCACCAGTACACCTGGCCTCCCTGGAATTGGCTAACGCGACCGCCCTCATCGAACGCCTCCTCGTCGGAGAGGGGGTAGCCGAGATACGACTGTTCCCACCCGATCGCCTCCCAGCGGTCGCGGATCGCCCCGTAGACAACATGGGCGCCGCTGCTCGGAGTCCAGTAGATCGATCCGCCTTGGAAGTGGTTGTACCGTCCAACTCCATCTGGGGTGCCGGTCTCATCCGTAATTGGACGACCAAGGACAGAGTGAGGCCCCCCAAACGCAAGGTACTTCTCAAGGATTGCCCCGTAAACCTCGAAAGTGCCTGCGGGCGACTTATAGAGATTGCCGCCGTGCGGCCCCTTCTTGTTGAGGAAACCGGCAACTTGAATTGCGGAAAAGTCCACCGGTGGTCTGAAGATCTTGACAAAAGGCGACAAATGTCCCACGACTTCAGGCATCGAATGCTCCCATCCCGCCACGCCACCCCAGCGCGGCTATACACGGAGTTCAGCCCAGGCTCGACTGTTTACCATACGTAGTCCGCTACCTGTTTTGCTCGCCGAGTAGCTCGGCGAGCTTGGCGGTCTCGGTGCCGAGCCGGCCGACGAGCTGTGGGCCGAGCAGGCACCCCGGTGCTAGTGTCGCCGGTGACGCGGATGCTGATCGGCTGAAAGCCTGGGTAGGACCGCTGGGATCGTCAGTGACCGCCTGCGCGGTGCTCGCCCCTAAACCGGCGACGACCGCTCCATCTAGGGGATTCGAACTCTCGACCTATTCATTACGGGTGAATCGCGCCTCGCTGCCGACGGTTCGGCACCCCGCGAGACGCAAGGTGCCGACTCATGCGTCGTAAGAACGAACTACGGTCTCCCGGACGCCGCGATCATGGGATTGTCGGAGACGATTCCATTCCTGACTGCGAAGTCCATGACCTGGTTGAGGACGGCGCTCGGGGATCCCTGTCGATCCGGAGAGACAGCCCCTGCGTCTGCGAGGAAGAGCTCAAGGCTGTCCGCAGTCATCTCATGGATCGGAATCCGCTGGAACTTCGGAAGGACGTGTTGGCGAAGCAGGGCTTCGAGGCTCCGGAAGGCCTCAGGCGTTGCACCGGTACTCAGCTCGACTAGCCAGGCGTCTGCGACGTCGCCGAATGGCGAGGCAGCGTCCACCCCTTCGAGTGCGCGCTCGAGCTGAAGCTGTCCCACGATCCGCTCCTCCAGCAGTCGACGCGCGGCGGGTTCCGTCGGGCCGGTCGCTGTCACTTTGCTGAGGCGTCCGTCCCAGCGGCGGTATCGCGCGAAGGCGCGAATTTTCCCGGATTCCAGCCTTGTGGTGGAGACCGTGCCATGGGTTCCCCGCGCCATCGCGGGCCGCCCCGCCACTAGACCCACCGACGCAGCAGGCTTGGCGACGACGACGGGAGTCTCATCGGTCCAATCGCTTTCTCGTCGGGATCTCCACGAGCATCCGTTGGCGGAGTTCCTCGAGGTCGACTCGGATGAGCCGGCCGACGAGATAGCCGTGCACCGTCCCATCGGAGATCCGGCGGCGGACCGTCTTGATCGAGACCCCGAACTCCCCCGCCGCGACGGCCAGCGAGACAAGCGACCCTCGGGGCGCTTCTCGACGAGTGCGAGTAGTCATGGCAGTACCTCCCGGTTTCTGATGCTTTCCTTGCCTGATAGGTGTACATCGCCGTCCAGCGGTGACTCATCGCCGGACGGCGCGGCACGCAACCTCGCTTCGATGCGATCGCTCATGCGATCGGCGAGTTCGCGATCACGCGCCAAGGTCGCATGCTGGTAGCGGAGAACGACGCGGATGTCGGCGTGGCCGCCGCGGCGCATGAGCTCAGCGAGCGTCGCTCCCTCCTGAGCGAAGATCGTCAAGCCCGCGTGCCGGAGATCATGGAATCGGAACCTCGGAGGCAAGCTCGAGACCGCATCTCGGCTGTCCATCCAGACGTATCCCCATCGCGTGTTCGACAGTGGAACGCTTCCGCGAACGTTCGTTGGCACAAGCGGAGCTTTCGCTTCCGCCGCGACGTGGTCGCGCAGGTGGGCCCTGAGTCTCTCGAGCATGAGCGGTGGAACGGCGAGCGATCTTTTGCCGGCTTCGCTCTTCAGCTCGCTCGAGTAATCGCCCGTGTTCGCGCTCAGCTGCCGGCGCACGTGCAGGATCGCGCTGCCGTTGTCGAGCCATTCAATGTCGCGGCGTTGCAACCCGAGGCACTCCCCGCGTCGCAGCTGGCACCACGCGGCAAGCAACACCATGATGGCCCACTGATGCGGCGTTGCCTCGTAAAGGGCCTCCACCTGGACCGGAGTCGCGACATCCTCATCGAGTCCTGCATCGGCGTCCTTGATCACCGTCTCTTGCCGAGGGACCGACACCGCCGGTACCGCCGGGATGATCCCGTCTCGAGCCGCCTGTCGAAGGATCATCATCAGCACGGTCAGCACGGGACGCGTCACACCGTTGAACTTCGACTTCGGGTTCAGTGGCGAAGGGATGCTGTCGAGGCGAGTGATCAGCAGACGGATACGCTGCGCGTCGACATCTCGGATCGGCAGGTCACCGAACTCGGGAATCAGGTAGCCGTCAATCTTCCCTTTGTACGAGCGGACTGTACCTAAGGCCCGCAGCTTGCCGCCCTTCTTCGGCTCCGTGCGGATCATCGCGATCCACCCATCCGCATACTCGGAGAATCCGATGGACCGCGCCTTCCTCCCAGCCGCTTCCGCTCGGCGACGCGCCGCGAGCGTCGAAGGCGCCTCCCACTCCTGGCGCGCGATCTTCGTGTGCATGCCGGCGAGCCACGTGCGGGCGTCGGTCTTGGTGAGGAATGTGAGCGGCTTGTCGTCGTCAGTGCGCGCGGTGTAGATCTCACCGTCGGGAGCGGGGTAGCGAGCCTGCCAACGGCCGGAGGGAAGCTTCCGAAGGCTCCCCCACCCTTCTCGCCTCGCTGCCGCGGTCGTGGTCGTCTTGGGGGTGCTCATCGTGCCCTCCTCTGACCTCGAATAGACGACTGCGGACAGCCGTGCCACTGCGTGCCATTAAGTCCGCCGAACGGGTGTGATGCGGGCTTCACCAGGGGTTTTGCTTTCTCGACAGCGCCCCCTGTGGCACGCAGTGGCACGACTCCAGTGGCACGCCGATGCCGAATTCCGGCGGGCAGACCACCCCGCTTCACCAAGAGAGGTGCGTACGTGCCACCCGCGTGCCACACCGAACGGCAATTCATGTTCATCTGAGTCCTCCTCTGTCATCGAGAGAAGGCACGAAAAGAGGCCCGGTCCCGCCGAATCCTGCGGGGCCGGGCCTCTCAGCAGCCGTTTTACGGGCCGAGCGTGATCCGGGGCTCTAGAAGTCCCAGTCCTCGTCTTCCGTGGCGACGGCCTTGCCGATGACGTACGACGAACCCGAACCAGAGAAGAAGTCGTGATTCTCATCCGCGTTCGGCGAGAGCGCGGACAGGATCGACGGGTTCACATTCGTGACGGATGCCGGGAACATCGCCTCGTAGCCCAGGTTCATGAGGGCCTTGTTGGCGTTGTAGTGCAGGAACTTCTTGACATCCTCGGTGAGGCCGACGCTGTCGTAGAGGTCCTGCGTGTACTGCACCTCGTTGTCGTACAGCTCGTAGAGCAGCGAGAACGTGTAGTCCTTGATCTCGTCGCGCTTCTCCTGCGAGACCTTCTCGAGGCCCTTCTGGAACTTGTAGCCGATGTAGTACCCGTGCACGGCCTCGTCGCGGATGATGAGGCGGATGAGGTCAGCCGTGTTCGTGAGCTTCGCCCGCGACGACCAGTGCATCGGCAGGTAGAAGCCGGAGTAGAAGAGGAAGCTCTCGAGCAGGGTCGATGCGACCTTGCGCTTGAGCGGCTCGTCACCCCGGTAGTACTCCATGACGATGGATGCCTTCTTCTGAAGGTTCGGGTTCTCGACGGACCAGCGGAAGGCCTCGTCGATCTCCTTCGTCGAGCACAGCGTCGAGAAGATCGACGAGTACGACTTGGCGTGCACCGACTCCATGAAAGCGATGTTCGTGTACACCGCCTCTTCGTGCGGCGTGATCGCATCCGGGATGAGGGATACCGCGCCCACCGTGCCCTGGATCGTGTCGAGCAGCGTCAGACCGGTGAACACGCGCATCGTCAGCAGCTGCTCGTCGGGCGTCAGGGTGTTCCACGACTGGATGTCATTGGACAGCGGGATCTTCTCCGGCAGCCAGAAGTTGTTGACGAGGCGGTTCCACACCTCGACGTCCTTCTCGTCCTGAATGCGGTTCCAGTTGATCGCCTGGACGTGATCGATGAGCTTGAGCTTGTCGGGGGTCATGACATTCCTCGTTGAGATGAATAAGTTGGGGGTCACAACATACAGCTGACGCACTCGGACATGTCCGTGCCCTCGAGCGCCATCTGCCGCAGGCGGATGTAGTAGATGGTCTTGATGCCCTTGCGCCACGCGTAGATCTGCGCCTTGTTGATGTCGCGGGTGGTCGCGGTGTCCTTGAAGAACAGTGTGAGCGAGAGCCCCTGATCGACGTGCTGCGTGGCCTCGGCGTACGTGTCGATGACCTTCTCGAAGCCGATCTCGTAGGCGTCTTCGTAGTACTCCAGGTTCTCGTTCGTCATGAACGGCGCCGGGTAGTACACGCGACCGAGCTTGCCTTCCTTGCGGATCTCGATCTTCGACGCGATCGGGTGAATCGACGACGTCGAGTTGTTGATGTACGAGATCGACCCCGTCGGCGGCACGGCCTGCAGGTTCTGGTTGTAGATGCCGTGCTGCTGGATGCTCGCCTTCAGCGCGGCCCAGTCCGCCTGCGTCGGGATCGGGATGCCGCCGAACAGGTCCTTGACCTTCTCGGTCTTCGGCTCCCAGGCCCGGTCGAGGTACTTGTCGAAGAACTCCCCCGAGGCGTACGTCGAGTCCGCGAAGCCGTCGAACGCCTGCCCGCGCTCGATGGCGATGTTGTTCGACGCCCGCAGCGCGTGGAACAGCACCGTGTAGAAGTAGATGTTCGTGAAGTCCAGACCCTCTTCCGAGCCGTAGTGCACGTGCTCGCGGGCGAGGTAGCCGTGCAGGTTCATCTGCCCGAGGCCGATGGCGTGCGAGCGGTCGTTGCCGTCCTCGATGGAGCGCACCGACGTGATGTGGCTCTGGTCACTGACCGCCGTGAGAGCGCGGATCGCGGTCTCGACCGTGCGGCCGAGGTCGCCGCCGTCCATCGCCAGCGCGATGTTCATCGAGCCGAGGTTGCACGAGATGTCCTTGCCGATGCCGGCGTAGGAGAGGTCCTCGTTGTAGGTGGTCGGGGTGTTGACCTGGAGGATCTCCGAACACAGGTTGGACATGTTGATCCGCCCCTTGATCGGGTTGGCCTTGTTCACCGTGTCCTCGAACATGATGTACGGGTAGCCCGACTCGAACTGGATCTCGGCGAGGGTCTGAAAGAACTCCCGTGCGTTGATCTTCGTCTTCTTGATCCGCGCGTCGTCGACCATCTCGCGGTACTTGTCGGTGACCGAGATGTCGCCGAACGGCACGCCGTAGACGCGCTCGACGTCGTACGGCGAGAACAGGTACATGTCCTCGTCGTTGCGCGCGAGCTCGAAGGTGATGTCGGGGATCACGACGCCGAGCGAGAGCGTCTTGATGCGGATCTTCTCGTCCGCGTTCTCGCGCTTGGTGTCGAGGAAGCGCAGGATGTCGGGGTGGTGCGCCGAGAGGTACACCGCGCCGGCGCCCTGGCGTGCGCCGAGCTGGTTGGCGTAGCTGAAGCTGTCTTCGAGGAGCTTCATGACGGGGATGATGCCGCTGGACTGGTTCTCGATCTGCTTGATCGGTGCGCCGGACTCGCGGATGTTCGACAGCAGCAGCGCCACGCCGCCGCCGCGCTTGGACAGCTGCAGCGAGGAGTTGATGCCGCGGGAGATCGACTCCATGTTGTCTTCGATGCGCAGCAGGAAGCACGAGACGAGTTCGCCGCGCTGCGCCTTGCCGGTGTTGAGGAAGGTCGGGGTCGCCGGCTGGAAGCGGCCGGCGATGATCTCGTCGACGAGCTCGATCGCGAGGCTCTGGTCGCCGTCGGCGAGACCGAGCGCGGTCATCACGACGCGGTCTTCGAACCGCTCGAGGTAGCGCTTGCCGTCGAAGGTCTTCAGCGTGTAGCTCGTGTAGTACTTGAACGCTCCGAGGAACGTGTCGAAGCGGAACTTCTTGCCGTACGCGCGGTCGTTGAGCTGCTGGATGAACTCGTGCGGGTACTTCGCGAGGACGGCGGGCTCGTAGTACTCCTTCTCGACGAGGTAGTCGAGACGCTCCTTGAGCGAGTGGAAGAACACCGTGTTCTGGTTGACGTGCTGGAGGAAGTACTCCTGCGCGGCGCGCTTGTCGGCCTCGAACTGGATCTTGCCGTCCGGGCCGTACAGGTTGAGCATCGCATTGAGGGAGTGGTAGTCCATCCCCTCGAACCGCGACTCGGTCTTGAAGCTCGTGTCCTTCAGTGCTGATTCCACCATCGTTCCAATCCGTCGCTCACGCGATCGATGTCTTCCGGCGTGCCGAACAGTTCAAGCCGATACAAGTGCGGCACACGGCACTTGCGACTGATGATGTCGCCGGCGAGACAGAACGACTCGCCGAAATTGGTGTTGCCTGCGGAGATCACTCCCCGCAGCAGGCTCCGGTTTCCCTCGTCGTTGAGGAAGCGAACGACCTGCTTGGGAACCGCGCCGCGCTCTTCGCCCCTGCCCTGGCCCCCGCCGTAGGTGGGGGTCACCAGGACATACGGCTCATCGACGACCAGAGCCGGCCGCGATCCCCGTTCCGGGCTTTGGAGCGGAATCCGTCGCGCCGGCAGTCCCAGCTTCTCGATGAATCGGGCGGTGTTGCCCGAGACACTCGAGAAGTAGACCAGGAGCGGTGCTGATGTCGCGACCGCGGTCATAGCTCCTCCCGGTTCCTGAGCTCCGTCGAAGGACGTCGAAACTAGGCCAGACGGGCTGCGAGCTCGTCGATCTTGTCGGGACGGAAGCCGGACCAGTGGTCGCCGTCCGTGATGACGACCGGCGCCTGAAGGTAGCCGAGCGCCTTCACCTGCTCGAGCGCGGCAGGATCTGCCGAGAGGTCGAGAACCTCGTATTCGATGCCCTTCGAGTCCAATGCACGATACGTCGCCGTGCACTGCACGCACGAAGGCTTTGTGTAGACCGTGATCGCCATAAAGATCCGTTCTCCCTCACGTCCGGTGTTGTTCCGGCGGTTCCCCCCACCGGGAGTCCAATACTACATATGGGTACCGACATTGGGTAGCACCACAAGGGCTAGTAGTTACATCCGTGTAGTTTTCCACCGCTCTCCTCAGATACAACACAGGTTGTCCACCGTTTCATCCACAGGGAGAGCTCGGATTCGAAGTCTGGAAAACCCCTGAAACACGGCGGAATCGGATGCCGCGGCCACATCCATCCACAGGCCGACGGTATTGTGGGCCTCCGACATCCGATCTGCCTGTGGAGAGATGTATGGGCGTGTCGCGGGCATCGACGGCGTGTCGCTCCCCGGTGCGCGGGCGATAGCGTGGACGGGTGGCAGGTGGCAACGCGGGGTACCGGGATCTGCTGAAGACGCCGGGCGTCGGGCGCATCATCGCGGCCCAGCTGACGGCGCGGTTCCCCGCCGGCATGACGAGTCTCGCCCTCCTGCTGCACATCGAGCAGGTCACCGGGTCGTACGGAGCCGCCGGGCTGGTGCTGGCCGCGACATCCGTCGGCCAGGCCATCGCCGGCCCCGTCACGAGCCGCTGGATGGGCCGTTGGGGCATGCGGCCCGTGCTCACGACCACGATGCTTATCTGCGCGGCGACCCTCACGCTCATCGCGTTGGTCCAACTTCCGCTGCCGGGCTACATGGCGCTCGGCGTGGTCGCGGGGCTGTCCACTCCTCCCGTCCAGTCGGCTGTCCGCACGATCTACCCGAAGATGGTCAACTCGCGGCAGCTGACGCCGCTGTTCTCGCTCGATGCCAGCCTGCAGGAGATCATCTGGATCATCGCGCCGGTGCTCACCACCTTTGTCGCGACGCAGGTCGGCACGGTCCAGGCGCTCCTGCTGATCGTCGTCATCCTCATCGGCGGGGGGCTGTGGTTCATCCTCTCCCCCGAGGTCGGGCGCGTGCGCATCCCCCGCAGCCGGCGCAGCATCGGCAAAGTCCTCACCAAGCCCGCTGTGCTGCTCGCGACGGTCATCGGGTTCCTCCTCATCGGCGCGTGCGCCGCGGTGGAGGCGGGCGTCGTCGCGACGTTCGGCCACGAGGGCATCGAGGCCGGGGTCGTGCTGGCCCTGTTCTCGGTGGGAAGCCTCGCCGGCGGCCTCACCCTCGGCCACATCCCGATCGGTCCATGGGCGATGGCCCGGCGTCTCGCGATCGTCGCAGGGGGCCTCGCCCTGACGATGATCTCGCTGAATGCATGGTGGCTCGGCGGCACACTCATCATCGCGGGCATCGGCATCGCCCCGGCCCTCGCGGTGCTGTTCGCGATGACGTCGGCGAGCGTCAAGTTCAGCGACACGGCCGAAGCCTTCGGGTGGGTCGGCACCGGGCAGCTCATCGGGGCAGCAGCCGGCTCGGCGATCGCCGGCTTCCTGATCGACGGCGTCGGCCCCCAGGGTGCGTACGCGGCGGCCACTGGCTTCGCCGTGGTCGGCGTCCTCGTCGCGGTGGTCTTCGTGCGCAGCTTCCCCGACCTGCGCGGGCGCGATCCGAGCCCGATCCCCGACACCGAACCCGTCGGCACCATCATCACGTGACACGATCGCCACAGGTCGCCCATAGCGCTCGCATAGCCGGCACGGCTTGCATGTCGTCATGACGAACGAAGAACGCTGGATCGATGAGCACGGCGATGTCATCGACGAGGACCACCGCGGCCTCGTCTACGACGTCCAGACGATGATCAACCGCCGCCGGGCACTCGGGATCTTCGGCGGTGTGGCACTGACGTCGCTGCTGGCCGCCTGTGGCGTCAAGACGGAGGATGCCGCGGCCACCCCCGCCGCGAGCACCTCGCCCACCACCCCGAGTTCCGCCTCGACGAGCCCGTCGCCCACGGCTGCGGCATCCGGTCCCCTGACCGAGGTGCCCGACGAGACCGGCGGGCCCTATCCGGGCGACGGGTCGAACGGCGTCGACGTGCTCGACGACTCCGGGATCGTGCGCAGCGACATCCGCTCGAGCTTCGGATCGTCGACGACCGTCGCAGAAGGAGTTCCTCTCACTGTCGCGCTCACCGTGCGAGACGCCGCCACCGGCGCGGCGCTCGCGGGCCGCGGTGTGTACATCTGGCACTGCGACCGGGACGGCGATTACTCGCTCTACAGCCGCGGGGTCGAGAACGAGAACTACCTGCGCGGCGTGCAGGCGACCGACGCGAACGGCACGGTCACGTTCACGACGATCTATCCCGCCTGCTATTCGGGGCGCTGGCCGCACATCCACTTCGAGGTGTATGCGGATGTCGCCACCGCCGTCGCATCGGGGCCGATCGTCAAGACGAGCCAGATCGCCCTGCCCGCCGAGACGAACAGCGCCGTGTACGCGACGGCGGGCTACGAGCAGAGTGTGCGCAACCTCGCCCAGATCTCGCTGCAGAGCGACAACGTCTTCGGCGACGACGGCGGGATCCACCAGATCGCGACGATGAGCGGGTCGGTCGGCGCAGGATACGCGGCAGCGCTCACCGTCGGGGTCTGAGCCCGATCAGGCGATGCGCCGCAGTAGCTCCAGCACGGCGAGCGCGTACGCGTCCTCGGGCTGGGGGTGCTCGAAGGTCAGCGACTCACCGCGCACCTCGATCTCGACCTCGTGGGTGTCGGCGCTGCGTCGCAGCGCGCGGAAGGTGCCGCGCAGCAGTTCGCGCAGCTGGTCCTCCCGAGGAAGCCAGAGCGCGTCCTCGAGCGCGACCGAGTCCAGAGCCCACTCGGTCGTGCCGTTGAAGGCGAGGATCTTCCCGGTCGGGTACTCGCGCGGCTCGATGGTCATCTCGCTCACGGTGAAGACGTCCGCCTCGAATTCGGGCTCGTCCAGCTGGAACCGGTCGCCCGACCGCGGGTGCCACACGAGTCCGGCGTCCCGCAGGGAGACGGCCAAGTCCGATGAGATCATGACGACCATCTTCCTGCCGCCGAGACCACCGCGGGGTCGCAATAGGCTGAATCCATGCCTGCACCCGTGACCCTCCCGCGCCTGGCGTGGGGCGATCCTTCCTCACAGCGCCGTGCCCTGCTCGTCCACGGGCTGGGCTCCAATGGCGCCCTCATGTGGCGGTACGGCGTCGCGCTGGCCGACGACGGCTGGTACGCCGCGGCCGTCGATCTGCGCGGGCACGGCACCGCGCCGCGTGCGCTCGACTACACGATCGCCGCGTACGCCGCCGACCTCGCCGCGACGGCCCCCGCGGACGCCGAGCCGTGGGACCTCGTGATCGGGCACTCGCTCGGCGGAGCGGCCTCGACGGCCGCTGCGGCGACGCACCCGGCCTGGACCCGGCGGCTGATCCTCATCGACCCGGGCATCCACCTGAACGCCCACGACCGGCAGGTCGTGCGCGAGAGCCAGGAGGCGTCGTTCGCCGATCCGTCCCAGGCGGCGGTGCGCCGCGATCATCCGGCGTGGCACGAGCACGACATCGAGTTGAAGGCGCTCTCCGCACAGCAGGCGAGCCGATGGGCCGTGGAGCAGACCAGCGCCCAGAACGAGCCGTGGGACGTGCGGGCGGATGCCGCAGCCCTGCGCATGCCGACGCATGTCATCGGCGCCGATCCCGCGGTCTTCTCGATCTTCACCGGGCGTCTCGCCCATGAGGTGATCGCCGCCAACCCGCTGATCACCATGTCGGTGGTGCCCGGCGCCGGTCACTCCCCGCACCGAGACAAGCCCGAGGCGACGATGGCTGTACTGAGGGCCGCGCTCGCCGGCTGAGCCGCGGCATCCGTCGTCATGCTCAGCTACTGAATGACGTGCTCCACCCCCTGGCCGACGTCGATGACGACACCGACGTAGCTCGGGATCGCGGTCGAGAGGGCCTGCTGCAGATCGTCGATCGCCGGCACCTCCCCGTCATCGGTCGTGATGTCGACTGTCGCGGTCAGCCCGCTCCACTGCACCGCGTAGACGCGGGCGCCCGCCTCCTCCTTCAGCCAGTCGACCGCGACCTGCTGGATGGTCACCGACCACCGCGCGATGGCGATCGAGACGATCGAGTTGGCGGCCAGTGGGATCGCGATGATCAGCGCGAGCACCGTGACGACGATGTAGGCGCGGCGCCGGTTGGCCACAGGTGAGGATCCGGGATCGCGGGCATAGCCGCCCATCGTGAAGACGATGCTCCCCGCGATCACGAGGGCGACGACGTTGGAGAGGAAGAGCACCAGCGCGCCGAGGGCATCGCTCCACAGCCCCTGGCCCACGCACACCCCGACCACGCCGAGCGGCGGAACGAGCGAGATCGAGATCGCGACCCCGGGGAGCACCGCGCTGAGATCCTTGCGGCACATCGCGAAGCCGCCCGCCAACCCGGTCACCAGGGCCGCGATCAGGTCCATGAGACTCGGCGACGTGCGCCCCAGCACCTGCGAGTTGGTGGCAAGGCTCTCGGGCGTCGCCACGAAGACCGCGAACAGCAGCCCCAGCACGACGACGATCACCAGTCCGGCGAGCACCCACGCGATCGAGCGCAGCACGAGCTGGAGGTGACCGGTGACGATGCCGAGGGCGATCCCCAGGATCGGCGTGCCGAGCGGCGCGATGATCATGGCGCCGATGACGGTGGCGGTCGAGTCGGCGAGCACGCCCGCGATGGCGATCGTCCCCGCGAGCGTCAGCATGATCAGGAAGCCGGTGCGCTTGCTGACCTTGTCGCCATAGCTCAGGTCGAGGGCGTCGCGGAGTGCCTCGACGGGCTGCCGCTGCGAAGGAGGGATCAGGGTCTGGGTCAGACGGGACATATCGACTCCTCGACGGCTGCGTGGGCCCATCGTGGCATGCCGCGGTCGAGAATGGAGACGTGAGCGACTTCGATCCGGCCAGCATCCTCCCCGACGACCTGCTCGACCGCTTCCGCGAGCGCGCGGCCGTGCACGATCGCGAGAACACCTTCCCGCACGAGGACCTCGCCGAGCTCACGGCGGCCGGCTACCTCGCGATCCTCGCGCCGCAGGAGCTCGGCGGCGGCGGACTCGGGCTGGCCGAGGCATCCGTCCTACAGCAGCGGCTCGCCGGCGCGGCACCGGCGACCGCCCTCGCGATCAACATGCATCTCGTGTGGACCGGAGTCGCGAAAGTGCTCGCCGACCGCGGCATCGAGGCGCTCCGCTTCGTGCACGAGGGCGCCGTCGCCGGCGAGGTGTTCGCCTTCGGCATCAGCGAGGCCGGCAACGATCTGGTGCTCTTCGGAAGCGATACGGATGCCGCGCCCGCCGCGGACGGGTCCTACACGTTCACCGGCACCAAGATCTTCACGTCGCTCGCCCCGGTGTGGACCCAGCTCGGCCTGCACGGCCTGGACACCACATCGCCCGATGCGCCGAAGCTCGTCTACGCGTTCGTTCCGCGCTCGGAGGAAGACGCCGGGAGGGTCGTGACCCGCGACGACTGGGACACCCTCGGGATGCGGGCGACGCAGTCGCGCACCACCGAGCTGCGCGGCGCCGTCGCGTCCGCAGGCCGCGTCGTGCGGCGGATCGACCCCGGACCCAACCCCGACCCGATCGTGTTCGGCATCTTCAGCGTGTTCGAGCTGCTGCTCGCCTCGGTCTACACCGGGATCGCGCGCCGCGCGCTCGACCTCGCGGTCGAGACCGCGGGCAGGCGCCGGTCGAAGAAGACGGGCCTGGCGTACAGCCAAGACCCCGACATCCGCTGGCGCATCGCCGACATGGCGCTCGCCTACGACGCCCTCCCCCCGCAGCTGTCGTCGCTGTGCCGCGACGTCGACGAGCGCGGCGATCACGGCGCGAAGTGGTTCGCGCTGCTCGCCGGAGTGAAGCACCGCGCGGTCACGACGGCGAAGGCGATCGTCGATGACGCGGTGCTCGTCGCCGGCGGGTCGTCGTACTTCGCGGGCTCGGAGCTCAGCCGCCTTTACCGCGATGTGCTCGCCGGACTGTTCCATCCGTCCGACCCGGAATCGGCGCACTCGACCGTCGCCTCCGCGTGGCTGGGGCCGCTCGAGAACTGAATGCGTCGACACCCTTCCTGCGGAATGCAGTAACTCGATAGAGTCTGGCCAACCGGGGAGCTTCGTGTCCGGGTTGTACTCGCCACCTCGCCCGCGCCACACCACCCCGAAACAGGCACCAATGAAGCTGCTCCACATTGTCGCGACCCCGCGATCCAATGGCTCCAACACCCTCCGGATCGCGAACTCCTTCCTGGAGGCCTCACGTGAGGCGGATCCGGCTCTGGAGGTCGACACCGTCGACCTGTTCAACGAGGACCTGCCGGCGGTCGCCGGCCAGAACATCGAGGCGAAGTACGGCCTGCTGATGGGGCAGCCCATCGACCGTCACCACGCGGAGTCGTGGGGAGGGATCGAGCGCGAGATCAACCGGTTCCTCTCGGCCGACGGATATGTGATCACCGCTCCGATGTGGAACTTCTCGGTGCCCTACGCCTTGAAGTACTACATCGACTGCATCGTGCAGCCGGGCTATCTGTTCCGGTTCAACGAGATCGGCTATCCGGTGCCGCTCATCGCAGGAAAGAAGATGGTCATCATCTCGAGCTCCGGAAGCGACTTCTCCGCGTCGAGCCCGGCCAAGGATGCCAACTTCCTGGAGCCCTACCTGCGCACGGTCTTCGGCTTCGTCGGGATCACCGACATCACCGTCGTCCACGCCCACGCACAGGACGTGCCCGGCGGGATCAGCGACCTCGAATTCGCCCGCGCCACCGCCGAGGCCCGGCAGCTCGCGACGGACTTCGAATGGGACGCCGATCTGGAGGCTGACGCCATCTCCGCCTGACCCGGTGCGCGAACGCGTGCGAGGATGACGGGATGGCCCCCACCCCCACGGCGCTGCTGAGTCCGGCAGATCAGGAGCGCCGACGCGGCCTGCGGGTCATGAAGGGCGTCGCCTTGGGCGCGCTCGTCGGCATGGCCGTCGTGTTCGCGGTCGCTTTCGCCTTCGAGGAGCAGGTGCCCGCGCTCGCCTACGTCCGGGCCGCCGCCGAGGGCGGCATGGTCGGCGCGCTCGCCGACTGGTTCGCGGTGACAGCGCTGTTCCGGCATCCGCTCGGCATCCCGATCCCGCACACCGCGATCATCCCCAACCGCAAGGACGAGATCGGCCGCACCCTCGGCGAGTTCGTCGAGACCAACTTCCTCTCCGGCGAGGTGGTGCGCACCAAGCTCGAGACCACGCCGATCGCCGCGCGCACCGGCGAGTGGCTGCGGATGCCGGTGCACGCGGAGCGGGTCGGAGCCGAGGCATCCGTCATGGCGTCCGGCATCCTGCGCGCGCTCAGCGACGACGACGTCAGCGACGTGATCGAACAGCTCGCCCGCGAACATCTCATCGCGCCGGAATGGGGACCCCCGCTCGGCACCTGGCTCGTTCGCATCATCGACGCGCGCGCGCATCACTCCGCCGTCGATCTCGCCGCCGACAGCATCGCGAACTGGCTCGCCGCCAATCACGCCGCGTTCATCGGGCTCGTGTCGCGTCGGCTCCCGCAGTGGGTGCCGTCGATCGCCCACCGGCTGGTCGACGACACCGCCTACAACGAGGCGGTCCGCTTCATCGAGGCGGTGCGGGCGGATCCGGAGCATCCCGCCCGCCACGCCGTCGACGGCTACCTCGCGAAGCTCGCCGAGAACCTGCAGCACGACCCCGCGACCATCGGCGGCCTCGAAGACGCCAAGGTCGCGGTCTTCGACAGCCCGCGGGTGCGCGAGCTCGCCGCCGAGGCCTGGAACGGCGCGAAGACCGGCCTGATCGCCTCGCTGGCCGACCCGCAGAGCACGCTGCGCCGGCGGATCGTCGAGGCGCTCCGCGAGATCGGGGAGCGTCTGACGACCGATGCGGCGCTCCAGCACCGCGTGGATCTCTGGGTCACCGACTCGGCTGTCTTCCTCGTGGATCGGTACCGCCACGACATCGCGTCGATCATCACGGAGACGGTCGAGCGCTGGGATCCCCAGGAAACGACGGAGAAGATCGAGCTCATGGTCGGGCGCGACCTGCAGTACATCCGCCTCAACGGCACGATCGTCGGCGCCCTGGCGGGGCTCGTCATCTTCGCGATCGCCCAGGCCCTGTTGGGCTGACTCAGGATTGGACGTTCGCTGGGCGGCCACGAGCGCTACCCTGTGCACATGTCCGATCGTCCGGATCAGCTCCTCTTCACCTACGGGACGCTCCAGACCCCGGAGGTGCAGCTCGAGACGTTCGGGCGCCTGATCGACGGCGAAGACGACATCCTCCCCGGTCACACGGTCGACTACATCGAGATCGATGACCCCAGGCTGCTCGACACCTCCGGCCCGACCGTGCAGCCGATCGTCCGCGCGACCGGCAGTCCACGCGACAAGGTCACCGGCGTGGTGCTGATGGTCACCGAGGATGAGCTGGAAGCGGCCGACGAGTACGAGGACGCCCTGTACACCCGTGGCGCCGTGACCCTGGCGAGTGGCCGCGTCGCGTGGGTCTACCTGTCGGCGTGATGGCCCTCTCCCACGATCCCCTCTGGCCGCGCGCGGGCGACTGGCCGTCGTTCGATGACGTTCCAGGGCGGGTGGATGCCGCGATCCTGGGCGTTCCGGCGTGGCGCACGTCCCTGTCCCCGACCGGTGCGCACGCCACGCCCACGGCGGTCCTCGAGGCGCTGCGCCGCTTCAGCCCGACCCTGCTGGGCGCGTCGCCGGTCGATCTGAACGACGTGCTCGCGATCGTCGATGCGGGGGACGTGGTGGAGCCGGACGGGCCGGAGGGCGAGGCATCCGTCCGCTATCGAGTGGGTGAGCTGCGCGCCCGGGCGGAGTTCGTGATCGCGCTGGGTGGGGACAACTCCGCCACCTTCGCGGTGGCGCAGGGGATGGATGCCGCGGGCCTGATCACCCTGGACGCCCACTTCGATCTGCGCGACGGCATCTCGAACGGGTCGCCCGTGCGGCGTCTCGTCGAAGGCGGGCTCGATCCGCGCCGGATCGTGCAGGTCGGGATCGCCGACTTCGCCAACTCCGCGGCATACGCCAGGCGCGCCGCCGAGCTCGGGATCACGGTCATCACCCTCGACGATGTGCGTCGCCGCGGGGTCGCCGAGGTCATGGCCGAAGCGCTCGAAGTCGCGGGATCCGGTCCCGGCGCGGTGCACCTCGACATCGACGTCGACGTGTGCGACCGCGCCGTCGCGCCCGGCTGCCCCGCATCGGTGCCTGGTGGCCTCGCGGCCTGGGAGCTGCGCGCCCTCGTGCGGGGCGCGGCATCCGATCCCAGGGTGCGAAGCGCCGATATTGTCGAAGTCGACGCGACCGCGGACACGCCGGACGGACGCACCGTCCGCCTCGCCGCGCTGTGCGTGCTGGAACTCCTCGCCGGAAGGGCGGTGCTGTCATGACCGGACTCGTGCTCGTGCGCCACGCGAAGTCGGACTGGGGCGACGACTCGCTCGACGATCACGACCGCCCGCTCGGCAGCCGGGGGCTGCGCGATGCGCCGGTGATGGCCGAACGACTGCGCGACTCCGGGTTCCGCGTCGATGCGATCCTCTCGAGCACCGCCCTGCGGGCACGCACCACGGCCGCGTACTTCGCCGCAGCGCTTGGGCTCGAGGTGCAGGAGCAGGAGCGCCTGTACGGCGCCCCGGCGTCGCAGCTGCTGCGGGCGGCCGCGGAGAGCGGCGTGGGCTCGGTCATGGTCGTCGCCCACGATCCGGGCATGTCCGTGCTCGCCGGGCAGCTGTCGGGTGAGATTGCGCACATGCCGACGTGCGCCGTGGCGACCTTCACCTGGGCCGTCGACGATTGGGATGTCGCGACCGCCGTCGACCCGGACACCTGGACGTTCGACGCCCCACGCTGAGCGTCTGCGGGCGTCAGAGGGCGACGCCGTCCTTCCAGACCTTCGCCACGAGCGGGACCCCTGGGCGATAGGCGAGGTGGGTTCTGCTCGGGGCGTCGAGGAGGACGAGATCGGCGCGCATGCCCGGGGCGATCGCGCCCACATCGCTGCGGCGCAGGGCGCGCGCTCCCCCTGCCGTCGCCGCCCACACCGCCTCCGCGGTGGTCATTCCCATCTCGCGCACGGCCAGCGCCACCATGAGCGGCATGGAGCTGGTGAAACTCGACCCGGGGTTGCAGTCGCTCGCGAGAGCGACGGTGACCCCGGCATCGAGCAGCCGGCGCGCGTCGGGATACGGCTGACGGGTGGAGAACTCGACGCCGGGCAGCAGCGTCGCGACGGTGTCGGAGCCCGCCAGAGCCGCGACGTCGTCGTCGTCGAGGTAGGTGCAGTGATCGACGGATGCCGCGCGCACCGCGACCGCGAGCCGCACCCCCTTCCCCGGCCCGAGCTGGTTGCCGTGCACCCGGGGAAGGAGGCCCTGCACGATGCCCGCCGTCAGGATCCGCAGGGACTCGTCGGGCGTGAAGGCGCCGCGTTCGCAGAAGACGTCGATCCAGCGGGCATGCGGCACGCAGGCCGCGAGCATCTGGCCGCAGACGAGGTCGACGTACTCGTCGCGGCGATCCGCGAACTCGGCGGGCACGACGTGCGCGCCGAGGTAGGTGACCTCCGTGGTCACTTCGCGGGCCAGGCGGGCGAGTCGCTCCTCGTCGTGCACCGTGAGGCCGTACCCGGTCTTCACCTCGCACGTCGTCGTGCCCTGGGCGCGCAGCTCGGCCACGAGTCGGGCCAGCCGGCGGCGCAGTTCCTCGTCTGTGGCGGCGCGGGTCGCGGCGACCGTTCGCCGTATGCCGCCGGCGGCATACGGCGTGCCGGCCATCCGCGCCTCGAACTCGTCGGCACGGTCCCCCGCGAAGAGGAGGTGCGTGTGGCTGTCCACGAAACCCGGGATGACGGCCCTGCCGCCAGCATCCACTATAGCGACGCCGGTTCGAGCGGCCTCCGCCGCCGAGCCGACCCAGACGATGCGCGTGCCGTCGACGAGGATCGCGGCATCCGTCATCGTCCCGCACGGATCCCCGTCGGTCGCTGAGCCTGTCGAAGGGCCGGCGTTCGTGGTCAGCTCGCCGATGTTCGTGATCAGGGTCGCGCTCACAGCATCGGCACCTTCAGGCCGCGCTCGCGCGCGACGTCCTTGGCCCGCTCGTAGCCCGCGTCGACGTGGCGCATGACGCCGGTGCCGGGGTCGTTGGTGAGCACGCGCTCGAGCTTCTCGGCCGCGAGGGCCGTGCCGTCGGCGACCGTGACCTGTCCGGCGTGGATGCTGCGACCGATCCCGACGCCCCCACCGTGGTGGATCGACACCCACGAGGCGCCGCTCGCCGTGTTGAGCAGGGCGTTGAGGAGCGGCCAGTCGGCGATCGCGTCGGAGCCGTCGGCCATTGCCTCGGTCTCGCGGTAGGGCGAAGCGACCGATCCGGCGTCGAGGTGGTCACGGCCGATGACGATCGGCCCCGACAGCTCGCCGGACGCCACCATCTCGTTGAACTTCAGACCTGCGAGGTGCCGCTCTTTGTAGCCGAGCCAGCAGATCCGCGCGGGCAGCCCTTCGAAATGCACCTTGTCCGCCGCCTGTTCCAGCCAGCGGTGCAGCGCGGCATCCTCGGGGAAGAGCTCCTTGACCGCCCGATCCGTCTTGGCGATGTCCTCCGGGTCGCCGGAGAGGGCGACCCAGCGGAACGGTCCCTTGCCCTCGGCGAAGAGCGGACGGATGTAAGCCGGGACGAAGCCGGGGAAGGCGAACGCCCGCGCGAAGCCGCCCAGCTCCGCCTCGCGCCGGATCGAGTTTCCGTAGTCGAAGACGGCGGCCCCGGCATCCTGGAATCCCACCATCGCGGCCACCTGCTTCGCCATCGAACCCCGCGCCCGCGCGGTGAAGCCCTCGGGGTCGCGGTCTGACTCGGCGCGCCAGTCCTCGAAGGCGATGCCCACGGGAAGGTACGCGAGCGGGTCGTGCGCGCTGGTCTGATCGGTGACGATGTCGATGGGCACCCCGCGCAGCAGCAGGTCGCCGAAGACCTCGGCCGCATTGCCGACGACGCCCACCGAAAGGGCACGGCCTTCGATCTTCGCCGCGACGGCCCGAGCCACGGCGTCGTCGAGGTCGGTGGTGTACTCGTCGAGGTAGCCGTGCTCCACTCGCCGAGCCAGGCGCGACTCGTCGACGTCGACGATGAGCACGGCTCCGCCGTTCATCGTGGCGGCGAGCGGCTGCGCGCCGCCCATGCCGCCGCATCCGCCCGTCAAGGTGAGGGTGCCGGCGAGCGAGTCCCGTCCGAGCGACTTCGCCACGGCGGCGAAGGTCTCGTACGTGCCCTGGAGGATGCCCTGCGTGCCGATGTAGATCCACGATCCTGCCGTCATCTGGCCGTACATCGTGAGGCCAAGCGCCTCGAGCCTGCGGAACTCCGGCCAGGTGGCCCAGTCCCCCACCAGGTTCGAGTTGGCGATGAGCACGCGGGGCGCCCACTCGTGCGTGCGGAACACGCCGACCGGCTTGCCGGACTGCACGAGGAGCGTCTCATCGGGCTCGAGCTCATCGAGGGTGCGCACGATCGCGTCGAAGGCCGCCCAGCTGCGCGCGGCCTTGCCGGTGCCGCCGTAGACGACGAGGTCTTCGGGGTGCTCGGCGACGTCGGGGTCGAGGTTGTTCATGAGCATGCGCTTGGCGGCCTCGGCGCCCCAGCTCTTGGCGGTGCGCTGGCTGCCGCGAGCCGCACGGACGACCCTGGCGGGTTCGGTGCCGGGGCTGGTGCCCTCGGTCACTGAGCCTGTCGACGTGGTGTCAGTGGTGGTCATCTCGATGCTCCTTCGTAGGCGGCGCGTGCGACGGCACCCGAGCGGACGAGTTCGGCCACCGCCTCCATGTCGGGTGAGAGGAATCGGTCGGGTCCGGGTCCATCGACGACCGTCCGGACCAGGTCCCGCACCGCGCGGGTCGCGGGGCCGGGCTGCAGCGGCGCCCGCAGGTCGAGCGCCCGAGCGGCCGTGAGCACCTCGATCCCGAGCACGCGGGCGAGCCCGTCGACGCCGCGCCGCAGTTTGCGCGCGGCGGCCCAGCCCATCGACACGTGGTCCTCCTGCATCGCCGAAGACGGGATGGAGTCGACGGATGCCGGGACCGCGAGTCGCTTGAGCTCGGAGACGATCCCTGCCGCCGCGTACTGCGCGATCATCAGCCCGGAGTCGACGCCGACCTCGTGCGCGAGGAACGGCGGCAGGCCGTGGCTGCGCGCGGGGTCCAGGGCGCGATCGGTGCGGCGCTCCGAGATCGAGGCGACGTCCGCGAGGGCGATCGCGAGGAAGTCGAGGACGTACGCCACCGGCGCCCCGTGGAAGTTGCCGTTGGACTCCACCCGGCCGTCGTCGGTGATGACGGGGTTGTCGACCGCCGACGAAAGCTCCCGGAACGCGATAGTCCGGGCGTACTCGACGGTGTCGCGCGCTGCGCCGTGCACCTGCGGCGAGCAGCGCAGCGAATACGCATCCTGCACCCGGGTGCACACCGCGGGGTCGCGGTGGCTCGCCATGATGTCCGAGTCCGCGAGGAACGCCCGCAGGTTCGCCGCCGAGGCCGCCTGGCCGACCTGCGGCCGCAGCGCCATGAGGTCGGCGGCGAAGACGGCATCCGTCCCGAGCTGGCTCTCGATCGACATCGCTGCGGCGACGTCGGCCGTGTCGAGCAGCACCGACAGGTCGTGCAGGGCCAGCAGCAGCATCCCGAGCATGCCGTCGGTGCCGTTGATGAGGGCGAGGCCCTCCTTCTCGCGCAGTTCGAGCGGAGCGATGGATGCCGCGGCGAGCGCGTCCGCCGCCTCGACGAGCTTCCCGGTCCCTGAGCCTGTCGAAGGGGCGACGTGCACCTGCCCCTCGCCCATCGCGGCGAGCGCGACGTGCGACAGCGGCGCCAGGTCGCCCGAGCAGCCGAGCGAGCCGTATTCGCGCACGATCGGGGTGATGCCGGCGTTGAGCATCGCGGCGTAGGTCTCCACGACGATCGGGCGCACCCCGGTGTGCGCGGTCGCGAGCGTCTGCAGGCGCAGCAGCTGGAGCGCGCGCACGACTTCGCGCTCGACCTCGGCGCCGGTGCCGGCGGCATGCGAGCGGATGAGGCTCGCCTGCAGCTGGAGTCGGCGCTCGGGGGCGATGAAGGTGGTGGCGAGCGCGCCGAACCCGGTGGAGATGCCGTAATGCGGTTCGGGATCGTCGGCGAGTCCTTCGACGAGGGCCCGGGTGGCCGCGACGCGCACCATCGCGCCGGCGTCGAGTTCGACCCGCGCGTCGTGGCGGGCTACGGCGACGACGTCTTCGGGGCGCAGGGGTGCGGCGCCGACGACGACCGTGCCGAGGGCGCCCGCGGTTTCGATGAGGGTGGCCATGACCCGATTCCACACCCCGACGCTCGCGCGTGGGGGTCCTCCATGCGATCCTGTGTCTGTGATCCCAGACAACGCGCCGCGGGCGGAGGTGCGCCCACAGGTTCCGGCCGCCGACCAGACACTGCGGATCCTCTCGCTCCTCGGTCACCAGCGCGGCCCGATCGCCGCGAGTACGATCGCGGCTCAGCTCGGCATCCCCCGTTCCACGGTGTACCACCTGCTCTCAGCCCTCGAGGAGCACGGGTTCGTGGTGCACCTCCCCGCCGAGCGGCGCTGGGGGCTCGGCACCGCGGCGTTCGAGCTGGCCGGAGGCTTCGCCCGGCAGCAGCCGCTCGCGCGACTCGGCCGACCGCTCATCGCCGCGCTCGCCGACCGCGCCGGGGAGAGCGCCCATCTGGCTGTGATGAGCGGCCGGGACGTCGTCTACATCGTCGAGGAGCGCGCCCCTCGGCGCCCCGCGCTCGTGACCGACGTCGGGGTGCGGCTGCCCGCGCACCTGACCGCCACCGGCCGGGCGATGCTCGCGGCGCTGCCACGAGAGCAGGTCCGTGCGCTGTTCCCGGATGCATCGGCCTTCGCCGACCGCACCGGCCGCGGTCCGCAGCGGCCCGGCGAGCTCCGCGAGCTGCTGCGATTGACCCGGGCGCGGGGCTTCGCGTCAGAGGACGGTGAAGTCACCCTCGGACTCTGCTCGGTGGGCGTCGCGGTGCGCGACCACAGCGGCTGGCCGATCGCGGCCCTGGCCGTCACGTACGCCGAAGACGCCGAAGCGGATGCCCCGGCCCTCGCGGCGCTGGTCGCACCGGCCGCCGCAGAGCTCGCCCGCCGGATCGGCGGCGCACGGTAGACAGGCGACTCAGCGCACGACGAGCCGCGGCGTCACCAGGACGTGCGCGAGGCCCAGAGGGTGCGGCGCGATCGCACTTCCGGTCGGCCCCATGAGCAACTCCAGGGCGCCCGCAGCGACACGCTCGGGCAGCTGCTCCACACTGCTGATCCCGAGCGCCTCCGCGGCCGGGGTGTTGTCGAACCCGATCACGGGAAGCCGTGGCACGCCGGCCGCCACCGCTGCGAGGTGGACTCCGATCGCAAGCGAGTCGCTCGCGCACACGATCGCGTCGGCCTCTCGCGCGTCGAGTGCCGCCGCTGCCGCATCTCGCGCGACGCCGACATCGTCGACCGCCGTATATCGCGGGGTCGTCGACCCCGCCGCAGCCATCGCCTCCCGCCATCCGCGTTCCCGGTCATCCCCGGTTCCCGAACCGGCCGGCCAGCCGAGGAACGCCACCCGGGCACCCGCGATCGACAGGGCGTGCTCGGTGGCGGCGCGCGTCCCGGCCGCGCCGTCGACGTCGACCCAGGGGTGCAGCGGCTCCGCGACGTCATCGGCGCCCCACGGCCGCCCGAACGACACGAACGGCAGCTTCCGCTCGCTCAGCCAGCCGGTGCGCGGATCCCCGCGGAACGTCCCGGTGATGACGACCGCGTCGATCTCGGCGCTGTCGGACAGTTCCGCCAGTCGGCTGAGCTCTTCTGCGTCCGTCCGGGCCGTGTAGACGAGCATGCGCATGCCCCGCTCGCTCGCGAGCTGGGTCAGCGCGTGGATGAAGCGGTCGAGCACGACCCCGGAGATGCCGCCTGCGTATGGATCGAGATGGATGCCGATGGTCGAGCTCCGTCTGGTGCGCAGCATGCGAGCAGCAGCGTGCGGGCGGTAGCCGAGGGCCGCAATCGCGGTTTCGACGCGCTCACGGGTGGAGTCCTTGACGATCCCCGGCGTGTTGAGCACGTTGGAGACGGTCTGGCGGCTCACCCCCGCGGCCCGCGCGACGTCTTCGACGGTCGGTGATCTCGCCACGCGAATCCCTCCGTCGAGCCCCGCTGTGAACGTCCTGAACGCAATTCTAAGGCCCTGTCAACCACCTTGTTCGGTGCTGAGTGCCGTCGTAGCGTGACCGTGCGGCACGTCTTTGATCGTTCCAACTTTGCACCGCGAGCGATCACGGATGACCACGAGTCCGCCGCGGATCCGACTCATCGAAGGAGAGAGAAATGACACAGCACAAGAGGCGCGCACTTCTGGCAGCCGGCGCCGTCCTAGCCACCGCCGCACTTGCGCTCACGGGCTGCGGCGGCTCGGGGTTCGACCAGCCCGCCGACACCGCCGGCGCAGGCGACCTGACGTCATCCGACGACGCGCTCACCCTGCTGATCGGATCGAGCGGCGAGGCCGAGACGGCCGCCGTCGAAGATGCGGTCGCCGCCTGGTCGAATGACTCCGGTGTGGAAGCGACCGTCGAAGTCGCCAACGACATGAACCAGCAGCTCGCACAGGGCTTCGCAGCGGGTTCGCCGCCCGACCTGTTCTACCTGTCCCCCGACGCGATCGCCGGCTATGCCGGCAACGGATCGCTCAAGGCCTACGGTGACCAGCTCGGCAACAAGGACGACTTCTACCCCGCCCTCGTCGACAACTTCACGGTGGACGGCGACTTCTACTGCGCGCCCAAGGACTTCTCCACGCTCGCGCTCATCATCAACAACGACCTGTGGACAGCAGCCGGTCTGACCGACGCCGACCTCCCGACGACCTGGGAACAGCTGACTGATGTGAGCAAGAAGCTGACCGCCAATGGCGTGGTCGGGCTCGCGTTCGGCGGAGAGTATGCGCGCATCGGCGCGTTCATGGCCCAAGCGGGCGGCGGCCTTGTCGTCGACGGCAAGGCTGTGGCGAACAGCAAGGAGAACGTGGACGCCCTGACCTACGTCAAGGACGGCCTCAACGCCGGCAACTTCGCGTACGCGAAGGACGTCGGAGCGGGCTGGGGTGGCGAGGCCTTCGGCAAGCAGCTCGCCGCGATGGTCATCGAGGGCAACTGGATCGGCGGTGCGATGACCAACGACTACCCCGACGTCAAATACACGGTCGCCGAGCTCCCGGCCGGCCCCGGCGGACAGGGCACCCTGCAGTTCACCAACTGCTGGGGCATGGCCGCTGACAGCCCCAACCAGAAGGCCGCTCTCGACCTCGTGGAGTACCTGACCGCCACCGACCAGCAGCTCGCCTTCTCGAAGGCGTTCGGTCCGATGCCCTCGATCCAGTCTGCCGCCGAGCAGTGGAGCACCGAGAACCCCGACCTGGCGGCGTTCCTCACCGGGGCGGACTACGCGCAGTACCCGCCGACCGAGGCCGGCGCAAACGAAGTCATCGCAGACTTCAACGCGCAGCTGGAGGGCCTCAAGACCGGTGATCCCCAGGCGATCCTCGACTCGGTGCAGACGAACCTCGAGGCCGTGGTCGGCGGCTGAGATGACCGACCTGGTCAAGACCACCTCCCGCGCCGGATCCTCGGGGATCCGGCGCGGCGAGGGGGCCGCGGGGTGGCTGTTCACGGCTCCGATCATCATCATCCTGGGCGTCTTCCTCTTCATTCCCGTACTGATGGCGCTGTGGGTGAGCTTTTCCGACTGGAACGGCCGTGGCAGCCCGCTGTCTTCCAGCGTCGACTTCGTGGGATTGGCGAACTATGCCGATGTGACGACCGGCGGTGGTCTCACCGAACGCAACTTCGGGCTCTCGCTGCGCAACAACGCGTGGTACGTGGCGCTGGTGGTGCCGCTGCAGACCGCGCTGTCGCTCTTCCTCGCGGTGCTGGTGAGCCGCGCGATCCTCCGCGGACGCGGGTTCTTCCGCACCGCCTTCTACTTCCCGTCGGTGACCAGTTCCGTCGCCATCACGATCCTGTGGCTCTTCCTCTTCGCGAAATTCGGAGTCGTCAACCAAGTCCTGTCATGGATCGGCATCAACGGGCCGAACTGGTTCTTCGAACCGCGCGGCATCATCCACCTCGCAATGGGCCGAGGACCCCTCGACGGCCCGAAATGGCTGCTGACCAACCAATTCCTGGGCGTCACGTGGTGGGAGTGGATTGCGGGACCATCCGTCGCGATGAGCGCCTTCATCCTGATGGGCATCTTCACGACCAGCGGAACATTCATGCTTCTCTTCGTCGCGGCACTGCAGAGCATCGGCTCCGAGCTCGGCGAAGCAGGCATGATGGACGGCGCGAACGGGTGGCAGCGTTTCTGGTCCATCACGTTCCCCCAGCTCCGGGTCACCATCTTCACCGTGCTGACGCTGGGGCTGATCGGATGCTGGCAGGTCTTCGACCAGATCTACACCGGCACCAGAGGTGGGCCGGCCAAGACGACCCTGACCCCCGCTTACCTCTCCTATCAGGCGGCATTCGAGAATCAGAAGTGGGGGCAGGGATCGGCGATCGCCTTCATCCTGTTCCTCATCATCATCGTGTTCACGGTCTTTCAGCGCTGGGTGCTTCGCGAGCGTCCCGTCTCGAAGCGCCGCATCCGCCAGTACCAGGTGAAGGGTCAGCCGCCAGTCCAGCCGGCTGCCACCCCCGCCGTCGTGAAGGGAACGTCTCCATGACCGTCGCTCCTGTCGCCGTCGCCGACACCGCCGTCGCCGTCGTGCCGCAGCCCGCTTCCCCCAGGCGGCGCAGCCTCACCGTGAAGTCGGTCGGCGGGCAGGTGCTGCTCTACGCGATCCTGCTCGTGCTGGCGATCATCTACATCTACCCGTTCCTCGTGCAGGTGGCGACTTCTTTCAAGACGGATGCCGAGGCCACCGCCGACCCGATCTCGCTGATCCCGACCGTGTGGTCGTTCGCCGCGTACGATCTGCTTTTCTCCCGCAGCGACTTCCCGCTCTGGTTCATGAACTCCGCGATCGTCACGATCTTCGTGACCCTGGGCCGGGTGTTCTTCGTGTCGCTCGCCGGCTACGCGCTCGCGCGGCTGCACTTCCGCGGCCGGGCCTGGATCTTCGCGACCGTGGTCGCGGTGATGGCGGTGCCCGGCGTGGTGCTGCTGATCCCCAAGTTCCTGGTGCTGAACCAGATCGGCATCTACGACTCGTACGCCGGCATGATCCTGCCGCTCCTGGTGGATGCGGCCGGCATCTTCATCATGAAGAACTTCTTCGAGTCGATCCCGGTGTCGGTCGAGGAGCAGGCCCGGATCGACGGCGCGGGGGCGTTTCGGATCTTCTGGTCTGTCGTGCTCCCGATGGCGCGGCCCGCGCTCATCACGATCATCATCCTGTCGTTCCAGGGATCGTGGAACGAGCTCAACCACTTCATCGTGTCGACGCAGTCGCCCGCGCTCACCACCCTGACGAAGGGCGTCGCTTCGCTGGCGTCCGGCCAGCTGAGCCAGGGCAACCAGTTCCCGCTCAAACTGGCGGCCGCCGCCATCATGACGATCCCCGTCGCCGTGATGTTCTTCATCTTCCAGAAGCGGATCATGAACACGACGGAGGGTGCGGAAAAGGGATGACCAACCACTCCGGCGCGTCTGGCTTCGCTGCGGTCAGTCCTCGTCGACCTTCGAGACTGCGCCGGCGGTGAGCCGCACGAGCTCGTCGTAGGTGAGCGGGAAGACGGTGTGCGGGGTGCCGCCGGCGGCCCAGATCTCCGGGAAGGCCGAAAGGTCCTCATCCACGATCGTTTTCAGGGGCGCTGGGTGTCCCGTGGGCGCCACTCCTCCGATCGTCTGACCGGTCGCCGCGCGCACCTGGTCGGGGGTGGCACGCTGGATCTTCTCGCGTCCGAGTCGCCGCGCGAGCGCGGCGGTGTCGACCCGGTGGGCGCCGCTCGTCATGACCAGGAGCGGTTCGCCGTCGGACCAGAACACGAGGCTGTTCGCGATGGCTCCCACTTCGACCCCCAGCGCCGCTGCGGCGAGAGGGGCGGTGGCCGCGGCATCCGGCAGCACGACGATGTCTCCGGCGATACCGACGGCGCGAAGTGCGTCGTGAACGAGGCGGCTGCGGGCGGGGAGGTGCGGGGGCGAGTGCTCTGTCACGCGCGCCAGCCTAGCCGCGCGCCACCACCTCGCCGTGCGGCATGAGCAGCCAGCCGTCCTCGGCCGCGGCCCACTCCCGCCAGCCGTCCGCGATGCGCTCGAGACCCGCGAGATCGGTGACGCCGTGGGTCACCGTATGGCCTGTGAACGCGGACTTCAGGGCACGATCGGCCCACAGACCGCCCCACCATTCCCGCTCGGCCGGAGATTCGTACAACCACACCGACGCCGACGACACGACCTCGGTGAAACCGGCCGCGCGCGCCCACGACTTGAGCAGCCGGCCCGCGGCGGGCTCCCCTGTCACGGCGCGATGGGTGCGCAGGTACACATCGAGCCACTCGTCGAGCGCGGGCACCCGTGGGTGCCAGATGACGCCTTCGTAGTCGACGTCGCGCACCGCGACCAGTCCGCCCGGCGCGAGAACCCGACGGAACTCCCGCAGCGCGTCGACCGGACGGGCGAGATGCTGCAGCACCTGATGGGCGTGCACGACGTCGTACCCGTCCGCCGGCCGGTCGAGCGCGTACGCGTCGCCGACGAGGAACTCGACGTTGCCGATCCCGCGGTCGGCGGCGAGGGCGGCAGCCTGCGCCACCACGTCGGCTGCGGCATCCAGTCCCGTCACGTGCCCGGGTGCGACGCGCTCGGCGAGTTCCACGGTGATCGTGCCAGGGCCGGCGCCGACGTCGAGGACCGCGAGCCCCGGCCGCAGCAGCGGCGCGAGGTAGGCGGCGGAGTTGTCGACCGTCCGCCAGGTGTGCGATCGCAGCACGCTCTCGTGGTGTCCGTGGGTGTAGCGCTCAGCCATGCTCCGAGGCTAGCGGCCCGTTCAGCGGACGAACGGACGGATGCCGCGGCCGGACATGCGCACCGGCACGACCAGCGCGACCGGCGTAGGCGACGGCGGTGCAGCTGGCGCCCGATCGATGGGCGTCGGCCCGCCGGTCGGCGCGCCCGACGTCTCGGCGACCGTGCCGAGGAACGTCGGCCCGATCTCGATCACCACGGCTGCCGAGACCGGCTGAGCGGACAGCGCACCGGACGAGCCGCCGCCGAGCGCCGCGGGACCGGACACCGGGGCATCGGTGATCGTGCCGTTGACGCTCTTCTGCGTGGGGAGCGTGTAGCCCGTGCCGGTGCCGAGGGTGAGGATCACCGTCTCGGCCGGCTCGGTGGAGGTGTCACGGAGCGGCGTGAGCGTGAGCGTCACCGTCGTGACGCCGTTGGCGAGGGTGACGGCCGTGCCCTTGTTGTTGAGCGTGCCGCCGACGGCGGTGACCGTGTAGTCCTTGCCGTACACCGCGGTGCCAGACCAGGCGAGCTGGATCGTGATCTGCGAGTCGGTCTTGCCGGTGCGCGTGATGACGAAGGTCAGGGTGTCGGCGGGGTTCTCCACGCCGACGGCGTCGGTGGCGGTGAGCGTGAGGTACGACGTGGTCGGTGCGACGTCGTTGTCGACGATCGTGCCGCTCGCCAACGCCGGTGAGCCCACGCTGTATCCGGATGCCGCGACCACCGCGAGGGTGACGGTTTCACTCGGCTCGACGAGCGTGTCATCGAGCGGCCGCACCGTGACCACCGCCGACGCAGAACCAGCGGCAATCGTCAGGATGCCGCCGGAGTACGTGCCGCCCGTGACGGTGACGCCGTAGTCGGACGCAGCGGCGCTTCCACCGAAGGAGACGCTGACCGCGAGCGCCGCGGCGGTGGATCCCGAGCGGGTGACGGTGAACACGACTGGGTCGGTCCCCTGCTCGGCACCGGCGGCATCCGTCGCCGTGATCGTGACGGTGGGCAGCGCGGGCGGCGGGTCGTTGTCGGCGATGGAGCCGCTCACTGACGTCGCGCCGCTCCTGTCATAGCCGGATGCGGCGACCACCGCGAGGGTGACGGACTCCGACGTCTCGACGAGCGTGTCGTCGAGCGGCCGCACCGTGACGACCGCCGACGCCGAACCAGCGGCAACGGTCAGGACGCCACCGGCATACGTGCCACCCGTGACGGTGACCGCATAGTCGGATGCCGCGGCCGTTCCGCCGAAGGAGACCTGTACGGAGAGGGCTGCCGCCGTGGATCCCGAGCGGGTGACGGTGAAGACGATCGGATCGGTCCCTGCCTCAGCACCCGCCGCATCCGTGGCGGTGATCGTGACGACCGGAAGCGACGCCAGCACAGTCACGAGCTGGGTGCCGATGGTCTTGTTCCCGAAGGCGTCGGTCGCTGTCCAGGTGATCGTCGTGATTCCGATGGCGAACAGGTTGCCGGCCGGCACACCCGTGCGGCTCACCGTGACGCCCGCGACATTGTCGCTCGCCGTCGCCGTGCCGAGGGTCGCATCGCTGATGAGAAGCGTGCCGGCGCCGGCTGCGGCCGTGCGGGTGACGGCCGGAGGCACCGTGAGGGTCGGGGCGATCGGGTCGGGTGAGAACGTCAGCGGAACGCCGTACGTGACATGCACGGTGTCGAACGTGGTCGCGCCGGTCATGGCGAGCAGGCCCAGCTGCCCGTCGGCCACGGCGCCGTTGTAGGCGAAGGACCCGAGCGTCACCCCGTCGACGCTCACCGTGACGGTCGTGCCGAAGAGGGTGACGACGAGCTGATGGGCGACCCCAGCCGCGAGCGCGGCCGCGAAGGTCGCATCGACGACGGTCTTGCCGTGGATGCGGTGGGCGAGCACGACCGTACCTGTCGCCTGGTCGAGGCGAACCATCTTGTAGTCGGTCGCGCCGTAGCCGTCGATGATGAAGCCACCCGAGGCGCCGGCGGCCAGGTTGACGCTGGCCGCGACGGTCGTCGTCGTGCCGCCGGTCGCGCGGGCGGGGAGGTCCATCATGCTCGTCGCAGGAGTCGATCCGGCTGTGCCGCGCAGGACGCCGTTCGTGACGCTCCACGTGCCGGTGGCCGTGTGGCCATCCGCGACGCCGTCGCTGAAGTCCTCTGTCGTGTCGAAGGTCGTCTGTGGGGGCACGGTCTGCACGACGAAGCTGTCGAACACGCCGCGCGAGTTGTCCGACCCCACCCCGACCAGCCCGGTGTTGAGGCCGCGCGCGACCCCATCGACGTAACGGGGGGCGAATTGATAGGTGAGCTTCTGCACGCCGTCCAGCGAGACCGTCACGAAGATGCCCGACACCGACACGAGCAGGGCGTAGTACCTGTCGGCCACGATGCTGCCGACGGCCGCCTGCACATCGACGATCCAGCCGCTCGCGTTGCGGTGTCCCATCACGATCTTGTTGGTCGACTGGTCGAGGCCGGCGAACTTGAAGTCGGTCGGCGAGTAGTAGTCGAAGATGACGTATGCGTTGGCCTTCCAGCCCGCGGTCGGCTTGGTCACCTTCACCGACGCGCCGACCTCGTAGTACACCGGCAGGGTGTCGTCGACGACGAAGACGGCGGCGGCGTCCTTCCCGAGCGACGCTGCGGCAACCGACAGCGCCCCGCCGGACACCGACCAGACTCCGCTGTCGATCGCGGCGGCGCTGAGCCTGCCATCGTCGAAGCTCGCGCTGCGCAGCACGTCGCGCTTGCCGCCGGGGATGTTGCCCGCCTGCGGATCTGCCGGGGCACCGCTCTGGTCCTGCCAGAGGCCGTGGTCCTGCTGTGTGATGAGGCCGATTTCGCCGTAGGGCTCACCGTTGCGGTCGGCGTAGTCGATGTTCCAGTCGGCGGCGCGGGTCGCGTCGGCGCCCTGCGCGGCCGAGAGGGCATAGAGGAACTCGAAGAGCGCGGGAGGCACCTGGCGGCTCACCGTGGCGATGCCGAACGGGGCGAACGGCACGAGGTAGCTGTTGAACTCACCGGTCCAATCGATGAGCCGGTCGCCGCCCGTGTTGCCGATCAGGATGTCGCGACCCGCACCGCCGTAGGCGCGATCCTCGTACGCCGGGTGGGTGTCGGGAGTGTTGTTGAGCCACGTGTCGCCGGTCTGCGTGCACGTGCCGTTCGGCGTGGAGGCGAGGCATCCGGAATGGAGGTCGTCGTCGGCTTGCAGCAGGTCATTGCCCCAGCCTCCCCACAGGGTGTCGTGGCCGGTGCCGCCCACGATCCAGTCGTTGCCGAGGTCGCCGAACAAGACGTCCGCGCCGTCGCTCTTCGCGGGACCCGAGCCCAGGCAGTCGCCGTTCGGTGCGAACGAGATGCAGCCGACGATGGTGGGGCCCTCGGTCGTGACGTTGTTGAGGAACCAGTGGTTCGGGTATGCCGTGATGTCGGCGCTGCCCGTGCAGGTGTGGCCGCTCGGGGTGTAGCCCGTGCAGGTCCACACCGATCCGGTGGCATCGAAGAGGATCGCGCGGCGCGGCTCGTACTCGTCGTAGAGGTCGAACTCTCCGGCGCGGCGGGTGCGGTCGTAATGCCAGCCGTCGATGTCGTCGGGGTTGAAGCGGAGGATGTCGCCGGGGTTGTTCGGGTGTCCGAAGTCGATGCGCACCAGCCCGCTGCGCACCGCGGTGCAGTCGATCGACAGCCCACCTGTGCAGGTCTCCACATAGTTCGGCGCGTACCCGGCGACGAGAGCTTCGGCGCCGGTCATCGCGTCGTCGCCGACGCCGCCGTGCAGCGCGTCGTTGCCGAGTCCGCCGAAGAGGATGTCGTCGTAACCGCCGTCCGGCCGGTAGAGCGGGTCGAGGTCGTTCGGGTCTGCGAAGAAGGGCGTGAGGTTCACCGTCTTGTTGAGCACACCGGCGACGTTGATCGTCTCCTCCTGCACGTGGCCCGGAGTGTAGATGACCTCGCTGAGGACGTCGCCCTGCGTCGTCTTCGCGTCGGGGTCGGTGGGGAACAGCGCGAGGATGCCGTAGAGAGGCTCGCTGTAGCAGGTGGTGCCGTTCGCGACGCAGGTGACGCCGGTCGTCGTCCATCCGGTCGACGCGTTGCGGCTGGTCGAGATGCGGCCGTCATCGCCCAGGATGCCGTCATCGCCGGTGCCGCCGGTGATCCAGTCGTCGCCGTACCCGCCGATGAGGTCGTCGTCCTGACCGTCGCCGTAGATGACGTCGTTGCCGGTCATGCCGTACACGGTGTCGTCGCCGGACTCGCCGTGGACCTCGTCGCCCCGGCCCCGGTCGGTCGCCGCGAGCAGGGGCCGGTAGCCCGGTCCGCCGAAGGTGTAGTCGAGCATCTCGACGGCCCGCACGACGAGTCGCAGACCGCCGGTGTAGGTGTCGTAGGCGAAGGTGAGGTAGCGCCCGGAGTCGCCCCCGTTGGTGCCTACCAACCGCAGGATGCGGGCATTGTCACCGGCGATCACGTCGGCGTCGCGGGCGTGACCGGCATCGGCGGTGATGATCGAGCCGTCGCTGCCGTAGGTCGCCTTGCCGGGATCGTTGCGCGCGATCTCGGTACCGGCGCCGCCGAAGATCATGTCAGCGCCGGTGGGCCGGCACATCGCGTCGAGGCAGAACGAGCCGATCGCGCGCCAGTTGGCGGTCGCTTCAGTGAGCGTGAGCGTGATCGTGCCTGCGGCGGCGTTGATCGCCACCATGACATCGATGGGATCGGCGATTCCTGCGCCATACAGGGTGAGCTTGACGGGCCCCGCGGTGAGGCCCGTCGCGGACCCGGCGAGGGTGAGCATCTTGCCGTCGGCCGAGACCCCGATCACGCGCCACTGGGTGGGCGTACCGCCGGTGCCGAAGAAGGTCGTCTTGCCGGCGACCCGCTGCGAGAGGGTCACCCGCTGGTTGTCGCCGAGGCCGTACAGGTCGGACGAGTCGCCGATGATGTCGTCCTGGCCCAGGTTGCCGAAGATCGTGTCGTCGCCGCCGTTGCCCTCGATGTAGTCGTCGCCGTCGGTGGTGCGCTCCACCGACGGGTGCACGACGAGGGTGTCGATGACCGTCTGATCCGTACCGCGCCATGCGCCGATTCGGGTACCCGTCGGCCCATCGGGCAGGAGCACAGGACGCGGGTTGGCGGCGGTCAGGTTGTGGACGTAGGCCACCAGGACGAGTCCATCGACCTGGCCGTCGCCCTGGATGACATCGTGGCCGAGTTCACCGAAGATCTCGTCATCGCCGGCACCGCCCGCGATGTAGTCGTCGCCCCAGAGGTCGGGTCGGGTCGACTCGACGGCGTCGCTGTGGTCGAGCAGCGTGATGCGGTACTGCGCACCCCCGTTGGGGTCGTGCTGCATCGCGTCGGTGACCTGTGCGTGGCCGTCGGTGCCATTCGGGATGCTCGTGCCGTAGATGGTGGTGCCGATGAGGGCGCGCATCCGGGGGTCGAGGGTGTCGGGGCGGAGGCAGCAGTCGGCGTTGTCGCCGGCGATCAGATCGTTGCCTGTGCCGCCGTCGATGATGTCATCCCCGTCGAGAGCACCCGAGACGTTCGACCCGCCGATGAGGAGGTCCGCGTCATCCTCGCCGTAGATGATGTCGTTGCCCTGCTGCCCCATGACGATGTCGTTGCCCGCGCCGGCGTACACGAGGTCGTCGCCCGACCCGCTGGCGGTCGTGACGTTCGTGGCCCGGAAGTCGATGGTGCCGCCGAGGTCGACGCACACACCGTTGCGTGGGTCGTCGGGGTCGTAAGGGGTGGTCGTGCAGGTCACCTTGCCCTGGTCGCCGAAGATCAGGTCGGCGCCACCGAAGCCGTAGATCACATCGTTGCCGGCACCGCCGAAGAGGATGTCGCGCTCGTCGCTCCCGTAGATCGTGTCACCACCGCCATCCGTATCGGCGAAGCCGACGGTCTCGATGATGCAGATGAGGAATTCGTGCACCGAGAAGCTCGAGACGTGGCTGTCCGCGATCTCGGGGTTGGTCGCGAGGCGTGCACTGTCTCCGAAGACGAGGTTCTTGCCCTGACCGGCGGTGAGCACATCGCCGCCGACACCGCCGATGACGATGTCATTGCCGCCGCCCGCGGTGATGGTGTCGCCACCGCCGAGACCCGTCGACGACTCGAACGAAGAGATGACCTCGATGTCGTGGGCGTCATCCGCGATGTTCGCGGCGACGGTCCCGCGCAACAGGTAGTCGACGAAGCCGTAGTCGCCGATGATGATGTTGTTGCCGTCGATGATCCGGCCGCCGATGGGGAGATTTAGGTTCTCGCCGAGGTTCGCAGTGATGACGTCGCCCGCGCCGCCGCCGAAGATCATGTCGCGGCCGATGCCGGTGACAATCGTGTCGATGCCGCCGAACTCGTTGTTCGCCGGCACTCCGCCGACCGGGACGTAGCCCTCGACGAGCTGCAGGACGCGCACTTGGTAGTCGTCGTGAGACCCGTCACCGTACTCGCTGGGCATCGGGCGGTTCGCGATCGCCAGAGGATCCTGCGAGCCGGTGATCCGCCCGTGGTCGCCGAAGACGATGTTCTGCCCGTCGCCCGCGTTGATGTTGTCGCCGAGCGCTCCACCGGCGACGATGTCGTCGCCGGGGCCGGTCGTGATGGTGTCGACGCCACCTTGCTTCTCGTCGATGCTCTCGACGAGGAAGAGGATCGTGACGCTCTGCGTGCCGGGGATGTAGACCATGTGGCCGTTGTCACCGAAGACGACGTCCGATTCGCCATTGCCGTCGATGCGGTCGCTGCCATTGCCGCCGAAGATGCGGTCGCGGCCGAGGTCGCCGGTGATGGTGTCATTCCCACCGTCCTCGGCGCGAGTGGTGCGGATCTCGCGCACCCAACCGGCGGTCTGGATCTTCTCGAGCCGGCTCGGGCGGTGGTAGCCGTACACGCCGTTGTCGACGACCGGATCGGGGTTCGTGTCTGCAACGAAGACGCCGAGCGTCGCCTCCTCGGTGTCTTGGATGACGGTGCCGTAGTCGCCGAAGATGATGTCGTCGAACGTGTTCGCGGTGGCGCTTGTGGATCCGTCGCCATCGCCGTGCAGGACGTCGTTGCCGGCTGCCAGGCCATCGCGGTTCGCGTAGACGCTGGCGTTGCGCCAGGGGATGGTGAGGACCCGGGTGATGACGTCGACGTTCACGCCGTTGTCGCCGTAGATCTGGTCGCTGCCGCGGCCGCCTGAGATCGTGTCGTTCCCCGAGCCGCCGGCCAGGAAGTCGTGGGCCGCGCTGCCGATGATCGTGTCGTCGCCCGCACCTCCGTAAGCGGTGAAGCCAACGGTCTGCAGCTGTGCATCGGCGACTCCTGCGAACAGGGCGCTCGCGTCGATGACGTCGTTGCCCGCCTGCGTGAACGGGTTGCCGACGGGGAAGATGAACCGCGCGTCGCCGTTGCCGATCTCGGTGGGGAACGGCTTCGTGCCGAACGATCGCACCGACTGGACGCGCGGGTCGCCGCTGTACCAGAGGCCGTCCTGGGACGTGTCGCCGTACACGACGAGCGGGGAGCCCGGGCCGGCGCCGCCCGTGATGGTGATCGTGTCACCGCCGATGCCGCCGCTGGGCAGCATCCAGTTGCCGCCACCGTGCACCGTGGTCAGTCCGCCGTGCACCGCCACGTCGCCCAGCGTGCCGTCTGCCTTCGTGTCGCGCCCGGGAAGCAGGGTGCTGGTGATGAGCAAGGTGTCGTTGCCCTCGCCCAGCAGGATGTTGAGCACCTCGATGGTGCTGTGCGAGGTGGCAGGGTCGAGGACGATAGCGCCGTAGCTGATGCCGGGTGGGAACGAAGTCGGCTCGCCGAAGGGCATGATCTCGCCAGTCCCCAGCTGATCCGAGAAGTCCAGCGGCACCGCGTTCATTCCGAGCCCGGTGATCGCCATGGCGGTCAGCAGACCGTGGTGGTCTTCCTGGCTCGAGTCGGCGTAGACGTTGAGCACGTCGACCTGCTGCGACTCGGGCGGCTGCTGGGCGATCTGGAAGAGCGGGCCGTTGCCCTCGCCCGGCAGCAGGACAGCGGGCCGGAGCGAGCGGTCGGCAGCGGTGGTCCCGCCCTCCACCGCGAGCGGGCCGCGGATGCCCGACAGGATGTGCGGGCGCTTCGCGAACGTCTTCCAGTTCTCGCGGCCCGGGGCCAGGAGGTACAACGGGTCGGCCTCGAGACCCACGGTGACGGGCTCATACCAGTTCTGGGGTGTGAAGGTGACGACCGCAGCCCACTGCGTCACGGTGAGAGTCTCGAAGATGTCCGCGGCAGGCTTGGCCTTCGCGGTGAGGGTGATGAGGTCCAGCACGCCGAAGTCGCTGTTGCTGATGAGCTGGATCTTGTAGAGCGCCGCGTCGGGGCCGATCTTGATGAGCTGACCCTCGAGGAACCCGGCGTCGAGCCAGCTCTGGCCGTCGGTGCGGCGCAGCGTGCCGGTGGCCTGGTCGTACTCGACGCCGCCGGTGAAGAGTCCTCGAGTGACGAGCCGGCTGACCGTGGCCTGCGTGAGTGGGCCCGTGGCCGCCGGAGCGGCGGTCGCGCTGAGGGTGAGGGTGAGGCCGCCGTTCGTGATGCCCGTGATCGTGAACTCGCCGAGGTCGATGCCGTTGTTCACCAGGCGGATGCGCTGGCCGGGCGCGAAGCCCTCGTCGGAGAAGTTGCCGAGCGCCGAGTCGCCCGTGCGGGTGAGCGTGTAGCTCGTGCCGCCGCCGGCGAGGGTGACGCTGCCCGCGAACTGGCGCAGTGCGACCTCGCCGCCGATCGCCTGGTAGCTCACGCGGCCGCCCTCGACGACGTCGGTCTGCCCGTCGCCGACGAGTGCGACGGTGACCGGCGCGCCCGGCTGCCCGGTGAGGCGGATGTCGTAGGAGTCGTCGGGGCCGCCCGGGACGCCATCGCCGGCGACGACGAGCGTGCCGGTGCCGGTTTCGCGCACGTAGACGCCGGGGGTGTCATCGTCGTGGACGAGGATGTCGAGCCGCACGCGGCGCACCGACGCGTATTCGCCGGAGAGCACCTCGAAGGTAAAGGTGGTGGAGTGCGGGTCCTGCCGCACTGCGTCGTCCGTGCCGTGGATGGTGAGCACCACGCCGGTGTCCCACGAGCCTGCCGCGATCGTCACGTCGTAGGCGCCCGGGACACCCGCGACGGCGGCGACGCCGGCGCCGGTGATCCAGGCACGGTCGTCACTGAGCGTGACGCGCACCGTCACGGCCACTCCGGGGTCGGTCGCCAGTCGTACTCGGACCTGATCCGTGAGCTCGGTCGTACCCGTGCCCTCGATGACAACCGTGTCGGCGTCGGCCTGGCCCGTGGCATCCAGCTGCACGAGCTGGATGGCGGCCAGGTCGTCGTCGTGCACCGTGACCTCGACGTTGCGCACGGTGGCGCCGTCGAAGTCCGGGTCGGCGCTGAGCACGGAGTGGCTCACCATGACGACCCGGTCGCCCTCCTCGAGGTCGTCGTCGGCGGCGATCACCGAGACGATCTGACCGCTCGCCTTGTTCCAGGCGTCGGGAGTGAACACCAGCACGATCGCGTGGGCGGGAACGTGCCTGGTCTGACCGTCGATGACGATGTCACGGTCGTAGTCCACGGCGCCGAACAGCACGCGCGAGAGCCATACGGTGTCGCCGTCGTGGGCCGCCTCGTTCGACGACGAGCGGGCCGCCGACACGGTGACGTACACGTTCGCGTCAGGCCGCTCGGCGAGATAGACGAGGTAGGAGTCGGCGACACCCGTGCCCTCACGGACATCCGTGAACCCGGCGGTCTCCTCGATGATCACCTGACCCTGCGTGCCGTGTGCGACGGTGACCTCGACGCCGGGGGCGAGGATGCCGTCGTAGAGCGGGTCGCCGCTGCGCACGTCATGGTTCACGACGCTCGAGGTGCCCTCGATGTCGCGTGAGACGACGGCGCCGGTCACGTCGCCCGCCACGTTGATGACGTCCGAGCCGAGACCGCCGATGACGCGGGTCGCCACGCCCGGCGCGGTCGAGAGCACATCGAAGATGTCGTCGCCCTCGAGACCGTCGACCTCGAGGATCTCGATCGTGGAGTAGGTGACAGCGAGGCCCGCACCGTAGATCGCCTTCGCGGTGACGACGATGTGGTCGGCGAACTCGGTGCCCAGCACGACGACCTTGTCGATGCCGTTGCCGCCTTCGATCGAGACGGGCGCGTTGATGTTGTACTGCACCTGGTTCTGACCGGCGCCCGTGCGGACCTCGGTCGTCGCGGCGGTCGAGAAGAGGCTCTCACCCAGCAACGGCATCGCGACCCGTGCGGCGACATCGCGCCACACGATCTCGCCGGTCGCCGGGTCGGTCTGGGCGAGGGCGAAGGCCCGCACGACGAACAGGTCGTTGCCGTCGTCGCCCTCGAGGCGCAGCGGCGCCTGGTTGGAGTAGACCGTGAAGCTGTCGTTGCCGTCGCCACCCTGGGCGATGAGCGCCTCGCTGGCACCCGCCGAGAGCCATCCGCGCGTTGTGGCGATGGTCGCGAACACGTCGTTGACGGCGAGCGACCCGCCGGTCGTTGAACCGGGAAGGCCCGTGGGGTTCGTCGCGTCGCGCTGCAGGCCGTAGAGCTGGCCGATCTGGAACGCGTCGTCGCCGGCCCCGCCGTCGAGCGTCACGAGCACCGTCGTGTCATCCGAAGCGAAGTAGTCGTTGCCGCCGAGGCCGAAGACCGTGAGGCGCCCGTTGAGCGCTGTGTCGTAGCCGATGCGCTCGACCGCGAACGCGTCGGCACTCAGCACGGCGGTGCCGGCCGGGGCCGCCACGCCGAGCGTGGTGTGCAGCAGGGCGACGAATGCCGGCCGGATGGCGTCCTCGCCGTCGATCTCCGTGACGGCCCGCAGCAGGAAGAGGTCGTCGTAGGGGTGCGGCGTGTTCGGAGCGGAGGTGCCGTTGAGCGTGCTGTCGTAGCCGTAGATGTCGAGCTCGTCGACCCCGTCGTCCGGGCGTCCCGTGTCGAGCACGTAGGCGACGAAATTCCGCGGGCTGCCGTGGCTGCCGGTGGTGTAGAAGGTGTAGTGGTCGGTCTCGGCCTGGCCGTCGAGCACGAGGGTGTGGCCGGCCGCCACGTTCATCGTCTGGAGATACCAGACGGTGAACTCGTCCTCGCCGTCGGGTACCGGGTCGCCGTTGGGCGGCACGACGGCTGCGGGATCCACCGCGGAGCCGTGGATGCGCGTGTCGCCGCCCAGGTGGATGTAGCCAGGCGAGTCGACCGTCGTCTTCGTATTGGCCGGGTCGATGCCGGTCGCGTCGCCCAGCTGGAAGCGATCGACATCCGTGTGTCCCCAGATGTTGGTGACGGATGCCGAACCCGGCGTGATGTCGCCGCGCAGCACGATCGTGGTGCCGTAGCCCGTGTCGCCGTTGGTGTCGTCGCCGTAGATGTCGATGTCGCCGCCGGCGACGATCTCGCTGTTCTCGGTGGACGAGACGTCGTCGCCGACGCGCAGCAGCACGAAGCCGGTCGCGGCGATGCGGCCACGCGGGATGGGGAGCTCGGCGTTCTCGGTGAACCACACCGTGCCGTCGTGCAGCAGGTCGAGGTCCTCGTCGAGGTCAGCGGACTCGCGCACCGTCACGGTGACATCCCCGCCGAGCGCCTCAGCGAGCACGAGCCGCAGCGTGCCGTCGACTTCCGTGAGCCAGATCGAGAGGGACGCCTCTAGCCCGACATCTCCACTGCCCGAGAACTGCGAGTCGATCTCGAGGTCGTCGTCTCCAAGGCCGATGCTGCCCCCGTTCGCATCGAGGTCGATCGAGTCGCCGTACACGTCGGCAACGTCGTCGCCGAGCGCGTCGAGGATCGATCCCGCTCGCGTCGTGAGGGTGACGTCGCCGAACGAGAACACGAGCAGCACCCGGAGGTCATCGGAGGATGCCGGGATGCCGTCGATCTCGGTGATGAAGATGCTCTTGCCCGCGCCGGCGGACAGCCAGCCCTCCCGCACCGCGCCGTCATGGTTGGACGAGTCGATCTCCAGGAAGTTCGTCGTCGAGCCGATACCGCCGGAGACGGCGACCAGTGAGATGTGCACTCCGACGACGTCGGCGTCGGCATCGCCGGTGGTGGCTGCGGCGTTGGCCCCCGCCTGGGCGTCGACGATGGATGCCGTGCGGGACGTGAGCAGCACGTCGCCGCCGCGCGAGCGGATCATGCCCGCCCGGAGATCGCCCGCGACCTCTTCCAGGGTGACGGCGCCGTCGACGCTCACATCGATGTGACCCGTTCCGAGAACGTCGGTGAAGCCGGCGATCGTCACCGTCGGGCCGTCGAGGCCGGCCATGCCGCTCGTCGTCCAGTTCGCGGCGCCCTGCACGTCCGCGATGATGATGTCACCGCCGGCGACGATGCCCGCGGAGGGCGGGTCCGTCGCTGCGGCAGTGGTGGTGCGAGGCAGCGTGTAGCCCGCCACCCCGCTGGAGTGCGTCATCACCTCGCGTGCGGCCACGACGGCGGTGAGCTCGAAGGTCCAGACGGATGCGATCGGCGATCCGCCGAGCGCATAGGCTGCCGGGTCCCGCTCGAGCTCCGTGGTGTCGGGGCGGAAGTGGCTGCTGTGGGGCTGGTCGTAGTCCTCGCTGTCGACGACCACGCGGATGTTCCCGGGCGAGCCCGTGGCATCGTCGCGAACGCTGTCCTCGATGACAAGGTCCGCGTGCCCGCCCGTCGTGATCTTGTCGATCCCCACCGCGAGGTACCCCGTGTCGGTCTCGAGGGGGCAGAGCGTGCCGCGCTCGACCGCTTGCAGATAGAGGTATGCATCCATGCCCGCGGTGACGAACATGCGGAAGTCGCGGCATGAGTCGTCGGTCGCCGCGGGCCGGTCGCCGCGGTTGGTCGACTTCACGAGGCGCACCTCGACGCGGTCGGAGGCGGTGCCGATCGAGCCCTCGGTCGCCTCGATCTCGGCAACCCAGGTCTCGATCCAGGCGATGCCGACCGAGCGGATGTCGCCCTCGTCGTTGAGCAGCCGCGTCCAGCCGGCGGGGTTGAGGATGTCGCCGCGCACCACGATGTCGGCAGCGGTGCCGAGCTTCTGCACGTCCACGATGGAGCCGGCCGGCGTGAGGTTGCGCCAGAGGTCGAACTCCATGACATCGTCGTCGGCGTGACCCTCGGAGGTGCCGGTGGTACGGAACTGCACGAGTGGCACCTGGCAGGTCGCGGTCGCGTCATCGCAGCGATAGATCATGTCGATGCCGACGATGTTCAGTTCCTGGCTCGAGCGGTCGATGATCGTGACCGACTCCAGGTTGTCGCGGAACGTGAAGACCGGTATGACGCCTGCGGGGTTCTGGCTGATGTCGGCGAGGAACGCCACGTCCCCGTAGCCGTCGTTGTGCACCTTGACGTAGTAGTCGCCGTCGGTGATGTGGGAGCCGACGCCGAGCTTGGGGCCGCCGGCCACCTGGCTCAGGTCATCCCACACGTCGATGTTGTTGAGCGCCTTGATGAATCCGTTCTCGTCGATGACCAGGAGGGGCTGGCCGCCGCGACCACCCAGAATGATGACATCCGCGCCCCAGGTGACGGTCTCCTTGTTGCTTTCGCCGAGGTTCTTGGAGGCCTCGACCAGCAGCGCGAGCGCGGGGTCGATCTTGTCGAGGCCGACGCTGGTGCCGTCGACCAGGCCGGTCTCGGCCACCCGCGTGTTGTCACGGGCGCCGGCAGTGACGACGACGTAGTTCGTCGCGGAAACGGTCGTTGTGAGGTTCGTCGACCCGTAGCGGTGAGGGATCGGGAAGGCGAAGAGCGCTACTGCCACCGGAACGGGAAGCTTCACGATTTCGATCGCGGCGGCGACCGCGCGGATGTCCACTCCCCGCTCACCCGTGATGCGGGTGACGTCTGCGGCCGCGCCGAGGATGTCGACCTTGGTCACCGCGTCCACCTGGACCATCGCATCTGCCAGAGCGACGGCCACACCGAGGAAGATGGGGCTGAAAGCGGTGGCCAATGCTCGCGCCCTGGCGTAGAGGCGGTCGTTGAAGGCGCCGATCGCCACGGACTCACCTGTGATGGTCGCTCCGGCTCCGACCGTGACGATCGTGTCGGCAGCTACGCGCGCACCGCGGTTGTCGTTGGTGCCGTCGGAGTCGGCGCCGGCACCCAGCCCCACCGAGAAGGTCTCGCTCAACGTCTGCACATCCGCGCGGGAGCGCGCGGCGAGGATGAGAGCGTCGCCGGCGGTGAGCACTGCGTGCGCTCCGATAGTGACCCGCGTGCTGAACTCCAGCCGGGCGGTCGTCTCCGCGATCTTGGCGCTGATGCCGCCACCGCCGGGAGAGTTCGCGCTCGCCGAGGCCGTGTGGTCGGATGCCGCGGTCACCGCGAGATCGTCACCTGCGATGATCCTGGTGGAGGCGGCGACGTTGACTTCGGTATCGAGTACGTCGTTGACGTCGTTACCGAGTTCATCCGTCTTCTTGATCAGCCACACCTCGGCGTGCGTTTCACCGACCGTGATGGCGCCGCCACCTGCCGCGCTCGCGGTCGCCGCCTGGCTCGTCGTCGAGTCAGCGGCGATCGTGATGTCTCCGCCGGCGCGGATCTCGGTGGCGGAGACGGTGATCGTGACATCGGCCGAGTAGTACACCCGCGCAGTGGGGGTGGTCACGTCGACTGCACCGCCCTGGCCGCCGCGGGCGATCGCGCTCGAGGCGCCATTGCCCGCCGCCGGGTATGTGGCCGCCAAGCTGGTGCCGTCGGGCGCGACCAACCTGTGTGTGCCGCCGGCGGGTGCGGAGACGACGAGCCGGAGCGATTCGAGTCTCTTGTCGCACGTCTTCTCCGCAAGCGGCACGTTCGCCTCACTCGCCTCGCACGCGGAGAGGACGGGCGCGAGATCCAACCCGAGAACGCCGATCCGGTGGATGCCGCCACGGATGAAGACCGTGACATCCACGGCTCCGTTGTTGTTGCGGAAGACCTGGAAGGTGTCTGTCGTCCGAATGGCGATAGCAGGGCCGCCGCGGACGGCGGAGAGGGCCCGCGTCGAGGACGAGTCGCCTGCGACGACGTAGTAGGTGCGACCGTCTTCGAGGCCCGCTGCCACCCGCGCGAGGCTGTGCGGTGAGGTCTGGGCAGGAGTGCTCAGGTCCTGTCGCGCCACCGACCGCGCCTCGACCGAGATCGGCTTGACGTCGTCGGGGTCGTCGTAGTCGCCGTCGCCGTTGGCGATACCGGCGTATCCGACCGCCTGGAAGTAGTTGTCGGCGAGGCGGAAGCTGTTCGCATCGATCCGGATGACGAAGTACGTCGTGCCGTCGACCAGGTCCAGACCGTTGCCGTGGTAGATCACGGCATCACCGCTGATGAACCCGTGGTTCTGTGCATAGATGACGTTGGTGTCAGCGTGCACGATCGGGGCATCGGGAGCGGGTCGCAGTGGGTTGTTGGTGTCCCCCGCGATTCCGAGGCACTGCTGCGCCCGCACGGGCTGGCCGGTCACGGCCACACCGCACCAGGTGTAGGTGCTGACCGTGACATCCACCTCGTCCTGGGTGAAAGTGACGACCGCCGGCGCGTCATAGGTGACAGCCGTGCCGATCGCGTACGGGGCGCCGACCGCCATCGTCAGATAGGTACCTCCCGAGGCGACGCTGAACCCACGCAGCAATGAGTCATCCGAGGCAATGGCGGCCGCGTACGTCGACACGAGCCTGATCCGCTCGGAATCGATGACCCGGACGTACACAACGGCGGACTCGTCGATGCCCTGCCAGTCCTCCACGAGATCCAGCTGCCCGCCGGGCAGCCGCCGGACCGCATCTCCCGAGACGAAGAAGTGCTCGGACTTGAAGGTGATGACGTCAGTCAATGCGTCGACATTGCGCAGCGCGAACGTCTGGTCGAACGCGATCGTCGCGGGTCCCCCGTCGACGGAGGGCTCGAGCACCGTCACGGGGTAGCGCCGGCATTGATCGAGGTGCGCCGGGTCGCAGATGGCCAGACCGTCGATCTGACCGCCGTTGGCGAAATAGAGGACCTGGTCTCCGGTGTGAAGCGGGAAGTCGACGACGAGGGTGTCATCCCCGGTCTCGGCACTGTCCACGCTGTCGATGCTGCCGTCGGGCGGAGGTGCCGGGTTCTCGGGGGTCCGGCTGACGGTCGCCGTGATCCGAACGTCTCCCAGCGCCTTGACCGTCGTGCCGGCACCGACGCTCGCAGAGACGGTCGGGTCCACTGTCGCCTTCGCGTTCGATGCTCCGATCGTCACCGCGCCGCCACCCCACGCCGCCGCGTACGCGTCGGCCTCCGCTCGGCCCGTCGCGGCGACGATGACGTTCCCCCCGGCGCCGCTCAGACCAGTGGCGGTGATCACGGAGTTGCCGCCGATCCCCACGAACGTCGTCGTGAGGGCCGTCGCCGTCGTGGTGGGCGTCTTCACATCGACGGCTCCCCCGCTGGAGATCACCATGGAGGCGTCCGCGACGGCGGAGCCGATCGTGGCACGCACCTCGACATTGCGCGCGGTGAGGGTGACACGCTGGCCGACCTCCGCCGCCGCGCCGCCCTGCACGGTGGCATCGGCCGATAGTGAGCTCACCGTGACAACTCCCCCGGCGCCGCGGTCGGCATCCGAGGTCGCCGTCTCGCGCACCGTGGCGATCACGCTGACATTGCCGGCCGCCGTCACCGATGTGGCGTATGACGCGGCGGGCTCGGCAGCGACGACCGGAGTCGACGCGGATCGGCCTATCCGTGCGACGACGCGGGTGTCGACGAACGACACCGCGTGCCCGGTACCGACGCTCACCACGCCACCGCCACCGGAGGGCATCTTCGCCGTCGCGTCGCTCTTGGCGCGCGCGGCGACGGTCAGGTCTCCCACTTCGAGGGTCGCGCCTTCGTCGACGATCGCCGACACGGTCGCGAACTTCGTCGTTGTGCCGATCTCGGCGGTCGGGGAGTAGGCGCCCACCGCAACCAGCCCGCCCTCGCCACCGATCGTCGTGGTGTCGGCGCGCATCCTGACATCGGCCGTGACCTGCATCGCTCCGGTCTTCTCGATGACCGCGTCGCCCACGCGGGCGAGCGCGCTGCCGGTGATGGTCGTCGAAGCAGAGATCGCCTGAACCGCGATGAGGCCACCTGTTCCCGCATCCACCTTGACGGTGCCGGTACGCGTGGCGGGCGAAAGTTCCTCGCCGACGCGCACGATGAGGCGGTGCGCTGTGACTCGCGCGCCATCTCCCACCTGTGCGAGAAGTGTGTCGTCGAGCATCACGGTGGCGCCGATCGTCGTGACCGCGACGCCCGTCGAGCCGCTTCCGCCGTGCAGTTCTGCCGTCGCCGTGCTCGTCGACGCCACCGAGACGGTGACGTCGCCCAGGTTGGCCGTCACCACCGAGCCATCGTCGATCCGCGCCTCGGTGCGGGACCTGTTGGTGATGCTCGCGACGGTCACCGAGACGGCGACTGCACCGGCTGCTATCGCGACTGCGACCGAGTAGGTCATCGCCGTCGAGGTCGCTCCGCTTCCCGCTGCAATGGTGACCGACTTGCCATTGACGTCCACGCCGGTCGCCGTCACGACGGCAGCGCTGATCCAGGCTCGGGTGTCGGTCACGATCAGGTTGTCCGAGAGCACGACAGCCGTCGCGGCGGCCCCGCCGATCCCGATGGAGGCCGCGACCGAGATGCCGTAGACGTAGGCGTCGATCGTTGCCGAGCTGAGGGCCGTCACTCCGACGGTGAGGGCGCTGACGCCCGTGGGGCCGTCGCCGTCGATGTAGGCATGGACGCGGGTGCCGATGCGGTTGAGCGCCTGCGCGCCCGCCCCGGCTGCGGCGATCGAGATGCCGGGACCCGCGACCGCGATGGCGACGGAACCCGCTGCGATCGTCGCCGTGATGGTCGACGTGTCTTCGGCCGCGACGGTCAGTGCGGCATCGGCCAGGATGCTCGTGTCATGCAGGAAAGCCTCGACGCGGTTCGGCAGCTCGAGCACCCAGCTCGGTCCCGTGTAGTTCTGCGTGCCGAGGCTGATCGTCCCGCGTGTGCCGAGGTACCGGTACACGGCGCCTGGCGTGCCGCCCGACGTGTGGTCGGCCGCGACGAGCACCTTGTCGCCCGCTCGCAGGAGCTTGCTGCCGTCCGTGCTGGTGAAGTCGTAGTCGAGTCCGAGCTGGTTCCGGGCCACGGCGGCGCCGATGGCTGCGGCGATCGAGACGAGGCCGACCGAGACGGCGGCCGCGATACCGAGCACGAGCGCCTGAATCGTCGCCTTGCCAGTCGCGCGGAACTCCACCGCACCCGTCGAGGTGATCGCGGCATCGTCGGCGTAGGCGCGGACGGCGCTGCGGATCGTGTTGTCGGCGAGCGCGCCCGCGCCGGCGAAGGAGGCGCCGGCCAGTGCGCCCGCGCCGACGGCCGCGGCGGCGGCGATCGTGAACGCGAGGATCGTCGTGGTGTCCTCTGCCGTCACCGCGACGCTCACGGCGCTGACGGTCGCGCCTTGCACGTACGCCTCCACGGCGTTGGCGATCTCGTTCCAGGCGAGCGCCACGCCGATCGACAGGGCGCCGCCCGCGATGCCCACTCCGGCCGACAGCGCTGCCGCACCGACATCCGCCTTGATCGTTGAGGTATCGGCTGCCTTCACGGTGAGCGCGCCGGTCGAGGTCACTGTGCCGGAGCCCGAGACGTAGGCGGCGACGTCGACCGCGATGCGGTTCTCGGCGCTCGACCCAGCCCCCGCCGCACCTACGCCGATCATGCCTGCGCCGACGGCCACCGCCGCCGCGACGACGAGCGAAGAGATCGTCTGGTGCGACGTGGCCGTCACCAGGATGGATGCGGCGGTGACATTGGCGTCTCGTATCGAGGCCTGCACCTCGGAGGCGTTGCGTGTGAGCACCTCACGCCAATTGTCCCGGTCGGTGAAGTCGATGCATCCCGAACGCGTCAGCTTGTCGGAGGTGCTGTTGTCCGCGAGAGCGAAGCACCCGCCGAACCCGCCCGATCCCACGTACCGGTAGACGCGCCCCCGGTTCACTCCATCGTCCGCGGCGACGACGTCGCCCGAGACGATCGCACCCGTGCCGGTGAGCAGGCCGGTGAGCGTGTGATCGGCGATCGTCCCGTCGCCCGCGTCGTAGCCGATGATGTTGCGCGCGATCGCGACGCCGATGGCGATGCCGGCGCCGATGAAGCCCGCACCGACGGCGAGCGCGGCCGAGACGATCGTTGCGAGCACCGTGCCGCGGCCCTGGGCGGTCACCTCCAGCGCGCCGGTGACCGTCGAGGTGCCGCCGACCAGCGACGCATCCGCTGTGGAGGTCACGATGTTGGTGGCGAGCGCTCCGCCGCCCGCCGCAGCGATGCCCGCCGGCCCCGCACCGAGCGCGAGGGCCGCGGCGATCGCCACCGCATCGATGGTCGCCGCAGACACCTCGTAGCCAGTGGTCGTCTTGCGGATCACCCAGTTGCGCCCGGCGTCGACATCGCGCAGCATCCACTCGGCGTTGCCGACGAGGGTGATGACGGCGAGGTGGCTCGAGAGGCCGAGGCTCGTCAGGGCGCCTCTGAGGGTCGTGACCTGGGCGTCGGTGACGAGCGCGCCGTTCTCGCCACCGACGTCAGTCGTGTCTGCGGCTGACTGGGTGAGGAATGCGTCGCTGAGTCCCGGCTGCGCGACCACGGGGTCCGCACCGCTCGTCGCTGTGATCGTGAGGGTTGCGGCCCCGACCACCGGCACGTTCTGCAGGGACGCGATGACCTCGTCGGCCACCTCGTTGCGGGCGATCGTGACGGCGATCGACACAGCGACCGCGGCCGCGCCGGCTGCGACGGTGGCGGCCGCACCGATCGACAGTGCACGGATGCGAGCATCGTCGGCGGCCTCGATCATGACGGCCTGTGCGGTGAGCCGGGAGGTGGAGGTGCCGACGACGATCGCGTGCACCTTGACCTGGATGCGGTTCTCGACCTCGGAACCGGCCCCGCCTCCCGCGATCGCCGCGCCGCCGCCGGCCACTGCCACGGCGATCGCGAGTACGAGTGCGTCGATCGAGGCCGTGGTCGTCGCCCGCACCGTGACGTCGCCCGCGGCGCTCACGACGCTGTCGCTGATGATCGCGCTCACCGCGGCGGATGCGGTCGTCGCGGTGAGCCCGTCAAGCTTCCAGCCGATGAGGTTGCGTGCGATCGAGATGCCGACCGCGATCCCCACGGCGGCGACGCCGCCCGAGACGGCAGCCGCTACGGCTGCGACGACTGCCTTGATCGAGGACGTGTCGGAGGCGGTGACGGTGATGTCGCCGGTCGTGCCGTTCGCGGTGGTGGTGACGGAGCTGCCCGAGATGAAGGCCCTCGTGTGCGTGAGGATGACGTTGGTGGCCACGGTTGCGGCGGCGCTCACCGAGACGCCGACGATCCCGCCCGCAGCGGCGAGAGATGCCGCTACGGCCAGGCTGTCGATCGCCGACGAGCTCGTCGCGCGGATGGTGACTTCGCCGGCGCACACGCTCCCCGTGACCCCGCCGGCGCAGACGTCGCCGGTGACGCCGGAGATGCCGGCGCTCACCGCGTTGTCGATCGTGTTCTGCGCGACCGTCACGGCGATCGAGAGTGCGATCCCCGCGGTGCCGGCGATCGCCACCGACATCGACGCGCCGATCGCGAGTGCCTTGATGGCGGAGTCGTCTGACGCGGTGAGCTCGACCGTCGCCGCCTTGATTCCCCGCAGCGTGTGCTTCGAGTTGGGCACGCCCTCGATCGTGGCCGCGACATCCACCAAGATCGTGTTGATCGCGGCGGCTCCGGCGCCGCTCGCACCGATGCTCACGGTTCCCGAACCTGCGATCGCGGCCGAGGCTGCCACGACGAGGGCGCTGATCCGCTGGTGCGACGTCGCGGTCTGGAGGAGCGCGCCCGTCGCCTTGACCGAGGTGCGGAGCAGGTCGGCCCGCACTTCGAGCGGCTGGCGGGTGCCGTCGGAGGCGTAGCCGCCGATGCGGTTGTCGGCGATGGCGACGCCGATCGAGACGCCGATGCCCGCGGTCCCGCTCGCGCCCACCGCGAGGGATGCCGCGACGATCGTCGACACGGTGGACGAGCTGGCCGCAGCCTCCAGGGTCACCGCGCCCGCTGCGGCCACGGCCGCCGATGCATCCACTGAGCTGTCAGCGATCCACGCGTTCGCCGACCCGGTCACGTCGTTGCGGGCGTACGCGCCGGCACCGGAGACGGCCACACCCGCCGTGCTCCCGATGGCCACGGACACGGATGCCGCGATCGACAGCGCGTCGATGGTCGGACGCGAGACGCGCAGGGCGCCGGTCACCGGATCGCGGGTGATGAGGAAGACGTCGGTGCCGGAGGTGAGCTGCCACACGCTGCGAGCCTCGACGATCGTGAGGACAGGCGGCGCGTACTTCCAGCGCGCCGTGTTCGTGTAGATCTGATCCGCGAGGTTCAGCAGCCCCGTCGTGCCGAGGTACGTGTACGACCGGCCGGTCGCGACATCACGCACCACGTCGCCGGTCTCGACGATGACCCACGAACCCTGCTTCCACAGCGCCGCATTCTCGAACGCGTCGCCGCTGGCGAGGTCCACATCGATGGCATCGGCACCTGCGTAGATATACACGCCCGGGGTGAACCCCGAGGGGTGTCCCGGAAGGACCCGCACCGCGTCGCCGCGGGCGAGGTCCACCACGCCGTCGAGCGTCGAGAAGACCGGCGCGACCGTCACGTCCGAGCGGTGCTTGCCGGCGGTGAGGGGGTAGTTCGCGGCGTGGAAGGCGGATTCGATCGCGCCGAGCACATCGTTGTCTGCGGCCGTGTCGACAGCTTTCTCATTGACGCCGGTCGTGCTGTCGTCCTCGGCGCCCTGTGCCGCGTCATCCAGCTGGTCTCTGTCGATGCCGGTGAGGGTGAACAGGTCCGAGCCGTGGGAAAGCGCGCGAACCGTGACCGAGCCCGCAGTGGTCGTGACCTTGGCTGCGATGATCGCGGCGGCGACGTCGACGTCTACCGAGTTGAAGGCGATCGACAGGCCGATCGCGACGGCCACGCCCGCGTTGCCGCCGATGCCGGCAGCGAGGGACGCCCCGACCGCGACGCTGCGAATCGATGAGAAGTCTTCCGCCGTGATGCTCACGGATGCCGCGCGCACCGTGGCGGGGGCATCGAGGTCGCCGCCGTCGATGGCGGCGCGGGTCGAGGCGTGGATGCGGTTCTCGGCGTATGCGCCGGCGCCGGAGAGGGCTACTCCGGCGTCGCTGCCGCCCGCAACGGCTGCGGCGGCCGCGATGACGAGGGCCTCGATGGTCTGAGAGGAGGTGGCGGAGAGGGTCACGGAGCCGGTGGCGTAGACGTCAGCACCGGAGATGAGCGCCTCCGTGTCCGCGTCTGTCGCGCGGAGTCCGACGCGCGTCCATGTCGAGGGGTCTGTGTAGTCGATGGTGCGCAGGTCGACGGGGCCGCTCAGCGGTGGCCCGCGATAGCTGTAGGCCTCACCGTCGAGGACGCCGCCCACGATCTCGACGACATCTCCCGTCGCCAGCCCACCGGTGATCACCTGGTTCGAGAGGTGATCGGACGTGACCGGCTGGTCATCCCAGCCGATGAGGTTCCGCGCGACGGCGACGCCGAGAGCAAGGCCCAGCGATGTACCGCCGCCGAAGGCGAGCGATACGGCGACGCCCAGCACGACGGCGTGGATGCTGCCCTTCGAGGTGGCCTTCACCTCCACGGTGCTGACGGGCACGGCAGGAGTGTTGGCCGTGGCAGCTCTGCCCAGTGACCCGCCTTCGACGATCGCGCGCGTCGACGACAGGATGCGGTTGGTCGACTCCGACCCGCCGCCGGCGAGCGAGATCGCGGCCGATCCGCCGGCAAGAGCCAGCGCGACACCCACCGCCACCGACTGCACGAGGATGTGGCTGTCGCTGGTCGCGATGACGAAGACGCCGCCGGGGGCGGTGATGATCCCTGCATTCGTGATGAGCGCCCGCACCTGGACGTCGATCTGGTTGTGGGCGAGTGAAAGGCCGACGGCTCCCGCGCCACCCTTGCCCGCGGTAAGTGCGGCCGAGACGGCCACAGCCTGCGCGTCAGCGGTGATCGACGACGTGTCCGAAGCGGTGACCTTGAAGGCCCGACCGGCGCTGATCGCAGTGTTCGTCGCGGATGCCTCGACCCTTGCGCCGATCATGTTGTCGGTCCAGACACCGCCGATCGATACCGCGACCGCGGTGTCGCTCGAGACGGCGACGGCGACGGAGGTCGCCTCGACGATCGCGGTGATCGTCGAGGAGGTCTCTGCCGAGATGACAACGTCGGAGGTGCCGCCGATGGCCTCGAGCGTGGAGTCGATGGCGCTCGCCTTCACCTCGACGGCGTCCTCCGTGTGGCTGTTGTCGAAGGCCGTCGGGTTGCCGAACTGCTGCCAGCCGATGAGATTGCGGGCGACCGAGATGCCGATGGCCACAGCAGGCGTCGTGCCGCTGCCCGACACCGCGACGGCGACGGCGAGCGCGCGGACGGTGGCGTCTATCGTCGCGTCGTAGATCGTGGAGAGCTCGATGCCGCACCGCGGCACCGTCGTGGCGTCGATCAAGGGAACGCAACCCAGCGCGGTGACATGTGACCCGTTGATCGTGGCGTTGGTGCGCCCGGCGATCATGTTGATCGCCACCGCGCCGCCCCCACTCACGGCGGTGCCCTCCTTGAGGGAGACAGCTACGGTGATGGCGGATGCCGTCGCGGTTGCGTCGATGATCGACGACCCGGTCGCGGCCACCGTCACAGCGCCCGACGCCTGAGCCCATTCGACGTCGAGGAGCTCGGCATCCGTCTCGGTCTGGATGTCGTTGCGAGTGATGCTCACGGCCACGCCGACGGCGATGGTCTTCTCCTCGGAGTTGAGCGAGACCGCCACCGCGGTGACGGGCGCCTCTACGAAAGCCCTGATCCAGGTCAGGTCGTCGGCCCGCACCACGAGGTCTCCCCCAGCGGCCGAGATCGACGGGGTGATTGCGTCGACCGCCACAGCGTCCTGGATGCGCGCGAGCGTCTTCGTGCTGACCTTGTTCATCGCGATGACCGGATCGATGGCGACCGAGGTCGCCTCATCCTCGAGGCTCACCGTAACCGTCACGACCGACGAGGAGACGTGCGCGTCGATATGTGCGGAGTTGGCCGCGCTGACCTCGATGCCTCCGCCGGCGCTGAGCGTGCTGCCGGTCACATCGGCCGTGGTCTCGGCGGCGTTCTCGGTGCCGATGATGGCCCCGGCGAACACTTCGGCGATGTTGAACACGATGTTCTGCGAGTCCCATCCGACCGAGTTGAAGGCCAGTGTGACTCCGACGCCGATGCCCGTCGTCGCGGTGGCGTTGGTCAGCTCGGCGTCGATGAACGACAGGTTCTGCGCCCGCACGACGATGTCGCCGTCTGCGGTCACCGTTGAGCGGGTCACGTCGACGGTAGCGCTGGAGAGCACCGTGTTGGTGGCGATGACGATGTTGATGCCGAGCGAGCGGAAGCCGTCGTCGTCCTCGCCGCCAGGGGGCTCCGTGCCGCCCGTGCCACCAGCGCCGCCGCTGCCGCCCGACTCGCCGCCGACGTCGCCCTGGCCGCCCTCGACCTTGACGATGCTCGTCGTGGTCGCCGTGATGGCGGCGCGCTCGGTCGCGGTCAGGGTGACGGCGCCCTCGGCGTCGATCGTGGCATCCGTGATCTCGACCGCAGCGCCACCGCGGACGTCGTTGACCACGACGAGCCCGGCGACTCCCTGCGCGCTCGTCCACAGCGACGCGACCTTCTGGATGAGCCAGACCAGCCACTCGATCGGTTCGTCGTTCTCCTCGTCGGTGCTGATCAGGCGCCAGCGGCTGGTGTCCGTGTAGATCTCCGCGCCGAAGTTCACGGTCGCGTCTCCGCCGCGCCATTCGTACACGTTGCCGCGTGCTGCTGTGCCGGCATAGCCGTCGGCGACGCGAACAAGTGCACCGTTCTCGATGGCGACCGATGAGCCGGAGTTCGAGGTGTAGCCGTAGTTCAGGGCGACGGCAGCGAGGATCCCGGTGAACAGCAGCGTCGGGTCGTTGACGGCCTGGGAGAGCACTTCGACGGTGCTGTCGGCGACGATCTCGGCGACCTCGTCGGCGCTCACGGTGATGGCGCCGTCTGCCACGACGCTCACGGGGGTCGCCAGCGTGCCGCGCACGGCTGCGGTCGTGCTCACGTTCACGAGGTTCTTCGCGACGCCGAAGCCCATCGACTTGGCGGTCGAGCCGAACACCATGACGACGACGGCCCGGGACTCGTTGCTGAGCTCGGCGTTGATGACCGCCGAGTTCACGGCGATCACGGCCACGTCGCCGCCGGCGTCGATGTCGCTGCGCTCGATGAGGGCCTCGACCTTGGCCGGCTGCGGGCCGTCGGTCAGCTCCCCGAGAAGCGGATCGCCGATGATCGTGTCGACGATGTTGAACAGGACGTTCTGCGACTTCCAGCCGATCGAGTTGAACGCGAGCGCGATGCCCTGGTTGGCCTGGGCCGATTCGATGTAGACCTTCGTCGTCGCATCGAGCTGAGCCACGTTGTCGGCGCGCACGAGCACGTCGCCGCCGGCGATGACGGTGCTGTCGACGATCTTGGCGATCGCCTCCGACAGCACGACGTTGGTCGCGATGACGCCGCCCTTGGCGACGGAGTCGCCTTCGATCTCGGGGAACGACGCTCCTCCTGAGGAGATGATCGACCCATCCGTGATCGCTCGGAGGAGGGCCTCTTCCGCGGCCGCGACCGTCACCGCGGCCGCCACGACACGCAGATCGACGATCCGCGCGACTGCGGATGCGCGCAGATCGTTGAGGACGACCAGGCCTCCGTACGCGATCGCGTCGGAACCTGTGACGTTGAGACCGCTGGGCAGGATGCCGGTGATCGGCAGCGGCTTCCACCAGCCGAGGTCGCTGTAGTCGGCGAGCCCCAGATCGACCGGCGTGCTGTCGGGCCCCATCCACTCGTAGACGATGCCCTCGTCTCCTCCGAGCGGCTGCCACAGGGACGCGTCCGAGTAGTCGACGAGGCCGAGATCTATCGTCTGGTCGGTGCCGAGGTAGGCGTAAGCGCGATCGCTCTCGCCGGCGATGCGGGCCCAGAGCGATGTGTCGGAGTAGTCGATCGCGCCGAGATCGAGCCGTGCGTTGGGTCCGAGGTAGCGGTAGGCGCCTGCCGCTCCCCCGCCGGTGTATCCGGTGAGCACTTCGACGACCTCGCCGATCAGGACGATGCGGACTCCGGAGTCGCTGTCGAAGCGTGCGTCGCTGTACCCGTCGTCGACCCGGACGATCTGACCGTTCTCGAGGTCGACCTCTCCGTCACCGCTCGCGTAGTCCTCCTCGATCGCCGCGACGCGCACCGTGTCCCCTCGCTTGAGGACGCGTGTGCCCTCTGTCGAGGTGTAGGTGGACGAGACGACGTTGTCGTTGATGTAGCCCTGCGCGACCGAGATGCCGCCGTCGTTGACAGTCGTGGAGGAGGTCACCAGCACGCTGTTGGCGAAGACGCCCGAGCGGTCCGTCGCCCGGACCGTGACGTCGCCGCCCGCGGAGAACGCCTCGCGGGGCGTGCCCGCGGTGTTCTCGATGGCGGCCTCGGCAGCGGCGGACACCTTGTTGGTCGCGAGGAGGAGCCCCGCGGCCGACCCCTTCGCCCCGAAGAGTGCGCCCGCTTCGCTCGTCGCCGCGTTGCTCACCGTCGCGCTGACGTCGGCGGCGTTCGCCGCCTCCACGAGCACCGAGCCGGTGACGCCGATGACTGTGTCGACGATCCGGGCGCTCGCCTTCGCCGGCTGCTGGGTGCCGAACATGTCGAAGAGGGCGGGGTCGCCGAGGAGGCCCGCGACGGTCGCGAGGATGATGTCGAGGGGGGTCCAGCCGACGGAGTTGAAGGCGAGGACGACGCCGATCGCCTGCTCACCCGAGTACGCGGACGTCAGGAGCGTCGCGTCGATGCCGGAGTCGTTGAACGCGGTGACGCTCACGTCGCCCGAGACGACGATCACCGAGTCCTTGACGAGTGCGGTCGCCGACGCGAGCACGCGGTTGGTCACGATCTGCGCGGCGACGGCGAGAACCGAACCGGATCCGTAGAAGCTGCCGCCGGTCGCCTTGACGTTCAGCAGTGCCTCCGCCTCGATCCAGGCGGTCTCCCCCGCGGTCACCGAGACATCCGTCCCGGTGACAAAGGCGTTGACGACCTGCGCCGTCACTGAGGAGCGCACGTCGTTGAGGAGGAACACGATGCCGATCGATCGCGCGTCGGAGTCGGTCAGGTTTCCGATCTCGGGATAGAACCGGCCGAGGTCGTCCTGGCCTGCGACGATCCGCTCCCAGAGCGCTGCGTTGGTGAAGTCCGCATCGGTGATGCTGCCGAGATCGATGGACCGCTCGGGGCCGATGTAGCGGTACACGTCTCCAACGACAGGCGCCGTGCCACCGGCGTGGACGAGGAGCCAGGCATCCACCCACTTCTGCCCGACCCGTACCTGCGTTCCGATCCCCCCGAGCTCTCCGACCGGCAGGGTCACGGGCTCGGGAACGATGTGACGCACGCCCGACTCAGTCGTGTAGTCGTAGTCGCCCGGGATCACGATCTGGTTCAGCACATCGGTGATGCCTGCGAGGGTGTTGGACGTTGCGACATCCTGCACGACCGTGCTCTGCGCCGCGACGCCCGCCTCGTCGGAGGCGCTGACGGTCACGACGCCGCCGGCCTGCACAGCGCCGCGGGCGCCCGTGAACACGATCTCGGCGCGGGCGAGGGAGTTGACCTTGTTCGTCGCGGCGAGGATTCCCGTGGCGGCGCCGGTGGCTCCGTAGCCGGCGACCTGCTTGGTGGCCTTGTTGGCCTTCTGCCCCGCGTTGGGGAAGGTGATGTCGACGGCCGCTTCGACAGTCGACTCATTGGCGGCGGTCGCGTTGAGGATTGTGGCCGAGACAGCCGAGACGGTGATGTCGCCGCCGATGTGCAGCGGCGAGTCGGTCACGAGCGCACGAGCGGCCGAGGGCTGGAGGGCTCCGAAGATCGCCTTCACGACCTCGTTCTCAGAGACGCCGAATCGGGCCGCGATGTCAGCCCCGCTCACTCCGAAAAGGGCCTCGAAGAGGTAGGACAGGAGGTTCTGCGAGGTCCACCCGAGCGAGTTGAAGGCGAGGATGATCGCGGTGGCCGCCCATGCCTCCACCTTGGTCTCCGCGACGGAGACGGCATCGCCATTCTGGGTCGCCGCCACAGTCAGGTCGCCACCGGCAGTGAGCGGGCTGTTGGTGACGAGGGCGTCGGCGGAACCCAGCACAGCGTTCATCGCGAGGACTCCGCCGCCGCCTTCCCAGGCGACGAGCGTGCTCGAGTCGATCGCCGTCAGTGAGGTCGAATCGGATGCCGTCACTGCGATCGCGTCGCTGACGGTGACCGGCACGTCTGCTATCGAGGCGATGACCTCCGAACGGAGGTCGTTGGAGACGACGAGACCGAAGTAGCCCTTCGACTCGCCCGTCAGCGACTTGCCGATGCGCGTGCCGATCTCGCCGAGGAGCGCATAGGCGAGGGACGAGGTGAAGAGGCTCGTCGGGGTGAGGAGCTTCCACAGGTCGGCGTCGTCGAAGTCGGCCACCGACAGATCGACGTCTGTGCCGTCGGGGCCTATCCACTGCACGACCTGCCCCGCGTTGTCGCCGGAGAAGTCGTCGGCGACACGGATGCGGTCGCCAAGATCGAGTGAGACGGTGCCCGAATTGCTGGTGAACAGGTAGTCGGCGAGCTGGTCGCCGAGGTACTTGTTGATGAGGCCCGACCCGGCGTCGTTGTTGGGTGAGACCTCGGAGTAGAGCGTCGTGGTCGCCCCGATGACGGAGGCTGCCACGGCGTCGAGGGTGAGGGATGCTGCGGTGAGGGTCGACGGGATGTCGTTCAGGCGCCGCCACCCGGGGGCTGCGAAGTTCTCGCCGGCGACCGGGGGCCCGCGCTCCAGCCCCGTCCACTGGAAGACGCCGGACGGAGTGTGCACGACATCCCCGGTCTTGATGGACGCCGGCGGCGACGCGAGAGTCCACGAGGCGGGCGTGATCCCCTCGAGCTGCGCGAATGCGCCGCTCGAGACGCGGTTGGATGAGACGACGCCGTTGACGGCGAGCCCGCCCGCCCCGAAGAGCGCCGCGGGGAACGAGGTGGCGTCGTTGCCGACGTACGACGACACGGTGGCAGCGGCATCCGCCGTCACCTCGACCGCCCCGCCGGCCGACACCGTGCTCTGGCGGATGAGGGCCTTCGCCACCGACGGCGCCTCGTTGCCGTAGGCGGTGTGGTCGCCGATGACGCTCGATCCGAGGATCGCCTCGATGAGCTGGAAGAAGGTCGCCGTCGGCGTCCACCCGATTGTGTTGAATGCCAGGACGATGCCGAATCCCTGCGCGCCAGTCGTGAGCGCGGCGCGCGTCGACGCCTCGACCGTGGCCTGAAGAAGGGCGCGCACGATGATGCCGCCGCCGATGTCGAGGATGCTCGACAGCACGGCCGCGGTCGCCCCTCCCAGCACCCGGTTCGTCGCGAGAATGCCGTTCACGGCGAGCGCGAGCCCCTCGCCCGTGACGCTGTTGCCGCCGGAGGCCGTCGCGGTCACATCGGCATCCGCATGGATGGTCGCCTGCTCGATGGCCTCGACGGTAAGCGAACCTGCATCGACCGCGACGTATTCGACGATCGCGCTCACGTCGCTGCTGACATCGTTGAGCACGATGGCCGCGGAGATCGCGAGTGCCTGCGAATCGGTGATGTTGAAGCCGCTCGGGAATGCGTCGCCGAGGTTGGCGGGCTTCCACCAACCGAGGTCGAGCAGATCCTCCGTGTCGAGGTCGACGACCTTGCCGTCGGGGCCCATCCAGCTGTACATGCTGAGCGGCTTGTCGGCCACACGCACCCAGAGCGTCGTGTCGGAGTAGTCCTGCGAGTTCAGGTCGAGCCCGCCCCCGGAGCCGAGGTAGCGATAGGCGCTCCCCGCCTCACCGCCTATCACTGCCCAGCGCGAGGCGACGGTGAAGTCCTCCGCCTCCAGATCGATGCGGGTGCTGGCGCCCAGGTAGCGGTACAGCGTGTCCCAGTCGCCCCCGGCGTCGTGACCGGCTTCAACGAGGACGATGTCGCCGTGCAGCACGTAGCGCACGCCCAGCGACGTCTGGTGACGTGCTTTCGTGTAATCGTCGGCGAGCCGCACGACCGCACCTGACGTGACCGTCTGCACCTGCTCGGCGCTGTCGTTCTGCGCCGTGAAGTCGTCGGAGGTCGCACCCACGGGTACGATCACGATGTCGCCGAAGTCGAGTGTCACGACGCCGTCGGTCGAGAGGTGGTCATAGCGGCCGGCGAGCAGATCGATCCCGTCGGCGAGGAGGTGCACGCCGCCGTCGTTGACGGTCACGGACGCCGTCGTGAGCTTCACATTCGAGAAGATGCCCGCGGCGTGGTCGGCCTTCACCGTGACGGCGCCGTCCGCCCGGATCGCCGCGCGCGAGTTCGACGTGGAGCGCAGGTCTGCGCGAGTCTCCCCGAGGATCTTGCTCGTGGCGAGGACCAGTCCCGCGCCGGCGCTGAACGCGAAGGCGAGCGTGTTGGCGCGCGCCTCCGACGTGTTGCTGACGGTCGCGTTGATCGTCTCGGCGGAGCGGGCCGAGACCTGGATGTCGCCGGAGGAGTCGAGGCGGGAGTCGATCGCCGAGGCGGTGACCTTCCAGGGCGCCGCGGTCCCGAAGTTGACTCCGGTGAGGAGGGATGCCGCCGCGAGGAGGGCGTCCGTGCTCGAGGCGAGCACCCAGCCGATGAGATTCACGGCCATCGCGGCGCTGAGCGTCAGCTTGGGGAGGTTGTCGAGCGACAGCTCCCCCGTCGCCGCGACTGCGGACACGTCGGACGTGGCGTCGATCAGCGCGTCCGCGCTGTCGGCAGAGACGAGGATGCCCGCCGCCTCCACGGCGCTGCCGATGATCCTCGCGACGACCCGGCCCACGAGGGAGTTCGCGGCGAACAGGCCTGCGAGGGCCACTGCGTCGCTCGTCACGATCGCGCTGTCGCGTTCGGCGATCGAGGCTGCGATGGTGCGGGCCCGGAGCGTCGGCGCGCTCTGAGCGATCACGGTGACCAGACCGGCGGCGCTGACCACGGCGTCCTGGATCTCGGCCTCGACGACGCGGTTCAGCCGATTCCACGCCCGCACGCCCGTGGCGGTGATGAGCGGCGTTCCGGGCATGAGGAGTTGATCGCCGGCTTCGACGTCCAGGACGCTCGTGTCGTGAGCGCCGACCGTCACGACGCCCTCGCTGTCGACGTCGGTGCCGTCGAGCTCGGAGCTGGTGGTTCCCGTCACGGCGATGATCGCGTCCTTCGCCATCACCCTGTATTCGGTCGCGGTCGACGCGTTCACGTCCAGGCCGCCGATTCCGAGGGTGACATCGCCGACGCCGGCGACGGCGTCGTCCTGAAGGACGGTGATGTGGCCGACGCCCACGAGGGCGGAGTCGACGCTCGCCTCGACGTCGCCCTCGTTGCGGGCGCGTACGCCCGCGAGCCCCGACGTCGACACGTCGGCGTCGATGGACGCCTGAGTGTCGCGGGCGATCGTCACGTGCACTTGGAGGCTGTCGAAGCCGAAGAAGGTGTTCGCGTAGGTCGGTCCGGCCACGGGGTCTGCGAAGAGGGCCTGCAGCGCGGGCCGGCTCTGATCCTCGAGCGCGACGACGATACGAGTGACATCAGCAGCGGCAACGAGCAGGGTTTCGGGACCGGAGGGCGATGCTCCGCCGCCCACGAGGGTGACGCTCGCCCCGGACTGGATCGCAGCCTGGGTCGAGTTCGCGAGGTTCAGGTCGACGCGCGAGTCGACGACCGAGACCAACGTGGTCCACGGCGTCAGTGAGATGGCCACGGCGTCGTACTCGAAGTCGACATCCGTCCGGGCGAGCACCTGCAGCGTTGCGGCGACCACGCTCGCCCCTGCGACGATCTCGGCGACCGCCGAGGATCCGAGGGTGTAAGTCGCCGTCTCGGCAGCGCCGGTGCGCGTCACATGCTGTCTCGCTGTCGCGCTCACGACGACGTTCCGCCCCTCGAGGTGCCCGGCGACGCTGGCGGTCGCGGCGACACCGGGGGCTGCGGAATCCGTCGAGGCGACGGCATCCAGCGTGACGTCCCCGACCGTCTGCAGGGACGCACCGGCCAGCACGAGGATCGTCTCGGCGAGCACGGTGAGGGATGCGGCGACGAGATCGATCGCTCCGGTGAAGCGGACCTCGTCGACCCCCAGCAGGCCGTCGACGATCAGCGCGGCGGTCGGGATCGAGAAGTTGAGGACCTCGGAGGTCGGCGAGGTCACCGTGAGCCAGCCGGGCAGGGTCGCGTGGGGCGCGACGGTGATGACCTCATCGCCCGCAGTCCCCTTGACCGTGATCGTCGTGGTGCCCGAGAGCGTGATGGGTTCCAGCCCCGTGTAGCCGTACCGAACGCCGCCGACCTCGACGACGCCGGAATGAGGGTCGTAGGCCTCCGACACGACGGCTCGGCCCGCGGCATCCAGCACCAGCGTGTCGAATCCACCTGCACCGCCGTCGATCACGCCGGCGAGCCGACCATCAGCGGAGAAGTCGAACACGTCTTCGTTGTCCGCGGCGCCGACGAGCTGTTCGAATCCGTCGAAGGCGAAGCCCGCGACCGTGCCGGCTCCGTCGCCGGTGATCTGCCAGGTGACGTCGCCGGACGGGCCGGCGAGGGTGTCGGAGCCGCCGCCGCCCGAGATGCGCACGCTGCGCCCGCCGGCATCCCCGTCGAGGAGGAATCGATCGGCGACCCCGCCGCCACGCACGACGACCGTCGCGGCATCCGCGGTGGCGTCGATGTCGCCGGCGTTCGAGAGGCTGACCAGTTCGAGGCGGCCGTCGATGAAGACCAGGCGGTGTTCGAAGCTGTCGCCCGCGGTGGCGACGGCGACGTCGCCTTCGAGGCTCCATCTCGTCAGCACGGCGGAGAGCGGGATGGGCTCGAGACCAGGAAGGGTCAAAGTCGCGGTCCGCGGCCCGGCGGCGCCGGGCCGAACGGTGACGGTGACCGTGACGGATTCACCGGGCAGCAGGATTTCGGGCAGTCCGGTGATCTCGAACGCCCCGGTGGGGTCGTCGAGCAGGTCGGCGAGCAGAGTGCTCAGGGCGACCGCGTCGGTGCCTGTGTTGGTCAGGACGAAGGTCTGCGTGCCCCCGAGCGCGGGCTGCACGGAGCCGAAGTCGATGCCGGTGACCGACGCAACAAGGCCCCCGGCGGGGCTGGTGGGAGCGGACTCGACCGCCGCGTCAGCGGTCGTGCTTTCCGCAGCCGCGTCCGCGGGAGTCTCGTCGACGGGGACGGATGCCTCGGCGGCCACGCCCTCGTCAGTCGAACCGGGCTCAGCCGCCGGAACCGGCTCGGGTGCCGGCACAGGCTCGGGTGCCGCCACAGGGTCGGCCGCCGGGATCGGTTCGGGCGCCGGAACCGGCTCGGCCACCGGTGCGGCTTCTTCGATCGGCGCCGGTGCCGATACGTCAGCGGGAGGCGGCGACGTGTCATCGATGACCTCGAGCGGTGCGAGAAGCGCCCCGCCGACGGGGGCTCCGCCGGCGTGGGTCGCGTCCGCGGCATCGACGCGCAGCGTCGCTCCGGGTGCGAGCACCTCCCGCATGACGCCGTGGTGCGAGTGGGCGAGGCCGACCGCGTGGCCGATCTCATGGCGCAGCACCGAGACGAGGCTCATGCGGCCCCAGCCCCAGCCGGCCGCGTCGATGTCGACGCGGATGGTCCGTCCCGAGGTCTGCCCGAGCGTGCGGCCGGGCAGTTCCGCGATGAGCGCCGTGATACCCGTGGTGTCGACGCCGGCGGCTTGCCACTCGGCGCTTGCCCGCGCGAACGCGCGGTCGAGCATCGTCGTGGTGATCCGGTGCGCGACGGGAGATGCCCCGACCTGGGTCGCGGTCAGCGCGGACCCATCAGAAACCGCGGTGACCGCAGGAGCCGCTGCGAACTGAATCGTCAGGGTTGTGACGACGAGCAGCGCCAGGAGGGTCACCGTCGATCGCGCGCGGGAAACGCGTTGACCGGCATTGGTCAGCGCTCCCCAGCGAGGCAGATCCACGCATTTCCCCCAAGAAATACTGACGACCACAGTAATCGCAAGCCGCCAACCGTCTGTATACACCCGGCATGCCGGGGACGGCAAGGACCCGAGTTCAGATGACGAGACATGTCGACACACGCATGCGCACGACGGAATACATTCCTCTATCGCTCTCACTGCGAGGAGGGCGCACAATGGAGGAACGGATGCCACAAAGCCGCGGCACCGCAGAGCACAGCCCACAAGGCCCGCCGAAGGAAGCATGCGATGACGCACACCCTGCCCCTGCCCGACTTCACCCACGAGCGTGTGGAGGTGATCACCGGGAGCCGCAGTGACCTCTGCATCACCGTCGCCCTGCATTCCTCGGCGCTCGGCTCCGCCCTGGGCGGCGCGCGCCTGTGGACCTACCCGCACTGGAGCGACGCCCTCGGCGACGCCCTGCGGCTCTCCGCCGCCATGACGCTCAAGAACGCGGCGGCCGGCCTCGACGCGGGCGGCGGCAAGTCCGTGATCGCCCTTCCCGAGGGCACGGTCCTCGACGCCGAACGGCGACGGGCGGCGTTCCTCGACCTCGGCGACGCGGTCGAGTCGCTGCACGGCCTCTACCGGACGGCGGAGGATGTCGGTTCGACCACCGACGACATGCTGGTCGTCAGCGAACGCACCGAGCACGTCGTCGGGCTCCCCGATGCCGTCGGCGGCTCCGGCGAGCCCGCCGGACCGACGAGCCTCGGCGTGTACGAGTCGGTGCGCGCGACCCTCGAGAAGATCACCGGGGTCGCGGATGTCGCGGGGCGTCGAATCACGATCTCCGGGCTCGGCCAGGTCGGCAGCCGACTCGCGGTGCGACTGGCAGCCGAAGGCGCCTTCCTCACGGTCACCGACGTCAACGCCGCCAAGCGCGACCTCGCCCTCGACCTCGGGGCGGAGTGGGCTGTCCCGGGCACCGAGCACCTGGTCCCGGCCGATCTGTTCGTACCGGCCGGCATCGGCGGCCTTCTCACCGACGAGGTCATCGACGCGCTCGAAGCCAAGGCCGTGTGCGGCCCGGCGAACAACCCACTGGCGGATCACTCGGGCGCAGCCCGTCTCGCGGCTCGCGGCATCCTGTACGCCCCCGACTTCGTCGTGAACGCCGGCGGTGTGATCTACCTCGACCTCGTCGCCAAGCGCATCGGCACCCGTGCGGAGGTCATGCACCGCGTCGCGGGCATCGGCGACACGCTGCGGCGGGTGTTCGCCGAATCGGATGCCCGCGGCGTCACCCCGCTCGAGGCCGCCGAGCGGCTCGCCGCCGAGCGGCTTACGAGCGCGCAGCGCCAGGACGCGCCCGCGCGCGAGCACGCCCTGACCTGATCCACCGCCGTTCTGGTCTGGTCCGGTACGACTCGGTGTCATAATTGCCGACACCGAGTCGCATCGGCGACAACGCTTCTGGCTCAAAGGAGACGCCATGTTCAACAGCCCGTACCCGGATGTCGAGATCCCGAACGTCTCGATCTTCGACTACCTCTTCGGCAGCCTCGACGACGCGGAGCTCGCGCGCGTCGCGCTCATCGACCCGTCGACCGGGGCTGAGACCACCTACGGCGCCCTGCGCGCCCAGGTGTCCGGCTTCGCCGGGGCGCTCGCCGCCCGCGGTGTTGGCCTCGACACGGTCGTGGGCCTCCTGTGCCCCAACGTGCCGGCGTTCGCGACCGTGTTCCACGGCATCCTGCGCGCCGGCGCCACGGTCACGACGATCAACTCGATGTACACCCCGGGCGAGATCGAGAAGCAGCTGCGGGATGCCGGGGCGACCTGGCTCATCACCGTCTCACCGCTGCTCCCCCAGGCCAAGGCGGGCGCGGCGGCAGTCGGCATCGCCGACGACCACCTGTTCGTGCTCGACGGCGCCGAAGGGCACCCGAACCTGCGCGAACTGCTCACCGAGCAGAGCCCCGCACCGGACGTGAGCTTCGACCCGGCGACTCACGTGGCGGTGCTGCCCTACTCGTCGGGCACCACCGGCATCCCCAAGGGCGTCATGCTCAGCCACCGCAATCTCGTCGCCAACGTGCAGCAGTGCGTGCCCAACATGGACCTCACTGCCGAGGATCGCGTGCTCGCGGTGCTCCCGTTCTTCCACATCTACGGCATGACGGTGCTGCTGAACCTCGCGCTGCGCAAGCGCGCGAGCCTGGTGACGATGCCGAAGTTCGATCTGGTGGAGTTCCTCACGAACATCCAGAAGTTCCAGTGCACCTATCTCTACATCGCCCCGCCGATCGCGGTGGCGCTCGCAAAGCACCCGATCGTCGACCAGTTCGACATCTCGAGCGTGCACACGGTGTTCTCGGGCGCTGCTCCCCTCGACGGCGAGACCGCCGAGATCGCCGGTCGGCGCATCAACGCCCGGATGCTGCAGGGCTACGGCATGAGCGAGCTCAGCCCGGTCTCGCACGCGATGAACTACCGGCGCCACGATGTGCCGGTCAGCTCGGTCGGCGAGACGCTGCCGAACGAGGTGTGCAAGCTCATCGACACGGCCACCGGCGAGGAGATCACCGAGTTCGGCGCTGACGGCCAGACGCTGCCCGGCGAGCTGTGGATCAAGGGCCCGAACGTGATGCTCGGCTACCTCAACAACCCGGAGGCGACGGCCGAGACCCTCGACGCCGACGGGTTCCTGCACACCGGCGACATCGCGGTCTACCACGAGGGCGGCTACTTCTCGATCGTCGACCGCGCGAAGGAGCTCATCAAGTACAAGGGCTACCAGATCGCGCCCGCCGAGCTCGAGGCTCTGCTGCTCGGTCACCCCCAGGTGATGGACGTCGCTGTGATCGGCGTGCTCGACGACGACAAGCAGGAGATCCCGAAGGCGTTCATCGTCGCCGCGCCCGACTCCGGGCTCACCGAGACCGAGGTGATGGAGTTCCTGGCCGCACAGGTCGCCCCGCACAAGAAGGTGCGCCGGGTCGAGTTCATCGACGCCATCCCGAAGTCCACCTCGGGAAAGATCCTCCGCAAGGACCTCCGGGCGCGCGAGCTCGCGAAGGTCTAGCGGACGGACAGCGGATGCCTCGACCCGGCCGGGTCGAGGCATCCGCTGTTCCTGCAACTAGGCCTGTGGCTCGCCGTGATATGGCCCGAGAGGCTCCTCGCCGACGGCAGGCTCGGCCTCGTCTTCTTCGGGCTTGGCGACCACCTCGGCCGGGAGGTTGCGGGCGAGCATGAGCGAAACCGCGAGCAGTGCGAAGACGATGAACAGCGCCTGCTTGAGCGCCTCTACCTGCGAGTCCGCGTAGTCCTGGGCGACCGCCGTCGCTACCGCGGGGTCGGCTCCCGCGTCGAGGACGATCTGCTCGGCCTCGCCCTGGGAGATGATCGGCACACCCTGTTCGGCGAGCACCTGAGTCACCTGACTCTGCACCTCCGGTGTCACCTTGTCGTTCAACTGCACCGCCGCCGAGAACCCCGACCCGAGCAGGAGGATGAACACCGAGCCGACGATCGCGGTGCCGAACGACGAACCGAGGTTCTGGAACGTGCCCTGCAGGCCGCCGACCTCGGACGTGTCCTCTTTCGAGACGGCCGACATGTTGACGTTGCCGAGCTGCGAGGCGAGCAGGCCGAAGCCGGCGCCGATCACGAACATGCCGATCGCGAACGCCCAGTCCCAGAGCTCCGGCTGGATCGAGACCAGCACGATCAACAGGCCCACGGCCATCGTGGCTTGACCTGCCCGGGCGATGTACTTCGCGGAGCGGCGCTGCGTGAGCCACGAGCCGACGATCGAGCACAGCACGAGGCCGGCCGACAGCGGGAGGATCTTCAGGCCCGTCTCGAGCGCGTTGTTGCCGAGCATCGTCTGCAGGTAGACGGGGATCACGAAGAAGAGCGCGGCGATCGCGAAGTACTGCACGAGGAACCCGGCCAGGCCGCTCCGCAGCGCGGGGATCGACAGCAGGCTCACCTTCAGCAGCGGGTTGCGGCCGGCATCCTCGAGCTTGCGCTGACGCCGCAGGAACAGCCACAGCACGACGATGCCGAGGAGGATCAGGTACGTCACGAGCGAGACCCCGAGCGGGGCGATCTCGACTCCGTTGATCTCGGGCGAGATGAGCGGCGTGAACCAGCCCCACGTCTTGGACTGCAGCACGCCGAAGACGAGCAGCGCCATGCCGCCCGCCGAGAGGATCACGCTCGGGATGTCGATCTTGAGCGACGGCGTCGCCGGAACATCCTTGATCCGCCCGGCGAAGATGAGCACGAAGATCATGATCACGGTCTCGCCGAAGAAGACGAAGCGCCAGGACGCGTAGGTCGTGGCGAGCCCGCCGATGAGCGGACCGGCCGCCGCCGCGAGTCCGGTCGCCGCACCGAGGATGGAGAAAGCCGCGACCCGCGCCTTGCCGGTGTAGTTGATCGCCGCGAGCGCGGCGATCGCGGGGATGACGAGGACCGCGCCCAGACCCTCGACGAGCGACCAGCCGAACAGGAGCATCCCGAGGTTCTGACTGAGGCCCGTGATGAGCGACCCGACGCCGTAGATGACGGCGCCGATCTTGAACGCTCGGCCGCGGCCGAGCTTGTCGCCGAGTTTGCCGCCGGTCAGCATGAACGCCGCCATGGTCAGCGTGTAGAACGTGATCGCGGCCTGCATGCCCGTGATCGTGGTGCCGAGGTCCGACGCCACCTGCGAGATGGAGACGTTCATCACGGTGCTGTCGAGCACCATCACGAACTGCGAGACGGCGAGGATGACGATCACGAGCCAGTTCTTCATGGCCCGGAGCCTATCGCCGTACGGGGTCGCACGGCCGGAGCGCCGTCCGAATCGGGTGACTTCGAATCGCTCGGCCCGCAAACGAGAAAAGCACCCCGGAGGGTGCTTTTCTCGGATTGGTGGACCTGAGGGGACTCGAACCCCTGACCCCCTCGATGCGAACGAGGTGCGCTACCAGCTGCGCCACAGGCCCATGAACCTCCGATAGGTTATCACGCAGCCAGGGCCCCTCCGAATCGTGCGAGGGCGGTGCGGACCGCTCGGTGAACGGCCAGGATCGAAGGGTGACCACTCCCCCGCCGCCCTCGTCCGCCCTCCGCAACATCCGCCCGTGGGGCGACGCTGCGCGCGACATCCGCATCTCCGCAGCGGGCGAGATCAGCGCCATCGAGCCCGTCTCAGAGCGTCCGCTCGAGCCGGGTGAGATCGACGGGCGGGGTCTGCTCGCGCTGCCCGGCTTCGTGAACGCCCACGCCCACATCGACATGACATGGTTCGGCTTCCCCTGGCAGTCCTACGGCGGAGAGGGCGGCACGGAGGGCAGGATCCGGCACGATCGCGCACGCCGAGGCGAGTTCGGCTACCCGAGCGCCGAGATCACGAAGCGCGTGCTGGCGGAGTTCGTCCGCCACGGCACCACGACCATCCGCACGCACGTGGATGTCGATCCCGATGCCGGGCTGCGTGCCATCGACGCCGTGCGCGAGGCCGCAGCGTCCTACGACGGTGCCCTCACTGTCGAGATCATCGCCTTCCCCCAGGATGGCGTCCTCCGGCGCCCTGGCGTGCTCGACATGATGCGCGAGGCCGCGCGCCGAGGCGTCGACCACCTCGGCGGGATCGACCCGGCGAGCATCGACCGCGACCCGGTGGGTCAGCTCGACGCTGTCTTCGGTCTCGCCGCGGAGTTCGGCACCGGCATCGACATCCACCTGCACGACCCGGCCGAGCTCGGCGCCTTCCAGTTCGAGCTCATCATCGAGCGGACCCAGCGACTGGGCCTTCACGGCAAGGTCAACATCGCGCACGGCTTCGCGATCGCCCAGGTCGATGCGCGCCGCCGCCATGACCTCCTGCAGGCGATGGCGGCACTCGACATCACCATGACGACGGTCGCACCGCTGCGACTGCCGCAGCTCTCGCTGCACGAATTCGATGCCGCCGGGGTGCGCTTCGCGCTCGGCACCGACGGCATCCGGGACCTCTGGAGCCCCTATGGCACGGGCGATCTGCTCGGCATCGCGTGGCAGTACGCGCGCGCATCGAGCCTGGTCCGCGACGAGGACCTGCGCCGGGTCGTGGAGATCGCCACGCGCGACGGCGGCCGATTCGCCGGGCTCGCCGTGCACGACCTGGTGGAGGGCTCGCGCGCCGACATCGTGCTGCTCGACGCGGAGAACCCGATGGACGCCCTCGTGCGGACGCCGCCGCGGCAATTGGTGCTGGGAGGCGGACGCGTGCTCTACGCCGCGTGACCGATCACTGACCGACGGCGCGGCGCGCGAGCAGCTCGCGGACGTGCGCCTCGATCTCGGCATCGTCGGACAGGCCTCCACGGGCCGTCGCGACGCGCCCCGGCGTGATCGACGGCGGGCGCAGCTCTTCGGCGCGCCGACGCATCGCCTCGGCGACCGCGGCCTGTCGCAGCGACTCCTGCGCCTCGGTCGCGTCGAGGATCGCAGCGGCCCGCGAGCCGGCCGAGGCGGTGAGCGGCTGCGGCAGCCGGCGCGGCGCCCACGTGCGGGGGTCCGCCGGGAGCGGCACATCCTGAAGCGCGGCATCGACGTGGGGCGCGGCATCCGCTGTCCACTCCTGCGTGCCGCTGCGACGGGCGCCGACGACGGACATGCGGCGCAGGAGCACGAGGCTCGTCGCGCCCAGCATCGCGCCCGCCCACATCAGCAGCTGAGTGCCAGTGGCGACGACAACCCAGATCCCCGCGGCGAAAAGCCCGAGCGACAACGCCGCGATCACGGCGATCACCATCCGCGCTCGCCGGCGTGCCCGCGCCTGGCGAGCCGCGGGAAGCGCACGTGCCGATGCGAGCTCGCGGCGGGCGGTCTCGAGTCCGGCCTGCTCGCGCTCGGTCTGCGTGCGACGGGCGAGCTCCGCTCGTTCGGCGAGCGCCCGACGTGCGATGCGCTGCTGCGCGTGCGCCGTGCGGGTGTTGAGCTCGAGCCGCACCTCGTGCGGCGTCTCGCTGGTCTCCGCCAGCACCCGCAGCGCCTGATTCAGGCGGACGGCGTTGCGCTCGGCGGCGTCGTACTGCCGGCGACTGTGCCAGGACGGCAGGAGATACACGAGCCAGAGGAGCACGGCGACGAGCATGATCACTCCACCGCCCAGCACCTGCCCGCCCATGGCCTCCACGGTAAGCGAGTCTGATGCCGACCCCCGGTTAATGCGCGCGTGTCGCCGGCATGCGTCCCTCGGCGATATATGAGGTTCAGGCGTGCAGGCGGTCAGCCGGCGGGATCGCCGCCGCATCCTGCGGCACCCGGCCCTGCAGCCAGCGCTGCAGCACGCCCTCGGGAACGTCCTCGCGGACCAGCGCGAAGGCATAGTGGTCGCGCCAGTCCCCGTTGATGTGGATGAACCGCCGCCGCAGCCCCTCGTAGCGGAACCCGAGCTTTTCGACGACGCGCAGACTGGCGACATTCTCCGGACGGATGCAGATCTCCATGCGGTGGATGCGCAGCTCGTTGAAGCAGATGTCGGTCGCCATCGCCACAGCGGCTGGTGTGATCCCGCGCCCGGCGAACCGCTCGCTCACCCAGTAGCCGATGGTTGCCGACGCGAGCGATCCGCGGGCGATGCCCCAGACGTTCAGCTGTCCGGCGATCTCGCCGTCGTATTCCATGACGAAGGGCACGCCGAGGCCGTCCCGATACTGCTGGAGCAGGCGCCGGATGCCGACGCGCATGTCGAAGGACACCGGACCGTCAGGACTCGTGGCCTCCCACGGGCGCAGCCAGGAGCGATTGGAGAGCAGCTCCTGCTGGATCACCCGGGCATCGCGCTGACGGACGAGCCGCACCGATACCGGGCCGTGCCGACGAGGGGTGGCCAATTCCATGAATCCCCCTCCCGGACTCAGAGTGTCGCCGCGAACTCCTTGAACCAGGGCCGCAGCTCTGGGCCGAGATCCTCGCGGTCCGCAGCGAGCTGCACGATCGCTTTGATGTAGTCAACCCTATCGCCGGTGTCATAGCGGCGACCCCGGAAGATGACCCCGTACACGCCAGGCCCGTCCGGGTCGGCGGCAAGCTCCTGGAGGGCATCGGTGAGCTGGATCTCCCCGCCCTTGCCCGGTTCAGTGTGCTCGAGCACGTCGAACACAGCCGGGCTGAGCACATAGCGTCCGATGACGGCGAGGTTGGAGGGGGCATCCGCAGCCTTCGGCTTCTCGACGAGACCGGTCACCCGCACGACATCGGGTGAATCGGTCGCTTCGACGGCAGCCGCGCCGTAGAGGTGGATGTGGTCGGCGTCGACCTCCATCAGCGCGACGATCGACGCGCCGGTGCGCTCCTGCTCCGCGATCATCGTCGTCAAGAGCGGGTCGCGCTCGTCGATCAGGTCGTCACCGAGCAGGACGGCGAACGGCGAGTCGCCCACGTGCGCCCGCGCCCGCAGCACGGCGTGCCCGAGACCCTTGGGATCCCCCTGGCGGACGAAGTGGATGTCGGCCAGATCGGTCGATTCCTGGACCTTCGCGAGCTTGTCCCGATCGCCCTTCTTCAGGAGGGTGGACTCGAGCTCCGGCACCGAGTCGAAGTGGTTCGAGAGGTTGTTCTTGTTGCGCCCGATGATGATCAGGATGTCGGTGATCCCGGCTCGGGTCGCCTCCTCCACCACGTACTGGATCGCCGGCTTGTCGACGACCGGCAGCATCTCCTTGGGCATCGCCTTGGTCGCCGGCAGGAAGCGCGTGCCGAGTCCGGCGGCGGGGATGACGGCTTTGATGGGTTTGTGGGGCATCCCCCGATCCTACGGCGCGGACGTCGGCACACCCGTGGCGACCTAGAATCGAGGCATGCCCGACGCCATCGCAGCCGCCAAGCGCGCCCTGCGCGCGGACCTGCGCGAACGCCGTCAGGCGCTCTCCGAGTCGGCACGGGATGCCGCGGCCGCCGGTGTGCGCGGTCAGCTCGACGCACTCGTCGAACGATACGGCGTCCGGTCGATGTCCTGCTTCCTCTCGACCACGATCGAGCCGGGCACCCGGGAGTTCGTGGATGCGGCCGTGGCACGCGGCATCCGGGTCCTCCTGCCCATCACGCGCGCCGACGGCCTGCTCGACTGGTCGGTCGCGACATCAGATGGCGACATCACCGAGGGGCTCCTCGGCATGCCCGAGCCGGTCGGCGAGCTGCTCGGCCCGATCGCCGTGAACGACGTCGATCTGCTCGTCATCCCGGCAGCCTCGGTGGATCGCACCGGGATGCGGCTCGGGTGGGGCCGCGGCTTCTTCGACAAGACCCTCGGATCCATGGAGCGCTGCCCGCCGGTCTACGCCGTCGTCTACGACTCGGAGGTCGTCGACCAGGTCCCGAGCGACATCCACGACCAGCGCGTCACCGGCGTTGTCACCCCGACCCAGACCATCGTCCTGTCGCCCCCGCGGCGCTGACCACGGAAAGCACATGCCCACCTACGCCTACGCATGCAAAGAGTGCGGCCATCGCTTCGATGCCGTCCAGTCCTTCGCCGACCCCACCCTGACCGAGTGCCCCGTGTGCGGCGGTGTTCTGCGCAAGGAGTACGGCTCGATCGGCGTCACCTTCAACGGCTCCGGCTTCTACCGGACCGACTCGCGTCCGAAGCCCACCGGGGAGAGCTCGTCGAGTTCCAGTTCCAGTTCGAGCTCCCCCGCGACGTCGACCCCGAAGTCCGAGACGAAGTCCTCGCCCGCACCGGCGAGCAGCGCATGATCAAAGGCTTCAAGGAGTTCGTCCTCCGCGGCAACGTCATCGACCTCGCGGTCGCCGTCGTCATCGGTGCGGCCTTCACCGGGATCGTCACGGCGATCGTCAACGGCTTCATCAACCCGCTGATCGCCCTCGTCTTCCAGGCCGAGACCCTCAATGGCATCGTCGTGCCGGTGCCCAATCTCAGCGGCGGGACGACGGACTTTCCGATCGGCCTCATCTTCGCCGCCGTCATCAACTTCATCGCGGTCGCGATCGTGGTCTACTTCGTGTTCGTCTACCCGATGAACCGGCTCAAGGAGCGCGCCGCCGCCAAGCAGGGCATCGCGGAAGAGGCCGAAGCCCTGCCGAGCGAGGCCGAGCTGCTCCTCCAGATCCGCGATCTGCTCGAGAAGCAGACTCCGTCGCGTCCCTAGCGTCACCAGTGCGGCGGGACGTCTCGCCGCATGCGCTCATCGTTGGGACCGGATGCCGCGGCCCCTGGTGTCTCGGCGATCTCCGCGTCGTCGGCCTCGACGTCGGCCGGAACCGGCTCAGGGCTCGTGCCGGGCGCGGGCGTCAGGCGCGCGCGGCGGGAGCCGGGGACCCGCTCGATCCGCTGGCGCTTATTCGATGACATCGATCGGCTGGGTGTCGGTGTCGGATCTCGCCGACTCCGCCGCGACGCCCAGCATCGCGCCGATCCGCGCCGCGACACCCGCGGGGTCGCTGTAGAGGTCGAAGGCGTGCACCCGCACATAGTGCCAGCCGAGTCTGCGCAGGATCTGGGGCCGCAGACGCAGTGACTCCCGCAGCGACTCGCCCACCGTCTCGGGGTCGCTCTCGACCACGACGGCCTTCCCGTCGTGCTGCGCGACGAGCGGCAGCAGGCCGCGGTAGTGCACATCGACGGAGAGGCCGAGGCTGCGCAGCTCCCTGGCGAGCGACCGGGTCAGCGGGTCGGCGAGATCTTCGAGGCGGGCCTCGCGCGAGCGTGCGGCGAGTCCGCCGAGGATCGACATCAGCGTCGCCGCACCGTACTCGAGCCGTCCGTCATCGAAGGCCGACGGGCGGATCGACGACACGATCACCATGGATCGCCGCGCGCGGGTCATCCCGACCGTCAGCAGCCGATCCCCGTCCGGCGTCGACAGATCGCCGAAGTCGCTGAGCACCCGGCCATGCTTGGTGAGCCCGAATCCGAGTGAGAACACGACCCGGTCGCGGCTCTCCGCGACGGACTCCTCGAGGGTCAGCACCGCGAAGGGCTCGGCCGTGTCGCGGGAGACGAAGTCGGCGACATCCGATCGCCCGGCGAAGGCCGTCTCGACGGCGGCGCGGATGCGCTCGGCGTGCTTGGCGCTGGCGGTGACGACCATCAGCGTCTCCGACCCGCGGTTCACGGCGTGCTCGACGACGAGCGTCACGACACGCGCGACCTCGGCATCCGGACTCTCCACCGCACCGGTGATCGCATCCGGCGTGCCCGAACCGCCCTCGACATAGTCGACGCTGAGGCTGCCGCGGCCGAGATAGGAGCCTGCCCACGGCAGCGACTTGAGCTCGCCGCCGTAGAACGCGTCGTTGACGAGCCGCGCGAGATCCTCGCCTCCCGCCCGGTAGCTGCGGGTGAGGGTCTCGACAGGAAGGAGTTCGGCGAGCCGTTCGAAGACGCTCGTCTGATCGAACGGCTCGAAGGAGTCGTCCGATGGCCGGGGAACACCTGCCGCGACGCGGAACGGCGTGGGCTTCTGGGTCACCGGGTCGCCGAAGACCACGACCTGGCGCGCGCGACGCAGGGCCGGCGCGGCCTCCGCCACGCACAGCGCGGCGGCATCGGCGATCACGACGACGTCGAACTCGCGACTGTCCGGCAGCTTGGGCACGTCGTACGGCGACGCGAGCCAGACCGGCGCGAGCGTCCGCAGCAGGGTGGGCGCCACCGCCATGAGCCGCGCGGCGTCCGCGCTCCCGTCGCGCAGCGCACCCTTGAGGGCCGCCGCCTCGGCCGCGTGGTCGACGATCCCGATTCGCCACTGCGTGGACAGCTGGGCGGCGAGCAGCGGACCGGATGCCGCGGCATGCGCTTCGTCGACGAGCCGGAAGTCGCGCTCCAGCCGGTCGACGACCGCGGTGTTAGCGCCGAGCAGGGCTCGGTCGGTGCCGAGCAGGTGCTCCAGGGCCGATTGCCACCAGGCGAATTCGAGTTCTTCGCCGACCGAATCCTCGGGCACGTGCCGCACAGACAGGTCGGTCAGAAGGCCGTCAAGACCGAGCGCGGCGAGATCGCTGCGGAGAGCTGCCCGCTCCATCAGATTGTCGAAGACGTCGGAGTCCGCCGCGAGACCCGCGATGGTCCGGACGAGATCGGCCACCGGCAGTCCCGCCAGGCGGTCGGCGCCGGATCGGCCGAGCATCGCGTCGACCTCGGCGAGGTCGGCGTCGACGCGCTGCCAGGCGACGTGCACATCCGCGAGCCCGATGGGCACCTCGGGGGTGACCCCCGCGTCCACGTGCTGCTGCCACTGTGCACGCTGCTCCTGGATGCGCACCAGCGCCTCGTGCACATCGGCGATGTGCACCCCGGGCCGGATGTACTCGCGCATGAGGCGCTTCAGATGCCGGCGCTGCGCGCCGGTCATGTTGGGGGCGTCGCGCCGAGGGGCGTGCGCCTGGATCAGCTCGCCCAGCGGCCGCTCGAAGACCGTGGGGCTGAAGTGATCGAGCGAGTCCCGGATGCCGAGCAGCAGCCGCAGGTAGATCCCGAGTTCTGCGATCGTGCGGAAGGGACGCATGCGGGTCTGTGCGACGAGCTCGTAGCCGCGCTCGAGCAGAGAAGGCACGCCGTGCCGGTGCAGCGTGCCGGTGAGTCCGTGCGCAGCACGTGCCTGCTCGGTCGTGTGGAAGGTCACCCCGTACCAGGGCGAATCCCCTGGCCCGACCTTGAACTCGCCGAGCCGGGCCGCCGCAGCGAGCTTGCCCGCGGCATCCGTCCGACGCTTCGAAAGACGCTCGAGGGTCGCCAGATCGAATCGCACCGCCGTCTCGGGTACCGACTCTGCACTGGTGAGCGTCGCGAGAGCGCGCAGGATGTCGAGCATCGAGACGCCGAGCGCGGGGTTTCGTTCGGTGATGGCGGCGCGGTAGTCGCGCAGCACGCCGCGCAGCCGGACCAGGGCATCATCGATGTCGGAGACCTTCGGCTGCTCGGCCTTCTCATTGCGCCCGATCGCGCGGATGAGGTCGCGCTGCGGGTCGCGCGGCGAGACCGGCAGGCCGCTGAGCCCCACCCCGGCGAGGCGGTGCCGGATCCCCTCGAGCGTCGAGCGGCGAGCGCTGACGACGAGCACGCTCTTGCCGGCCCAGACGAGCGAGCCGATCGCGTTGATGATGGTCTGCGTGCCGCCGGTGCCCGGGAGCGTGTGGACGGCGAGCGAGTGCCCTGCGGCGATCCGGGCGAGCACCGCCTCCTGCTCGGCATCGGCGTCGAGCAGCAGGGTGTCGGCGGCCGGCGCACGATCGTCGGGACTCGTGGTGGGCGGGACCGTGCGCATGAGGGTGAGCGCCTCGCGGTCGTCGGGGTGCCCGGCGAGCGCGTTGAGGATGGGGTGGTCGAGGTTGGCGGCATCCCGCACCATCGACGCGCCCACGTCGGCGAAGCTCGAGACGACGAGGCGCGGCTTCACCGTGAAGGAGTCGATCGCGCCGGTCAGCGTGCGCAGACGATCGATGACGGGCTGCGGCTTGAACACTCCGGCGTCGTACGCCAGGGCGGCGAGCGCTGCGGCATCCACCTCGATGCCGAAGTGCGTGCGGAGCGCCCGCACCAGTTCGGGGTTCACCGAGAACGCGCCGTGCAGCTTCACCTCGAAGTCGGCGTGGTGGCGGCGGATCGCGAGAGGACGAAGAAGGACGGGGGCGGTGCACTCCAGGCCGCCGATCCGCCACGATGCCAGGCCCACGGCGAGGTGGATCGTGTCGAGGCCGCGGGCGGTGCGGAGTTCTACGTTCTTGGCCGTGAGGCGCTCGGCGGCGATCCGCGCGGTGCGGAGGGCCACCTCGTCGCGGAACAGGCTCGACAGCAGCGTGGACCGGCCTGTGATGAACTTCGGCAGACTGCTCGGGTGCGCCTTGGTGATGTCGATGCCGGCATCGGCGGCGTCCGTGAAGTGCAACAGGGTCGATGGGCCACCGAGCTCGGCGCCTTCGCGGCGGAGCCGGTCGCGCTCCGGGGCCGCGATGTGCGCGACGACGACATCCGGCTCGGACAACCCGAGATCACCAGGACTCACGGATGCCGCGGGCATGGAGTCTTCTTCGCCGACCACGGCGCTTCCTTCGGCTCGCCACACGATAGCCAGACTATGCGCGAGGTGGGGTGGGCCCCTGGAGCCGGAGCCGAGTTTCGCCGGATTGACGACACGCCGATTGATCAGCGCTTCCTCCACAGGGCACTCGGCGCGCGCCGAGTGCACCGAGGCGGAAGCGGCCGGGGTGCCGCGCTGCGGGTGCCGCCAGGATGGAGCCATGGTCGAAACCTCCTTCCGCGTGCACCCCTCCCCCGTCGGTGATGTGCTGATCGTCGCCGGCCCGAGCGGGATCGTGGCCCTTCATCCGATCGATGGGCCGGTCGACGTCGCAGTCGGCCGCGTCGCCGCCGCCCTGCACAGCGCCCCCGAGCCGGACGATTCGGCCGGCGGCGACATCGATCGGCAACTCGACGAGTACTTCGAGGGCGTCCGCCGTGACTTCGACGTCACCCTCGACTGGAGGCTCGTGAACGGCTTCCACCGTGCCGCGCTCGAGGCCATCCGCGACATCCCCTATGGCGAGACCGCGGGCTATGGCGAGATCGCCATCGCAGCGGGCAGCCCACGAGCGGCTCGGGCCGTCGGCACCGCCTGTGCGACCACGCCGTTCTCGCTCGTCGTCCCGGTCCATCGGGTCATCCGTGCCGACGGCTCGCTCGGCGAGTACGGCGGGCGGCCCGAGGTCAAGCGATTCCTGCTCGACCTCGAGCGCGCCGCGGACGAGTAGGCCGTCCGCGCGCAGCGGCCCCGATCGGCTCCCCCAGGGTCCGATCGGGGCCGCTTCCACGTCCTTAGTGGGTCGTGGCCTTCTCGGCGCCGTGTCCCGACAGCGAACGCACGTCCATCTCGGCGGCGCGCCGGCGGTTCTCCGAGCCGGGCTTCGACACGATGGAGCCGAGCCAGCCGAGGAAGAACCCGAGCGGGATCGAGACGATCCCCGGATTGTTCAGCGGCCAGATCGCGACACCGACGTTCTTGAAGACGCTGGTCTCGGTGCCCCAGAACACGGGCGAGAGCAGGATCAGGATGATCGCCGCGGCGAGTCCGCCGTACATGCTCCATACCGCGCCTCGGGTCGTGAACCGGCGCCAGTACAGCGAATACAGGATCGTCGGCAGGTTCGCCGACGCCGCGACGGCGAAGGCGAGAGCCACGAGGAACGCGATGTTCTGACCCTGCACCGCGATGCCACCGAGGATAGCCAGGATCCCGATCACGATCACTGTGCGACGAGCGACCTTCACTTCGCCGTCCGGGGGCACGTTGCCCTTCTTCCAGACGCTCGCGTAGATGTCATGGGCGAACGAGGCCGCCGCGGTGATCGTGAGGCCCGCCACCACCGCGAGAATCGTCGCGAACGCGACCGCCGAGATGAAGCCCATCAGCAGCGGTCCGCCGAGGGCAAGCGCGAGCAGCGGCGCCGCGGAGTTGACGCCGCCCGGCGCTGCCTTGATCACGTCGGGACCGACGAGGGCGCCCGCTCCGTAGCCGAGCACCAGCGTGAACAGGTAGAAGATGCCGATGAGCCAGATCGCCCAGACCACCGAGCGGCGCGCCTCCTTGGCGGTCGGGACCGTATAGAAGCGCATGAGCACGTGCGGCAGGCCCGCCGTGCCGAGCACCAGAGCGATCGCGAGCGAAATGAAGTCCCACGGGTTCTTGCCGTATTGCAGGCCCGGGCCGAGGATCGCGTCCTTCGGGGTGGTCGTCGATGCCGCGACCGCGCTCTCGAGCAGGGCGTTGAAGCTGAATCCGTTGATGGCCAGCACCCATACCGTCATGACGAGCGCGCCGCCGATGAGCAGGAAGGCTTTCACGATCTGCACCCAGGTCGTGCCCTTCATGCCGCCGATGAGCACGTAGATGATCATGAGCACACCGACGACGGCGACCACGAGCGACTGACCCAGCTTGTCGTTGATGCCGAGCAGCAGCGCGACCAGACCGCCTGCGCCGGCCATCTGCGCCAGCAGATAGAAGAGGCAGACGGCGAGCGTCGTCACGGCAGCCGCCATGCGCACCGGACCCTGCTTCAGCCGGAACGACAGCACATCGGCCATCGTGAACTTGCCGGTGTTGCGCATGAGTTCGGCAACGAGCAGGAGCGCGACGAGCCACGCGACGAGGAAGCCGATCGAGTACAGGAATCCGTCGTACCCGTTGATCGCGATCGCCCCGGTGATGCCGAGGAAGGATGCGGCGGACAGGTAGTCGCCCGAGATCGCGAAGCCGTTCTGCGGCCCCGTGAACGACCGGCCGGCGGCGTAGTAGTCCGCGGCGGTCTTGCTGTTGCGACTCGCGCGGATGACGATGAGCAGCGTCACCGCGACGAAGGCCGCGAAGATCGAGATGTTGAGGATGGGGTTGTTCTCCACCGTCTGGACGGTGGCGTGGACAGCGCCGAAGAATTCGTTCACTCGCCCGCCTCCTGACCCTCGAGGTCAGCGCGGATCCGCGCTGAGAGCGGGTCGAGATGGCGGTTCGCGTACGAGACGTACCACATCGTGATCGCGAACGTCGTGACGAACTGACCGAGGCCGAGAAGCAGCCCCAGTGTGACCAGGCCCCAGACCTTCTGCGCCATGAAGTCCGGCGCGAAGGACGAAAGCAGAACGAACGCGAAGTACCAGACGAGGAACGCCACGGACAGCGGGAACACGAAGCTCCGGTGCTTTCGCTTGAGCTCGAGGAACTGCGGCGTACGCTCCTCGGCGAGGTAGTCGAGGCCGCCCGGAGGGGCGGTTTCGGTGGGGGATTCGGACATTCTTGAAGGCCTCCTTGCCTTGTGGTGTCGCCGCTGAGATGGTCTCAGCGGGCGTCGTACAGCGCGCGGTCGCGGCCGCGGACGGCCTCGACCAGCGCATCGAGGACCGTGGGGTCCTCGATGGTCGCGGGGGTGCGGAATGGCTCGCCATCGACGATCTGCCGCATCGTCTTGCGCAGGATCTTGCCGGATCTGGTCTTGGGCAGCCGGTCGAGGATCATGACGTCGCGGAACGCGGCGACGGGTCCGATGTGCTCGCGTACGAGGGCGACGAGTTCGGCCTCGAGGGTGTCGTGATCGATGTGCTCGTGCGCCTTGAGCGTCACGAAGCCGGCCGCCCGCTGTCCCTTGAGCGCGTCGTGCACGCCGATGACGGCGCACTCGGCGACGGCATGGTGGCGGGTGAGCACCTCTTCGAGCGAGCCCGTCGAGAGCCGGTGTCCCGCGACGTTGATGACGTCGTCGGTGCGACCCATGACGAACACATAGCCGTCCGCGTCGATGTATCCGGCATCGCCCGTCGCGTAGAAGCCCGGGAACGCATCGAGGTACGCCTCGCGGAACCTCTCCAGGCGTCCCCAGATGCCGGTGAGCGCGCCGGGTGGAAGGGGAAGGCGCAACGCGATATTCCCCTCGGGCGAAGCGCCGCCCGGGCCGGTGCCGGTGACATCCCGGCCGCGGCTGTCGAGGATGCGCACGTCGTAGCCCGGCATCGGCACCGCCGTCGACCCGGCCTTGGCTGCGAGCGGCTCGAACCCCATGGGGTTCGCGCAGATCGGCCAGCCGGTCTCGGTCTGCCACCAGTGGTCGACGATCGGCACGCCGAGGCCTTCGTTCGCCCAGTGCCAGGTCTCGGTGTCGAGCCGCTCGCCGGCGAGGAACAGCGTCTTGAGACCTGACAGTGCACCCTCGGGCAGCTCCTCGAGGTCTGGGTCGACGCGACGGATGGCGCGCAGCGCCGTGGGCGCCGTGAACATCGCCTTCACGCCGCACTCCTGCACGGTCCGCCAGAACTCCCCGGCATCCGGCGTGCCCACCGGTTTGCCCTCGTAGAGCACGGTCGTCGCTCCCACCAGGAGCGGTCCGTAGACGATGAAGGAGTGTCCGACGACCCACCCGACGTCGGAGGCGGTGAACATCGTGTCACCTGGTCCGATGTCGTAGATGTTGCGCATCGCCCAGGCAAGCGCCACGGCATAGCCTCCGGTGTCGCGGACGATCCCCTTCGGGTCACCAGTGGTGCCGGAGGTATAGAGGACATACAGCGGATCGGTGGATACGACGGGCACCGGTGCGACCGGATGCGCTGCCGCGACGACCTCGTCCCAATCGCACCAGCGGACGCCGTCAACCGTTCCGGCGAAGTCGGCGGCGCATCCGGGGACGGCCGCACGATCGCGCACCACGACCGTGCGGACGATCCCGGGTGCCGCCTCCAGTGCCTTGCGCACGATCGGCAGGTACTCCACGATGCGGCCGGGCTCGAGTCCCCCCGAGGCCGTCACGAGCACCGTCGGCCGTGCGTCGGCGATCCGCACGGCGAGCTCGGTGGCCGCGAATCCTCCGAACACCACCGAGTGCACGGCGCCGAGCCGCGCGCAGGCGAGCATCGCGATGACCGCCTCCGGCGTCATCGGCAGGTAGAGCAGCACGCGGTCCCTTCGGTCGACCCCGAGTTCGCGGAGGGCTCCCGCGAACTCGGCGACCCGGTCGCGCAGCTGTTCGAAGGTGTAGTCCTTATGTGTGCCCGTCATGGCCGAGCGGTAGCGGAGCGCGACGAAATCTCCCCTGCCCGCCTCGACATGACGGTCGAGGCAGTTCGCACTCAGGTTCAGCGCGCCATCCGGAAACCAGCTCCACTCGGCATCCTTCTCGGCGAGCGCGCGGCGCGGCGGCACCGTCCAATCGATCGCGGCTGCGGCATCGAGCCAGAATGCGGCGGGCTCGTCGAGACTGCGCCGCCATTCTGCGTGGTAATCGACCATCGGCGCTCTCCTTCGGGTGCCTTCCCCGAGCGGACGTCCGTTGTCGACCCGGTGGTATGGTCGACGCTACGAATCAACTCGACGCTGGCGTCACCCCCAGAAGTAGGTAGTCCGTGGATGTAGAAGCGGACCACGACCGCGACCGTGATCTCATCGCCCGCGCCGTCGCAGAGCTGGTGCGACGCACCGAGTTCCCCCTCGCCTTCGGCGGACTCGCCGATGACCGCTCCGTCGAGATCACGGCGACCGCAGGCACCCGGACCCGCCACCTGCACGGGCTCGTCGTCCATTCCGAGCGCGGTCTCGGCGGTCGCGCCCTCATCGAGAAGCGTCCTCGCCTGGCCGTCGATTACCGCACCTCACGCAGCATCACCCACGACTACGACGGCGCTGTGCTGGGCGAGGGGATCTCGACGCTGTTCGCGATGCCGCTCGTCGTCGCGGGCACGGCGCGCGGCATCCTGTATCTGGGCGCGTGGTCGGAGTCGCCGGTCGGAGACCTCGCTCTGCAGCCTGCGCTCGCGATCGCCGAGGCGACCGGCGGTGAGCTCCGCATCCGCGACGAGGTCGCGCGGCGCGTCGCGCTCGCACCTCGCCGCAGCGAGCTGCAGGGGATGGATGCCGCGGCCCGGGAAGAGCTGCGTGAGAGCTATGCGGAGCTGCGGAGCATCACCGCGTCCGTTCAGGACGCACAGGTGCGGGAGCGGCTGCAGCACCTGGAGCGGCGCCTCGCGGCGCTGTCGGCGCAGGATTCCGGTGGCGCCGAAACCGATGTCACCCTCTCACCGCGGGAGACGGATGTGCTCGCCCGGGTTGCGCTGGGCGCGACGAATGCGGAAATCGCCTCGAGCCTCGCCCTGAAGGAGGCCACCGTGAAGTCGTACCTGCAGTCTGCGATGGGCAAGCTCGACGCCTCGACGCGGCACTCCGCAGTCGCGAAGGCGCGGCGTGTCGGGCTTCTCCCCTAGTCCCCGCCCGCGAGCGCTGGCTAGGGTGGCTCCATGGCTCGCAGAATCGTGCATCAGCTCGTCGACGACCTCGACGGGACAATACTCGAGGTCGGAGAGGGCGAGACGGTGCATTTCTCGCTCGACGGCGTCGCGTACGAGATCGACCTGACCGACGACAATGCCGCGGCGCTCCGCGCCGCGCTTTCTCCCTATCGCGACGCGGCCCGGTCGATCTCCGGGGCACGCGCCACCGCGTCCAGGGGTGGATCGGCTGGTGCCCGCCAGCAGCGTCGCAGTGGTCAGCGCGACTTCGGACCGGTGCGCAAGTGGGCCAGGGACAACGGCTATCAGGTCTCAGAGCGCGGCCGGGTTCCGGCGTCCGTCATCGACGCGTACGAGGCGGCGCACTAGCCGCACGACGCCCCAGGGCGTCAGCTGACCGGCTTGGTGGCGACCAAGTCCGGCTCGACGGGCGCACCCGCCTCATCGGCAGCGCGCTTCGCATCGATGGCCGCGTCGTCGGCCGCTTCCTGCAGCGCTGACTTCGCGCGCAGCGGCGGGGTCTTGAAGAAGAGCGACAGGATGAAGGCGACGAGCACGACCCACAGCGCGACGCGGTAGACCGTCACCGCAGATGCGTTGAATGCGACCAGGATCGGCTTGGTCAGCTCGGCGGCCGCGCCGGTGAGGAACGAGGTGTCGTCGAGGGCGTCCCCGCCGACAGCCGAATCGTCGCCGGAGCCGTTGAACTGGTCGAGGAGAGTCGGCACGAGCGCCGCCACGAAGTCCTCGCGCGCCGCGTCGTCCGAGAAGTCCAGGGTCACGGTGCCGTCGTCCGCGATGCTCGCGACCGGGATCTCGATCTCGATCTGCGCGGCCGCCGCCTGCTGGGCCTGCGCGATCGCGGCAGCCTCCGCCGCCGGCTGGGCCGACGCCGGGATCTCGCCGGCCGCGACCTTGTCTGCCACGGCCTTGGTGGCGGCATCCGATGCGGCCGTGAGGCCGCCCTCGATCTTCGTCGTCGTCGCGTCCGTCACCTGCGTCACGATCGGGCCGTAGATCTGATCCATGATCTCGGCATTCTCCGGCGCCGATGAGACGGACGGGTCGAAGGCGGCATCCAGTGCGTCGGTGAGGGTCTCCTCGTCGGCGAACGAGGCCTGGATGTTCGTCGGCATCGAGGCGAACAGGAGCGAGAGGAGCACCGCCGTGCCGAGGGTTCCACCGATCTGGCGGAAGAACGTGGACGCGCTCGTGGCAACACCCATGTCGCGCAGGCCTACCGAGTTCTGGCTGGCGATCGTGAGGGTCTGCATGAGCTGGCCGAGGCCGAGCCCGATGAAGAGCATCGCCCCCGCGATGAACCAGTAAGACCGGTCGTACTGCAGGAAGGTCAGCCAGAAGAAACCGAACGACAGGCAGAGGGTCCCGATGATGGGGAACATCCGGTAGCGGCCGGTGCGCGCGATGATCTGGCCGCTGAGGATCGAGGCGGTCATCATGCCGACGATCATCGGCAGCATCTGCAGGCCGCTCTGGGTCGGCGTGGACCCGAGCACCAGCTGCAGGTACAGCGGGATCGTCAGCATCGCGCCGAACATGCCGAAGCCGACGAGCACGCCGATCACGGTCGCCATCGAGAAGGTCGACGAGCGGAAGAGCTTCAGCGGGATGAGCGCATCATCCTTCATCACGGATTCGACGATCACGAACGCGATCACGCCGATGACGCCGATGACGTAGCAGGCGATCGAGAGCGGCGAGCCCCAGCCCCACACCCGGCCCTGCTCGGCGACAAGGAGGAGCGGCACGAGCGCCATGATGACGAAGGTGGCGCCCCACCAGTCGATGCGGACCGATTCGCGCGGATGCCGCGGGAGGTGCAGGAAGCGGAGGACGATCGCGAGCGCGAACAGCCCGATCGGCACGTTGATGAGGAAGACCCAGCGCCAGCCGGCGATCCCGAGGATCTCGTCGGCGCCGGCGAAGAGTCCGCCGATGAGCGGGCCGAGCAGGCTCGAGACGCCGAATACCGCGAGGAAGTAGCCCTGATATCTGGCCCGCTCGCGAGGGGCGAGCATGTCGCCCATGATGGCCAGCGGCATCGACATCAGGCCGCCGGCACCCAATCCCTGGATGGCGCGGAAGACAGCGAGTTCGGTCATCGAAGTCGAGAAGCTGGCAAGGATCGACCCGATGATGAAGATGACGATCGCGAAGATGAACAGCGGTCGACGGCCGAAGATGTCGGAGAGCTTGCCGTAGATCGGCGTCGAGATCGTCGAGACGATCAGGTACGACGTCGTCACCCACGCCTGCATGCTGAGCCCGTTGAGGTCGTCGCCGATCGTGCGGATCGCCGTGCCGACGACGGTCTGATCGAGGGCCGAGAGGAACATGCCGGCCATCAGCCCGAACATGACGAACAGGATCATCCGGTGGGTCATCACCGGTGCGGCCCCGGTGGGCCCGGTCTGCGGCTTCGCTGCGACGTCTGACATGGAGTCCTCGATGAGTTCGGGTAACGATGGCGACTCCAGCGTCGTCAGTCTTGAGTCACAGCCTAAAGGCGCGGCCGGACGTCGGGCGCGGTGGATCCGCTGTCGGCGAACCCGGCCTGGGCTGCTCGGCGCAGTGCTGAGATGGTGGCATGGATGAGGAAGAGGCGCTGGACGCATACTCCTCCGCGGTGGTGCGGATCGCCGAGACGCTGCTGCCATCCGTCGCCGCCGTGTCGGTGCGCTCCGCGCGGGGAGCGAGTGCGGGAAGCGCCTCGGTGATCTCCACGGACTCCCACCTGCTGACGAGTGCGCACGTCGTGGCCGGCGCGGATCGGGCCGAGGTGGCCTTCTCGGACGGCTCCGTGCTGGCGGCCCGCGTGGTCGGCAGCGATCCGCTCTCCGATCTCGCCGTGCTTCGCGCCGACGGGAGCACGCCACCACCGGTTCCGCTCGGGGACGCGTCGAAGCTGCGGGTCGGGCAGCTCGTAGTCGCGCTCGGCAATCCCATGGGGATGGCGGGCAGCGTCACCGCGGGGATCGTCTCAGCTCTCGGGCGGTCCCTCCCCACGCAGTCCGGGCGCGTGGTCGACGAGGTGATCCAGACGGATGCCTCGCTCAACCCTGGCAGCAGCGGCGGGGTGCTCGCTGACAGCGCGGGACGCATGGTCGGCGTGAACACGGCGGTCGCCGGGGTGGGCCTCGGGCTCGCCGTGCCGATCAACGTCACGACCCAGGAGATCATCCGGACACTGATGACCAGCGGTCGCGTCCGGCGTGCATGGCTCGGCGTCGCCGGTGCTCAGATCACCTTGAGTACCGAACTGGCCGCGCGGGTCGGATCGCGCACCGGGATGCAGGTCGCCGCCGTGGTGCCGGGCAGTCCGGCAGCCACCGCCGGCGCGCGCCGCGGAGACATCGTGATCAGCGTCGACAATGTGCATGTCACGAGCCCCACCGGCCTGCAGCGGCTCATGGTCGAGCACGCGATCGGGCGGCGGATCGAGCTGACGGTGTGGCGCAACGGCGCGCTGGTGGACGTCGTGGTGGAGCCTGAGGAGCTGCGCGTCGGCTGATTCAGCCCCCGTCAGCCGTCGTAGGTGTCGGTCCAGGACGCGATGTCGACTCCATGGTTGTCGGGCGACGCGAGCGACCACCACGCGGGAGCGTGCGAACCGTCGGCGAGCCTGCCTCCGGCCGCGATCGCGGCATCCACCCGTGCACGGGCCCGGTCGGCTGATACGAAGACATCGAAGTGGGTCCGGCCTCGCGCTGGTGAGTCCCCGGTGATCGGGTTGAACGCGAGTTGCGGCCCGCAGCGCAGCGGATCGACGGCGTCCGTCTCTCCGAGCGCCTCGTAGCCCAAGGCGGCCATGAAGAACGGCCTCGCGTCGGCCTGAGAGTGCTGGGCGACGTAGATGCCGATCGACTGCGCGCTCGACGGATCGGGCGTCAGCCGCAGCTCCGCGGCGGCCCGGGACACGACGGCAGCGAACTCGGCGGCGGCCGCGGGGATGCCCTCCTCGCTGCGGTTGGGGACGCGCACGATGACTGCCTCGGGACGTACGTCGACGTCGGGCAGGATGCCGAAGCGCTCGGCAGCCCCCACGATCGGAGCGATGAGGCTCGCGGCGTGGGAGAGGGAGGTCGCGGTGAAGACGGTCTGCGGACCGGTGCCGGTGACACGCCAGTCGGAGACGTCCGGCGCCCGGTGGAATTCGGCCGGGGAGATCCACCCCGATCCGCTCGTCGATTCGCCCATCGAAACTCCCTCGCAAGCCGGCGGAGTCCTACGCCCTCCAGGACCGATGACCGCACGCGGACTACACGGTACTCGGAGGCCGCGGCACACGCATCCAGCCCAGCTCCGCGCGTGACCTCAGGTCAGCCCGATGTGCTCGCCGGGATGCCCGTTGCGGATGCGACGGGGGGACGGAAGGCCGGCGAGTATGGTCACGACGACACTCGCGTGCCGCTAGTGCTCTCGGGCGCGCTCAGCGGGCCAGGGCTCCGCGTCCACAGCGCTGTGCCGATGGGCTTTAGGGAGCCTTCACAGGCGGCATAATCTTTGAGACAACCGAACAGGCAGTGAGGAGATTGGGATGCCGTTTCGGAACCTGGAGACTCTCGAGTCGTGGCTCGACGAGTTCCGCGAGCTCGGGTACCCGCTTTCGGGGGCGCTGAAGGTGATCGTGCAAGACGGCGCCGGTGGCGCCGACACCGGACTGGTGGGTTTCCGCCTCACCAATGCGGCGACGTTCGTGTCCATCGAGCCGGCCGGCGCCGATGCCACGTCATGGGTGGCGACGATGGAACCTCGTGAGACCGAAGAAGTGCTCGACTCCGCCGCCTTGCTCAGCCTGTCCGGCGAGTTGGCGACGCTCTCCGCGCTATGCACGTTCCTGCAGGCGAAGTCACAGTCTTACATCGGCAGCCGCCGAGCCTGATCTCCCGCTCAGCCGCTGGTACTGACTGCGGCGGTCAGATCGTTCAAGATCGCCGCCAACTCCTCGGTCCGGGTGGGATCGATCCCTCCGGCGGCCGTGTCGAACTCGTCGTCGAACCTGCTCAACGCCGACCACGGCTCAACGGCGGTGTCGATGGTCGCCGTGATGCGGTTCACTCGTCGATCGACCGTGTCGATATCACGCCGCACGGCACCCCGGTCCACCAGGCGATCGATCAGGGTCGTTATGCCGGCCGACGTGATGCCGAGATAGTCGCGCAGGGTCGTGGGGCGAGTTCCTGGGTTATCCACGATGAACATCAGCGCCTTCGCATCCATCTCGTTGATGTTCAAACGGCGCCGGGCCGCGATCATCGCCGCGTTACGCGCGTCGAGATACACCCGGAGCGCGCGACCCAGAGTCGCCGACGATGAAGCGTCTGCCATGCCCTCAACCTCCCCTTGCTAATCGATCCCCTTGGATAGCTTAGCAACTTTAGCTAAGCAATCTGATGTTTAGATTTATTAGTTAGAAAAGCTAGATATCTGCTATGGTCGAGGTGTCCCGTCGAGGTAGGCGACGACATCCGAACAGAAGGGAGCTGACATGAACAGCAGCTCTGGAGGATCTCTCCGATCCCGACCCCGCCGCCGTGCCACGTTCGTGCCCCGGCCCACGATCCTGCACAAGATCTGGAGCGCCATCGCGTTCCCGATCTCGTCCGCCAGCTGAGCCCCGAGATCATGGGACAGCTCTTCTACGGCAATGCCGAAGCGATCATCATCCCCGACCGGCAGCTTGCGTACCTCAAGATCATCGCGACAACCAAGCTGCGGAGAAGCGAGTGCTTCACCGTCAGCTGGCAACACGTCGACGACACCCCCGGCGCGCGCACCACCATCTGGCTCCAGCCCGCCATCCCGCTGCGGTTCGTTTTCGATCAGGCCGCCCCCGAAGAACTCAGCAGCGTCCACCTGCGTGAGCTCGCCGAGCGTGCGAACTCCGCGGCCGGCCTGACATTGGATCTCGCCGAAGACCTCGACGCGGACCTTCACGAGCTCACCGCACCGAAACCAGCACGAGTGGCCTGACCCCTCGCCGATCCAGTCCTGACGCGAAGCCGTGACCCGGAACTGCCCCCACGGAGATCACCCGACCGCACGGCATCCCAGCACGGGCCTCCGCCCAGGTCGAACTGAAGTTCGTCCCGTCGTGCCGCGCGTAACCTCGACACATGCGCTGGGTTGCCCTCCTGCGAAACGTCAACCAGGGTCAGCGGGGTCACCCGAGGACCGCCGACATCCGCGCGGGTTTCGCTGACGCCGGATGCCGTGACGTCGAGCTGCTGCAGAGCAACGGGACTGTTCTGTTCGACGCGGATGATCCGGTCGAAGCTGCCGAGAGGGCGGCCGTGGCGATCGCCGCCCGATCGGGACATCAGCGGGAGGTGTTCTGCATCCCGCTTGCTTCGCTGGCGGAGGTGGTAGACCGGCACAGCGACGCCGTGGACCTCTCTCGATACGAGTTCACGCTTCACGGCGGTGGCCGGCTCGATCTCATGGCTCCCGAGATGACCAAGGAAGCTGACCGGCGCCGCTGCGAGATCGTCGACGCCGGGCCCGGCTGGGCGATCATCTGCAACCGGATCGACGGCGAAGGTCACGCCACCCGCGTCGTCGAGACCCTCACCGGCGGTCCTGCCACCTCCCGAGGGCTGCCCACCCTCATGCGACTGATCAGCCGGTTCGGTGAGTAGCGGACCTGGCTCGCGGCGATCGCAGAAGTGCGACACTGGGCGCATGGTTTCCGTCTACGAGGCTGCGGGTGGCGCCGACGGACTCGAGCGACTGGCCGGCGCGTGGCATACCCGGGTCATCGCCGACGAAGTCGTCAGCCACGCCTTCAGCCATGGCTTTCATCCCGAGCACACGAAGCGACTGGCGGCGTACTGGGCAGAGGCATTAGGAGGACCGGCGACTTTCTCAGCCCTGTACGGCGACGAAACGTCGGTCGTGCGGCTGCACAGCGGCAACGGCGGCCCTCACGACGAGATGGATCGTCGAGCCATCGTCTGTTTCGACCAGGCCCTGATCGACGTCGGTCTCGGCAAAGCAGATCCTGTCGCACATGTGCTCCACGACTACTTCGCCTGGGCCACGACGACGACGATGTCCCGTTACCAACGCTCCGCAGACGATGTGCCCGACCACCTGGAGATCCCGAAGTGGTCGTGGGCCGGACTCGTCGACACATCCTGACCAACGACCCAAGCAGAAAGAGAGCAAGATCAACATGCCGACCATCGAGGTCGTCAAGGACGACAGCCAGGTTGCGCTGAGGAGGGCGTCGTGACAGACACCACCCCCACCGGCGAGGACAAGTGGGCCGGGCACAACATGGCGTTCGAGACTGCGTACCCGTTCGCAGACATCAATCCGACCTTCACCGAGCACTGGTGCTCCGTGTGCGGCAAGGCGTCCCGCTTCCCCGTGGATCAGTTGGTGCAGATCAGGCACCACTGGCGCGGCGAGTCGCAGTGGCGGTCGTACTGCCCCGAGCACGCGAACGGCAAGGAGTGGGAGAAGCACGACCCGACCCGCACCCGTCGCAACGAAGTGATGTGCGACGTGCACTTCATCCTCCACCCCGTCGGCACCGGCTGCCCGTCCTGCTCATAGCCGAGAAGAACCCCGCGCACCGCGCTAGTGCGTGGCGCACCGACTCGACTCGGACAGCCCGCCGCATCGCTCGCGATCAGCTCGGGCGCGAATGTGAAGGCCGTGGTCAAAGGGAAAAAACAGCGGTGCCCCTGGAGGGACTCGAAGTCCCGCTGACCGGATTTGACTCGATCTGAAATGCTGGTTTTTCCGCGTATTTCCGCGGTTTTTCGTTCTTCGATCTTGCACTCGATCGGGCTCGATCTGGTTCGATTTCTGACGAGTGTGGGCAAAGTGTGGGCAGACGGTCAAACCTCGCGGTCCAGCGTCGTGGCGAAGTCTTCAGCCTTCCCATGGGTCGTGCAGGACGATCCCGGCATCGGCGAAGTCGCGTGTGTTTCTGGTGGCGAGCGCGTGACCGCCCGCGAGGCAGATCGCGGCGATCATGGTGTCTTCCACGCTCACCGCATGCCCCGCCGCTTCACGCCGCGCACGGACGTCCGCATAATGCCGCGCCGCTGAGGCGTCGTAGGCGAGCAGACGATCACCGGATGCCGAGACGAGCGCATCAATCGCCGATAAGAGCTGATCCCGCCGCCGTCCAGGCGCAAGACGCTGCGCCCCGTACAGAAGTTCACCCCCGGTGATCGAGGTCAGCGCGATCTCCCCACCGTGGTCGGCGAGCCACGCGAGCACACGCGGATCGGGGACCGAGCGCAGCGGCTCGGACAGCACGTTCGTGTCAGCGACGATCACGATAGGTCGATCCCTCGGGCGGGCGAGCGATCGGGCACATCGAACTCACCGCGCAACGAAGCAGCCGCGGTGACCCAATCCGCGACGAAATCCGGTGGAGCACTGACCGCTCCGGCGAGGATGTCGCGAACCTCCGCTTCCATCGACTGGTTATGCGCCGCGGCACGCTCCTTCAAAGCACGCCGTGTAGTCTCCGGCAGATTCCGAATAGTCAACGTCGCCACAACACCCACCTCCTGACAGCAATGCTAGCACCGGGGCGCGCCGAGGCGGTGTGCTCGGGTCGGACCGAACTGATGCGCGCGCGGGTGCGAGAGGATGAGGCGGTGATCGCCTATCAGCGCCCGTCGATCGATGCACCGGTGTTTCGTGACGCCGACGGTGAGGTCATCAGCTATGGGAATCGGTGGGGCGGGTCGCCCCCGGTGGACACCTACTCGGTAGATACGCATCCGGAGCGCTTCGCGCCACTGCACACCGTCGCCGACGCCCTCATCGCGCACCTGCGCAACACCTACGACGTCGAAGTCCACGAAGGCGAAGAGACGACCGGAGACTTGCTGCACCCCGCAGGTCCCGACGTGGTGCGTGCGGTACGGATTCGACCAAATGACCCGGCTTGCGCGTCCCTGACCTTCGTCTTCACCGCCTACCCGGGGATCTACATGCATGCCGGACTGCTCCACGACTTTCAGTACCCTGTCTGCGGCTGCGACGCCTGCGACTCCACCTGGGACGCTGAGGCCGACGACATGGAGCGCCAGGTGCAAGCAGTCGTCACCGGAAACTATCGCGAGGTCATCGAACGCGGGCTACGGCCATGGGTCGAGCACACCTTCACCTACCCCGACGGCGGTTGGCGGGGTGGGCGTTGCCGCGCGCAGGACATCCCCGCGGAGCGCCTCAAAGCGGCCAAGCCGATCCTCCGCAGCCTCTCCGAAGGGTGGTCGGCCTGGCCCCACTCGGCTTCAGATTCTTGATCAACACGACCTTGTCGTCGTTGGGTTGATTTCGTCGGCAAGTATGCATTGCACCGGGTCGACGGCGTCCACGTCGATCTGCTTCCTGACGCCGGCTGCGAACCAATCGCCCCTTCCCGCGCACGACTCGAAGTCCCTATGACGCCTCAAGCGGGTGGATATTGTCGATCGCTGAGCCGAGCGCGTCGCGCTCAATCTCGAGGTCGTAGTTGCTCTGCAGGTTGATCCAGAACTGTGCGGACGTGCCGAAGTAGCGCCCGAGGCGCAATGCCGTGTCGGCGGTGATGCGCCGCTTGCCGTGCACGATCTCGTTGATGCGCCGTGGAGGCACCTCGATGGCCACCGCCAGTCGATGCTGATTGATGCCGAGCGGCACGATGAACTCCTCCATCAACACCTCGCCTGGCTGAATCGGGGCGACCTTCCGCATTTCTCTGCACCTCCCTCCGTGCTCCGCCAGGGTATAACGCGCCGCGTCATGGGTGCGGGATCGCACGAGACGTGCTTACGCAACCACGCGGGCCGAGGCGGTGTGCTCCGAAGGAGTGCGCCGCGCCCCTGCAGTTCACGTCAGCCGTTTCGATTGGCAACAGCACTCAGACCGCCACGCGCCGCGGCGGGTGAGCTGGCACGCGAGGGCGGTGACGAACATTACGAACCCGAGAAGCACCGCCACGACGGGGCGGGAGCACCCCGATCGAGAAGTCCGACACCGCCTCGCCCAAGGCTGTGGAAGCGGCTTTGGTCGCCCAGAACAGGATTGACACTTCTGCCACCCGTCGGACAGCGGTCGTTCGTTGCGAGGTCGTAGTCAAATTGGGTGGTTCCGTCGTCCCGGTCTGCGCTCGATAGAGATTTGGAGTGCCATCGCCGAAGCCGTCGGCGGTCAGCCAGTGGATTCGCTTACCGCAGTATTCTGGCGGCGCTTGGCAAGCCCGGCGATGACGACGGGTGCGACGGTGACGCCGATGATCCCGAGCATGATCCACTCGATATTGGATGCGACCCACGGGATAGACCCGAGCAGGTAGCCCGCGACTCCGAGCACGGTCGCCCAGATCACCCCGCTGGCGGCATTCCAGATGCTGAAGACGGGATGCCGCATGGTCGAAGCCCCGGCGGCAGGCGCGATGTATGTGCGCACAATCGGCACGAACCGGGCAAGTATCAGTGCAGCTCTGCCCCACTTCTCGAAGAACGCCTCCGTCTGTTCGAGGTACTCCGGCTTGAACGCTCGGGCGCCCGGCCGGAAGAGGCTGCGCCCATAGCGGCGACCTAGGACGAATCCCACCTCACCCCCGGCGATCGCAGCGATCGCGGTGATCAGCACGACCAGCGGCCAGGGCACATTCAACGCGCCGGCCAGGATCGCTGCGGCGAACACTAGGCTGTCGCCGGGAAGGAACGGGAACAGCAGCCCATTCTCGATGAAGACGATCGCGAAGACCATGAGCAGAGCGATGGGGCCGAATCCCGCCAGCGTGCCGATGAGGTCCATTCGGCGAGCCTAGAGTGCCGCCTCATGAAGGGACTGAGCGAATGGGCGAATAGACCCCGCCGAATCTGAGAGATCGTTCAGACCGCGCCCATCCGACCCTCAGCGAGTGCGCCCGCCCGTGACATCGGATTTTTCGATCGTCGCTGTCATGCCTAAGGTTAGGGTCACCTAACAAGAGGAGTAGTCGAGTGTCGTTCGGAGCTGTGGTGCTGTTGGGGATCGTCGCAGGGGCGACCATTCTGCTGGGGATGCCGATCGGAAGGCTGCGGTCACCCTCAGTGGGCTTGCGGGTGATGCTCAGCGCCGGCGCTGTCGGCGTTCTGCTCTTTCTGGTGTGGGACGTTCTCTCGGCAGCGTGGGAGCCGATCGACGCGCTGCTCGCCGACGGGTCCAACCCTGCCCTGCTACTGGCGAACGGGCTGTTGTTCGTGGTGGGGATCGCGGTCGGGCTGCTGTCGATTCCGCTGTTTCAGAGACTGGCGCAGCGGTCCCAGGACCCGAGTGAGCCGGCTCCGCGACGGCTTGCGGTGCTGATCGCGATCGGGATCGGGCTGCACAACATGGCTGAGGGGCTCGCGATCGGGCAGTCGGCGGCGACAGGTCAGATCGCTTTGGCGACGGTGCTGGTCGTGGGATTCGCGTTGCACAATGCGACGGAGGGTTTCGGCATCGTTGCACCCCTCGCCGGCGATGAGCGCCGCCCGTCGTGGGGCTTCCTGCTGCTTCTCGCATTGATCGGCGGCGGTCCCACATTCGTGGGCACGATCATCGGCTGGACCTTCGTCAGCGAACAGCTCAGCATCCTGTTCCTGTCCCTGGCTGCCGGGTCGATCATCTTCGTCGTGATCCAACTCCTCGGCGTCGCCGCCCGGGCGCGCCGCAGTCAACTCGTCGGGTATGGCGTATTCCTCGGGCTGATGGCCGGCTTCCTCACCGACGGGATCCTCGTCGCCGCCGGGGCATAAGAGGCACCTTCCCACGCACGGCGCGTGCACGAAGAGGGTCTTGTGAGCACCTTGACACTCCCGCCACGGAAACGATCGGCCGCAATTGGACGCTACGACCCCGCTTGGGAGCTCGGGATACGCACCACGAAGCGGGCTCCGTAGTCCCTGTCGGCGTCGAGAGCGAGGGAGCCGCCGTGCAGGCTCACCAGTTCGCGTGCAATCGCCAACCCGAGTCCGGTGCCTCCCGTCGCGGATCCGCGAGCATCGTCCGCACGTCCGAAGCGTTCGAAGATGTGGTCCTGCAGGTCCGACGGCACCCCAGGACCGTCGTCCGCGACAGTGAGCACGGCATCCGTCCCGGTTTCGGTGAGTTCGATGTCGATCCGCGTTGCGGCATAGCGCAGTGCGTTGTCGAGCAGGTTTCGGACGACGCGGGTCAGCTGGCCGGCGTCCCCGAGCACCTGCGCCGCCGATACACGCGAAACGTCGATCGTGAGCGCGGTCTGCCCGCGGTCGCGCACCTCGGCGAGGACGATGTCATCCAAGTCGACGAGGTCTCGCGTGGCGGCGGGGATCGCTTCGTCGAGCCGCGCAAGCAGAAGCAGGTCGTCGATGAGGCGCTGGAGGCGCTCGGCGTCCTTCAGCGCGCCGCGATGGGTGGCGTTGAGGTCGGCAGTTTCAGGGTGGGCGAGATCGACTTCGAGTGCGGTGCGTATCCGCGCGAGCGGGCTGCGGAGCTCGTGCGATGCGTCCGAGACGAAGCGAGCCTGCCGTTCCGTGGTCGCCTCGAGGCGGGCGAGCATCGAGTTCATGGTCTGAGCGAGCCGCGCGATCTCGTCGTTCGATCGCGGCACGGGCACCCGCTGGTCGAGGCTCGATCCACTGATCTCGGCGACCCGCGATCGGATCCGTTCGACCGGCCGCAGGACGCGTCCGACCAACAGCCAGATCGCCAGCGCAAGGAGCATTGTTGCGATCGGAACGGCGATCAGCAGACTCCTGGTGAGAGCGTCCACGCTCTCGTCGACGTCGTCGAGGGGTGTGCCGACGATGATCGTGTATTCGCCGTGGCGTTCCGTGCGCACCCGGAACCGGGTGTCGCTGGACCCTTCCCCGACGATCACGGATGTCGCGCCGGAAGCGGGCGCGGTGAGATCGAGCCCGGGTGCTCCCGCCGTCGACGCGATGATCTCGCCCGACGCGTCGCGGACGATCGCGAAGGACTCTTCATCGCCGCGACCAGGGATCACCTCGCTCAGCGTTCCGGCATCCAGTTGCATGGTGATCGCACGGGCGTATCGCTGCAGGACCTCATCGACGCTGTCCGTCAAGACGGTGCGCTGGGTCGTGACCAGAGCCGTCGCGGCGATGATGAGCACGAGGAGCACGACGAGCGAAGCCACTGCAGACACGCTCGCACGAACGCCCATCAGCCCAGCCGGTACCCGGCACCGCGCACGGTGCCGATCAGGGTCGCTGATGTCAACGCCGCGATCTTGCGACGCAGCCGTGCGATGTACACCTCGACGATGTTCGGGTCGCCTTCAAAGTCGTCCTGCCAGACTCCGGCAAGGATGTCGCGCTTCGAAAGAAGCTGTCCGGGGCGGTGCAGGAAGAAGGCAAGAACGTCGAATTCTCGCGCCGTCAGGGGCAGTTCTGACTCACCGATCCAGGCGCGGTGCGCGAGTGGATCGACGCGCAGGTCCCCCATCGTGGTGGGCGGCGGGGGCCCGAATGCGGCGCGTCTGGTCAACGCGTGAAGGCGGGCGACCAGCACGGGAAAACTGAAGGGTTTCACGAGATAGTCGTCCGCGCCGGTATCGAGAGCCTCCGCCTCGTCAAGGTCGCCATCCTTCGCGGTCAGCATCAGCACCGGTGTCCAGTCGCCGGAGGCGCGCAAGTCGGCGCAGACCCGGAAGCCGCTGATCCCGGGGAGCATGATGTCGAGGACGATGACGTCGTAACTGCCTTCCTGGGCGCGCCAGAGGCCATCGATACCGTTGCCCGCCACCTCGACGGTGAACCCCTCCGCCGTCAGGCCGCGCTTGACCGCGCCGACGAGAACGGCGTCGTCATCTACGACGAGTACCTTCACACAATTCCTCGAGTCGCTGTACGCAGGCGAACCGCCCGCATTGTCCGGCGCATCCGCTGCTGCTCAGCGTAGGACTGCGTCAGGCTCCGCGGGCGGGTGGAACTGTGCCTACTTGCCGTCCTCGATGTCCGCCTTCGAGCTGACAACGGTGAAGCCTTCGTCGAGTTGGACATCGACCTGTGTGCCGTCGTCCCGGGTGACTTCGACTTCGTAGAGGCTCTCCTCATCCCCGACCTCGGTTCCGGTGACGGCACCCTCTCCGACGTAGTCGAGAGCCGCCCTGCTCGCCTGATCGAGCGCCGGACCGGTAATCGCCGTCTCGGTCGACGAGTCGTCCGATGTGGTGGATACCGCGGCGGCGGCACCACCCGCCGCCAATCCCGCGGTGGCCACGACCGCCGCAGTCGTAATCGCGATTCGCGTCTTGGGTTCCATAGCGTCCTCCTTTGACACCCGAAATATAGGCACCAGGCCCTGACTCTCCGCTGAACGGGCTTCGGTTGCCGGGACCACCCGGGGTTACTGTCTTGCCCATGACACGAACGAGCAGCGTGCGGAGAGTCGGGCGGGCTTTCGCGCTGAGCGCGACGGTGCTCACAATCGGGCTGGGTCTCGCGGCTTGCAGCGGGGGCGGCGGTACAGCGGCGGAGTCCCCGGCGTCGTCAAGTGGGCTCCCTCAGGGGTCAGACAAGGTGACGATCGACCCTGAAAAGTTCTCCACCCACATCGACAACCCCTACTTCCCGATGACGCCAGGCGATGTCCGCACCTATCGAGAGACCGATGACGAGGGCAAGAACGCCACCGTGGTGGTGACCGTCACCGACAAGACGAAGGTCATCGACGGCGTGACTACTCGCGAAGTGCACGACGTTCTCACCGACGGTGGCACGGTGGCCGAGGACACGCTCGACTGGTACGCGCAGGACGACCAGGGCAACATCTGGTACTTCGGCGAGGCGACCACCGAATACGGCCCCGACGGCGAGGCGTCAACCGAAGGCTCCTGGCAGGCCGGCGTCGACGGTGGAGAGCCGGGGATCGTGGTGCTCGCGGACCCTGAACCGGGCCAGGAATACCGCGAGGAGTACCTCGCCGATCACGCCGAAGACAATGCACGGGTGCTCAGCATCGACGAAATGGCCGACGTGCCCTTCGGGGCCTTCGATCACCTGCTGATGACCCGCAACACCACTCCGCTCGAGCCAGACCTGCTGGAGTACAAGTGGTACGCGAAGGGAGTCGGGCCGATCCGCGAAGAAGGGGTATCCGGCGGCTCCGACAAGACGGTGCTGATCAGTTTCCAAAAGGGCTGATCGGACGGCGGAGCCACTCTCGCTGCTGAGCGTTTTCTCACAGGGATTCGACGGACTCGATCTACACCGACACCGCCGGGAAACGGTCGTTCAGGCGGTTGCAAGCGGGAAGGTCACGCTGACCTGCAGACCCTCGCCAGGACTGTTCTGCAGGGTCGTCGTTCCCCCCGAGACCGCCGCGATGCCGGCGACGATCGAGAGCCCGAGCCCCGCACCTCCGCTTGTGCGGGCTTTGCTCTCGCGCGAGAAGCGGTCGAAGGCGAACGGGACGTAGGCGTCGTCCATGCCGCCGCCATCATCGGTGACCGTCAGCCGGAGCAGAGCGCGCTCCGACGTCAGCTTCAGCTCGATGACTCCAGACCCCCCGATCGCGTCGAGTGCATTGGTGACGAGGTTGTCGCACACCCGGCCGAAGTCCGGCTCGCTCACACACACGACGGCGGTGTCTGTCGCGTCGACGTCGGTGGAGTACTCGACGCGGATGTCGCGGCCGGCAGCCCGGAGACGGCCGCGGTCCGCCGCATCCGCGAGCTCCGTCGCGAGGTCCGGCACGGTCGCCCGGCCCGGCTTGGTCTGAGAGTCGATGCGGGACAGTTCGAGCATCGATGTCGCTAGGGTCGACAGCCGGGCGAGCGTCTTCTGGGCTGCCGCGACATCCGATCGCATGTCGGCGAGGCTCGTCGCGTGGCGCTGCGCGAGCTCGAGGCGGGTCTGGATGATCGCGAGCGGGGTGCGGAACTCGTGGCTCGCGTCCGACACGATCTGACGTTCGCGATCGGCAGAGGCCCGCAGATCGCCGATCAGCTCGTTGAGGGTCGACGCGAGGTCAGCGATCTCGTCCCGCGCCGGACCGACCGGAAGCAGGTCGGTGCCAGGTGCCGAGACGAGCTCCTCAGCGCTCTTGCGCAGCCGGGTGACCGGGTTCAGCACGGCGGAGCCGATGAGCCAGGCCGCCGCGCCGAAGGCGAGGTTGATGACCGTGAGGCTCGCGATGAGGAGGACCGCCACCTGGCCGAGCACCTGGTGATCGCTGCGGCTCGCCGTGATCACGTGCCAGGTACCATCCTCCGCGACGACCGACGTCGACCGCACGAGGTAGTCCTCGCCGACGGGGCGGACGCCGTCGGGCTCTGCGGCGAAGTCGGCGACCTGGTCTGCGAGCCCGTCGGGCAGCGTGTTGAGTACGACCGCACCCGTCGGATCGATGACCGCCACGAACTGCCCTGGTCCGGGTGGGTCCATGGCCTCGGTGTCGCCGTCGGTGATCGCCGTGATGTACGGCCCTTCGATCCCCTCGAGCAGCCGCTCCTGGCCGTCGGACACGATCTGCTGCACCTGGTTGAAGATCACGATGCCCACGGCGATCGAGATCAGGATCGCGATCAGCAGCGTGCCGCCCGTGACCCGCGCACGGATCGTCAGTCGCGAGGAGTTCACTCGTCCGCCGAGATCAGCTCGTACCCGACGCCGCGCGTGGTGGCGATGCGCACCGATGCTCCGACGGCCTCGAGCTTGCGACGCACGTAGCTGACGTACTGGTCGACGATGTTGGTATCGATGTAGGTCGGCGATCCCCAGATCGAGTCCAGGATCTCGGCGCGCGGGGTCACCTTGCCGTGGTTGACGGCGAGCAACCGGAGCAGGTCGAACTCCGTCCGGCTCAGGCGCAGCTCCTTCCCGCCCGCCGAGATCTCGTGGCGCAGCATGTCGATCTGCAGCCCGCTGATCTCGAGCCGGGATGCCCCGATCGCATCGCGGCGGCGCAGGGCTCGTAGCCGTGCGGCCAGCTCGGCGAACTCGAACGGCTTCGTGAGGTAGTCGTCGGCTCCGGCATCCAATCCGGTGACCCGATCGTCCACCGCGTCGCGAGCTGTCAGGAGGATGATCGCGAGCCCGTCGTTCTGCCGGCGCAGCCACCGGCACACCTCGAACCCCGACATCCCGGGCAGCATGACGTCGAGCACCGCGATGTCGTACGCGCCCTGCTTGGCCAGGGTGAGCGCCTCAACGCCGTCGCCCGCGACATCGACGATGTAGCCCTCTGCGCGCAGACCGCGAGCCAACAGCTCCGCCATCTCGGGCTCGTCCTCGACGGTCAGCACACGAAGAGCCATCGGCCGCCCTCCTCCCGTGGTGCGATCCTATGGCGCGGGATGAGGGCGACCCAGGGTCCGGCGCTCAGGCGGGCACGTCCACGGCGTCGCCCTCCAGTAGCAGCGACGCTTTGTACTCCTCGACCGCGGCCGCGCGCTGGTGGCGGACCTTGATGCCGAGGTAGGCGGCGAGCGCGACGATCACGGCGAGGAACACGAAGCTCGTAACGGTCGTACCCAGGCCCAGCCCGCCGTCTGCGGGATCCTGCGAGAGCAGATCGCCGATCGAGGCGCCGAGCGGCCGCGTAAGCACGTACGCCGCCCAGAAGCAGAAGACCACGTTGGCCTTGAAGGCGAAGCGGGCGATGACGATGATCCCGATAAGCGATGCGAACAGGATCGTTCCGAAGAGGTAGCCGAGGCCCATTCCCTCTGAGATCAGATCGCCGGCGGCCGTTCCCAGGGCGAAGGTGAACAGGATCGCGACCCAGTAGAAGGCCTCGCGCCGGCGGGTGAAGATCGTGTGGATTGAGAGCGTGCGCTCGCGGGCGAACCAGATGCCGAACGTCGCAGCGAGGACGACGCTGAAGATGACGGTGCTCACCCAGAGCTCGACGCCCAGCACATCTGTCAGGTTGTCGGTCAGCAGTGTGCCGACGATGCTGATGAGAACGACGACGCTCCAGTAGATCCCGGAGTTGTAGCGCTTGGTCATGAATTGCGCGACGAGCGAGATCGCCAACAGGGCGCTCATGACCCAGGTGGTGATCGTGAGGCCGAGACCGAGTCCGTCATTGAGATAGTCGGCGAACGTCTCGCCGGTGGTCGTGGAGAGGATCTTGATCACCCAAAAGGCGAACGTCACCTCGGGCACCCGGTTGAACAGGATCGTGCGGATGTGCTCCGGCATGGGTTTGGTCATGCCGACAACTCTTTCGGCGCAGAATCGGCGTTCCCGATGATCGAGGCGTGCGGGGGTGAGTGTTCTCTCAGAAAGGCGGAGGGCGGGGATGCCGCGGCCTGAGGGTTCTCTCAGAAACGGCCCTGCGGTTCGGGCGGGGATCAGCAGGCCCCGCCGTTAGCGTCGGGTGATGGAGAGACGCGGTCTGCTCGTCACGGCGATCGCCGGGATCGTGGCGGTCGTGCTGCTCGGCATCGTGATCCTCCTGTTGGGCAACGGCCCGCTCCCTGTGGACACGTGGTGGCACGACCTCATGGTGGCGTGGCGGACGGATGCCGGACTCGTTGTCGCCGAGGGTCTGCAGCTCATCGGTGCCGGGTTCTGGTCGGTTGTGATCGTCACCGCTATCGTCGCCGGGTGTGTCTTCGCCGGTCGGCCCTGGAGCGCCGCCACGGTCGTGGTCGCCGTCCTGGTGTCGCAGGCGATCACGGGTGCCCTCAAGTTCAGCTTCGCTCGGCCGCGCCCGGAGGATTCGCTCTCGACCGACGCGATGACTGCCTTCCCGTCGGGGCACACCTCGATGGCTGCGACCCTGGCAGTCGTCCTCGCTCTGCTCATCCGGGCCCGGCTCGCCACCATTCTCGCCGTGGTGTGGATCGTCGCCATGGCGTGGAGCCGCACGTATCTCGCCGCACACTGGCTGAGCGATGTGATCGCGGGTGCCGTGCTCGGCGCCGCCGTGGCGCTGCTCACCTGGACCACGCTCGACTCGATGGAGCGCGCCGCGGAGAGCCCCCTACTCATGCTCCCGAAGACCCCCGCGCCCAGATAAGAGCGGCGGCCTCGCCCTGCCGGTCCGGCGTGGGGCGCGGCCGCCGCTGCGGCTGATCGGGATCAGTCGTCCGCGGTCTCGCCGTCGGCGGTGCCGTCCTCGACGCCCTGGTCGGTGCCCTGGTCATCGGCGGTCTCACCGTCGTTCGTGCCGTCCTCGACCGCCTCGTCGTCGGCCGTCTCGCCGTCGTTGGTGCCGTCTTCCACGCCCTGGTCGTCGGCCGTCTCGCCGTCGTTCGTGCCGTCTTCCACGCCGACGCTCGTTGGCGCGGGGGACGAGGAGGATGCCTGTGCGATGGCCGGGATGCCGATCGCGAGCCCCGATGCAAGGACGATCGCGGCGATGCCCGCCCCAGTTGCGAGCCGGACCTTCTTCTTCTTCTCGGCTTCCATGTGAGCCTTCCCTTCAGACGGAATCTGCCGTCGCTCCGACGCTACGGAGCGGATCGTGAGATGAACGTGAGAGGGGTAGGCGTACTCGCACGGTCGTGCCCTCCCCCGGCGTCGAACTCAGTGAGATGTGCCCACGCAGAGAGGTCACGACGTCACGGACGATCGATAAGCCGAGACCGGCGCCCTCGCTTGCCCGCGATGGATCCGCCTGCCAGAACCTGTCGAACGCGCGCCGCGATTCCACCGCACTCATCCCGATGCCGTGGTCCTCGACCTCGATGACACCCCAGCGTCCTTTGGCGAAGACCCGGACCGACACCCTGGTGTCGTCGCTCGCGTACCGGCAAGCGTTCACGAGAAGGTTCGTCAGGACGCGTTGTACGGCGGCGGCGGATGCCACGACCTTGGGCTGGCCCGTCACCGTGACCATCACCCGCTCCGGCTGCGGCAGCATCGCGCGGGCGCGGTGCACCGCCTCGCCGAGCGCAACCAAGCTGTCGTGCGACCGCTCGCGCGGATCCTCCGACGCGACCAGCAGATCTTCGACGATGTCACCCAGGACGTGCGTCGCCTCGAGCGCCTTCTCACACGCGTCGCGATAGTCCGCGACGTTGCGTGGCCGCAGGAGCGCCAGTTCGAGCTGCGCCTGGATCGCGGTCAGCGGGGTCCGCAGTTCGTGCGATGCATCATCCACGAACCGGCGCTGCGCGGCCAGAGTGGCCGCGACCGGTTTCATCGCGAGTCCCGCGAGGATCCAGCTGGAGAGCGGCGCCACCACCAGAAGGCCGGCGAAGGCGAGCAGCAGGGCGGTGCGGAGCGTCGCGAACCCGGCCTCCGCCGTGGAGACAGATCCTCCTTCTTCGATGCCATCGAAGTCGAAGCTGGCGGTCACGAACGCGTAGACGGACACGGCGAAGACGGCGTAGGTGATCAGCTGAACAGCGGCGAACCCGATGGTCAGCCGCCAGCGTGCGCGACGCAAGATCATCGCGACCTGCTTGACACCGAATACCCGGCGCCGCGATGGGTGACGATCGGGTCGGCTTCTCCGGGCAGGGCGAGTTTGCGGCGGAGGTAGCGAATGTAGGTGGGCACCACATTGCTATAGCCCTCGTAGTTGCGATCCCAGGCGTGGTCGATGAGCTCACTGCTTGTCACGACCACATCAGGGTGACGCATCAGATAGTCGAGCACGGAGAACTCCTTCGGGCTGAGCGGGATGACGCGCCCCCGCCGCTCCACGCTCCGCTGGCCGGGATCCAGCGTGAGCGACCCGACGGTGAGCCGAGGGGGAACCGCGCTGGGTACGCGACGCAGCAGGGCGCGGATGCGGGCGAGCAGCTCGTCGACGTGGAAAGGTTTGACGAGATAATCGTCGGCACCGGCATCGAGGCACTGCACGATGGTGGCTCGGGCACTGATCGCCGTGAGCATCAGAATCGGGACATCTGACGATTTCTCCCGGATCCGCCGGCACAGCTCGATGCCGCCGCCCGACATGCCTGGCAATCGCACATCGAGTACGACGAGATCCTCAGGCTCGATTTCGAACGTCACCAGACCCGAGGCGGCATCCGCCTCCGCATCCACCGCATATCCAGCTTCGCGCAGCAATTGCGTCACGGTCTCCCCGAGCATCGGATCGTCCTCGACAAGCAAGATTCGCATCGGTCCCCCTGGGTGAATCCTGCCCTGAGTCCCTTTGAACCGTGCGCATAGGAATTGACCTGCTCTGAGAATTCGTTCAGCCTCCGCGAGTAGCTGCGTCGCTCAGCGGCGTATCCCCGTCTACAGCGTCGGCTCAGTCGCCTGCAAATGGAGGATCGTGAGCTGCACGGCCTGTGGGGAGGGGAATCCAACGGAAGTTCAATGTCGCCTCAGGCTCGGGGCTCGACCAGCGAGTCTGTGCGTGCTCCCCTGAGTCCCCACCCCGATGATGGAGAGCGCATCGTCACATACCCACAGTGGTGGCGTAACTGGCCAAAGGACGTCATCGATCCCTCATCGCGAGATCGAACTGCCAGCTGATGGAGCACCGGGCATCGTGAACGGTGCTGATGCCTCGGGCCATGGTGCGGCCCTCCGCGCCGCGTCCACCTCGGCACGCGCACGTGCCGCCCTGGCAAGATCCGCCCGTGCGGCGTTGACCGAGTCGGCGATGCTCACCTCTGGGAGTCCGCGCATCATGCTCGCGGCAATCTGCGACTGCGCGGCTCGATCCGTCGACGCGATGGTGATCGCCTCGTTGTGGAGTCGGCCGCGGGTCATCCCGACGTACAAGCCGGCGGCGTCGACGCCAGGGCCGACGATGGATGCGTCGGTTGTCTCGCCCTGGATGCCGTGGACGGTCGAGGCATAACCAAGGTGAACGTGCTCTGAGACGTACTCGGCAGTGACGAACCGCACATCGCCCGAGTCGTTGAGGCTGACCAGCTCGACGCCGCCGGGGCCGATTAGCCCCACGGTCCACAGCGCACGGTTCTCCACGCCGGCATCGCTGTCGTTCCGGCGGGTCTGCACGATGTCTCCGCGCAGGATGGGCTGCTCCTCCGCGCCGAGAATCGTCTCGCGGATCGACAGCTGGCCGAGGTCGATGCGGCGCTGCTGGATGGCACGGTTCACGGCATCCGCCTCGTCGTTCGTCGCAGTCACGAGCGCGACACGCTTTCGATCACCGGTCCAGTGGAAGTAGCCATCGACCATCGCGTCGAGTGCACGGTCCTCGCTTGCGACACGGCGCAGCAGACCACGCTCGTCGAGTTCGGCGGCAACCTTTTGCGCGGCCTCGACGGACTCGGGTTGGCGCAGTGGAAGAGTGAGATCGGCGTAGCTCCGGTCGCGGAAGCGATGCACACAGGTCATTTCGACGGTCACGCCACTGCGTCGCGCCATGCACGCCATCGCGCCGGCGTGCCCAACCGGGGCGGCCTGCAGCGGGTCACCGACCATCGCGATTCCGGCACCCGTCTCGTGCGCCAGCCGAGCGAGGGCGATCGCGGTGTGAAGGTCGACCATGCCCGCTTCGTCGACGACGATGCGGTCCCCCTCACTGACCGGCGTGCGCGGGCCGCGATAGATACGCCCTGAATCGGGGTCGGCCTCCCCTATGGCGAGACGCACCCAGGTTTCTCGACCGGCGTCGTCGCGGTTCCATCTCCAGCCATGATCGGCGAGCAGGGCGTGGAGACTGGATGCCGCAGCACCGAGTTCTCGACCGGCAACACTGGCGGCCTTCTTGGTAGGCGCGACCACGATCATGCGGCGATGCTGCGCTTCGAGCGCTCTGCGCGCGACCCGCAGCATGGTTGTCTTGCCGGTGCCGGCCGGTCCCGTGATCGTGACAAGCCGGGCGGTGCCGGCGACGGCGGCCGCGGCATCCGCCTGTCCGTCGTCGAGTTCCGCATCGGGCTCGAGCGCGTGCGCTGCGACCAAGGCGATCGTCTGTCGCTTGAGCACGCGACCCGGCTCGTTGAGGGCATCGAAGCTCTCGGCGAGATCCAGCTTCGCCGCGGCGGTCGCGGTCGCCATGTACGCCTTGATGTGACCGGGGCGCGAGGATTCATCCTCGAGGAGGTCGATCGTCCACTCTCGCGCTCGCACGACGACGTCTTCGATGAGTTCCTGCAGCGTCGCCCGATCGGCAACGACACCGGATGCCGCCACCGCCCGCACCGTGCCGGCGCGGACGTCGTAGTCGCTGAATCTGCCCCCGCAACGCGCGGACCGCTCGTCGGCGTCAACGATCGCGCGTGCCGCGAGCAGGTCTCGATCGACGTGCGCGACCGGCGTGCGAGGCGGATTCACCGGCTGGCGAGGGAGGAGCAGCGCGGGATCGATCTCTGCGATCTCGTGCCGCACGAGGTTTTCCCACTCATGCTCGTCAAGGTCGGCCGGCTTGTTCGGACGAGACAGTGCCCATGCGCGCCGGTCGATCTGCTGCAGGATGTCGTGGCTCGGCTCCTGGCCGGGATGCCCGGCGTGCCACTCCCCGAGGAGCGTGGTGCGGTTCGACTCGATCTGGTTCGATCGACGCGACAGCGGACGCACGGCGTGCGTCAACTCGGCGATCTGCCCATCGGCGTCGAGGGTGTATCCACGGCGGGCGAGTGCGGCGATCCACTCGGGATCGGTGCGGGCGGCGAGCTCCCCCTCGGCGTTTACCACCGTGTGGAACTTCATCGCGACTCGGGAGTCGACAGTGGACCACTTGCCGTCGTTCCCGAGCACCTTGGCGTTGAGCCATAGGTGCCGGTGGATGTGCGGGTCGAGCGCCCGCGAACGACGGTGCTTGAGTTCGACGACCTCGATTCGTGCGAGCTCTTCGCGGATCGCGCCGGCATGGCCGCGGCGGGCATTGAGCTCGCGCTGCCAGGTGAGGATGATGCGGTCGCGAAGACGGTCCTGCAGCGCCTCGAACTCGTCGGCGAGGTCAGGATGCAGGAGGGCCGCGATGCTGTACGTCTTCGGCGCGTTGATCGTGCCGTCCAGAAGCAGGTCGGACTTCTCGGTCAGTTGAGGGATGCCGCGTGCCTCGCCGGTGAAGGGGTCCTGTCCGTTCACCCAGCGGCGAAGCGCCGGCGCGTCGAGTTCGCTGCTGCCGGTGCGGCCGTTGAGGCACACGAACCTTGTGACGGTGGCACCCTCGGCGTGAGCGTACGTCTCGAGAGCCTCGCCGCCGCTCGTGAGCGAACGGTGCGCGTCGCAGGTGCCATCGAACGCGTAGCCGATCGCATTGCGGACGCCGCGCGACTCGGTGCCCCGCTTCCACCTCTCCAGTCCCCCGCGCATGGCGCCTAGGGTACGCCCGTTCTTGCTTATTCGGTAGGTCGTTTCACATTGGTGCCTGCGTGCATTGCTCCTTTGTTCTTCCCGGGGTGTTCTTCCCGGGGTCGTCTTCCTCCCCCTCGATCAGTTCTCGAATCGAAGGGACGCCTACCAGCTGTCGGCGACGCCAGCCTCGATGAGGCGCCGGGGCCGGCCAGCGCCTGTGCCCATGTGGCGCCCAACGAGTACGCGATGCAGACAGTCGCAATCAAGACGAATGTCGCCTCTGCAGTCGAAGGGGGCGTGAACATGGCGACCACCAGCAGCAGCACTCCACGCTGAACACCGCCAGAATCGGCCACCAGCCGGAGCGTTTCACTGTCATGACGCTAGGAACTGGCGGATGCCCTCGGCTATCGAGTCGTCATGCCGACTCCGTGTGATCGGCACGCGGCGGCACAGCAGCGTCTCCATGGTGTGCTGGCCCGCCCACAGGCGGTCAGCGACATCGGGCGGTCGGCTCTGGCGATGACGTAGAGTGCGTGGCGTGGACAACGGTGTCGGCGAGTGGTTCCTGAACCGTGCCGAATGGGCGAATCCGCACACTGCGGTGCATGGGGGTGGTGCGGGTGCCGCGCCTTGGTCGGAGGGCAATCTCGTGCGCCCGCTCGTGCACGGGGCTGCCTATTTTGAGCGGCTTCACGATGAGCTGTCGGACCTGCGGGCGGGAGACCGCGTGTGGTTCACCGACTGGCGCGGCGATGCCGATGAGCGGCTGCTCCCAGACGGGCCGTCGATCGGCGTCCTCCTCGCCCGGCTGGCTCGTGCCGGCGTAGAGATCCGTGGGCTGATCTGGCGGTCACATGGGGAGCGCGTGTCTGCGCCGATCAGTGGCCGTTCGAATGTCCACCTCGGCCGGCTCGTGAACGATGCGGGAGGCGAGGTTCTGCTGGATCAGCGGGTGCGTCTGTTCGGATCGCATCACCAGAAGTTCTTCGTCATCCGCCGCCGTGATGACCCCTCGCGGGACGTCGCGTTCGTCGGCGGGATCGACCTCTCGCACAGCCGCCGCGATGACGCGCACCACGCTGGAGACCCGCAGGCGCTGTCGATCAACCCTCGCTACGGCACGCGGCCGCCGTGGCACGACGCCACCCTTGAACTGCGGGGCCCCGTGGTCGCCGAACTTCTCGAGGTGTTCGCCGAACGCTGGAACGACCCCCATCCACTGGACCACCGCACTCCCTATCGCATGCTTCTGCAACGACTCGCGGATATGCCTCGTCACCCCAAGCCGCTTCCCGAAGCCGCACCGCCACCGCCTTCCGCGGGTCCCCACGCAGTTCAGCTGCTGCGAACCTACGGACCCAAACGGCCGCCATTCCCCTTCGCCCCGGCGGGCGAGCGCAGCGTCGCGCGGGCCTACGCAAAAGCGTTCGCCAAAGCGCGCGCGTTCATCTACATCGAGGACCAGTACCTGTGGTCAACCGAGGTCGCCGCCGGAATCGCCGACGCCCTCACCGCGAACCCTCGGCTGCAGGTGATCGTGGTGCTGCCGCGATATCCGGACGCGGACGGGCCAGTCACGGGACCGCCGATCCGGCTCGGTCAGCTGCGGGCTGTATCGATGCTTCGGCGCGCCGCACCCGACCGATTCGGCGTGTTCGATCTGGAGAACGCCGCAGACACTCCGATCTATGTCCATGCCAAGGTCTGCATCGTCGACGACACCTGGTTCACCTGCGGATCGGACAACTTCAACCGACGCTCATGGACGTCCGACAGCGAGCTCACTTGCGCCGTGGTCGACACCACCGCCGAAAGCGCCGGCGCACACGAAGCCGGGGCGGACGAGCGGCCCAGGCTTGGAGTCGCCCACCGCCTGCGCCTGCAACTCTGGTCTGAGCACCTGGGCCTCGAGGCGGACGACCCTCGTCTGCTCGACACCCGCTCGGGGCTCGCGCTCTGGAACACCACTGCGGACGCGCTCGATCGATGGCACGCCGGCGAACGCCGCTCCGCGAGACCGATCGGACAAGTGCGGCGTCACAGCATCCAGCCGGTTTCGCGAGCTCAACGACTATGGGCGGGGCCGATAAATCGCCTGATCATAGATCCGGATGCCCGGCCCCGCCGTTCGAGGGGCACCCCCGTATTCTGAACCGGCGACGATTACTCGCAGCCCGCTTCTGGTCTGAAATACGAGCGCTCGGGACTCAGCGTCAAGCATGCGGAACAAGAAGCGAGGGCGTGCGACCATCTTCAGACCCGCGCGTAGACCTGCTCAAACGATCGCCGCGCGGATAGGGATCCTGACAGGGCGCGACGCTACGGTTGCAGCGACTCTGTCCAACGCGTGGCGGAAGCAGCTTGAGTTACCCGATGAGGCTGACCGCTCGGGCGATGACGAGGGCGAGGAGGATGAAGCCTCCGAAGGACTCCAGGGACATGAGCAGTTTCGATCGCGCGGTCAGCGGCATCACGTCGGTGGGGCTGAACGCCATCGAGTTGGACAGCGAGAAGTAGAAGTAGTCGACGAAGCCGGCCGTCCAGTCGGACTTCAGCGATGACCCGACCGCTACTTCGACGATGGTGTCGTCATCCTCGTCTTGCGGAAAGCGAAAGTCGGCTCGCGGAAGGGCGGAGCGTTTCGCCATCGTGCGCACGACGGGTCCACCGCGATCGATCTCCCAGAACAGCAGCGCGAACCCAATCACATTCACCACCCAGACTTGCAGCGCCGATTGCAGCAGCGTTGGCCCGTCACCGCCCCCGTGGACGAGTACCAGAACGAGCGAGACGAGGGTGACCTGGTTGGACAGCACGACGATGATGGCGAGCGTCAGCGATGCGATGCGCGACCACGTGGTCTGCTTCTTAAGTCGGTGGGGATTGATGATGATGAGAGGGATCAGCAGCAGGATGCCGATCGCGACCGTCACATATCGCTGCACAGTGACTAGATCGTTCGGCAGTGCGCCGTACAGGACCAGCGCGACGACGAGCGCGAACACCGCCGGCCACCGGTGCTCGATGCGCGCGCTGCGCGTCAGGTGTTGGCTCACGCGCGAAGTCTAGGTCGATGACTTCCGCAACCCCGCCGCGGCGCACCGGAATGGGCTCGGGGACATAAACCCCATCGAGTTCCGGGGCGAAACCCCCGCAATCGGATGCCGACACGCAAGTGTTGGCGTGTCCACAGCAAGCGGAGTTCGCTGCCAAAAGCGGGACCGTCAGGCACGCTCACTGAAACGCACATGGGGCCGGCGCCTAAAGCAGCGACGCTTCGGGCGATCCTCAGGGTGCTGAGTGCGGCGGGAGCCTGCGCACGGCTATCCCACCCATCGGGACCTTCCATCGGCCGCCCGTCCAGGGTGACACTCGCAGCTCCGCGGCACTCTTTGAGCCAATCAGTGAGGGTGATCGAAGCCTGCACAGAGAGCGACTCCGGCCAAACCCGCTGCTCGCTGAGGGATCCCAACCCGCCCGGGCGCACACGTAGCCGCGGCCGAGAGGCTAGCCGCTATTCGGGAACAACTGTCCCAGTCGGCCGGCACCTCGACGGGCATGATTCGATCACATTGGTCGACCGCGGCCGCATGGGGCTCCTACGCTTCCGGCGTGCCCAGGGCGGCGGGTCAGTGTGAGCCTTCTCCGGACTGATCGATCGCCGCTTCGGGGGCTGCAACCTTCACCCAGATCGGCGGATGTGGTTTGCGGCGCTCACGGTAGAGCACAAACGCAAACGGGGCCCAGATGATCACCGCAAGGCCGACGCCGACGAGCATCCCACCGACCGTGTCGGATATCCAATGCGCTCCGAGGTAGGTGCGACTCAGCATCATCAGCAGTGTGTAGGCGGCTCCCACGATCCAAACCCACCTACGCCAGAAGATGATTCCCAGCGTCGTGGCGATGAGCGCTGCGTTCGCGCTATGGCCGGACGGGAACGAGCCGACGTCGGCCGTGACGAGGATATCGGTCGGACGCGGACGACCAACGACGTTCTTCATGACGAGGACGACCAGTGCGCTGGCGATCGTGGCACAGACGAAATAGAGCGCCGCCCACGGCCTTCGCCAGATGAGCAGGCCGCCGACGATGACGAGGGGAACAATCGCGACCCCGCTGATGCCCCCGCCGATCCAGTTCAAGGCGAGCGCGAGGGCCGTGAACACCGGCACGCGAGCCTCGACCAGTTCTCCCATCCACTCCACTTCGAAACCGAAGGGCTTGTCCGCCTGGCGATAGAAGATCACCGCGCCGAGCAGCACGACAAGCAACAACGCGGCGGCCGCTGAGACCACCCACCACACGCGAGCGATCTTCACCGGCGCGGGGGCTGGGCCTTCGACCAGATCCGAGATTTCTTCGTCATGCATCTGGGACATCGGCGACTTCCCGGCATCCAACACCGGTGATCCGTCGTGCGGCAGAAACACGGCACCGCGCTGCGCGCCCTGCGCTTCTTTCCCGGTCGTGGCCACAGAGGCCTCGGCGCCCGCCGCGGGTTCCCCCGACTGGCTCAACCCTCCCGGGGAATCAGTCCTGCTCGGAGACATGGCCTTCCCTTCATGTACGAATCCCACGCTACGTCCGATGGCGAAGGCCACTAATGGGCTTGCGCTCACGGCATCGGCGGGCTACCTGCGGTGCCGAACGGCGGAACACCGCCCAGGGCTTTTCCTCAAACGCCCGCTGAAGGATCCTCGGCGACGTCTGTCCGCAGCCGGATGGATGCTCCGCGGGCATCACCTTCATCCCGCGGTAGCGTGCCCGAATGAACTCATCCCCCGCCGTAACCGGCTATATCGCGATCCTGCTCCTCGTCGGCCTCGGCAAGGCGAAATTCGGGACGCTGCTGCCCCTTGGTGGCGGGCTGACGGTCGCGCTCATCGGAGCCGCTTCGATCGGCGCCGGGCTCGTGCTCATCGGAGTGCGGATGATGGAGTCCGCCCGCTGAAGGATGGGTAGCGACCACCGGGAGGGGTGTTGGTGTCCTTTGTCCTAGCGTGGACCGGTGGGGCCGTATGAGCGGCTGACGGTGGCGATCCGGACCTGGTAGTCCTCGTACCAGACCGCTCGACCGCGTGCTTGGGCGATCACGTGTTCGGTCACCCGTTTCCATCCTGCTGCCGCAGAGTCGTCCGCCCAGTAGGAGACCGTGATGCCCAGCCCTTCGCGCGCAGCCTCGACGCCAAGGAATCCCGGCTGCTGCGACGCGAGGTCGATCATCCGCTGGGACATCACCCGGTAGCCGCTGTCCCCATCGGTACGCAGCGAGGTGAATATGACAGCGGTGTAAGGCGGTTCGGGCGTCTGCGCGATCGACATGGATCACATCCTGACACTCAAGACACTCCTGGGGCGTCCGGTGCTGCACCGCGCCGACGAAGTAGCCCAACGTTGGGCACGTCGTTGCGGAACGGATGGGGCATAGCCGACTTCCGGCCCGCGCGCCGGGCCCTGAGCGCCTCACGGCGTCGGTGGTCGTCGGTAGGGTCCTGTTGTGATCGAGATCGCGCGAACCGAGCTGTCCTCCTCCGCTTCCCCCGAGCGATTCGTGGCGCGCTGGCGGGACCTCGCGACGCATCCGGAGTGGGCGGCTGGAATGGAGTACCTGCGACTCAATGAGCCCTTCGCCGTGGGGGCGAGGGGTGTGCTCAAGGTGCTCGGTGGGCGCGAGGCCCCCTTCGTTGTGACGGAGTACGTACAGGGCCGCCTGTATGCCGACACCACAATCCTCGACAATGCCGAGCTCACCGTGCACCACTCCGCCGAGCCATCGGGTTCGGGGTCGGCGCTCGTGCTGCGCGCGTGGCTCACCGGTGCGCGGGCGGGTGAGTACGCCGACGAGCTGCGCGACGACGTCCAGCGCAGCCTGGATGTCGACCTCGCGGCGCTCGCGTGGATGCTGGAGTCCGAGGACGAAGCGACTTCCCGCACTCATGAGTGAGCAGTCGCGCGCCCGCTGAGAGATCGTGACTGACCGTCCTGCGGCTTGACTCGGGGCAATGAGCTGCGGGGAGCCGACGCACCGACGACCAGCTTGTTCCCCGTTCGAGCACTGCCCGCCGAGGGATCGCTAACGGGCGAGTGCCGCGGCGGCCGCTCGCCGGAACGATCGCAATGCGGCGCCCCAGTAGAAGCCGACGCGAAGGCCGCAAGTACGCAGTGCCGCCCCATGGTCAATCGCGACGACCGTCGCCGCGCCGACCGCGACGCACCACCACGCAGCGAATACCAGCGCTCGTACCGGGGTTGGCAACGCCGCGAACTCCAGTCGTAGTTGATCGATCTGGAACGCCAGGTGGTGCTCCTCGTCAAGGGCGATCCGTGTGCCAATCGCCCGGATCATCTCGTCCGGTCCGGAACGTGCGAGGACGACGAAGTACGGCATGGCGACAGCTTCGGCGGTGAGAAACAAGGCCAGCTCGTTGCGCAACCCAAGCGACCGGCGCAGATATGTGAACACTCGGTCCGACCAATGGCCGTCCAATGTTGGAGCACCAAGGTGCAGAAGGCCACGCTGAAACAGTCCGGAATGCAGTTGCTCCTCCGCCACGAGCATGCGCAGCGCTTCTTGTTGAGCCGCGCCACAGCCGGAGGCCTTGCGGAGAAGGTGCGTACCTTCGCCCCCCTCGCCCAGTTCGAACCGCTGGAAGGACCGGATGAGAGCGGTCCGGACGTTGTCAGGAAGATCGGCCGGTGCATCCCAGTCAATGCGGGCCTCGATTGCGTCGTGCCGTGCCTGATTGGCGGCAAAGTGAGCGACCCAGCGTTCGAATACAGGGGCGCCGACATTGGCGGATACCGCAGACCTCATGACAGTAAGTCTCGCAGTGCTCCCGTGATCGTGGTCGTATCGCGACCCCTCGCGGACGGTGGTCACGACGAGGACGACCTTGTGCTCAACGACGTCATCTGTCTACAGCGCCAGAGCGGAACGTCACGACGGGCGCCCGGTAAGGGATCGGGCGTCGGGCAGCCGTTGTCACACGCAGCGCAGGCGTCTCAGCGGTTCCGCTTCGTCACGACCCCCATCGAGTCGCCCTCGAGTTCCGGGCTTTCAGCTAGCTCACTCTTAGCCGTCGCTCCGACAATCAGCGATCGAGCGGTCGGGGGCCGCGGAGTTTCCGCAGCGAGCGGTTGCTAAGCGCAGCTCGGAGCGCAGCGGAGAGCGGAGTCTGCAAATAGCGAGCGGAGGGAACGCAGCAGCCACCGACCGCTACACTCCCGTCGTCGGAGCCGGAGGGTTCAATACGTCCGATGTGCGCGCGAAGCCTCGGTGCCCGACTGTGCGATCCACTCCTCGAGTTCGTCGAGCGCGTAGACGACCTTGCGGCCGAGCTTGTAGTACTTCGGTCCTTTGTGTTCGTACCGCCACATCGCGAGCGTGTTCTTGGTGACGCCCGGCAGGAGCTCAGCCACCTGCTCGGGGCTCAAGTACTGATGGCGCAGCTGCGCGGCTTCGGTTCCGGCGAGAGTCGTCATGATCCACCTCTTTTGCGTATAACCAAACCTGATTGACACAAGTACACGCCTAAGTCATGATGTTCGTCAAGGACAATCTGCGAATTAGCGCAGTGAACAGGCAAACTGGTCAGGTGAAGGTCAAAGTGAGGACGCTCGAGGACAAGAAGATGACTGCCCGCGGCACCACGGTGCCGGTCGGGTCGGGTCTGCGAATCGCACCCGGCTTCATCGCGTCCGCCGTTGATCAAGAAACGGGCATCGAGACCGCGCTCGAGGCGCACTACCGGCGAGACGAAGGGCGATACGTCGTCACGGCCATCGTGAACCGAGCGATCAGCGAGGAGTTCGACTCGGAAGCGCTCCGACGGATGTCGTCTTCGGGCATCCTGCAGGCCGCGATCCCGAAATGCATCTCCATCGACATCTTCGAAGACGGCAACTGGACGACGGTGGCGAACATCAGCGCCGTCGAAGGTCGCCTCATCCCGGAGTGGCTGGCCAAAGCGGTGGTCAAGCGCGGGCAGACCGAAGCGCGTATGGATGTCATCGAGATCCTCTACGGCGCCTCTGCACTTGCCGGGCTGCCGCCGGTTAAGGCGGTGCAGCGCGAACTCGACGTTCCGCATCGCACCGCATCCGATTGGATCATGAAGGCGCGCAAGGCCGGCCGTCTCGAGGGCATGAACTACGCGGTCGGGCGCCAAGCCGAGAGCCAGTGACGAGCAATGGGAAGCGTCACGCCCTACGAGACCGCGAACGGTCGGCGCTATCGCGTGCGCTACCGCAAGCCGGATCACAGCCAGACCGACAAGCGCGGCTTCCGCACCAAGCGCGATGCTGAGCTCTACCTCGCGTCCGTCACCATCGCGAAGGCCACCGGCGACTACATCGATCCAGCGCTGTCCCGCACGACGGTCGGGCACCTCGCGCCGCTGTGGATCGCCTCGAAGCGACCGCCCGTACTGAAGCCCTCCTCGTACCTGCCGATCGTGACGTCGTGGAAGACCCACGTCGAGCCGAAATGGGGCCATCGGGATCTCGCCTCGATCCACCCCTCCGAAGTGCAGGCGTGGGTGAGCGAACTCGCGACCCAGAGGTCGACCTCGATCGTGCTGCGCGCCCTCGGCGTACTTGCCGGCATCCTCGATGTCGCCGTCGACGATCGTCGACTCTCCCGCAATCCGGCGCGCGGTCTGCGCAATCTTCCCCCTCGCTCCGCGAAGAAGCGGCGCGTCTACCTCACTCACGATCAGGTTCAGACGCTGGCATCGGTCTCCGCCCACCCGACCCTGGTGCTCGTCCTCGCCTATTGCGGGCTGCGCTGGGGCGAGGCGACTGGTCTCCGCGTTCGGCACGTCAACCGCGCCCGGCGTCGCCTGAACATCGAGGAGAACGCCGTCCTCGTCCGGTGGGAGGTGCACGTCGGCACACCGAAGACGCACGAGCGTCGATCAGTGCCCTACCTCGAGTTCCTCGCTCCCCTGATCGATGCCGCGTGCGCCGGCAAAGGCCCAGAGAATCTGCTGTTCGGCAATGGCGAGACGCACATGAAACGCGAGAACGACTCGGAGAACTGGTTCGCCGTCGCCGTGCGTCGCGCCCAGAAGATCGACCCCAGCATCCCCCGCATCACTCCACACGACCTTCGCCACACGGCCGCTTCGCTCGCGATCAGCGCGGGCGCGAACGTGAAGGCCGTGCAGAAGATGCTCGGTCACGCCTCGGCGGCGATGACGCTCGACACGTACGCGGATCTGTTCGACGACGACCTCGACGCCGTCGCGGATCGCATGCAGGAGGCTGCCCAGATCGCCAGCGCCGGCCGCCCCTGGGCGGCTCTCCTCGAGCGCTGAACAGACGCCTCGAACCGGCCGTAACGACGTTCGACGACGGCATTCCACGCGCACTGACACCCGAAAAGTGTGGGCAAAGTGTGGGCAAACGCGATTTCAGCGCCTGAATCACATCAATAAAAGCCAGGTCAGAAGGCATAAAACAACTGTGCCCCTGGAGGGACTCGAACCCCCAACCGTTTCCTTAGGACGGAACTGCTCTTCCATTGAGCTACAGAGGCTGGCGGCATCCATTCTACTGGGAGTCATCGGCGCGCCCCGGCGCATCGGCCTCCAGATCGATGAGCACGACCACCTTGCCGCGGGCGTGACCGCCACCGACATACGAGAGAGCTTCGGGGACCTCGTCCAGGGTGAAGGTGCGGTCGACATGGATGCGCACGGCGCCCGACAGAACCGGCTGCTCGAGCGTCGTGAAGCTCGCAGGGCCGGGGCGCACCGCCAGCACGCCGAGTCGCGCGCCGGTCAGTCGACCCAGGAGTGCGCCGATCGTGACCACCCGCAGCAGTGCCCGTGCGGTGCCCCCGACGATCAGGTAACGGCCCCCCGCGGCCAGAGCCCGGCGGTAGGCGAAGACCGAGCGACGAGCCACGAGGTCGACGATGAGGTCGTACGGCCCGCCCAGGGTGAAGTCCTCGGAGCGGTAGTCGATGACCCGCTCCGCACCGAGGGAGCGCATGAAGTCGAGCTTCTCGGCGTTGTCGACCCCGGTGACGTGCGCACCGGCGCGAACAGCCAGCTGGATCGCGAACATCCCCGAACCGCCTCCCCCGCCGTTCACGAGCATCCGGTCGCCGGGGCGTGCCCGCGCCACCGCCTGTACGGCGATGGCTCCCGCCTGCGGCAGCGTCGAGGCGTCCGCGAAGGAGAGGCCATGAGGCTTGGCTGCGAGGGCTGACTCGGGTGCCAGCGCGTACTGCGCGAAGCCGCCGAGCACCGCAAGGATGTCTCCGTGCACGGCGTCGCCGACCGCGAATCTCGACGATCCAGCCCCTAGAGCGACCACCACGCCGGCGATGTCGGATCCCAGAACGTGCCGTCTGGGCCGGAGAAGTCCGCCGAAGCGCGAGTAGGCGGGCGAACCGCGAAGGCCCTCCCAGTCGCTCAGGTTGACCGAGGTCGCGACCACCTTGACCAGCACCTGCCCGCGTCCCGGGGAAGGCATCGGCAGGTCCTCGATCGCGATCCGCGCGGGTGAACCATAACGGCGGTAGACAGCAGCTCTCACACTCACCACTCCTCGGGCGCCATGGCGCAAATCTATCGCCGGGTCTACGTTCTGTGGCATGACCAGCATGCTCGAGCGTTTGCGAGATGCGGCGAACTCACACGATGCCGAACGGTTCGCCGCTCTGTTCGCCGACGATTACGAGAGCATTCAGCCCGTGCATCCGGCCCGCTACTTCCGCGGAAACGCCCAGGTGCTGTCGAACTGGACGGCTGTGTTCGAGGGCGTGCCCGACTTCTCGTCGGAAGTGCTGTCCTCCGTGGTCGAAGGCGACACCGAGTGGGGCGAGTGGGAGTGGCGCGGCCACCATGTCGATGGGTCCGCATTTGCTGTGCGTGGGGTGATGATCCTGGTCGCGCGCGACGGGCTGGTCGCTAGGGCGCGCCTCTACCTGGAGTCCGTCGAGGTCGACGGCGGCGACATCGACACCGTCGTCCAGGAGATGTACCGGCCGCCGAGCGCGGAGTCGGCCTGACAGTCGCGACGGAGCAGCTCCCCACGGTCCAGCGCGGGCCAGTTCATCGTCTGTTCACATCGCATTTGATTTCGGGTATGAGCGGCATCGATAGCTTTCGGCTTATGCCCCTTCCTCTCTCCCGCGCTGTCGCGATTCTCGCCACGACAGCTATTGCCGGAGCGCTCGCGATCGCGCTCCCCACGGCCGCCCAAGCCGAAGGACCGACGCCCGCCTGGACGAACGTCCACATCAACGAGATCTCCTCCGACAACGGCGCCACGCCGGTCGGCGACGCGATCGAGCTTTACAACAGCAGCGATGCCGTTGTGAGCATCGCCGGCTGGCTGCAGACCGACAGCAGCGCCGCCACCGCCGCCCTGGCGTTCTCCGCAAAACTCGCGGATGGCACCGTAACCACCGAGATCCCAGCGCACGGCTATGTGTACTTCACCTCGACCAAGGGTCTGGGCAGCGGCGGCGACGGCGTGAAGCTCTACCTCCCCGACGGCGCGAACGGCACCGCCGGCACGCTGGTCGACTCGGCGGTCTATACGGCGGGCGAGGCCGGCACCGACGAAAGCAACAACTTCGGCGCAGGCGCGTTCGCGCGATGCCCGGAGGGCAGCGGCGCGTTCGTCTCGGTCGGAGCCAAGAGCTTCGGCGCGTCGAACGCCACCGCGTGCCTGACGCCACTGACCAACCCCGCGGACAACCCCGTCCCGACGCTCGCGTGCGAGCCGGAGGCGGCGTCCGGCACGGGCGCCCTTCCTGTCACCGCGGTCGTGCCGGCGGCCTGGCCGGGGAGCGCCGCAGTCGTCGTCGCCGATGCTCAGTGCGCGTGGAAGACGACGACCGGCCCTGAGGGCCGCGACATCAGCGGTCTGATCTTCGACCCGAGCGACGCGAACGTGGTCTACACGGTGAAGAACAAGAGCTGGGTCTTCCGGCTGGTGAAGCAGGGCGGCCTCTGGGTCCCCGACACCAGCAACGGCTGGGGCGCGGGCAAAGAGATCTTCTTCCCCGGCAGCACCGACCCGGTGACGAACCAGCCCGACTCCGAGGGTTTGACGATCGGCGCGGACGGCGCGCTCTACATCACCACCGAGCGCAACAACGCAGCGAACACGATCCCGCTCAACGCGATCCTGCGCTTCGACCCCACCCAGTCCACCACCCAGCTGGTCGCGACCGACGAGTGGAATCTGACCGCGGAGTTCCCCGAGCTGCACGCCGGGAACAAGACCGAAGCGAACCTCGGCTTCGAAGGCGTCACCGTCGTGCCGGACGCCTACCTGACCGCCAACGGGTTCGTCGACCAGTCGACCGGCAAGACGTACCGGCCGATCGACTACCCGACGCACGGCGGCGGACTGTACTTCGCGGCGCTGGAGAACGACGGAAAGCTGTACGCGTACGCGCTCAGCAGCGACCACTCGTTCCACCGGGTCGCTGTGGTCGACACCGGTATGGGCCATGTCATGGACGTGCAGTTCGACGCGGACACCCAGCGGATCTGGGCGCTGTGCGACAACACCTGCGGCGTCACGACGACGGTGCTGAAGGTGGGCTCGACGGGCACGATCATCCCCGAGGTCGCCTACAGCAAGCCGGCGAGCCTGCCTGTGAACAACATCGAAGGTTTCGCCCTCGCGCCGAGCACGACCTGCGTCGACGGCACCAAGGAGGTGCTCTGGGGGGACGACGGCATCTACGGCGCCGGCCCGGGCAGCGCAACGGAGGGGCACGCGCTCTTCAGCGGGCGCATCGACTGCGACCTGCACCTCGGCGCGCAGGGCGTGCCGGCACCGGACGATTGGGCCAAGACCAAGGTCTACAACACCGGCGACACGGTGAGCTATGGCGGCAAGGTCTTCGAGGCGCTCTGGTACACCTCGGGCCAGACGCCCGGCACGAAGAAGAACGGCGCCTGGGCCGAGATCGCCATCGCCCCCGACGTTGGGCTGCGCCGTGGGTGGGCGCCCGGCGAACGGCCGGGCGCCCTCCACCTCGCCTCAGCGGAAGTCCCTGGATTGGTGCTGCACCCCCACCCTGAGGTCTTCGAACCCGTCGGCGAGGAGGTTCGTGACGCCTTCGACCGAGCGCTCCAGCATCCCGCGCACGATCAGTGCTGGTGAATCCCGCACGACCCGGCGGTAGCGATTCCACACGCCGACGGAGCAGATGACGTTGACGAGACCGTGCTCGTCTTCGAGATTGAGGAACGTGACCCCGGATGCCGTGGCCGGCCGCTGCCGGTGGGTCACGAGTCCGGCGACTTCGACCCGCCTGCCGGTCTCATGGGCGCGCAGCTCGCTCGAGGTGAGAACCCCTCGCGCGTCGAGCCCGGACCGGTAGTGGGTCATGGGGTGGTCGTCGGTCGAGACCCCGGTCGCCCAGAGGTCGGCGGCCAGCCGCTCGTAGCTCGTCGGATCGGGGAACAGCGGCGGCTGCACGGCGACGAGCGAATCGGGAAGGTATCTGGCCCGGTCCTCGGCCGCGGAGCCGGCGAGCCAGATCGCCTCACGCCGGGTCAGTCCGAGGCACTCGAACGCCCCCGCGGTGGCGAGCGCCTCCAGCTGCGCCCCGGTCACGTCGGTGCGGCGCACCAGGTCGCGCAGGTCGCGATAGGCGCCACCGCGAGACCGCTCCGCCACGATGCGCTCGGCCACCGCAGCGCCGATGCCCTTCACCCCGCCAAGGCCCAGGCGCACCGCGAACCGGCCGTCGCGGCGATGATCGGCCGACTCGTCGGGGGCGTGCAGGTCGAACTGCCCGACGGGCGGCTGCACACGGTGGGTGCAGGCATCCATCCCCGTCGACGCACCCCCGGTCGCTGAGCGCTCTAACTGAGGAGATTCGCGGTTCTGAGGATGAACCAGCCCAGAGCCATCCCCGGTACTGCGAATCTCCTCGGTTGGGGAACCGCGCACCGGTGGTTCCTGAGTAGGCGGCGAAGCCGCCGTATCGAAGGGCTCGAGCACCGCCTCGACACCCGAGGCATGAAGGTCGGGCCGGAGCACCTCGACGCCGTGCCGGCGTGCATCGGCCACGAGCGTCGCGGGCGAGTAGAACCCCATCGGCTGGGCGCGCAGCAGCCCGGCGAGGAACGCGCCGGGGTAGTGCAGCTTGATCCAGGAGCTCGCGTAGACCAGCAGTGCGAACGACAGCGAGTGCGACTCCGCAAACCCGAAGTTCGCGAACGCCTGGATCTTCGCGTAGATGTCATCGGCCGCCTGACCGACGATGCCGTTCGTCGCCATGCCCTCGTAGAGTCGCTCGCGCAGCGACTCGATCCGCTCGACCCCGCGCTTGGAGCCCATCGCGCGGCGCAGCAGATCGGCATCCTCCGCGGAGCACTCCCCCACCGCCATGGCCATCTGCATGAGCTGCTCTTGGAAGACGGGGATGCCGAGGGTGCGCTCGAGCACGGGCTCGAGCTTGGGGTGGGCATAGGTGACCGGCTCGCGCCCGAGCTTGCGGCGGACGAACGGGTGCACCGCGCCACCCTGGATGGGCCCTGGCCGGATGAGGGCGATCTGCACGACGAGGTCGTAGAAGCGTCGCGGCTGCAGCCGCGGCAGCAGACCCATCTGCGCGCGCGACTCCACCTGGAACACGCCGATCGAGTCGGCGCGGCAGAGCATGTCGTAGACCGCCTTCTCCTCCTTGGGAATCGTGGCGAGCTCCCACTGCTCCCCCGTCGTGTCGCGGATCATGTCGAAGCAGTACTGCAGGGCAGCCAGCATCCCGAGCCCCAGCAGGTCGAACTTCACGAGCCCCATCCAGGCTGCGTCTTCTTTGTCCCACTGGATCACCGTCCGGTTGGGCATGCGCGCATGCTCGATCGGCACGACCTCTCCGACCGGCCGGTCGGTGAGCACCATGCCGCCGGAGTGGATGCCGAGATGCCGAGGCGCCTTCAGCAGCTCGGTCGCGTACTCCAGGACGAGCGGAGGGATGTCGTGATCCGCTGTGCTCTCGAGCATCGCGCCCCACTGCTCGACCTGCTTCGACCAGGCGTCCTGCTGACCGGGCGAGTGCCCGAGCGCCTTGGCCATGTCGCGCACGGCGTTCTTCGGGCGGTACTGGATGACATTCGCGACCTGCGCGGCACGCTCGCGCCCGTACTGCCCGTACACCCACTGGATGATCTCCTCACGCCGATCCGAGTCGAAGTCGACGTCGATGTCGGGCTCCTCATCGCGCAGCGAAGAGAGGAACCGCTCGAACGGCAGCTGGTACGCGATCGAGTCGACGGCAGTGATGTCGAGCAGGTAGCAGACGGCGCTGTTGGCTGCGGAGCCACGACCTTGGCACAGGATGCCGCGGCGCCGCGCCTCCTGCACGATCCCGTAGACGATCAGGAAGTAGCCGGGAAAGTCCTTCAGCTCGATGACGCCGAGCTCCTTCTCGATGCGCGCCCGATCGTCGGCGGTGAGGTCGGGGTACTTGCGCGGCACCGCCTCCCAGACGAGCTGCCGCAGATACGACATCGGCGTGTGTCCCGCCGGGACGTCCTGCTTGGGCAGTGCGGGCTTGGCCTTGCGCAGCGGGAAGGCGAGCTCGTCGGCGAGGGCGACGGTGCGGGCGACCGCGCCGGGGTAGCGGGCGAAGCGCTCGGTCATCTCGGACCCCGACCGCAGGTGCGCGCCGGCGTGGGCGGGAAGCCACCCGTCGAGCTCGTCGAGCCCCCGGTTCGCCCGCACCGCGGCGACCGCCGCCGCAAGGCGCTCGCGCTCCGGCACGGCGTAGTGCACGTTGTTGGTGGCGAGCACCGGCAGACCCCGCTCGGCGGCGAGTCGGGCGAGGAGGTCGTTCTCGCGCGAATCGAGCGGGCTGCCCTGGTCGATGAGCTCGACGTTGACGGCATCCCTTCCGAACAGCGCGACGAGCCGGTCGAGCTCGCGTTCGGCACCTGAGGCCCCTTCGGCGGCGAGGGCCAGACGCACCGCGCCCTTGCGGCACCCGGTCAGCACGGCCCAGTCGCCCGCCGCCTGCATGGCGAGTTCATCGAGGTCGTACACCGGCCGGCCCTTCTCGGCACCGTGGAGCTGAGCGTGGGTGAGGGCCGCGGCGAGCCGGTGATAGCCCGCTTCGCCGCGCGCGAGCACGAGCAGGTGACTGCCGACGGGGTCGGGCTCGCCGTTCTGCGGCTTCGTGAGCTCGAGCGAGAGCTCCGCGCCGAACACGGTCTTCAGGCTGAGCGTCTCAGCGGCCTCGGCGAACCGGACGATCCCGTAGAACCCGTCGTGGTCGGTGATCGCGAGGGCGTGCAGCCCAAGGCGCTCGGCCTCCTCGGCGAGATCCTCCGGCGAGGAGGCGCCGTCGAGGAACGAGAACGTCGAGTGCGCGTGCAGCTCGGCGTAGGGCACGCTCTCGGCCGGACGCTCGATCACCGGCGGCACATAGGGACCGCGCTTGCGTGACCACGCGGGACTGTCGCCGCCGTCGGCGCCGGCGGGCGGACCGCCCGGGCGCCGGCGGTCGCTCAGCAGCCGCTCCATCTCGGACCACGGCACGGAGGGATTGTCGAAGCCCATCTCAGGATCCTTCAGTCATAGCGGGCCTCGGCCGTCCACTCGCCGCGCTCCCAGACGAGCAGCCACGCCATTCCCTCGGCATCGACGACCTGGAACCGGTGCGCACGACGCGCCCGCGCGGCATCCCATCCCCGCTCGCTGATCGGCCACGGCCCCGCCCAGCGCTCGATCGCACGGCTGCGGCCGCCCTCGGCGAGCATGGCCGGCGATGCGGTCACCCGGCCTCGCGCATCGACTTCCACCGGGCCGCCGAACTCCGCGGTGACCTTGACTGGACGCGGCGGCGCGAACACCGCGGTCGGCAGCGGATCGGGCAGACTCCCCGGCCACGGGCTCGTTCTCGTCCTGGCCGGTGTGGCACGGTCTCCCCACGGCACGAGCACCTGCCGCTCGGCGAGCCATCGCCCTCCGCCGATGACCGGGGTCACGACGCCGCGATGACCGAGCATCGCCTGCACCCGGGACAGGGCGTGATGCACCCGCTCCTCCGGCCCCGAACCGAAGATGGCGGGGGCGTGATGGGATGCCGCATCCACCGCCTCCGGCGAGATCCGCACGAGCGCCACCCCGCTGCGCAGGCCCTCCGCATCCTCGCCAAGCTGCCATCGCACCCGGTCGACGATCGCAGCCGCGTCGAAGGACCCGGGGTGCAGCCAGACCCGCTCGCTGCGCTCACCGCGGTCGCCGACCAGCTCGACGCGCAGCTCGGTGCAGACCAGGTCGATCGCTCCGAGCCTCGTGAGGAACTCGTCGGCGGCCACCCGCATGCCGAACGCGACCTGATCGGCGATCTCGAGCGGCGGCTCGAACACCACCTCGCGATGCAGCTCGGGCGGTGGAGTGCGCGGCTGGATGGCCCGGGCATCGAGACCCGCGGCGAGGGCGTGCAGACGGATGCCGCGCTCCCCGAACCGCTCCCGCACCCGGTCGGGCTCGAGCGCGCTGAACTCCCCCAGGGTCTGCACTCCGAGCCGGGCGAGCAGGCCGGGCAGCTCGGTCGCCCCACCCTCGGCCGCCACCAGTGTCGCGATCGGCAGCGGGGCGAGAAAGGCCGCGGCCTCTCCGCTCGGGACGACGCAGACCTCGTCGGCTTCGGCCGCGGCGACCCTGGCCGCCTGCTCGGCCGTGAACGGCCCGTCGGCGATGCCGGCCCGCACCCCCACCAGCCCCTGCTCGCCCAGGGCGGCCAGCAGCACACGCGCCGCCTCCCGCTCGCCGCCGTAGTAGCGGGCAGGACCGCGCGCCCTCAGTGCGCACAGCCCTGGGCGCACGAGCTGCACGCCCGGTGCGCGCTCCTCGATGCACGCCACGACGGGCGCGAAGACGCGGTGATCGCGCACATGGTCGGCCGCGACCACCTTGAGCCGCGGGCAACGCGCCTGCGCATCCCGGCGGCGCTGGCCACGGCGCACCCCGTCGGCGCGTGCGGACGGCGAACAGGCGACGACCTCCCCGTGCTCCAGCACCGCGATCGCCTCAGCGGGATCGCCCGCCCCCTCTCGGGCGAGCGCCGTGACCGGCCAGTCCGGAAACCACAGCACGATGGTGCGCACCGGCACGGCACCCGGGGTATCGCGGGGAGTCTCAGCGCGGATGTCGGAGCGCACTCAACCCACCGCCTCCAGCAGCTCGCCCCGGGACTCCTCCTGGTGCCGCGGACCAGGCAGCGCCGGCTGCACCGACACGACCTTCCGCATCGGCGTCACGGCGGGCTCCCCGCGGGTCTCGGGCACAACCGAGACCTCTCCGCGGGCGCCGGGAAGCAGCATCCGCTGTCGCCGGGGCATCGGCCACCGCCTGCTCGACACCGTCACGGTCACGCTGCGATCGGCGAGGTAGCCGTGACCGCGACCCACGCCGGACCACTGCGGCTCGCCCACGTCGAGCGTCGCCTCGGCCAGCGGCCACGGCCCCTGCACGAGCAGCACCGTGCCGCGATCGCGCAGCCGCGCGCCCAGCCGCGCCATCTCGGCGTCGCCGGCGCGCGCCGGTGGGCGCACGGCCACCACTGGCAGCACCTCGGCGAGGGTCGCGGTCACGGCGAGCCACCGACTGCCGGCATCGGGGACCAGCACGAGTCGGGCGAGATCGACACCGATCGCCTCGGCCGCTTCGGCGCCGAGCTCCGGCATCCCGATCACACCGCACCAGGATCCGTCCTGCGAAGGCCGGGCGAGCAGCGCGAGCAGCAACGACATGGACCGCCCCAGCGTGTAGGCGGCGCCAGGCCTCAGCCCGCCACCGGGCAGCAGCGCTGCGAGCGCGGGATGCACGGGCAGCACCGGGGCGTCCAGCCGGAGCCCCTGCACCCGCTCGAGTTGCGCGCGCAGCTGCAGCACCTCGTCGCCCTGCTCCTGGCGCGCCTCGTTCCGCACGATCGCCCTCACCTCTACAGAATAGAACAGATGTTCTATTGCTTCAATGACTCGATCGAACTTATCTCCGGCCTCCGACATTCCCGCGCGTCGGCGTCGGAGGCGAGAAACCTCGACTCAGCGCGTGAGCGAGGCCGTCGTCGCGATCCGGGCGAAGCCGCCCGCCTGCAGCACGAGCGCCGTCGTCGCCATGATCTCCGCCGCCGAGCGCGTCACGGTGCCGAGGCCCGCGACATCCGCCGTCAGATCGAAGGTGCGGGTCGCATCGAGCACGACAGTCGTGTCGTAGCCGAGGTTGCCCGCCATCCGCGCCGTGGTCTCGACGCACATGTTGGTCTGGATGCCGCAGATCACGAGTTCGCCGATCCCCTGCTCCTGCAGCCAGGCGTGCAGGTCGGGGTCACCGTAGAAGGCCGAGTTGACGTTCTTCGTGACGAACAGCGCCGGCCGGGCCGCGGCGACGGGGTCGACCAGCGCATTGCCCGCCGCGGCGGGATGCAGCGGCGAGCCCGCGGAGCCGGAGTCATGCCGCACGACGACGATCGGCTCGCCGGATCGCTCCCAGGCGCCGATGAGCGCTGCGACGTTCGCCTCGCAGTCCGGGTTCGCCGTGTCGCCCCAGAAGTCCAGGTCGTCGAAGGCGCGCTGCATGTCGATCACGATGAGGGCTCGGGTCATGGGTCCATCCCATCACGCCGAGTCTTCCCGCGAACACGGCTGACCCGCTAACTTAAGGGCACCGTGGAACCGTCCACGCACATCCGCCGAAGGAGGCCGCCGTTGGACGGTGCCGCTCATCCGACCCTGCTCGAGTCGCTCTCGGCATGGGTGCTCATCGTGACGTTTGCGATCTCGCTGATCTACGAGCTGTGGAGGGCGACCGCTAAGGCCGGCACGACACGCTACGACTCCCTGCCGGAGTTCGCGAAGCTGTCGTGGCTCTACGTCGTCGCGGCGATCGTCATCGTCCTGCTGTTCGTCGGCGTGCCCTTCGCCGCGTGGGTCGGCCTGATCTTCTCGCTGGCCGTCATCGTCGTGTCGATCTTCTACTACAATCCCCAGATGATGCTCGAGCGCAAGCCCGGCATCATCGACTGGGTGGAGGACCTCGTCTACACGGGGCTGCTGTTCGTCGTCGCAGCCTTCCTGACGCTCGAGGTGTCAGGACTCACGCTCGCATAGACCCGGGGTCTACGCGGCGAGCTCGAGGTACGGCTCCCAGCGCGGGTCGGTGCGCTCGGTCCCCCGCACGGTCCACTGCGCACCATAGGGTGGCCGCGGGACGAGCCGCAGCTCCCAGCCCATCTCCTGGGGCGTGCGATCGCCCTTCACGTTGTTGCACCGCAGGCAGCATGCGACGAGGTTCTCCCACGAGTCCGCGCCACCGCGCGACCGCGGCAGGACGTGGTCGATCGTCGACGCCATCTTCGCGCAGTACGCGCAGCGGTGCGCATCGCGACGCAGCACTCCACGACGGGTGACCGGGATGTGCCGGCTCCCTGGAACGCGCACGTAGCGTCTCAGCAGGATGACCGCAGGGCGTTCATACGCCCCGCGCGCTCCCCACACCGGATCGCCGTCGATGTGTTCGACGACCGTGGCCTTCTCATTCATCACCAGCACGAGGGCCCGCTTGAACGACACGACAGCGAGCGGCTCATAGCCCGCATTGAGCACCAGAGTGCGCATTCCTCATCCTCTCGAACGGCCGGGACGGCTTCCCGGTGATTCGACCGACGATGTTCAAAGGCTCAGGGGCATGAAAAAAGGCGCTGTCTCACAGACAGCGCCTTGGCGCCACGGCAGTGCCGTGGCATCCGCTCACACGATGCCGAAGGACGAGCAGGCCAAGCGCATCCATGGTTCGGATGCGTGGCATGGCGCCCATCGACGACCCTCCGCTTTCTCTCAGCGTCGGTTTCAGGCTAACGCACGCCTTGCAGACACGGGCCGTTCGCGGAGGTGAACCCGCGAGGGCGTGTCGGAGAACGGATGCCTCGTCAGCCCGCGTTCGTCTGGAGCCAGGCCAGCGGGTCGACGTACGTTCCGTTGATCTTGACCTCGAAGTGCAGGTGGTTCGCCGTGGAGCTGCCGGTGCTGCCGACGGCTCCGATGAGCTGACCCGCGGAGACGGACTGCCCCGCCACGACCTGGCGGCTGCCGTACGTCATGTGACCGTACAGGGTCGAGACCTGCTGACCGCCGACGACCGAGTCGATCACGACGGCGACACCGTATCCGTTGTAGCCCTCGGACGAGACGCGCACGACGCCGGAGGCTGCGGCGAAGATCGGGGTGCCGGCGGGCGCCACCATGTCGAAGCCGTTGTGGTTCGGCCGGTTCGCCGGACGGAAGAGGTTGTATGACGCGTAGGTGAAGTTCGAGACCGGCCAGCGCACCTCGCCGGAACCGGGGGCCGTCATCGAGAGGTTCATCCGGAACACACCACGGGCCGGCGACGCCGCCGCGGCGGCCGCGGCGGCCTTGGCACGGGCGGCTGCGGCCTCCTCGGCCTTCTTCGTGGCGATCTCGTCGGGGGTGGTGGCCGAGTAGGAGCCGCGCTCGAGCTGCTCGGACGTGGCGTCCGAGGCGACCACGAGCGACTGCGCGTCGTCGGCGGCGACCTGCTCGAGCGTCACAGCGGCCTCAGCAGGCGAGCGCCACGCGCCGTAGGCGGGGAGGGCGACGGTGGCGATGAGCCCGCCGACCATGGCCAGGATGACCAGGCTGCGAAGCGGACGCACCTTCTCGCGGCGGGCCTTCGGAGCCGACGCGACGCGCGTGGCGCGTCCCACCATCGGACGGCGGATCAGCGTGCGGGGCGTGCGCGAGCGTCGAGTGAGACTCGTCTCGTCGTGCTGCGACGCATTGTCCGCAGGCGATTCGTTCTCTTCAGCCAAACTATCCTCCGGCGCCTCTGCGCCGGGGCGCTGGCTCGTCGGGCACTCGGTGTCGGGGCACATGTGCGGGTTTCACCACGCGGACGACGAGCCGGGGAGGCAATCCGTGCGGGGTCCGTCGGCGGGCTTCTCGCCTGGTGGACACTTCGAGGCTACCCGAAGGTCACGATTCTGTCACGCTGACGCCCTGGCAGAACCCTGGGCATCGGCCCTGCGCCCCGAGCGTCAGCCTCGTGCGTCGACCAGGAAGACGTGTGCGGCGACTTCGACCGGGAGCTCAAGGGCTTCGTCGACGCCGTCCATCTGCACGAGGACATAGCCCTCGCTGAACCGGAAATCACCGGTGCCGCCGGGAACCACGCCGGCGGACATGAACTGCTTCAGCAGCTCCGGGTCGACCTGGGCGGGCTCGGCGAGGCGCCTGACGGTCCCCTGAATAGGCCCACCGGTCTCGTTGAGGATCCGGACCAGTCCCACCACGCCCTGGTCGAACGTGTTCGCTGCGGCATCGCCGAGCTGGTCGAGCCCGGGGATCGGGTTGCCGTACGGGGATTCGGTGGGATGCCCCAGCAGCTCCACGAGGCGCAGCTCCACCTGCTCGCTCATCACGTGCTCCCAGCGGCAGGCCTCTTCGTGGACGTAGGCCCAGTCCAGCCCGATCACATCGGAGAGCAGCCGCTCGGCGAGCCGGTGCTTGCGCATGACGTCGACGGCCTTCTGGCGGCCGGAGCCGGTCAGCTCGAGCCTGCGGTCGTCCGAGACGACGACGAGTCCATCGCGCTCCATTCGTCCCACGGTCTGCGAGACCGTGGGGCCGGAGTGGCCGAGCCGCTCCGAGATGCGCGCACGCAGCGGGACGATGCCCTCCTCCTCCAGTTCGAGGATCGTACGCAGGTACATCTCGGTGGTGTCGATGAGATCTGTCATGAGTCCTAAGCCGGGGGTCGACGTGCTCCGCAAGCCTATCGGCTGGCCGCGCGCCGGCGGGCGTCACGGAGCGTCACCCGGCGCCGAACGGGCGAGGCGGGCCCGCCTAGAATCGGACCATGGCCCACGTGCTGCTGCCCCGCGAGATCCTGCCCTCCGACGGACGATTCGGGTGCGGCCCGTCGAAGGTCCGCCCCGCTCAGCTGGAGGCCCTCGCCGGCCCCGGCGCGGCACTGCTGGGCACCTCGCACCGCCAGGCGCCGGTCAAGGACCTGGTGGGACGCGTGCGGGCACGCCTGGACGACCTGTTCCGCCTCCCGAACGGGTACGAGATCATCCTCGGCAACGGCGGATCGACCGCCTTCTGGGATGCCGCCGCATTCGGCCTCATCCAGGAGCGGAGCCAGCACCTCGTCTTCGGCGAGTTCGGCGGCAAGTTCGCCGCCGCAGCGAAGGCCCCCTGGCTGCAGGCTCCGGACGTGCGCGAGGTCGCCGCGGGCGGCCGTACGACCGCTGAGCCGGTGGCGGGCGTGGACGTCTACGCCTGGCCGCACAACGAGACCTCCACCGGGGTCTCGGCGCCGATCACCCGCGTCGTCGGCGACCCCGGCGCGCTCACGGTCATCGATGCGACGAGCGCTGCCGGGGGCATCGACTTCTCCGTCGCCGAGGCCGACGTCTACTACTTCGCCCCGCAGAAGAACCTGGGCTCCGACGGCGGGCTCTGGTTCGCCGCCGTCTCTCCCGCGGCCATCGAGCGGATCGAGCGGATCGCCGCATCCGGGCGCTACATTCCGGAGTTCCTCAGTCTCAAGAACGCCGTCGACAACTCGCGGCTCAACCAGACGCTGAACACCCCCGCGCTGACCACCCTCATCCTGCTCGACGAGCAGCTCGACTGGATCGGCAGCAACGGCGGCCTGCAGTGGGCGGACGCCCGCACGCACGAGTCGTCGCAGGCGCTGTACGACTGGGCCGAGGCATCCGCGTTCGCGACGCCGTTCGTCGCCGACCCGGCCGACCGCTCCCCCGTCGTGGTGACCATCGACTTCGACGAGACGGTCGATGCGGCGGCGGTCGCCAAGAGCCTGCGCGCCAATGGGATCGTCGACACCGAGCCGTACCGCAAGCTCGGCCGCAACCAACTGCGGGTCGCGACCTTCGTGTCGATCGAGCCGGACGACGTGCGCCGGCTCATCGAATGCATCGACTACACGGTCGAGAACCTGTAGGCACCTGAGCTCGGCTCTTCGACAGGCTGCAGAGTCGCCTCGAGCGGTCGAAACCGCCCTTCGCGGCAGTTCGAGACGACCGCGCCAGGCGCTTTCGACAGCGCGAGCCACGTAGGCCCGGCCGGGCGTCGTGCACACCTACGCCGCACGCTGCCGGACCACGCGCGGCTCCGCGCCGTCGTTCTCGCGCCCGCGGGACTGATCCCGCTCAGCCCCTAGTAGGACCGGTCGGCTTCGTCCTCGTCGCCCTCTTCGTCGTCGGCTTCTTCGTCGTCGTCGGCTTCGTCGAATTCGAAGGCCTCGGACTCTTCGGCGTCTTCGAACTCACCGGCATCCGTCTGCTCGGCGAACTCGTCGATGTCGACGCCGTCGACGTCTCCGGCGTGCAGGATCGGGGATCCGTCGTTGTCGAAGTCGGCGGCGTCCAGGTCGTCGATGTCGTCGAGGTCGTCGCCGTCCTCGTCCTCGTCGCCTTCGATGCCCTCGACGGCCTCATCGGCGTGTGCGAGCTGCGCGGCCTGGTAATCGGCGAGGCGGACCGCCCACGGCACCCACTCGGGGGCGAGCAGGGCGCCGTCGCCGGGGAGGAGTTCGACCTCGAGGACCGTGGGGTCCTCGCCCTCGACGCGCGCGACGCTGACCGTCCAGAACCAGCCGGGGTAGCCCGCGAGTCGGTTCTCGAAGCGGAGCGAGACGACCCCGCCCTCTTCGAGGGTGTAGCCGGCGGGCGCGCCGACCGTCCATTCGGACGTGATCTCCAGCAGCGCTGCGCGGGCCTGGTCGTGCGCGGCGATGAGACGCTCGTCGGGCTCCGTGAACGGCCGTTCCTCGGGCGCCACGGCATCCCTCTCGCCGGACTCGTCGGGCTGGTGCTCGGCGGGCTCCACCACGGCGCTCTCATCGGGTTCGACGAGAGGCTCAGCGTTCCCCTGCTCAGGCGTCGAGGTCATCCGCGACCTTGCGCAGGACCGCAGCGACCTTCTTCGAATGTGCGCCGCTCGGGTACCGCCCGCGGCGGAGATCGCCGCCGATGTCGTCGAGGAGCTTCACGAGGTCTTCGAGGATGATCGCCATGTCGTCGGCGGGCTTGCGCGCGCGCTTGGCGAGGCTGACCGGCGCCTCGAGGACGCGCACCGAGAGGGCCTGGAGACCGCGCTTGCCGTCGGCGACGCCGAACTCGAGCCGGGTGCCCTGTTTGGGTGCCGGGGCTCCGGCGGGCAGGGCCGTGGCGTGCAGGAAGACGTCTTGGCCGTCATCACCCGTGATGAAGCCGAAGCCCTTCTCCTCGTCGTAGAACCTGACCTTGCCGGTGGGCATCGGAACCTCGCTTGAACTCGCAGGGGGGATTGCCCGGCACTGCGCGGGCATGACTCAACGGGGACCTCGGGATCCCGTTCCTCCAGACTACGCCACGAGCGCCACCCGGTAGGCTGATGCGGATGAGCACTCGAACCCCCGGCCCTGACCTCCCGGTGCGCCGGATCGACCGGGTCCTGGCCTTCATGGCACTGGGGCTCACGGTCGCCTCCATCGTCTGCTTCTTCGCGGTCATCCTCGCCCGTCCGGCCGGCGTCACCGACTTCACGCAGGGCATCTGGCCACTTGTCGTGGTCCTGCCGCTGATTGCACTGCCGATCGCCTTCGTGATGATCGTGACGCTGCTCATCATGAGCTTCGTCCGCCGTTCTCGCCTCAACAAGGGGGCGTAGGCCAACCCATGACCACCGACGAGCGCATGCTCGCGACGTGGCTCGCGGCCAGCGATGATGCGGGCCTCGCGCAGACCTTCGCGTTCCGCGGAGTTCCGGCTGCGGCCGCCTGGCACGATGCCTTCGACGCGGCGGCGGCGCTGCTGGACGCGGCATCCATCGATCGCGCACTCGTGCGCCTCCCCCGTCGCTCGCTCGCCGTGCTCGCACGCGGCGAGTCCGACCCCGATCTCGCGCGTCTCGCCCTGACCGATCTCGAAGGCACGCCGTACTCCGCCGTGGAGGCGCGGGTGCGCCATGCGCAGACCCGCAACCCCGACGCCTTCCTCGACGGCACTCCGCCGACGCAGCCGGCCCCCGCGGCCGACGCGCACGAGACGGCGGCTGCTGCCGAACGGGCGTTCACCGCGGCGAGCGCCCTCGCCGACCTCCTCCTCGCCGCTCGGCACGCGCCCCTCGCCCGTACCGGCGCCGGAGCCGTCAGCGCGGTAGACCGCAAGCGCCTGATGGATGCCGGGGCGGTGGACTCCGCGGACGAGCTCGACGATCTGGTGCATGCCGCCCGCGGCGCCGAACTGCTCGCCGCGGCCGAACGCGACTGGGTGGTCACCGAGACGGCCGATCGCTGGCTCGAGGAGGGCACGGCTCAGCGCTGGGCCCGCGTCGCCGAGGGTGTGCGCGAAGCGCTGCCGCGAGGTCTCCGCACCGCCGATGGCGGGTTCGCCCCCGCATCGGAGTGGCAGGCCGCCTATCCCCTCGATTCGGACTGGCCGGCCAGGGCCGCGCAGCTGCAGCGGATCGCCGTGCGCTGGGGCATCATCACCCCGAGCGGCGGCGAACCCCCCTGGGTTCGCACGCTGCGTCGTGGTGGAGAGGCGGATGCTGCGGCACTGTCGGACGTGCTGCCCCCCGAGATCGACCGGGTGTACCTCCAGGCCGACCTCTCGGCGATCGCGCCCGGTCCCCTTGCTCCTGCGCTCGACCTGCGGCTGCGTCGCATCGCGCAGCGCGAATCGCGGGCTCAGGCATCCACCTACCGCTTCTCCGCGGACTCGCTGGTCGCCGGAATGACCGGCGGCGAGACGGCCCAGTCCATCCGGGAGTTCCTCACGAGCCTCTCTCTGACCGGCATCCCGCAACCCCTCGACTACCTCATCGAAACGACGGCCGCACGGCACGGTCTGGTGCGGGTGCGCACCGACCCCGAATCCGGTCGCACCTATGTCGAGTCCGCCAACCCCGCGGTGCGGGATGCGATCGCGGTCGACCAGGGGCTGCGTCCGCTCGGCCTGGTGCGCGACGGCGATGCCCTCACGACTCGGGTGGGACGCGATGCGCTCTACTGGGCCCTCGCCGACGCCCGCTACCCGGTGATCGCGGTCGACGATCTGGGTGCGCCGCAGTCACCGCACCGACGGCCGGCACGCTCCGCGTCGGCGCAGGACGATCCGCCGCTCCAGGCCTACGCAGGGCTGATCGGCCGGCTCCGTGCGGCGCATGAGACTGATTCCGATGCGGCCTGGCTCGGGCGCGAGCTCGACCAGGCGGTGCGCGCTCGCGCAACCATCCAGGTGGCGGTGCGGCTCCCCGACGGCTCGGAGCGAGCCTTCATCCTGGAAGCCACCGGGCTGGGCGGCGGGCGCCTCCGCGGACGCGACAAGGGAGCGGACATCGAGCGGACCCTCCCGGTCTCGAGCATCGTGTCGGTGCGTCCCGCGTGACGGTGTGAGTCCGTCCCGCTGCCCGACGGGTCGGCGGTGACCCGTGCGGTCGAGGGCGCCCAGTAGACTGGGCCCTTATGGCTGACGGTCCCCTCATCGTGCAGAGCGACCGGACGGTGCTGCTCGAAGTAGCCCATCCGGACGCCGAGAGCGCGCGACATGAGCTCGCGATTTTCGCAGAGCTCGAGCGTGCCCCCGAGCACGTGCACACCTACCGGATCACCCGGCTCGGGCTGTGGAACGCCCGGGCGGCCGGGCATGACTCCGAGGACATGCTCGCCACCCTCGACCGCTGGACGCGCTTCCCTGTACCGCCGTCGGTGTCGATCGACATCCGCGAGACGGTCGGCCGATACGGTCGCCTCGTCATCGAGCGCGACGACGAGGGCCGGCTCGTGCTGCGCTCGACGGATGCCGCAGTCCTGGCCGAGGTGTCGAAGAACAAGCGCATCCAGCCCCTGCTGATCGGCCGGCCGAGCCCGGACGCGTTCCTCATCGACGCGTGGGCGCGCGGGCACATCAAGCAGGAGCTGCTGAAGATCGGGTGGCCGGCCGAGGATCTCGCCGGCTACACGCCGGGGACGCCGCATCCGATCGAGCTCGCCGAAGACGGCTGGACCCTCCGCCCTTACCAGCGGCAGGCCGTGGACATCTTCACCCAGGGCGGCTCGGGCGTCGTGGTGCTCCCCTGCGGGGCCGGAAAGACGCTCGTCGGAGCGGCCGCGATGGCCGACACGAAGACGACCACGCTCATCCTCGTGACCAACACCGTGAGCGCCCGGCAGTGGCGCGACGAGCTGCTGCGCCGCACCTCGCTCACCGCGGAGGAGATCGGCGAATACTCCGGCCAGGTCAAAGAGGTCAAGCCCGTCACCATCGCGACGTATCAGATCCTCACCGCCAAGCGGGCCGGCCAGTACGCGCACCTCGCGCTGCTCGACGCCCTCGACTGGGGTCTCATCGTCTATGACGAGGTGCATCTGCTGCCCGCGCCGGTGTTCAAACTCACCGCCGACCTCCAGGCGCGCCGCCGACTCGGCCTGACCGCGACCCTCGTGCGCGAGGACGGCCGCGAGGGCGACGTGTTCAGCCTGATCGGCCCCAAGCGGTTCGATGCGCCGTGGAAGGAGATCGAGGCCCAGGGCTTCATCTCGCCCGCCGCCTGCTACGAGGTGCGCGTTGATCTGCCCGCGGGCGACCGGCTGGAGTATGCCGCGGCCGCGGACGACGAGCGCTACCGCCTTGCCGCCACGGCGCAGGCGAAGATCGGGGTGGTCCGGCGCCTGGTCGCCCGCCACGCCGGCGAGCGGATCCTCGTCATCGGGCAGTATCTCGACCAGATCGACATCCTCGCCGAGGCCCTCGATGCCCCCAAGATCACCGGCGCGACCCCGATCGACGAGCGGGAGACGCTGTACCAGGCCTTCCGCGTCGGCGAGATCTCGCTGCTCGTGGTCTCGAAGGTGGCGAACTTCTCGATCGACCTGCCCGAGGCATCCGTCGCCATCCAGGTCTCCGGATCGTTCGGCTCCCGCCAGGAGGAGGCCCAGCGTCTCGGCCGGCTGCTGCGGCCGAAGGAGTCGGGCAACACGGCGAGCTTCTACACGCTGATCGCCCGTGACACCGTCGACCAGGACTTCGCGCAGAACCGCCAGCGCTTCCTCGCCGAGCAGGGCTACGCGTACACGATCCTCGACGCCGACGGCATCGCGGCGTGATTCAGGGAGCGATCCCTGTCGTCCGCCGGTAGACGTCCACGAGTGCGGCGCGGTCTGTGAACGTCCGCGCGTAGATCGCCTCGAGCTCGGGCGCGAAGCCGCCGTCGGGCAGGAGCTGCGACCCGAGGTAGGCGAACTGCTCGGTGCTGAGGCTGTGCTCGTCACCCCCTGTCGACGACGCGATCTGCGCGAGCACGACGTCGTCGACCGGGATGCGCGCGACCTCGGCCGCGACGAGGCCGTCGACGAAAACGCGCTCGGTGTCGCCCATCCGCGCATAGGAGGCGTGGAGCAGTTCGTGCGCGCCGGTCGTCACCATCTGTTCAGCCCACCGCGGATCAGCCGGACGCAGGATGTAGATGCGTCCGACCGTCTTCGTGCCGCCGAACGTGGTCGCCATGAAGCAGCCCGCGTTGTACCAGCCCTGTTCGACGGGAGGTGCAGGGGCGACGTCGGAGCACGCCTCTTCGATGCCCGCCGCGTCGAGGATCTCAGGCTGCATCTCGAAGAACACGCTGCGTCCCTCGTCAGTGAGGAACATCTGATCGGCGAGCGCGAGGGCGTCCTGCGCCGGTGCGGGCGCCGCGTATCCGCTGACGGTCCGGGACGTCTGGGCGACCCAACCCGCCATGTGGGAGCCCGTCGCGACGTCGGCGAGCACGGCGATCCCGATGATCGCCGCCAGCCAGCCGATCACCCCGGCGCGGCGGTGCCGCGGCGTGCCCGGCACATCGCCCTGGCCGGCCCGCGGCGGCTGCTCGAAGAGTGTCACAGGCGAGAGCCTAGGATGCCTGCGCCACTCACCGGGCCGTGTAGCGCAGGAGGACGAACCCCTCGTCGTCGGTGATGGCGTGTGCGAGCGCGAACGGCCGGTCGGCCTCGGGTGCACCGCGCACGATCCGACCGGCGGATCCGCCGACGAACCGCGGGGCGAGCGTGATGCAGACTTCGTCGACGAGCCCGACGTCGAGCAGGTCGCCGAACAGATGCGGCCCGCCCTCGCAGAGCACCTGCGTCCAGCCGCGTGCGGCGAATGCAGCCAGCATCGCGGGCAGCTCGACGGTCTCCTGGCCGCACTCGATCACGTCGGCTACGGCTGCCAGCGCCCGGCGCCGCGCCACCGGCGCCGCACCCGAAGTCACGATGACCGGACGCCCGACGGCCTCAGTGAAGAACGGCGCATCCGGCTCCAGGTCGAGGTGCCGGCTCACGACCGCGAGCGCGGGCTGAGCAGGCAGGCCCCGGTGCGTCCGCCACGCGCTGTGCTCCGCTCGCACTGTCACACCCCCGTAGCCCTCGGCGCGCACGGTGCCGGCGCCGACGACGATGACATCCGCCATGGTCCGCAGCACCTGCATCAGCGTTCGATCCGTCGCGCCACCCAGCGCGCCGCTTCTGCCGTCCAGGGTCGCGGCGCCATCGGCGCTCTCCACGAAGTTCATCCGCACCCTGGTCTCGGTGCGCGATGGCAGCGCATACGCCTCGAACAGGTCTTCCTGCGAAGGCATCAGTCATTCCCCTCGGGCCGCATGTTGTGCACGAGATAAGCGGGCTCGCGCCAGCCGAGCACCGCCTCCACCATCCGCAGAGCGTCCACCGTCTGACGCACGTTGTGCGTGCGCACGATACGCGCGCCGCTCAGGGCGCAGACGACAGCGGCGGAGATCGAGCCGGCTACACGATCACCGCGGTCGCGCGCCAGGCTCTCGCCGATGAAGTCCTTGTTCGACAGCGCCACCAGCAGCGGCGCGCCGAGGTGCGTCAGCTCCTCGAGGCGCCGGGTGAGTTCGAGCGAGTGCAGCGTGTTCTTGTTCAGGTCATGACCGGGGTCCAGCACGATCCGATCGGCGGGGACTCCACGGTCCAGAGCCCGCTGTCGTCGCTCGGTGAGGAAAGCGGCGACCTCCGTGATGACATCGTCATAGTGCGGCTGCGGGAGCTGGGTGCGCGGCTGGGCGAGGCTGTGCGCGATCACGATCGTCGCGCCGCCCGCGGCCACCACGTCGGCCATCGCGGGCGATCGAAGCCCGGTCGTGTCGTTGATGATGGTCGCTCCCGCCTCGATCGCCGCCTGCGCGACCTCGGGATGGAACGTGTCGACGCTCACGGGTGCCAGCGCCGCGAGTTCACGCACGACGGGGATCACCCGCGCGATCTCGTCCGCGATCGGCAGCGCGGGGCCTGGTGCGAACTTCACTCCCCCGACATCGATGAAGTCGGCGCCGTCCGCCACTGCGGCAGCTCCCGCCGCGACGGCCGCATCCAGCGCGAACGTCGCCCCGCGATCGTAGAAGGAGTCCGGGGTCCGATTGACGATCGCCATCACCGCGAGGCGGCGCTCCAGGTCGAATCTCAGGCTGCCGACGGCGAGTTCACTCACCGCGCCAGGATACGGCCGGTTCAACGGATGAGACTCGCCAGCGGCGTCCCGGCATCCGCCAGGGCCGCGGCATCCACCCGTTCGCCGCTTCGAATCAGCCTCTGGATCGCATCCTGCACGTCCCACACATTGACGTTCATCCCGCCCACCACCCGTCCGTCCAGGGCCCAGAACGCGATGAACTCCCGGGCATCGAGGTCGCCCCGCACGATCAGCTCTGCGCCCGACATGAGCGGAGGGTAGCCGGACAGCTCCATGCCGAGATCGAACTGATCGGTGTAGAAGTACGGGATCTTGTCGTGCACCGCCGACCGCCCCATCATCCCCCGCGCCGCCACCGGTCCCGCTTCGAGGGCGTTCGCCCAGTGCTCGCTGCGCAGGCGGCGCCCGATGACGGGGTGATGAGCATTGGCCACGTCTCCGGCGGCCCAGACATCCGGCGCGCTCGTGCGCAGGGACGCGTCGGTGAGGATGCCGTTGTCGACATCGAGCCCGGCTGCTTCGGCGAGCGCGGTGTTCGGGATGGCGCCCACCCCGATCAGCACGAGATCGGCCGGCACGGTCTCGCCGTCGACGACGACACCTTCAACGCGGTCTCGGCCATCGATCCGCTGCACCTGGACGCTCGCGCGCAGGTCGACGCCGTGGTCCTCGTGCAGCCGGCGGAACACCCCGCCCATCCGCTCGCCCACCGCAGCGGCGAGCGGCACGGGATCGCGCTCGAGGATCGTCACGTCGTTGCCGAACCCCCGCGCGGTGGCTGCGACCTCCATGCCGATCCACCCCGAGCCGATGAGCACGAGCTTCCGCCCGCCGTCGCGGAGCTTCTCGGCCAAGGCCTCAGAGTCGTCCAGCGTGCGCAGCGAGTGGACGCCCTGGAGGTCATGGCCGTCGATCGGCAGCCGACGCGGCGAAGCGCCGGTGGCCAGCAGCAGGGCGTCGTACGACAGGTCTCCATCGCTGGTCGCCACCCGGTGCGCGGCGGCGTCGAGCGCGGTCGCCGTGGTGCCGGTGCGCAGGTCGATGTCGTGCTCGGCGTACCACTCGGCCGGATGGAGGATGACTTCGCCGAGACCTTCCGAGCCCGCGAGGTAGCCCTTCGACAGCGGGGGCCGCTGGTACGGGGGATGCGCCTCCGCGGTGACGACCGTGACGTCGCCGTCCCACCCCTCGTCCCGCAGCGTCTCCGCGGCCTTCCCGGCCGCGAGTCCCCCGCCGACGATCACGATGTGCGCCATGGCTCCTCCTCGATCGCTGCCGCGCTGCGCCTCCGTGCTCCGACGATACGCCTGCTCGGCGGCGCCGATCCGGCGCTCGTTCCAGGATTGAGCCGGACCACTCCGCGCGATATCCAGCAGCGGCATGCGTTACCTCGCCATAATGAGGGCATGACCGCACCGCGCATCCTCGTTGTCGACGACGAGCCGAACATCCGCGACCTGCTCATCACGAGCCTGCGCTTCGCGGGCTATCAGGTCCGGGCCGTCTCCAATGGGGCCCAGACCATCTCAGCCGTTCTCGAGGAAGAACCCGACCTGATCATCCTCGACGTGATGCTGCCCGACATGAACGGGTTCAGCGTGACGAAGCGGCTGCGCGGTGCCGGATACACCGCGCCGATCCTCTTCCTCACGGCGAAGGACGACACCGAGGACAAGATCACCGGCCTGAACGTCGGCGGCGATGACTACGTCACGAAGCCGTTCAGCCTCGACGAGATCGTCGCCCGCATCGCCGCGATCCTGCGTCGCACGATGCAGGCCGACGAGGAGTCGATGATCCGCGCGGGCGAGCTGACGATGGACCAGGACACGCATGACGTCCGCGTCGGCGAGGTGTCGATCGATCTGAGCCCGACCGAGTTCAAGCTGCTGCGCTACCTCATGCTCAACCCGAACCGGGTGCTGTCGAAGGCGCAGATCCTCGATCACGTCTGGGAGTACGACTTCAACGGCGACGCCGGCATCGTCGAGAGCTACATCTCGTACCTGCGCCGCAAGATCGATCCGCATTCCACCGAAGCGCTCATCCAGACCAAGCGCGGCTTCGGCTACATGCTCAAAGCCGGCAAGCCCGCCTGACGCCCGGCCGAGAGGGGGCCGCTCTGGCGACCAAGTCCGATGCGGTCACCCGGTGGTGGCGTGGCACCAGCCTGCGCGCCAAGGTCACCGGGGTCACTGTCGCGCTCCTGGCCGTCGGTCTCGTGGCGGCGGGCATCGGCACGATGCTGTTCCTGCGCAACGCGCTGCTCGCGAACCTGGATGCCCAGCTCGAGTCGCTGGCGCCGACCGATCTGGCCAACGGGCTCTTCGAGGCTCAGATCGACGGCAACCAGGTGACCTTCACGGTGAAAGAGGATGCCGCGGCGACCGACTACTACGTCGCCCTCTACGCACCGACCGGCGAACTGAAGATCTGGACAGGCGGCGACCCGGGTCGCACCCCAGACTTCCCCCCTTCCATCTCACTCGAGCAGACGGCGGCGCGCGGCACCGCCCCGTTCAGCATTCCGAGCGTCGAGGGCGGGTCGGGATTCAGGGCGAGCACCGACTACTACCCGGTCGAGGGCGTCAGCGACCTGTACACGCAGCTCGTCGCCCTGCCGGTCGCCCCGATCAATCAGGTCGTCGCCTCGTTCCTGTCCATCTACGGCATCTTCGCCTTCATCTCGATCGTGGTGGGGGCGCTCATCACGCGCTGGCTGGTGACCCTCACCTTCCGAAGTCTCGGCCAGGTCGAGTCCACCGCGATGTTGATCGCCGCCGGCGACTTCAGCCTGCGCATGACCGACATCGAGCCGACCACCACCGAAGTCGGGCGGCTCAAGACCGCGATCAACGCGATGCTCGGACGAGTGGATGCCGCGATCTCCCAGCGCGACGCCACCGTGCGGCAGATGCGCCGGTTCATCGGCGACGCGAGCCACGAGCTGCGCACCCCGCTGGTCACCGTGCGGGGCTACGCCGAGCTGTATCGCATGGGCGCGATCACGGGCGATGACGACGTCTCGCAGGCCATGGAGCGGATCGAGAAGGAAGCCATGCGCATGGGCGTCCTCGTCGAGGATCTGCTCGCCTTGGCACGCCTCGACGAGCGGCGCGACGTCGTGATCACGCCGGTCGACCTCCGGCCGATCGCCCGGGATGCCGCCATGGACGTGCGCGCGGCATCCCCCCACCGTCCGGTGACGGTCATCGATACGACGATCGCCGAGCTGCCGGCGCCGGCCCCGGATCCAGAGGAGCAGGAGCCCGGCGACAGCCCCGCTCGCGGCCGCCGCACACCGACCAGCCCGTCGGCGATCTCCCGCGCGGGCGCAACCCTCTCGCTGCTGCGCCGCCGACCCCGACCCGTTCCGGCGTCGCAGGCGACGACCTCCGGTGAAGCTCCTCCGATGTCTCCCGTCGATCTCGGACAGGAGACGGATGCCGTGTCCCTGACCCCGCCGATCGTGCTGGGGGACGAGAACCGCGTCCGGCAGGTGGTCGCGAATCTGCTCGGCAACGCCCGGCGCTTCACGACGACGGATTCTCCGATCGAGCTGCGGGTCGGGGTCGACCCGATCGCGCGCACCGGGTGGATCGAGGTCGTCGACCACGGCGAGGGCGTGCCCGACCAGATCAAGGAGAAGATCTTCCAGCGCTTCTGGCGAGCCGACACCTCACGCGCCCGCGAAACCGGGGGCACGGGTCTCGGCCTGTCGATCGTCTCGTCCATCGTCGAGGCGCTGCACGGCACGGTCGAGGTGATCGACACGCCGGGCGGCGGCGCGACCTTCCGGGTGGCGCTCCTCCTCGCGCCCGATCCGGCTCAGGCGTCGACGCCGACGGAGCCGCTGCGCATCGGCGAGAACGGCTGATCTCCTCCCCAGCCCGCGCGGTAGAGGCGGTGTCCACCGCGCGTGGACGCGGGCCTCGGGGTGCTGCGCGAGTACCTAGCGTGGACCTCCCCGACACAGAGGAGCCCTCATGGCCACGTTCTCCGTCGACAGCGACGCTGTCTTCTCCGCCTCCGCCGCCGTGCGCGGCACGATCGATCGCCTGGAGGGCGAGACGCACGCGATGCTCTCGCAGCTCACCCAGCTGCAGGCATCCTGGACCGGCGGGGCATCCGTCGCCTTCCTGTCCGTGATCGACCAGTGGCGCGCGACCCAGCGCCAGGTCGAAGACTCGCTCGCCGCGATCAACGGCGCCCTCGGCGTCGCCGCCCGCCAGTACGCAGAAGCCGAGCAGGCCTCGCTCAGTCTGTTCCGCTGACCCGGATCCTCCCGGAAAGGAAGAAGGGCCCCTCCGTAAGGAGGGACCCTTCTTCGTGAATGCCTGTCGGCGCTCTGCGGACTTAGAAGTCCATGCCACCCGACGGGTCGCCGGCCGGAGCCCCGACCTTCTCGGGCTTGTCGGCGACGACGACCTCGGTGGTGAGGAACAGCGCGGCGATCGACGCGGCGTTCTGCAGCGCGGAGCGCGTCACCTTGGCCGGGTCGATGATGCCCTGTGCGAACAGGTCACCGTACTCGCCGGTCGCGGCGTTGAGGCCGTGACCGATCGGCAGGCCCGCGACGGTGTTCGCGACGACGCCGGGCTCGAGACCCGCGTTGAGGGCGATCTGCTTGAGCGGAGCCTCGATCGCGACACGCACGATGTTGGCACCGGTCGCCTCGTCACCGGTCAGCTCGAGGCCCGCGAGGGCCTTCTTGCCGGCCTGGATGAGCGCGACGCCACCACCGGGGACGATGCCCTCCTCGACGGCCGCCTTCGCGTTGCGAACGGCGTCCTCGATGCGGTGCTTGCGCTCCTTGAGCTCGACCTCGGTCGCTGCGCCGGCCTTGATGACGGCAACGCCACCGGCGAGCTTGGCGAGGCGCTCCTGGAGCTTCTCACGGTCGTAGTCGCTGTCGGTGTTCTCGATCTCGCGACGGATCTGGGTCACGCGACCCTCGAGGAGCGCGGGGTCGCCGGCGCCTTCGATGATCGTGGTCTCATCCTTGGTGATGATGACCTTGCGCGCACGGCCGAGCAGGTCGAGGGTCGCGTTCTCGAGCTTGAGACCGACCTCCTCGGTGATGACCTGTCCACCCGTGAGGATCGCGATGTCCTGCAGCTGCGCCTTGCGGCGGTCGCCGAAGCCGGGAGCCTTGACGGCAGCCGACTTGAAGATGCCGCGGATCTTGTTGAGCACGAGAGTCGCAAGCGCCTCGCCCTCGACGTCCTCGGCGATGATGACGAGCTCCTTGCCGTCCTGGATCACCTTGTCGACGATCGGCAGAAGGTCCTTGATGTTCGAGATCTTCTGGTTCGCGATCAGGATGTATGCGTCCTCGAAGACGGCTTCCTGGCGCTCCGGGTCGGTCACGAAGTAAGGGTTGATGTAGCCCTTGTCGAAGCGCATGCCCTCGGTGAGCTCGAGCTCGGTGCCGAAGGTCTGCGACTCCTCGACGGTGACGACGCCTTCCTTGCCCACCTTGTCGATGGCCTCGGCGATCAGCGCGCCGATCTCCGGGTCAGCGGCCGAGATCGAAGCGGTGGCGGCGATCTCCTCCTTGGAGGTGACTTCCTTTGCGCTCGCGAGCAGCTCGGCGGTGATGGCCGCAACGGCCTTCTCGATGCCCTTCTTGAGCGAGATGGGGTCGGCTCCGGCTGCGACGTTGCGCAGGCCTTCGCGAACGAGCGCCTGTGCGAGGACGGTGGCCGTCGTGGTTCCGTCACCGGCGACGTCGTCAGTCTTCTTGGCGACCTCCTTGACGAGCTCCGCGCCGATCTTCTCGTACGGGTCGTCGAGCTCGATCTCCTTGGCGATCGAAACGCCGTCGTTCGTGATCGTGGGGGCGCCCCACTTCTTCTCGAGCACGACGTTGCGGCCGCGGGGGCCCAGTGTCACCTTGACTGCGTCGGCCAGAATGTTCAGGCCGCGCTCGAGGCCACGGCGGGCCTCCTCATCGAAAGCGATGATCTTTGCCATGTGTGTGTCGTCCCTCCCGGACGTAGTGGTCTTTAGCACTCAACAGGAGTGAGTGCTAATCCATTCTGGCACTCGACCCAGGAGAGTGCAAGCCGCGCCGACCTCCGCGCTACACAGTCGGACACACGACGGCACCCCGGGAGCGAAACGCTCGCCGGGGTGCCGGAAGACTGTGCGGTATCGGATGCCGCGGACCGCGGCATCCGATCGTCAGACGACGCGGACCGCCTCCGCCTGCGGACCCTTCTGTCCCGTCCCCACCGTGAACTCGACGGCCTGGCCCTCTTCCAGAACGCGGAAGCCGGTCATGTCGATGTTCGAATAGTGGACGAAGACGTCCTGGCCATCTGAGACGGTGATGAAGCCGAAGCCCTTCTCGGCGTTGAACCACTTGACGGTGCCCTTGGTCATGGTGCTCACTCCTGTTTGCTGACAACAGGGCCATCGTATGGTCGGCATTCCGGCCGAATCGGCCGTGTGGTCAACTGTTGACACGCATGCCGCGAAGTGTTTACTCGGCCGAAACACTGCGCCGAACGGGCTCAGGGAGTGGCGGAGGGACTCGGTGGATTGGCCGTGCGGTCGAGGCCGACCACGACCACGAGCTGCTTCGCCTGGCTCTCGTCGACATCCGCGGTGTTCGGGTCGTCGACCGGCTGGTAGACGTCGCTCTGCGCGACCTCCGCGCCGCCGAGGACCTCATCCGCGAGTCCGCGGGCCGCCGCCTCGTCCTCGGGGAACGCGTAATAGACCGTGGTCTGCGCGAAGTCGGTGGAGCCCGCGTCGCTGGGGTGCACGGTGTCGGGCGCCCAGCCCGCTTCGACGATCAGATCCTTCGTCCGCGTGGCGAGTCCCTCCTCGGGCGTCGCGTTGAGCACGATGACCGAGTACGAGGTGTCGACGACGCCGGTCACCTCCGGGATCGGAGTGGACGTGGGGGACGGTGTCGGGAAGAGCACGACGCGCCCTGAGGCGATCAGGGTGCCGAAGATGCCGACGCCGACGAGGACGATCGTCGCGAGCACCGCCCACAGCAGCACCACCCAGCCGCGCATCCGGGGATTCTCGGCACGATGTGCGCCGACCCGACCGGCGGCCGCGGGCAGATCGTCGAAGCGATCGCTCGGGTAGCTCGTTTTCGGCACCTGACGATGCTACCCGGCCGCGCTCGGCGACCCGTTACCGGCGCCGTGCACCGGGTGTTCGATCCCGCTCGCGGTGCGCACCGCATCGCGCTGCCGGCGCAGGCGCTTGACGAGCATGGGGTCGTGCTCCTGCGCGTCGGTGGTGTCGATCAGGCGGCCGAGGAGCTGGTAGTAGCGGGCGGGCGACAGCTCGAGGTCGGCGCGGATCGCCTCTTCCTTCGCACCCACGTGGCGGCGCCACTCCGCTTCGAAGTCGAGGATCGCTCGATCACGGTCGGTCAGGGGCACTCGTCCACGCTAACCCCGGCTCGTCGATCCATCGGCGCGCCACTCCACGAACGCCCCGAGCGGGTCGACCGCGGCCAGCGGGACTCCATCGCGGCCGAGGACGAACCCGCCCCAGGCGCCGGCATCGATCGGCGGATGCCACGCCTGATGCAGTCCGGGCTGATCGATCGTGATCCACACGGCAGGCAGCGCTGCGAGCGCGCCGAGCAGTCGCTCGCGCCCGGCGCGCGGGATGTGCGGCAGGACTCCGGGTGTGGTGATCACCAGCGTCGCGTCACGGGGAGCGAGCGCCGCGACCGAGGCCAGGACGGCCGGGTCGCTCGCGTCCCCCGCCACGAGCAGCGGCGGGTCCGCCGCGACGATGTCGAGCGCCGCCTCGATCCGAGCCTCGCGTCCCTCCTCCCCCGGCCAGACGAGGGTCGTGAGGAACCGACGATCCGCGGGATCCCGCGCGTCGAGCGGTGCGAGGTCGATGCCGGCGCGCCAGACGACCTGCGGCATCCGCAGCGGCGGCGAACCCCGCAGTTCGCTCTCCAGCACGACCGTCGAGCGTCCGTCCACGGGATCGAGCGCCACCGGCGTCGCACCGGCGTAGCGGTAGGAGTAGCGGTCCGGGTAGAGGCACAGGCCGGCGCTCGCGCCGAGCTCGAGCAGCGCGATCGGCCCCTTGATGCTGCTCAGCGCGGGCAGCAGCGCGGCGCAGCGGAGGGGCTCGTTGGTCTGGAGTCCCCGGCGCGCGCACTCCGCCTCGACGTCGGCGGCGTGCTGCCCGAGCCAAGCCGCCCACTGCGCGAACGACCCGACCGACGCGCCGAGCAGACGAGTCACCGCGAAGACGAGCGGCGGCTGCCGGCGCGTCTCGGGGATGCGCGCGAGGATGCCGGCGACCGCAGGATCCGCGGCGACGCCTGCCGCCCACTCCTCGTAGATCGCGGAGCGCCCACGCGCCTCCTCCCGAGCGAAGCGGGCATAGCGCTCGCGGACGGCATCTGCGGCGGTCGCGGCATCCGAATCGCTCGTCACGAGTCCCATTCTGGGTGAACCGGCAGGTACCCGAGGGACAGGGATGCGCGGGGTCGGGTTGAATGGAAGGGCTGGAGGAGAAACCCATGACCTACGAAGTGAACAAGTCCGACGCCGAGTGGCGCGCGCAGCTCGACGCGAATCAGTACGCGGTGCTGCGCGAGGCGGCGACCGAGCGTCCGTGGACCGGTGAGCTCCTCGATGAGCAGCGCGCCGGGCTGTACACCTGTGCCGCCTGCGGCGCTGAGCTGTTCCAGGCCGGCACGAAGTTCGACTCGCACTGCGGGTGGCCGAGCTTCTACGAGTCGATCCGACCCGAGGCCGTCGAGCTCATCGAAGACCGCAGCGTCGGCATGCTCCGCACCGAGGTGCGCTGCGCGGCGTGCGGCTCGCATCTCGGCCACGTCTTCCCCGACGGGGTCGGCACGCCGACCGGCGACCGCTACTGCATGAACTCGATCTCGCTGAAGTTCAGCCCGGAAGAGCAGGCATGACCGTCCCCACGGCCACGGCGCTGGAGGCCGTTCGCGCGCGTCGGTCCTGGTCGAAGGTGACGGATGTCGCCCCCACCCATGCCGAGCTGCTCACTCTCGTCTCGGCCGCGGGACGCGTCGCCGACCACTCGTCGATGCGCCCCTGGCGGCTCATCGAACTGCGCGGCGCTGACCGCGACCGGCTCGGTGCGGCCATCGCCAAGGCGGAGGGCGACAAGAAGCCCTCGACCAAGCCGCTGCGCGCGCCGCTGCTGATCGCCGTCGTCGCGAGCTTCCGCAAGAGCGAGAAGGTGCCGAACTGGGAGCAGGAGGCCGTCGCCTCCGGCGTCGCCCACACGCTCAGCCTGCTGCTGGATGAAGCAGGCTGGGGCGTCATCTGGCGCACCGGCCACTACACGCGCAGCAAGCCGGTCGCGAAGGTGCACGGCCTGGGCAAGGATGAAGTGCTGCTCGGCTGGCTGTACGTCGGCGGCAAGCCGCCGCGGGCCCGCCAGGGCAGGCGCAAGGCCGTGGACGCACGGCACCACATCTCGCGGCTTCCGCAGGCGAAGGCCTGAGGGCGCCTATCTCCCGGGCTGCGGCCTTCTCCGCCGCCACGGCGCGGTCGCGACCACGACCGAGCTGAGCGCGACGGTCACGACGAGCACCTCCTGGACGAGCCCCGGACTCGCCGAAGCCGGCCAGATGGCATCCAGCACGACCGACATGAACAGCTGCCCCACGATTGTGCCGAGCGCGAGCAGCAGCACCCCCGTGTAGGCGACGAGTGCCGCGGAGATGAAGATGTAGGCGACGCCGAGCGTGCCGCCGAAGTACAGCCAGGGCTCCGACGGGAACGCCTCCGGCGACCCGACCAGGCCGACGTGGATGAGCGCCGCCACCGCGAGGATCGCCGTCCCGCCGATGAAGTTGACGAGCGTCGCGGTGAGGGGCGTGCCCACGCGCTGCCGCAGCCGGCCATTCGTCGCCTGCTGCCACGCCACGCCGATGCCCGCGACGAACGGCAGCACCAGCATCCAGATCGGCACATCGCCTACACCCGCGCCCGAGAAGGACAGGATCACCGCGGCGAGGGCCAGGGCTCCTCCGGCGACGCGGGGCATCGTGACGGCGACGACCCCGCCCGGACCGAAGCCGGCGCGGTCGAGGAAGAGCCCGCAGACGGTCTGTCCCGCGACGTAGCCCACGGTGAACAGCGAGACGCCGATGACGCCGACCACGATGCCCTGCGTTGCGACGGTGAGGGCGCCGGCGGCGCCGCCCACCAGCATCCACCACGGAATCGTGCGTCCTCGCACACCCTCGACGAGGTTGCGCACTCCGCTGCGACCGACCGGCAGCGCCGCACTGAGCACGACGAGCAGGGCAAGACCCGACCCGAACGAGATGACCGCGGCCACGAAGCCGTCGCCCAGCCGGAGGCCGAGCTGGCCGTTGATCCGTGCCTGGATCGCGGTCAGAACGCCGATGAAACCAGCGCCGCCCAGCGCCGCCCACAACGGGACGTGCGCGATCTCACGAGTCCCAGAGCCCACGAGCCGACTACGGGACTTGAACCCGTAACCCCCTAATTACAAGTTAGGTGCGCTACCAATTGCGCCAAGTCGGCAGAGCCACCATTCTATCCGCCCGCCGACTGCGCGAATGTCAGGGGGTGGGCGACGGCGTGGGGCTCGCGGTCTTGTAGTACGAGTCGCTCGCGATCGTCAGGACGAACTGCGAGAACTCGGCGGGGTCGTCCAGGGCACCGGCATACGGGATGCCGTTCACGAGCACCATCGGGGTGCCGGTCAGCGCCACCCCGTCGGTGTCGGGGATCGCCTTGAGTGCGCGATCGGTCGCCGCCTTGGCCCAGGACGCGAAGTCCTCGTCCTCGATGCACGCGCGGACCACCTTCGGCGAGGCGGCACCGGACGCCTGGGCCATGTCCGCGAGCTCGTCATCGGTGAAACCGGCGGAGTCGAGATCGGGCTGCTTCGCGAGCAGGGTGGTCGTGAATTTGAAGAAGGTCTCCGGCGAGTGATTGGCGACGCACGCGGCGGCGCTCGCGGCGCGCAGCGAATAGCGCGTTCCGCTCGACTTCGAGGTCAGCATCGCGACGGGGTAGTAGGTCAGCGACGCGGCGCCCTCTGTCACCCAGGACGAGAGCTGCGGCGCATTCGCGGCCTGGAAGTCCTGCGAGCCTGGGGAGAGGTAGTCGACGTAGACCCGGATGTCGACGGCGGCATCGGCCGTCGCGCTCGGGTCCGGCGTAGCCGAATCCACCGGAGCCGCGGTGGCACTCAAGGCTCCGGCATCCGCGTCCGCCATCTCGCCCTGCTCGTCGTCGGGGGCGACGCCCGAGATCGTGGTCACGATCACGCCGTCCGCGGTGACATTGGCGGGGTCGAGCATGGGCTTCGATGCGGCGGAGCCGACCGCCCACGACACCACGACACCGGCGACGACTACGACGGCGACCACGGCGGCGGCGACCGACGCGACCCGGATCTTCCGGGCGCGCGACTGCTTCGCCTGCACCAGCTGCGCCTTCTCACGAACCGCTTCTCGGCGGTCGCTCGGGACGGGAGCGTTCTGCGTGTCGTCGCTCGACATGAAACCTTCTGGGACGGTGGGCCGGTGATCGGCAGGCCGCAGCGGGGATGCGACCGCTCACGATGCTAACCAGGGAGGCTGGGAAATACCCAGACGCCGGCGCACAGGCGGCACTCGGGGCGGACATGACATACTGGGAGGTGCGCCACCGAAGGCGTGCGGGAAGCCCCCGCTCATTCCTCACTACGGATCGTCCGGCACGTACCTGCCGGTGAAGGAGAAGAAAACATGGCGTCAGTCACGTTTGACAACGCAACTCGTCTGTACCCCGGGGGCACGCGTGCCGCCGTCGACAAGCTGAGCCTCGAGGTCGCCGACGGCGAGTTCCTGGTTCTCGTCGGCCCCTCCGGCTGCGGAAAGTCCACCTCGCTGCGCATGCTGGCCGGCCTCGAAGAGGTCAACTCCGGCCGCATCCTGATCGGCGATCGCGATGTCACCGACATCCCGCCGAAGGACCGCGACATCGCGATGGTGTTCCAGAACTACGCGCTGTACCCGCACATGACCGTCGCCGAGAACATGGGCTTCGCCCTGAAGATCGCCGGCGTCGGCAAGGAAGAGCGCGCCGCACGCGTCCTCGAAGCCGCCAAGCTCCTCGACCTCGAGGAGTACCTGACCCGCAAGCCGAAGGCGCTCTCCGGTGGCCAGCGTCAGCGCGTCGCCATGGGCCGCGCGATCGTGCGTCAGCCGCAGGTGTTCCTCATGGACGAGCCGCTGTCGAACCTCGACGCCAAGCTCCGTGTCCAGACGCGTACGCAGATCGCGTCGCTGCAGCGCCGCCTCGGCGTCACGACCGTCTACGTCACGCACGACCAGACCGAGGCCCTCACGATGGGCGACCGCATCGCGGTCCTCAAGGACGGACTCCTCCAGCAGGTCGGCACGCCCCGCGACCTGTACGAGCGCCCGAACAACGTGTTCGTCGCCGGCTTCATCGGCTCCCCCGCAATGAACCTCTTCGCGGCGGACCTCGCCGAGGGCGGCGTTCAGTTCGGCACCGAGGTCGTCCCGCTCGACCGCGACACGGTCGGCCGCGCGAACGGCAGCCAGGTCACCGTCGGCGTCCGCCCCGAGGACATCGTCGTCGGCCCGGCCGACGGCAAGGGCCTCTCCGTGGTCGTCGACCTCGTCGAGGAGCTCGGCGCCGACGGCTACCTCTACGGTCACACCGACATCGCCGGCAAGCGCACCGACATCGTCGCGCGCGTCGACGGCCGTCGTCACCCGAACGCCGGTGACACGGTCACCCTCGCCGCGACCGCGGGCCACGTGCACGCGTTCGATGTCGAGAGCGGCGAGCGCCTCAACGACGCTCCCGTCATCTCGGGCAGCTAGCATCACGACCGCGGCGCGGAGGGTCATCGACCCCCCGCGCCGCGGTTTTTCATTTTCCGGTCGTCCCAGGGGAAGCCATGCCCGCAGCACTCAGCATCACCGCCAGTTCCGTCGACCCCGGGCTGCTGACGCTCCCCTGGTCGACGACGCTCGCCGAGTGGCCGAGCAGCACGATCGTCTTCCTCCCGAAGGGCATCTCCCGCCACCTGGTCCGCTTCGCGAACCTCTCCGGCCGGGTGGTGGCCATCAAGGAGACCACGGAGGAGATGGCTCGGCGCGAGTACGACATGCTCGGCAACCTGGCGAGACTGGATGCGCCGTGCGTCGAGCGTGTGGCCGTCATCGCCGGGCGGGCGACGCCGGAGGGCGAGTCGCTCCCCGCGGCGCTCGTCACCGCCCATTTGAAGTTCTCCCTCCCCTACCGCGCCCTGTTCACCCAGGTGCTGCGTCCGGACACCGCGACGCGCCTCGTCGACGCCCTCGCCGCCCTGCTCGTCCGGCTGCACAATGTCGGCTTCTTCTGGGGCGACGTCTCGCTCTCGAACACGCTCTTCCGCCGTGATGCGGGAGCCTTCGCCGCGTACCTCGTGGATGCCGAGACCGGCGAGCTCCACGAGAGCGGCCTCACCCCCGGACAGCGCGCCCACGATCTCGAGATCGCGCGCACCAACATCGCCGGCGAGATCATGGACCTCGAGGCGGGCGGTCGGCTCGAAGGCGGCGTAGACGCCCTCGCGATCGCGGACGGCATCATGTCGTCGTACGCGTCGCTGTGGGCCGCACTCACCGATCGGGAGTCCTTCTCGTCCGACGAGTCCTGGCGCATCACCGAACGCGTGCGGCGACTCAATGAGCTCGGCTTCGACATCGGCGAGATGTCCATCGAGGCCACTCCCGACGGCACGCGCGTATCGATCCAGCCGAAGGTGGTCGATGCCGGGCACCACCAGCGACGGCTCCTCCGCCTCACCGGGCTCGACGTCGAGGAGAATCAGGCGCGGCGCCTGCTCAACGACCTCGACGAGTACCGCGCCCGTACCGCGCGGCATCCCGATGACGAGGAGATGTCGGCACATGAGTGGGTCACCCGCGTGTTCGAGCCGGTCGTGAAGGCGATCCCGTTCGATCTGCGCGCGAAGCTCGAGCCCGCCGAGGTCTTCCACCAGGTGCTGGAGCACCGGTGGTACGTGTCACAGGCCAGCGGACGGTCCGCCCCGCTCGCGGAGATCCTGACGAGCTACATCGACGGCGTGCTGCGTCACCGGCGCGACGAGGCGACCGTGATGGGCCCCGTGACCGAGACGATGTCGATCCCGATCCTGACCGCCGACGGCGCAGCCATCGACGACGAGGACTACACCGCCGTGGACTGGCGCGACCTGGTCTGACCGATTCGGGATCTCGATACGCTCGCAAGCTCGCTACTCGATCTTGATCCGAGCCGCGTCAACGCGGGCTTCGCTCGCATTGACCCGGCTCGCATCAATACCCGACGGTGAATCGCTCCCGCGGATGCTGGGGCTGCTCGATCTCATCGAGGACGGCGATCGCGAAGTCGTCGCCGCCGATGAACGACTCGCCGTCGTCATCCGTCACGATCACATCTCCGCCGTCGCGGTACGCCCCCGTGCGCTCCCCCGGGTTCCATCCGCCGAAGCCGCCGGCCGGGTGGATGTAGAACCAGTCCAGCGAAGCAGGGGTCTCGCGCAGGTCATGGAGGATGTCGATGGCTTCGAGAGCCTCCGGCTTGTACTCCTCGGTGAACGAGGGCAGGTCGACGACCCGAGGCCCATCGGGCTCGGAGAGGCTGCCGCCCGCCCCGCCGATGACCCCGATGCGGACGCCGGCGGGCAGGGCTGCGACGAGTTCCGCCACGCCCGGACGCAGCTGGCCCTCCATGTCGCCCCGAGCGGGAACCGCGAGGACTATCACCTCGACGCCCTGCAGCTCGGCGACCAGGTTCGGCGCATCCAGGAGGGTGCCCTCGATGTAGGTCGCACCGTCGATCCGCTCGGCGGGCACCGACCGTGCGACCGAGACGACCGTGTGGCCGCGGCGCACCGCCTCCGCGACGATGTGGCGTCCGGCGTAGCCGGTTCCGCCGATGACGGCGATGCGGGTCATGCTGCGCCTCCCGCGGCGCGGAGGGTGGACACCTGGTACAGGGCGACGGATGCCGCGATCCCCGCGTTGAGGGACTCCGTGGCCCCGTCGATCGGGATGGAGACGATCTGATCGCAGGTCTCGCTGACCAGGCGCGACAGGCCCTTGCCTTCCGAGCCCACCACGATCACCACGGGTCGGTCGGCCAGCTCGAGGGCCGGCAGCGAGACGTCTCCGCCGCCGTCGAGCCCGAGCACGAACACCCCCTGCCTCTTGAACTCCTTGAGCGTCGAGGTCAGGTTGGGGGCGATCGCGACCGGAATGCGGGCAGCTGCACCGGCGCTCGTCTTCCATGCGGCGCTGTTGACGCTCGCGGAACGGCGCTGCGGCAGGATCACACCGTGTCCGCCGAACGCACCAGTGGACCGGATGATCGCGCCGAGGTTGCGTGGGTCGGTGATGCCGTCGAGTGCGACGAAGAGCGGCGTCTGGCCGCGGTCGATGACCTTCTCGAGCAGGTCCTGCGGGTGCGCGTACTCGTACGGGGGCACCTTGAGCGCGACGCCCTGGTGCACGCCGTCGAAGCCCGCCATGCGGTCCAGCTCGGGCCGCGTGACCTCCATCACCGGGATCTCCCGGTGGGTCGCGATCGACAGCATCTCTTTGACCCGGTCGTCCATCTCGACGCGCTGCGCGATGTAGAAGGCGGTCGCGGGGATCTTGGCGCGCAGCGCCTCGATCACCGAGTTGCGGCCGGTCACCACTTCGGTGTCGTCGTCCTTCTTCGCAGCGCGCGGGCGCGACTGCGCCTGGCCCGCTGGCCTGCCCTTGCCGCCGGCGGCGGCGTATCGCTCAGCGGCCGCCTTCCGCTTGCCGGCGGGGTGCCACGCGCGATCCTCGGCCTTGGGCGTCGGCCCACGGCCTTCGAGGGATCGCTTGTTCTTGCCTCCGGTGCCCTTGAGGGGACCCTTCTTGCCCTTGCTGGCGCCGGGACGCCCAGGCTTGCTGCCGGCCATTAGTTCTCCTTCGTTGCCGACTGCGCACCGGAGAGAGTCCAGTGCGTGCCGTCGGCGGTGTCTTCGAGGGTGATGCCGGCCGCCGCGATCGCATCGCGGATACGGTCGGCCGTCGCCCAGTCCTTGGTCGCGCGCGCATCGGCGCGCTGGGTGATCATCGTCTGCACAAGATCGTCGAGAACGGATGCCTCGGCCGAGGCATCCGACGACGTCCACTGCGGGTCGAGCGGATTGATGCCGAGCACGCCCGTCATCAGGAGCACCTCGCCGGCAATCGTGCGAGCGGTCTCGAGGTCACCGGCATCCAGTGCCGTGTTGCCCTCGCGCACCCGCGCGTGAATGACGGCGAGCGCCTGCGGCACGCCGAGGTCGTCGTCCAGCGCCGCGGCGAAGTCGTCGTTGCCGTACGAGAACCACCCGAACTCGCCAGCACGGGTGACTCGCTCGAGGAATGTGCGAATGCGATCGAGGGCGGACTCCGCCTCGTCGAACGACGAGGGGGTGATGTCGAGGCTCGAGCGATAGTGCGCCGCGACCAGCGCGTAGCGCACGACCAGCGGATCGCGCTGGCCGAGCACGTCCTCGGCCAGCAGGAAGTTGCCGAGCGACTTCGACATCTTCTGGTCGCCGACCGTCACGAGTCCGTTGTGCACCCAGTACCGGGCGAAACCGTCACCGGCCGCAGCGGACTGCGCGAGCTCGTTCTCGTGATGCGGGAACCGCAGGTCGAGTCCGCCGCCGTGGATGTCGAACTCGGCACCGAGATAGCGGCGCGACATGGCCGAGCACTCGATGTGCCAGCCCGGACGCCCTGCGCCCCAGGGCGAGTCCCAGACTGCGGATTCGGGCTCATCCGCCTTCGCGCCCTTCCACAGCGCGAAGTCGCGAGGGTCGCGCTTGCCACGCGGGTCGGCATCCGCGGCAGGCTCCATCGCGTCGAGCGACTGGCGCGTCAATTCGCCGTACGACGCCCACGAGCGGACGTCGAAGTACACGTCGCCGCTGCCGGTCCCTGAGCCATTGCCGGTCCCTGAGCCTGTCGAAGGGTAGGCATGCCCGGCCTCGACGAGGCGCGCGATGAGCTCCTGCATCTGCGGGATCGACGCGGTCGCGCGCGGCTCGTAGGTGGGCGGCAGGATGCCGATCGCGGAATACGCGCGGGAGAACTCGAGCTCCATCCGATACGCGAGCGCCCACCACGGCTCCTGCGGCGTCGCGTTGGCGAGCACCTTGTCGTCGATGTCCGTGACATTGCGCACGAAGGTGACGCGGTCGAAGCGATGTCCCAGCCAGCGGCGCAGGATGTCGAAGCTCAGCGCGCCGCGCAGGTGCCCGATGTGCGGACCGGACTGCACGGTCGGACCGCACACGTAGATCGTGACGTTCTCGGGGTCGAGGGGCACGAAGTCGCGCAGCGCCTGCGCCTTGGTGTCATAGAGCCGAACCGTCACCGCACCAGCCTACCGGCGGGGTCATGCGTGGCCCCTGTGCGTCGGTCCGTGAGCCTGTCGAAGGGTAGAACTGAGGGATGCATGTGATCGCCGTCCTCGTCGCCGCGCTGCTGTTCGGCACGACCGGCACGGCGCAGGCTCTCGGACCCGAAGGCACCACCCCGCTGTCGGTCGGCGCGGTGCGGCTCGTGATCGGCGGCACTGGTCTCGCCGTCATCGCGTTCGTGCTGGCGCGCCGCCACCACGCGAAGACCGACGCGCATCCGGATGCCGCTGCCCGGCCCCGATTCGGCGCTCGACCGCTCCTGCTCATGGTGCTCACCGGCGCCTGCCTCGCGCTGTATCAGCCGCTCTTCTTTCTCGGCACCGCGCGCAACGGCGTCGCGGTCGGCACGGTGGTCGCACTCGGCGCGGCCCCGATCATGGCCGGGGTGCTGGAGTGGGGGCTGACGCGCCGGCGGCCGAGCGCGGCATGGATGGCCGCAACCGCGGTGGCGACGGTCGGAGTGGTCATGCTCGGCATGGGCGGCCAGGCCGATGCCCCCGCCGGCACCGATCCGCTGGGCCTGCTCGGCTCCCTCGGTGCGGCGGCGAGCTTCGCGGTCATCGCGAACACGCAGCGCCGGCTGCTCGACGACGGCTGGGACCCGTTCACCGTCGTCGGGGCGATGGGGGCGTCCTCCGCCATGATCATGGCCTGCGTCCTGCCCTTCGTCGACCTGACCTGGCTCGCCACGCCGGCCGGCCTCGCGATGGCGCTCTGGCTCGGGCTGGCGACGATCTCGATCGCGTACGTGCTCTTCACGTGGGGCCTGAGCGGCCTCACCGCGGCGACAGCGGCGACCCTGACGCTCGGCGAGCCGCTGACCGCCAGCATCCTGGGCATCGTGGTGCTCGACGAGCGGCTGAGCGCCCTGGCGATCGCCGGTCTGGTCGTGCTCGGCCTCGGCCTCGCCCTGCTCGCCTGGGGTTCGCGGTCGCCGCGCGATCCCAGCCCGTTCGCCGTGGAGGGGTGACCGTGGTGATCGACATCCGCATCGACGACCTCGCCGGGGAGGCGACCCGCGCGCTCATCGCCCGTCATCTCGACGGCATGCACGACTCGTCACCGCCGGAGAGCGTCCACGCTCTCGACGCGGACGGGCTGCGGCATCCGGCGATCACGTTCTGGTCGGCCTGGGTCGACGGCGAACTCGCCGGGATCGGCGCGCTCAAGGAGATCGACGCCGAGCGGGGCGAGCTCAAGTCGATGCGCGTCGACGATCGCTTTCTCGGGCTGGGCGTCGGACGCGCGATCCTCCGGCGCATCGTTGCGGAGGCCCGCGCTCGGGGCATGACGAGCCTGTGGCTCGAGACCGGGGCGACGGAGGACTTCGTGCCGGCGCAGCGGCTCTATGCGAGCGAGGGCTTCGTGCCGTGCGGCCCGTTCGAGGGGTATGCGGAAGACCCGTTCTCGGTCTTCATGACGCGAACGCTCTGACCGCTCTCAGGCCGGTTCGACGAGCGCCACCGCGAAGGCTGCGACGCCTTCCCCGCGGCCGGTGAAGCCGAGTCCGTCGGTCGTGGTGGCGGCGATCGAGACGGATGCTCCGCCCAGGGCCGCCGAGAGCGCCGCCTCCGCCTCGGCACGGCGCGCCGCGAACCGCGGCCGGTTCGCCTGGACCTGCACTGACACGTTGCCCACCCGCCACCCCGCCTCGCCGAGGATCCCGAGCGTGCGCGCGAGGAACACGTCGGCGTGCGCGCCGGCGTACTCGGGGTGATCGGTGCCGAAGTGGGTGCCGATGTCGCCGAGACCGCTGGCGGACAGCAGCGCGTCCACGATCGCGTGCGCGACGGCATCGCCATCCGAGTGCCCCGACAGCGCGGTTTCGCCCGGCCATTCCAGGCCGGCGAGCCAGAGCGCGCCGTCACCGCCGAACGCGTGGACGTCGGTGCCGAGTCCCACCCGCGCGTGCGCGGGGCGGGCATCGAGTCCGACCGTCGCCCGCGCGATCGGTGCGGTCGCGACGAGCGAACGCGCCCGCTCGAGGTCGGCCGGGGTGGTGATCTTGAATCCCAGCGCATCGCCGTCGACCACCGCCACGGTGTGGCCGGCCGCGCCGACGAGGGCCGCGTCGTCGGTGTAGTCCCGATCCGCCGCACGATACGACGAATCCAGGATGTCGCGGCGGAAGCCCTGCGGAGTCTGCGCGGCCGCGAGCTCGGCGCGGTCGACGGCCTCGACGACCACGGCGTCTGCGACGCGCTTGATCGTGTCGATGACCGGCAGCACCGGCAGGGCTCCGACGCTGCCCGCATCGATCGCCGCGACCACCCGCTCGAAGACGGCCGCAGGGGTCAGCGCCCGCGCCGCGTCGTGGACGAGCACGATCTCGACATCGCCCCACAGCCCGGCGAGCCCGCGCGCGACCGACTCCTGCCGAGTCGCTCCGCCGGTGACGACCGAGACGAGGTCGCGACGGTCGCCGGCCGCCTCGAGCGCGTCGGTCAGCGCGTCGCCTTCGCGCCCGTGCGGCGCGACGATCACGACCTGCGCCGACGGACCAGCGAAGACCCGCGTCAGGGCGTGCCGGAGGATGGTGTGCTCGTCTATGCCGACGAACGCCTTCGGGCTCCCCGCCTCGAGGCGGGTACCCGACCCGGCGGCAACGACGATGACGGCGATGCGAGGGACGGGCGTCGGTTCGTGAGCGGCGTCGAAGGGCACGCCCCCACGCTACCGGGGTCGAGGAGCGGGGTGCGTCAGGACGCCAGGACCTCGTCGAGGACCAAGCCGGCCTGCTCTTCGTCGGTCTTCTCTGCGAGCGCGAGCTCGGAGATCAGAATCTGACGTGCCTTCGCGAGCATGCGCTTCTCGCCGGCCGAGAGGCCGCGGTCCTGATCGCGACGCCACAGGTCGCGAACGACCTCGCTCACCTTGATGACATCGCCGGAGGCGAGCTTCTCGAGGTTCGCCTTGTAGCGACGGGACCAGTTGGTCGGCTCCTCGGTGAACGGCGCGCGAAGCACCTCGAACACCCGATCGAGTCCCTCTTTGCCGATGACGTCGCGCACGCCGACGAGGTCGACATTCTCCGCAGGGACCTCGATGATGAGGTCTCCCTGGGTGACGTTGAGCTTCAGGTACTTCTTGGTCTCGCCGCGAATGATGCGGTCCTTGACCTCGATGATGGTCGCGGCCCCGTGATGGGGGTAAACGACCGTCTCGCCAACCTCAAAAAGCATCGAGTTATGTCCTTTCGGCAACCTACAGAATACCACAGGGGACATACGCTAAGGTTCGCCGCCCACCCGTCGGGTGAGCCCGCATCCGCGCCGCCCTGGCCATAGAATGCAGAGGATGCCCGCTCTCGTCTCTGGAGGATCCGTGAAATCGCGCCTCATCGCGTCGCTCATCGTTGGCGCCGCCGTCGTTCTCGGTACGACCGGCTGCAACATGAATACGACGATGGCGACCAAGATCCCCTACTCCCCGTCGGACGGCGTCTCCGTGCCGGACTCGGGACCGATCCTGGTGCGAAACGCGCTGTTCGTCGCCGACGAGAGCGGCGAGGACGCGAACTTCGTCGCCGTGCTCATCAACAGCACCGACAAGACCGCGACGCTCCACCTCGAGATCGGCGAGGGTTCCGCCAAGATCGACGAGTCGATCCGCGTGCCCGCCGAGTCGACCGTCAGCCTGGGTGTCGATGAGGACCCGCTGTTCATCGAGGGCCTCGGGGTCAAGCCCGGCGCCATGGTGCCGGTCTACTTCCAGTCGGCCGAGGATGCCGGAGTCCTGGTCGATGTCCCCGTGCTCGACGGGACACTCGACTACCTGTCGTCGCTCGCTCCCTGAGCAGTGCGCGGTCACGCCTCGAAGCGGTAGCCCAGTCCACGTACCGTGACGAGCATCGACGGATCCGCCGGACGCTCCTCGATGCGCGACCGGATGCGCTTGATGTGCACGTCGAGGGTCTTGGTGTCGCCGAAGTAGTCGGTCCCCCATACCCGGTCGATGAGCTGTCCGCGGGTGAGGACGCGTCCGGCGTTGCGCATGAGCACCTCGAGCAGCTCGAATTCCTTGAGCGGCATGGCGATCTCGGACCCCGCGACAGACACCGTGTGGCGGTCGATGTCGAGGGTCACCCGCCCGCCGGAGAGCACCCGGTCATCGAGGTCGGCGTCGATCGCCGCCAGCCGACGCAGCACGGCGCGCATGCGTGCCAGCAGCTCACGCGCCGAATATGGCTTCGTGACGTAGTCGTCGGCGCCGAGCTCGAGGCCCACCACGATGTCGACCTCAGAGTCCTTGGCGGTGAGCATGATGATCGGCACCCCCGATGAGGCCCGGATCTGGCGGCACACTTCGGTGCCCGACATCCCCGGCAGCATCAGGTCCAGCAGCACAATGTCAGCACCGTGCTCGCGGAACAGGGTGAGCGCGGACGGACCGTCTTCGGCGATCTCGACTTCGTACGCCTCCCGGCGCAGCAGGTAGGCGAGCGGATCGGCGAGATCGGGCTCGTCCTCCACGATCAGGACGCGCGTCATGCGGGATCTCCGTTCGAGGGGATGGGCTTCGGGAGTGCCGCGTCCTGCTGCGAGGACTTGCGGATCGATGACTTCATGCGACCTTTCTTACGCTTCCCCGGCGACGGGACGTCGGCCGGCCCGTCGACGAGAGGCAACCGGATGGTGAAGGTCGAGCCACGACCGGGTCGCGACCAGAGCTTCACCTCGCCACCGTGACGCTGCACGGCGTGCTTGACGATGGAAAGACCCAGGCCGGTGCCGCCGGTGCGCCGTGAGCGGGCCTGGTCGGCGCGGTAGAAGCGCTCGAACACGCGCTCCTGCTCGCCCTCGGGGATGCCGATCCCCTGGTCGGTGACGGCGATCTCGACGACGGCGTCGACGGACTTCACACCGACCCCCACAGACGAGCTGGTCGGGGAATATGCGACGGCATTCGCGATGAGGTTGCCGACTGCCTCGCTCAGCACCTGGGCGTCGCCGCGGACATAGAGCCCCCGCTCTCCCCCGCGCGAGATCTTGACACCGGTCGCCGACGCCTGGATCGCGTGCGCCTCGATGGCGGAGGCGATCACCTCGTCGATGGAGACCTCGCGCTCGTCGGTGAACTCGTCCGCCGCCTGCAGGCGCGAGAGGTTCATGATGCGGGAGGTGAGCTGCGCCAGTCGGGCGGCTTCGGCCTGCAGCCTGGTGGCGAACGCGCGCACCTGGTCGGGGTCGTCGGCGGCGGACTCGATCGCCTCGGCGAGGAGGCTCACGGCGCCGACCGGCGTCTTCAGTTCGTGACTGGTGTTGGCGACGAAATCGCGGCGCATCTGCTCGACGCGCTCCTTCTCGGTGATGTCGCGCAGCACCAGGAACGTGAGCCTCGGCGAGATCTTGGTCGCCCGCACCACGACGAGCCTCGGCTCGGCCGGCAGAGCGCCGCGCGAGAGCCGCAGCGTGGCGGTCGCCGCCGCCTCGCCGGCGCGGGCGCGGCGGGCAAGCCCCTTCAGCTCGGCGCTGGGGAGCACGGAGCCTTCGCCGAGCCCGAAGGGCACGGCCGAGGCCGAGGCGGCGAGGACGGTGGCCGAGGTGTCCACCACGGCGGCCGCGTCATCCATGCCGTGCAGAACCTCCGCCACCCCGTCCGGGACCGCGGTGGACTGCTCCACCCTCTGGCGATCGCGGGCCCGCAGAGCGGCCATCACGATGACCGACACGAGACCCCCGATCGCCGCCCCGAGGAGCAGGGCGAGCAGCGCGAGCTGCGTCGAATGCATTCCCCCAGAGTACGGGCGAACCGGCCGCCGTTCGGGCCGTCAGCGGCCTCGCCGCGAGCCCGGCCCAGTACTATTCACTCTCGTGGCACCGTTCGTTAACCTTCGCTGACGACAATCGCGAGGGTCGCGGGGCGGTTGCCGCCGCGAATCAGAGAGGTGTTCCCATGCGCGAAGTTTTCCACCAGTCGCTCGAAGACGTTCAGGAGAGACTCGTCGAGATCGCCGGACTGGTGACCGTGGCGATCGAGAAGGCGACTCGCGCGTTCGGCACGAGTGATGTCGCCCTCGCCGAAGAAGTCATCGAAGCGGACGCGATCATCGACGAGAAGGCCATCGCCCTCGACGAGCAGGCGATCGAGATCCTCGCGCGCCAGCAGCCGGTCGCGCGCGACCTCCGCATTGTGGTGAGCGCCCTCCGGATCAGCGCGTCGCTGGAGCGGATGGGCGACATCGCCGAGCACATCGCCCAGCTCACCCGCATGCGCTTCCCCGACCGCGCCATCCCCAAGGGCCTGAAATCGACCTTCATCGAGATGGGGCAGCTCGACGTCGAGGTCGCCAGAAAGCTCACCGAGCTGCTGCGCACCCAGGACCTCGCGCTCGCGGAGGAGATCCGCAACGACGACGACGCCATCGACGAGCTGCACATCTCGGTGTTCGAGAAGGTGCTCAGCGACAGCTGGCAGGGCGAGCCCGCGGCGACCGTCGACGCGACGCTCGCGAGCCGCTACCACGAGCGCTTCGGCGACCACGCGGTCTCCATCTCGAAGAAGGTCGCCTACCTCGCCACCGGCGACTGGACGACCGACAACGACGACTCGTTCGTCATCCCCGGCGCCGCCCGGTAGCTCGCAGACGCAGCAGAGCGGATGCCTCGGTTCGAGGCATCCGCTCTTCTCATGCGTGGTGTGGGTGCTACTTCTTGCTGCCCTGGTTCGCGACGGCGGCGGCGCCCGCTGCGGCGGCCTCGGGGTCGAGGTACTCCCCCGGGCCGAGCGGCTCGAGGTTCTCGTCGAGGCGGTAGACCAGCGGGATGCCGGTGGGGATGTTCAGCTCGGAGATGTCGGCGTCGCTGATGCCGTCGAGGTGCTTGACGAGCCCGCGCAGCGAGTTGCCGTGCGCCGTCACGAGGACGGTCTTGCCGGCGCGCAGGTCGGGGACGATGTCGCTCTCCCAATACGGCAGGAACCGGTCGATGACGAGCTTGAGCGACTCGGTGCGCGGGATGTCGCCGTCGATGCCGGCATAGCGCGGGTCGTTCACCTGGCTGAACTCGGAGTCGTCGTCGAGCAGGGGCGGCGGCACGTCGAACGAACGGCGCCAGAGCATGAACTGCTCCTGTCCGAACTCCTCGAGCGTCTGGGCCTTGTCCTTGCCCTGCAAGGCGCCGTAGTGGCGCTCGTTGAGGCGCCAGGTGCGCTTCACCGGAATCCAGAGCCGGTCAGCGGCGTCGAGGGCGATGTCCGCGGTCTGGATGGCGCGGCTCAGCAGGGAGGTGTGCAGCACGTCCGGCAGAAGCCCGGACTCGGCGAGGAGTTCGCCGCCGCGCTGGGCTTCGGCCTTCCCCTTCTCGGAGAGCCGGACGTCGACCCATCCGGTGAAGAGGTTCAGCTCGTTCCAGGTGCTCTGACCGTGGCGGAGGAGGATCAGCGTATAGGGCGCAGTCATGCCGCCATGATAGCGAGCCCGGATGCCGCGCACCGGCCTGACATCATGGGCTCATGGCGAGCGGTCGATCCCCCATCGGGCAGGTGACCCGCGGGACGACCGGCACCAACCGCCTCCGGCGGGTGGACCGCTGGATCGCGCGGCATCCCGCCCTGCGGCGCACCACCGATCCGCTGGTCGTGGATCTCGGCTACGGGGCGAGTGCGGTCACGACGCTGGAGCTGCACGCCCGCCTTGCCCGCACTCGGCCGGATGTCGATGTGGTCGGCCTCGAGATCGAGCCGAACCGGGTCACCCGCGCCCGGCACCAGCTGGAGGCGGTGCGCGCGGGGGCCACCGGCTTCGCCGCGGATGCGCGGGTGGCGTTCGCGCTGGGCGGGTTCGAGGTTCCGCTGGCAGGCGGCCGGCGCCCTGCGGTCATCCGGGCCATGAACGTGCTGCGCCAGTACCAGGAGACCGAGGTGCGTGGCGCGTGGGACCGCGTGTGTGCGCGGCTCGCCCCGGGCGGCCTCCTCGTCGAGGGGACGTGCGACGAACTCGGGCGGATCACGACCTGGATCGCCCTCGACGCCGACGCCGTCCCGCAGTCGCTCACGCTCTCGCTGCGTCTTCAGGGCCTCGAGCGTCCGTCGATCGCGGCCGAGCGGCTCCCCAAGGCGCTCATCCACCGCAACGTGCCGGGCGAGCGGATCCATGCCTTCCTCCGAGACCTGGACACCGAATGGGACCGCGCCGCCGTCGTCTCGCCGTTCGGTCCGGTGCACCGCTGGCAGACCACGCTCGACGCGCTGGCCGGGGCCGGATGGCCGTTGCCTCAGCGCGCGCGCTGGCGCCTCGGCGAGGTCACGGTGCCGTGGACGGCTGTCGCGCCGGGGACGTGACTCTGAGCCGCCTCAGATGCGCGGAACGGCGGCGCGAGCCGCGGCATCCGGCATCCCGGTCGCCGTGAGAAGGTCGACGACCAGCGGCCGGAGGGCCGCGATCAGGCCCTGATCGCCGAGGGCGGCGTCGGGGATGATCGTGCGCGGGTCCAGGCGTCCGGCGATCGAGAGCAGGCTCTCGCGCGCGATCGGCTCGAGCGCGATGTCATCGAGCGAGCCCGCGACCACGTCGGCGGCGCGCATGATGTCGGCGAGCACGTCCGCCGCCACAGGGCGGGCCACCCCGTCGTCGCAGAGGTACACCACACGGCGCGCGATGACCCGCAGATTCCGGATGGCGAGATCCATCGACCGGCGGATCCGCTCGTGGCGCTGCAGCTCGAAGCGCTGGCGGCGCAGGAACGGCGAGATGCGCGCGATCGCGGCGCCGGACTCCAGCGCGACACGCCATTCCTCGAAAAGGGGCTGCAGTCCGCGCGCCTTCTCGAGCCCGCGCTCGGCGCGCAGGCGGTCGCCTCGACGCAGCGCCTGGATGAGCGCGCCGGCGGCGCTGTCGACCGCGGCGAAGACCGCGTGCCCCTCGCGCAGCTCGGTGCGCACGACGCTGCGGGGGACGAGGGCGGTCACCAGGAGCGCCGCGACGCCGCCGACGATGCCGTCGACGAACCGGAAGAAGGGCGATCCGCCGGGGATGATCATGACGATCAGCGACTGGATCGCGGCGGCGATCGCGAAGCCCGCCTGGGCGGAGAGGAAGCGCGCCACGATGAGCGTTATGCCCAGGGCCAGCGCCAGCTGCCACCACCCGCTTCCCGCGACGAGCAGCAGGAGCTCGGCGATCAGGATGCCGACCAGCATCCCGATCACGGTCTCGAGCACCCGGATCGGTCGTGCGTCGCGCACGAGCCCGAGGCTCGAGACGGTCACGGTCGCGGCGAGCAGCGGCGTCGGGTGACCCAGCACCATCTCGGCGAAGAGGTAGGCGCCGGTCGCGGCCACCACGATCTGCAGAATGCCCGGAAGCGATCGGCGCACCCGGACGAGGGCCGGCTTGGGGTTGACGCGCGACCGCCACCCGGTCGGGATCGCCGCGGTGACCGGAGCGCTCACGACGCTGCGCTCACCGAGCGGTCGTACGGCGGCCCAGGCGCGGCATCCGCGGGATCGATGCCGTAGCCCCCGCCTCCGGGGGGACGATGATCTCCTGCGCGGCCGAGATCGGGCCGTCCGAGGTGTCGACGGTCAATGCCGCGTCGACCGGCGTCGTCCGGCGCACCAGGGCGAGGGCGATCGGCCCGTCTTGATAGTGCAGGGCGACCGAAGTGATGACGCCGACGGCGTCCTCCCCCACCCGCACGGCAGCGCCGGGCTCGGGGAAGGTGCTGTCGCTGCCGTCGAGCTGGAGCGCCACGAGGCGCCGAGGCGGGTGACCCAGGTTGTGCACCTTGGCGACGGTCTCCTGCCCGCGGTAGCAGCCCTTGCTCAGATGCACGGCGGTGCGCAGCCAGTCGACCTCGTGCGGCAGCGTCCGCCCGTCGACCTCCGCCGCCCACCGCGGGCGCCAGGCGGCGACGCGAAGCGCATCGGATGCCGTCAGGCCCGCGAGCGCGAGACCGCCGGTCGCCGCGGCCGTGGCCACCCGCGCCTCTTCGGCACGCGTCACGATGGCCTCGGCCCAGTCCCGGTCGAACCCAGGGTGCGGATCGACGGCCGCATAGGCGTAGCCGCCGGAGTCGATGTCGGGCCATGAGTCGACCCAGACGAGCGGCACTCCTGCCGGGGTCGCAGGGTTCACCGCCGTGAGCGCATCCCGCGTTCCGCCGATGACGGCGTACTCGTCGCTCGCATCGCGGGGCGCGACCCGGAGCCGGAACCGCATCCGCAGCAGCCAGGCCAAGAGGCCATCGGCATCCGCGCGATCCACGATGAGCCAGGCGGTCTCGCCGTCGTCGATGACGGATGCCGCGTGCTCCACGTGACCCTGCGGGTCGAGGATCAGCAGCTCCGTGCTCCCGCCGCGCACCAGCCCGGTCAGGGCCTGGGATGCGAGCGAATCCAGCCAGGACAGCCGATCCTCACCGGGAACCGCGAGCACCCTCCGGTCGCCGAGGGGGGCGACCGCCCGCCCTTCGGCGAGCGCGCGCTGCTCGGCGAGCGGATTGCCGATGTGCCGGAGCCCGGTGTCGTCGACGACCGCCCCGGGTACCGCCGCGAAGATCTCGGTCATCATTCCGCCTTCGCCAGTCGTGCCGATGCGTGCGAACCGAGGTCTGCTCCGAGCGCCGCGATATCCCACGCCCACAGCAGGTGCTGGTCGACGAGGCCGTACATTCTGGTCGCCGCGCCATAGGACTTCGCGCCGGCGGTGCGCACGACGGCGTCCGTGGCGATGTCGATGCGCGGACCGCGAACCTGGCCGAGGTACAGCTCCATGAGCCCGTCCGCGTGCACGAGCGAGACTTCGATGTCGAATCCGCCCTGCGCGGTCCGCAGCAGCTCGACGTCGTCCGCGGTGCGCGCCACGAACGGCGATCGGGGCGGGAGCAGGCCGGGGCCGGCATCCGCCGGCGTCGCCGGGCGGGAGAGCCGCCAATAGCCCACCTCGGCGATGAGCGGGCTGCGTACCCCGTCGGCGTCCAGCCAGGCGTCCGCGGAGTAGTTCAGGTACCCGCCGCCGTCATGGCTGAAGCTCACCCGGTGCGCGAACTCGCCTTCGTAGCGATGGCCGTCCGCGGTGTAGTCGATGACGCCGGTGCCCTCCCAGATCCCGAGGAGCCACGACAGCGGAACGATGTCCGCGGGAAGGTCGGTCGGCAGCTCGAGCACGGCGCCTCCGGTCAGCGCTGGCCGCGGTACAGGTTCCAGACCACGACGCCGGAGACGAAGGCGATCGCGAGCGACGCGAGCGCGAGGAGGCCCACGAAGAACAGCTCGAGTGCGACGAGATCCATGGCTGACACTCTATCCCGGAACGACCGATGCCAGCCCGAACCCCAGGCTGATGACACCCATCACGACGAGCGCGCCCAGGCAGCCGGCGGCGACCCGCAGGATGAACCCATGCGAGCGGCCGTTGGCGAGCTGCAGCCCGAACGAGAGCCAGATGCAGGCGCCGAGACCGACGACGAGCCAGGCCGCCCGCCAGTCCGGCGGAACGAACAGCCCCACGACGACCGCGATCACCGCGGAGGCGATCCACACCGCGACAACGGCGCCGGTGGTGCGGCGGGGAGCAAGCTCAGGCACGGCCATGCCCCTATTGTGACGCACCGACAAGGCCCGTGCGTCGAAGCGATCCGTGAGGAGCGCGTCGTGACTCTAAACTGAGGGTGACGTCGAGTCCCACCCGCGTCCGGAGGATCACCTTTGGCACAGCTTCTTGTTCTCAGTTCCGCACCCGGCGGCGGGCCTGTCCTGCCCTCCTTGGAGCTGCTGAGCCACCGCGTGCGTCAGATCCCCGCTGAACCCGCCTCACTCGTGAACGCACCGAGCGCGGATGTGATCTTCGTCGACGCGCGCATCGACCTGGTCGGTGCGAAGTCCCTCTGCAAGATCCTGAACACGACCGGTCTGGACGCGCCGCTCCTCCTCGTTGTCACCGAGGGCGGCCTCACGGCGGTGTCGACGGACTGGGGTGTGGACGACGTCATCCTCATGACGGCCGGCCCCGCCGAGGTCGACGCCCGCGTGCGACTCGCGATCGGACGGATGACGAAGGAGCAGGTGTCGACGCGCATCCAGACGTCGGGCATCACGATCGACGAATCGTCGTACTCCGCGAAGGTGCACGGCAAGCCGCTCGACCTGACTTACAAGGAGTTCCAGCTCCTGCACTTCTTCGCGACGCACCCGTCCCGCGTGTTCACCAGGGAGCAGCTGCTCAGTGAGGTGTGGGGCTACGACTACTTCGGCGGCACCCGCACGGTCGACGTGCACGTGCGCCGCCTGCGAGCAAAGCTCGGCGATCTCGAGCAGCTCATCGGCACCGTCCGAAATGTCGGCTACCGCTTCAACGTCTACGAGGACGACCAGGCTCCAGCCCCGTCCGCACGGTCCGTCTAGCGGCCGCTCCCGAGTTCACACGCTCGTCACCTGTCCCTGCAATGATGATGGGATGATCGAACACGAGGTGCTCGACGCCGGGCTCGGCGACGCGGATGACGACGACTTCGACCTCTCGGAGGCGTTCGTCTCGCAGCTCCCCGATCACCGGTATCTTGACCGCGAGATCAGCTGGCTCTCCTTCAACCAGCGCGTGCTGGAGCTTGCGGAAGACCGGAATCTGCCCGTGCTCGAGCGGTCGAACTTCCTCGCCATCTTCGCGAGCAACCTCGACGAGTTCTTCATGGTCCGAGTCGCTGGACTCAAGCGCCGGATCGTCACCGGACTGGCCGTCCCGACGAACATCGGCCGGTCGCCGCAGGAGGTCCTCACCGACATCTCCGCCGAGGCCCATCGCCTCCAGGTCCGCCACGCTGCGGCATGGGTGGACGACATCCAGCCCGCGCTCGCCGACGCCGGCATCGACGTCCTCTCCTGGGAGGCCCTGACCGACGAAGAGAAGGCGTACGCCTACGAGTACTTCCAGGCGCAGGTCTTCCCCGTGCTGATGCCGCTCGCGGTTGACCCGGCGCACCCCTTCCCGTACATCTCGGGGCTGTCGCTCAACCTGGCGATCCGCATCCGTAACGCCCGCACGGGTCGACAGGACTTCGCCCGACTCAAGGTTCCGCCGATGCTCCCGCGATTCGTCCGGGTCTCGCGCGACGGCGAGCGGGTGCGGTATGTCCCCCTCGAGTTCATCATCGCGAATCACCTCGAAGACCTCTTCCCCGGCATGGAGATCCTCGACCACCACACGTTCCGCCTCACGCGCAACGAAGACATGGTCATCGAAGAGGACGAGACCGAGAACCTCATCCAGGCGCTCGAGGCCGAGCTCCTGCGACGCCGGTTCGGTCCCCCGATCCGCCTCGAAGTCACCGAGGAGATCGACGACGTGACCCTCGACCTGCTGGTCAAGGAGCTCGACATCACCTCGCAAGAGGTCTACCGGCTGCCGGGTCTGCTCGACCTCCGCGGACTGTTCGACCTGTCCAGGATCGATCGGCCGGAGCTGCACTACGCCGCGCACGTTCCGACGACGGCGCTGCCGTTCCAGCCGGCCGAGCAGAACGGCCGCGCCGACATCTTCGCCTCCATCCGCAAGGGCGATGTGCTCGTCCACCACCCCTACGAATCCTTTGCGACGAGCGTGCAGCTGTTCCTCGAGCAGGCGGCCAAGGACCCGCACGTCCTGGCCATCAAGCAGACGCTGTACCGCACCTCGGGCGACAGCCCGATCGTGCAGGCGCTCATCGATGCGGCCGAAGCGGGCAAGCAGGTGCTGGCCCTGGTGGAGGTGAAGGCGCGGTTCGACGAAGCCGCGAACATCGTCTGGGCGCGCAAGCTCGAGAAGGCGGGCGTCCACGTCGTGTATGGCCTGGTCGGGCTGAAGACGCACTGCAAGCTGGCGCTCGTCATCCGCGAGGAAGACGGCATCCTCCGCCACTACAGCCACATCGGCACCGGCAACTACAACCCGAAGACGAGCCGGATGTACGAGGACTTCGGGCTGTTCACGCAGGACGACCAGGTCGGCCGGGATCTGACCCGCCTGTTCAACGAGCTGTCCGGCTACGCGATCGAGAAGAAGTTCAAGCGGCTCCTGGTCGCTCCCCTGCACCTGCGCAAGGGTCTGCTCCGGCAGATCGACAACGAGCGGCGCAACGCCCTCGAGGGCAAGCCGTCCCGGATCCGCCTCAAGGTGAACTCGATGGTGGACGAGCAGATCATCGACGCGCTGTATCTGGCGAGCCAGGCCGGCGTCCCGGTCGAGATCTGGGTGCGCGGCATCTGCGCGCTCAAGCCGGGGGTGGAGGGGATGAGCGAGAACATCGTCGTGCGCAGCATCCTGGGTCGCTATCTGGAGCACTCGCGCATCTTCGCGTTCCACAACGACGGCGATCCGCAGGTGTTCATCGGCAGCGCCGACATGATGCACCGCAACCTCGATCGCCGGGTCGAGGCGCTCGTGCGCGTCGTCGCGCCGGCCCACGTCAAGGAGCTCCTCACCCTCTTCGAACTCGCGATGAGCGACACCACGAGCTCGTGGTGGCTCGGTCCAGAGGGCGAGTGGACGCGGCACAGCCTGGACGAGGGCGGCAAACCGCTCACCGACATCCAGGATCGGACGATGACAACGGTGCAGCGCCGCCGCCGAGCCCGGGTGGTGCGATGACCGAGAGCGCGATCTACGCCGCCGGCGGTGTCGTGTGGCGGCTCGTCAACGGGAAGCTCACGCTGCTGCTCATCCACCGCACGGCCTACCGCGATGTGACGCTGCCCAAAGGCAAGGTCGAGCCGGGTGAGACGCTCGCCGAGACCGCGGCCCGCGAGATCCTCGAAGAGACCGGCATCCGGGTCAGCCTCGGCATCCCGGTCGGCGTGTCGAAGTACCACATGCCGAACAAGCGGCAGAAGATCGTGCACTACTGGTCTGCCGAAGCGACGGATGCCGCCATCCGGTCGTCCTCGTTCGTCCCGAACCGCGAGATCGCGGCGATCGAATGGGTGACGCCCAAGAAGGCGCTCAAGCGCCTCAGCTATCCGGTCGATGTGGAGATCCTCGAGAACTTCCTGAAGTTCGTCGACGACGGCATCCTCGCGACCTTCCCGATCATCGTCCTGCGTCACGCCAAGGCGCTGACGCGCGATGAGTGGAAGGGCGCCGACCATGCGCGTCCGCTGAACATCAGGGGTCGCAAGCAGGCCAATGCCGCAGTCGGCCAGCTCCTCGCCTTCGGACCGCGCAAGCTGATCTCCTCCCCCGCGGTCCGCTGCGTCAAGACCGTGACGCCGCTGTCGGCGGCCCTCGGGCGTCCGATCGATCGGACCCCCTTGATCAGCCAGGATGCCTGGGAAGAGGGTGCGTCGGACGCGCGCCGCATCGTCGGCGAGCGCGTGCGATCCCGCAAGGCCGCGGTGCTCTGCAGCCATGGTCCGGTGCTCCCCGAGATCCTGACGGAGCTCGCCCTCGCGACGGGAACACTGCGCGGCTCCTATCTCGGCAGCGCCTCGGCTCTCGACACCGGAGCGTTCTCGGTGGTGCACCTGTCGGCGACGAATCCGGGTTCCGGGATCGTGGCGATCGAGACGCACGAGCCGAAGGTGTGACAGCGACCGGCGTGCAGCTTGCGTGGGCGGCTGTCCCGCCGGGCGAACCGCGCCGCGAGACCGCCTGGCGGCTGCTGCGGGGCCTGCTGCCCGATGGCGTCGAGCTCAGCAACCCGTGCCCTCGATGCGGCGGCCCGCACGGCCCGGTGCGGGTGGCGGGCGCCGACGCGTTGGCGAGCGTCTCGTATGCGGGACCGGTCGCGGTCGTCGGGGTCGCCGATGGCGCCCTGTTCGACGCGTTCGGGATCGATGCGGAGCGCGAGCACGAGACAGCTCGGGATGCCGCCGGCCTGCGTGGAATCCTCGGTCAGGATCGCACGTCCCTGCGCGATTGGACGCGGGTGGAGGCGGCCCTCAAGGCGGATGGACGGGGACTGCGCGTCGAGCCCGCCGAGGTCACCGTGCGCGAGCGCGAGGACCAGAGCGGGTGGGACGCCGTCGTCCCCGGTGGCACCGCCTTCGCAGGCTGGGACGCCGCCGGGCCTGCTGGGGTCCTGGTCAGCGTCGCCGTGCGGCCGCGTCGAGCGCCGGAAGCGGAGCGCGGTCCAGCCACGCACTGAGCAGATCCTCGTGGGTCTCGCCCGTGGCCGCCTCGACGCAGGCGCGGAAGTCATCGGTCGTCACGAGGCTGTGGCGCTGCGTGGACACCCACCGGCGCAGCAGGTCGGCGAACGCCGCATGGCCGATGCGCCTCCGCAGCGCCTCGAGAGTGAGCGCTCCGCGCTTGTAGACCCGGTCGTCGAACATCGTGTCGGGCCCGGGGTCGGTGAGGATGAGGTCCTGCGGAAGCCGGCGGAGTCGGTCGTACTGGCTCTTCGCGTGGGCCGCCGCCGTCGGACCTCCGGACGCCTCCGACCACATCCACTCCGCGTAGCAGGCGAAACCCTCGTTGAGCCAGATGTCGTGCCAGCGCGCGATGCCGACGCTGTTGCCGAACCACTGATGCGCCAGCTCGTGGGCGATCAGACGCTCGGAGGCGGCGTCCAGATGATTCGAGCCGAACACCACCAGTCCCTGCGCCTCGAGGGGGATCTCCAGCGCGTCGGCGGTGACGACGATCGTGTACTCCTCCTGCGGGTAGGGACCGAAGGCATCCTCGAAGAAGGCCATCATGCGTGGTGCGTCGCCGAACGCCCGCATGACAGCGGTGGCGATCGCCGGTGGGTGCACGATCCGCGCGCGGCCGAGCATGGTCTCCTGATAGCGGCCGACGTGGACGGCGGCCAGGTAGGTCGCCATCGGGGTCTGCACCGTGAACTCGCGCCGCACCCGGCCGCGGGAGCGCGTGATCGGTCCGGGTACCCCGGTGGCGGCGACCGCATAGCCCTCGTCGGTGGTGACGGCGATGCGGTAGCGCGCGCGATCGTCGGGGCGGTCGTTGCAGGGGAACCAGGTCGGCGCGCCGATCGGCTGGCCGGCGACCAGTGCACCGTCCTCGAGCTCCTCCCAGCCGATCAGCCCCCATCGCGAGCGCCGGGGTGCGGGCGCGCCGCCATAGACGACCTCGATCGAGAATGCCTCGCCCGCCGCGAGCGGGCGCGGCGGGGTGATGCGAAGCTTGCGCGGGCCCTGGAGCATCCCAGTGCGCGGGTCGCCGTCGATGCGCGCCCGAGTGGCGCGCAGGCCCACGAGGTCGAGCGAGACCGAACGGGTCTCGACAGCGGCGACGGCGTTGATCAGCGCTCGCCCTTCGAGCCGGTTGGTGCGCACCCGATAGGTGAGGTCGAGGTCATACGATTCGACGTCGAAGGTCAGATCGCCGCTCTGCGGCGCGTAGTCGTCGTGGCGCCTCACGATGTCGACTGGTAGGCGCGCACCTTGACCGCGCGCCAGGGTCCGATCGGGTTGCCGCTCCAGCGTGAACCCACCGGGACGGTCTCACCCCGCATGACGAGTGACGCCGGGCCCACGGTCGCGTGAGCGCCGATCGAGGCGGCGGGCAGGATGACGCTGTGCGGGCCGAGGGTGGCGCCCGCCTCGAGCTCCACGGTATCCATGCTCATGATCCGATCGTGGAAGAGATGGGTCTGCACCACACACCCGCGGTTGACCGTGGAGCCGTCGCCGAGCGTCACGAGATCCGGCTCGGGCAGCCAGTAGCTGTCGCACCACACGCCGCGCCCGATGTGCGCGCCGAGTGCTCGCAGCCACACGGCCAGCGCCGGCGTCCCGGCGGCGCTGCGCGCGAACCACGGTGCCGCGACCATCTCGGTGAAGGTGTCGGACACCTCGGTGCGCCACACGAAGCTCGACCAGAGCGGCTGCTCGCCCGCGCGGATCGGGCCGACGATGATCCACTTCGCCGCGACCGAGATGGCTGCCGCGACCACGCTCGTCACGAGCATCACCGGCCCGGACAGCAGGAGCGCCCAGATCGGCCCGACCGCGTCGACGATGCCCGCGAGCACGAACAGCACGAGGAGTCCGATTCCACAGGTCACGAACACGGGCAGGAGCCGGCCGAGCTCCCACAGCGCCCGCGCGATGCGCAGCCGGGCGGGCGGTGCGTAGGTGCGGCTCTCGTCGCCTTCCGCCGACTGGCGGCGCAGCCGGACGGCCGGCGACCCGAGCCAGGAAGACCCCGGCTTCGCCTTGAGCGGAGCCGACGACAGCACCGCGACCAGGCCGTCGCGCGGCACCCGATGGCCTGGCGCCGCCATTCCGGAGTTGCCCAGGAACGCCCGCTTGCCGATCCGCACCGCGCCGACCCGCATCCACCCGCCGTGCAGCTCGTACGACGCGACCATCGTGTCGTCGGCCAGGAAGGCGCCGTCTTCGATCTCGGCCATCGACGGGATGAGCAGGACGGTGGATGCCTCGACATCGTGTCCGACCTTGGCTCCCAGCATCCGCAGCCAGACGGGTGTGAACAGACTGGAGTACAGCGGGAAGAGGATCGTGCGCGCGGAGTCGAGCAGCCGTTCGGTGGTCCAGGCCTGCCAGCCGATCCGGCTGCGGATCGGGTGCGTCCCTTCCTGCAGGCCGATCGACATCAGCCGGACGAGCCCCACGACGGCGATCGCGTACACGAGCCCGACGGTGAGCGTCGCCGGGATCAGCCAGAGGAACGACGCGCCCAGGGCAGCCCACAGGTCGGGCGCTCCGCGCAGCCCGAGGGCGAGGACGATGCCGCCGACGGCGAAGGAGCCGATCGGAAGCAGGGCGAGCACGAGAGCCGAGGCGGCATAGGCCCACACCCACCGGTGATCGACGGGCGGTCGCGAGTCCGGCCAGTCGCCATCAGTCCCGCCCACTCGCACGGCGGGCGATCCGGCCCAGGACTGATCGGCGCGCACGCGGCCGAACACGGCCGAGCCGGGAGCGATCTCCGCGCGCTGGCCGATGCGGGTGCCCGGGGCCAGGGTGCTGCGGGTGCCGACGGTGGCGTCCGCGCCGACCCGCACAGGGCCGATGCGCACCAGGTCGCCGTCGATCCAGTACCCGCTCAGGTCGACTTCGGGCTCGATGGACGCGCCGTCTCCGACCTCCAGCATCCCGGTGATCGGCGGAAGCGTGTGCATGTTCACATCGCGCCCGATCTTCGCGCCGAGCGCGCGGGCGTAGTACGTGACCCATGGTGCGCCGGCGAGGCCGACCGCGTCGATCTGGTCGGAGATCTGCTCGGCGAGCCAGAGCCGCATGTGCACGGTGCCGCCGCGGGGATAGTCCCCCGGCCGCAGGCCGGCGAGCAGCAGACGCGCGGACCCGGCGGCGATCGACATCCGTCCGAACGGCGTCGCGAACAGCAGCAGGCCGATCGCCAGGACCCACCACTGCGCGGACGGCAGCGCCTCGAAGCCCGGCCACAGCTGCAGGATCGTGCCGGCGGTCAGGATGTACATGAGCCAGCGGACGCCGGTGAGGATGAAGAGCGGCACCGCGGCGAGCGACTGCACCCACTGCGTCGAGCGCGGCGTCGGCTCGGGGCGGCGGAAGTTCTGCGCGTCGTCGTCGGTCAGGAACGGACCGAGCGCCTTGGCCATCGCACCGAGCCGCGGCACGTCGTAGATGTCGGCGACCGAGTACTCGGGCACCCGCACACGGATGCGCGACACCAGCTGTGCGGCGGAGAGGGATCCGCCGCCGAGATCGAAGAAGTCGGCTTTGCGGTCGGGGACCGCGAGACCGAGCACCGCCTGCCACTGCTCGGCGAGCCACGCTTCGGCGGGGCTGAGCCCGGTGACCGGCGTCTCGATGCCGGGGAGCGGCCACGGGAGCGCGGCACGATCGACTTTGCCGGACGTCCGCACCGGGAGCTCGTCGACGACGGCGAGGAGCGGCACCACGGCGGCCGGCAGCGTGGTGGCGAGGGCGACACGCGCACCGGATCGGTCGAACTCCCCCTCCACCACCAGGTAGCCGACGAGCACGGGAACCCCCGCGTCGGTCATGCGCACGGCGGCAGCCGCGGCCGTCACACCCGGCAAGTCCTGCAATGCAGACTCCACCTCGCCGAGTTCGATGCGGCGTCCGCCCACCTTGACCTGATCGTCGGCGCGACCCTGGAAGACGAGACCTTCGACGTCGAAGCGCACGAGATCGCCCGACCGGTAGGCGCGATCCCAGCCGAGCGTCGGCATGGGCGCGTACTTCTCGAGGTCTTTCGCGGGATCGAGGTAGCGGGCGAGGCCGACGCCGCCGATGATGAGCTCGCCGGTCTCGCCCTCGGCGACCTGCTGGCCTTCGGCGTCGACGACAGCGAGCGCCCAGCCGTCGAGCGGGAGCCCGATGCGCACCGGCACCGAGCCATCGAGCGGGGCCGCGCACGCCACGACCGTCGCTTCGGTGGGGCCATAGGTGTTCCACACTTCGCGGCCATCGGCCGCCAGCCGCGCGGCCAGCTCGGGCGGGCAGGCCTCGCCGCCGAAGATGAGGAGTCGCACATTCTCGAGCGCCGCGATCGGCCACATCGCGGCCAGCGTGGGGACAGTCGAGACCACCGTGATCGACTGCCGGATGAGCCACGGGGCGAGATCCTCGCCCGACCGCACGAGCGACCGCGGCGCGGGCACGAGGCACGCACCGTGGCCCCACGCGAGCCACATCTCCTCGCACGACGCGTCGAACGCCACGGACAGCCCCGCGAGCACCCGGTCGCCCGGTCCGAGCGGCGCATCCTGGAGGAATATGCGTGATTCGGCATCTACGAAGGCGGCCGCTGAGCGGTGGCTCACCGCGACGCCCTTCGGCACGCCGGTCGAGCCTGAGGTGAAGATGATCCACGCGTCGTCGTCGACGGTCGGCGGCGGCACGACGACGATCGAGTGCGTGCTGGGGTGCGGCGCCGCTCCATCGAAGAGCGGTGCGGAGGCGGCATCCGATTCCGTCTCATCGCGCGGGACATACTGGCCGTCGCCGGAGATCACGCCGCGCACCTTCGCCTCGCCGAAGACGAGCCGCGCGCGCTCGTCCGGGTCATCGGCGTCGACCGGGACGTACGCGGCGCCGGCCGCCAGCACGCCGAGGATCGACAGGTACAGCTGCTTCGACCCGGACACCACCCGCACTCCCACCCGGTCGCCGCGGCGGACGCCCGCGTTGTGCAGGCGGGTGGCCGTGGCGCCCACGCGGGCCATCAGCTCCCGGTAGCTGAGCGCGCCGGAGCCGTCGTCGAGCGCGGACGCCTCCGGATGCCGCGCCGTGGTCTCCCGGAGGATGTCGATGAGCGTGCGCGGCCGCGGCGCCTGTGCCGAACGGTCGAGCACGCCCTGCGCGCTGTGCGGGCCGGACACGTCAGGAGAGGAGATCGATCAGCTGCGCCTTGGTGAAGCGGGAGTATCCGGTGCGACCCTCGGTGCGGGCGCGCTCGCGCAGCGCCGCGACGGTCAGGGTCGCGAGGTCTTCGGACGCGGCGGCGGGCTTGCGTGCAGCGGTGCGCTTGGTCACGGCGCGCCTCGCCGGCGCGGCTGCGGGATCCGGCTCAGCGGGCGCGGCTACAGCCGGCTCCGCGGGCTTCGCGGCCGCGACGGGCTTGGCGGGCTGTGCGGCAGCCGCCTTCGCCTTCTTCGCTGCGCCGGACTCGGCCTTCTTGGCCGCCGCCTTCTGCTGCGCGCGAGCCTTGGCCGCAGCCTTCGACTCGACCTTCGCCAGGGCATCCTGGGTGGCGATCAACGCGCGATCGGCGGCCTTCTCCGCGCGCTTCGCGATCTTCTTGGGGTCGTTGCGCACCGCCTTCTTCGAGGCATCCGACGCGGCTTTCGCGTCCTTCGCGAGTTCACGAAGCTTCTTCGCGGGCTTGGCGGGCAGCTTCTTCGCTGTCTTCTTCGCGAAGTGGGCGGCCGCGGCGGCGTCCTCGAGTGCGTCGAGGGCCTTGCGCTGGACTTTCGAGGTCTTGGACATATCTCCACGATAGGGCCGGGCCGCAATCGGCCGGGTCAAGCGGCCGGGGCTCGTTCACCTTCCGTTCACCATCGCAGCCCAAACGCTTCACAGTCGCTGTTTACCTTCAGGACGAACCCTGCACCGGGTTCTCCCCTCTGACACCCGAAGGATCCACAGTGAAGATCTCTCGCATCGCCCAGGTGGGCGCTGTTGCTGCCATCGCAGTCCTCACGCTCGCCGGCTGCGCCTCGAACGAAGAGGGCACCTCGACCCCCTCCGAGAGCGCCGGCCCCGCCCTCACCGGCACCCTCAACGGATCTGGCGCGACCTCGCAGCAGGTCGCCGTCCAGGCATGGACCGCCGAGTTCCAGACCGCCAACCCCGACGTCACCGTCAACTACGACCCGCAGGGCTCCGGCACCGGCCGTGAGTCCTTCCAGTCCGGCGCCGTGTCGTTCGCAGGGTCCGACCGTGCGTTCAAGGTCGACGAGATCGCCGCCGGCCCGTTCGACGCGTGCGTCGAGGGCTCCGACCTGGTCGAGATCCCCGCCTACGTCTCGCCGATCGCGATCGCGTTCAACCTCGAGGGCGTCGACTCCCTCAACCTCGACCCGGCCACGATCGCCGGCATCTTCGCCGGCACGATCACCAACTGGAACGACCCCGCGATCGCCGCCACGAACGACGGCGTCACGCTCCCCGACCTCGCCATCACGCCCGTGCACCGCTCCGACAAGTCGGGCACGACCGCGAACTTCACCGACTACCTCGCCAAGACGGCGGCGGAGGTGTGGACGTTCGGATCGGTCGAGGAGTGGCCGCTCGCGGCCGGCGAAGCGGCGCAGGGCACCTCGGGTGTCGTCAACGCCATCAAGGCCGGCAACGGCGCGATCGGCTACGCCGACCACTCGCAGACCGCCGACCTGAGCGCCGTGAACGTCCAGGTGGGCTCCGAGTGGGTCGAGCCGTCTGCTGAGGGTGCCGCGATCGCTCTGGACGCCTCGAAGCTCGAAGAGGGACGCGCGGCGACCGACCTCGCTTTCGCCCTCGACCGCACCACCACCGAGGCCGGCGCTTACCCCGTCGTGCTCGTGAGCTACCTCATCGGCTGCGTCGAGTACCAGGACGCCGACCAGGCCGCGCTCGTGAAGGGCTTCTTCACCACCGCGATCAGCGAGGCCGGCCAGCAGGCCGCAGCCGACAACGCGGGCAGCGCGCCCATCTCCGCGGACCTCGCCGCGCAGGCGCAGTCCGCGGTCGACGCGATCAAGTAGTCCCTCCGCTTCAGCCCCGGACACGTCGTCAGCGACCTGTCCGGGGCTGAAGCCCGGATCGTATGATTCACGTGACAAGAACGGATGAGATGACAGCCGCCCCCGCCGCGACGAAGATCCCGGCCAAGCAGCGGCCCGGAGATCTGTGGTTCTCGGGCACCGCCCTGGCCGCCGGCTCGATGATCCTCGTGACGCTCGCCGCCGTGGCGATCTTCCTCATCATCCAGTCGCTGCCCGCCGTCGGCGCGACGCCTGCGGAGGCATCCCTCCTCACCACGAACTTCTGGGACTACGTCTGGCCGCTGCTCTTCGGCACGATCTGGGCGGCCCTGCTCGCCCTCATCATGGCGATTCCGCTGTCGCTCGGCGTCGCCCTCTTCATCAGCCACTACGCACCCCGCCGGATCGCGCAGGCCCTCGGCTATGTCGTCGACCTCCTCGCCGCCGTGCCGTCGGTCGTCTTCGGCCTCTGGGGCATCCTTGTCCTGGCACCGGCCGTGCAGCCGGTCTACGCGTGGCTCACCACCAACCTGGGGTGGTTCCCGCTCTTCGCCGGTCCCGTATCGGCGACCGGACGCACGATCTTCACCGCCGCGATCGTCCTCGCGGTCATGGTCGTGCCGATCATCACCGCGATCTGCCGTGAGATCTTCCTGCAGACCCCCGTCCTCCACGAGGAAGCCGCCCTCGCACTCGGCGCGACCCGCTGGGAGATGATCCGCATGGCCGTCCTTCCCTTCGGTCGCAGCGGCATCGTCTCTGCCTCGATGCTCGGCCTCGGCCGCGCCCTCGGCGAGACGATGGCCGTCGCGATGGTGCTCTCGGCGACGGGAACCGTCACGCTGCAGCTGTTCACTTCCACGAACCCCTCGACGATCGCGGCGAACATCGCCCTGACCTTCCCCGAGGCGTTCGGAACCAACATCAACGTCCTCATCGCGACCGGCCTCATCCTGTTCGTCGTGACCTTCGCGGTCAACTTCGTCGCACGGCTGATCGTCAATCGCCGCAAGGAATTCTCGGGGGCCAACTGATGACCATCACCGCCACGCCACCGCAGCAGCGCAGCGCGCCGCAGCCGCTCAAGCTCACGACTGGCCGCCTCCCCGGCTGGGCGGTGTGGGCATTGGTCGCGGCTGCCCTCGCATCCATGCTCGCCGTGTTCGCGATCGTCGCGGCCGGCGCCGGGGAGCCTCTCAACGTCGCCGGCTGGCTCGTCGCCGCGGGCATCCTCTATCTGGTCCTGATCTTCACGATCTCGACCATCGTCGAGAGCCGCCGCAAGGCCGTTGACCGTCTGGTCACGGGGGTCGTCGCATCGGCGTTCATCATCGCGATGGTTCCGCTCGTTTCGGTAGCCTTCACGGTCGTCGCCAACGGCATCGCACGCTTCGATGCGCTGTTCTTCTCCTCCTCGATGCGCAACGTGGTCGGCGAGGGCGGTGGCGCGCTCCACGCCATCGTCGGCACCGTGCTCATCACCGGCGCCGCGGCCGTCATCTCGATCCCGATCGGGCTCATGGCGGCGATCTATCTCGTCGAGTACGGCGAGGGCAAGCGCGTCGCCCGCGGCATCACCTTCCTCGTCGACGTCATGACCGGCATCCCGTCGATCGTCGCCGGCCTGTTCGCGTATGCGCTCTTCGCCCTCTTCTTCGGCCCCGGCATCCGCATGGGCATCATGGGCTCGATCGCCCTCTCCGTGCTGATGATCCCCGTCGTCGTCCGGTCAACCGAGGAGATGCTGCGGCTCGTGCCCAACGAGCTGCGCGAAGCCTCGTACGCCCTGGGCGTTCCGAAGTGGCTGACCGTCGTCAAGATCGTGCTGCCCACCTCGATCGCGGGCATCACGACCGGAGTCATGCTGTCCATCTCCCGGGTCATCGGCGAGACGGCGCCGCTGCTGATCACGGCCGGATTCACCAACAGCATGAACTACGACCTCTTCGACGGCCGCATGCAGACGCTGCCGGTCTTCACCTACACGGAGTATGCGAACCAGGGCATCCCGCCGGAGGCCTACCTGGATCGCGCCTGGGCCGGTGCCCTGACCCTGATCCTGATCGTCATGGTCCTGAACCTCGTCGCGCGCATCGTGGCGAAGGTGTTCTCCCCCAAGACCGGCCGCTGACCTCCTCCACCCGAAAGAACGAGACCTTGTCCAAGAGCATCGAAGTCAACGACCTCCACGTCTACTACGGCAGCTTCCTCGCCGTTGAGGGCGTCTCCCTCTCAATCGAGCCCCGCAGCGTCACGGCCTTCATCGGCCCCTCCGGCTGCGGCAAGTCGACCTTCCTTCGCACACTGAACCGCATGCACGAGGTGATCCCGGGCGCGCGCGTCGAGGGTGAAGTCCTCCTCGACGGCGACAACCTGTACGGCCCTGGCGTCGACCCGGTGCTCGTTCGTCGCCAGGTCGGCATGGTCTTCCAGCGCCCGAACCCGTTCCCGACGATGTCGATCAAAGAGAACGTGCTGGCGGGCGTCAAGCTCAACAACAGCCGCATCTCGCGGTCGGATGCCGAGGCGCTCGTCGAGAAGTCGCTCCAGGGGGCGAACCTCTGGAACGAGGTCAAGGACCGTCTCGACAAGCCCGGCTCCGGACTGTCGGGCGGCCAGCAGCAGCGCCTCTGCATCGCGCGCGCGATCGCCGTGTCGCCGCAGGTGCTGCTGATGGACGAGCCGTGCTCCGCCCTCGACCCGATCTCGACGTACGCGATCGAGGAGCTGATCGAAGAGCTCAAGCAGGACTACACGATCGTCATCGTCACGCACAACATGCAGCAGGCCTCGCGCGTGTCCGACCGCACGGCGTTCTTCAACATCGCCGGCACCGGCAAGCCGGGCAAGCTCATCGAGTACAACGACACGAAGTCGATCTTCACCTCGCCCACCGTGCAGGCCACCGAGGACTACGTCTCCGGCCGCTTCGGCTGAACCCGTTTCGGGACGGATGCCGCGACCCGCCGTCTTGGTCGGGTCTCGGTGTTCCCACTACAGGCGCTCTGGCCTCATGGTCGGGTCAGGGTGTACCCAGCTGCGGGCGGTCTGGCCGACGCGCCGGGTCAAGGCATCCGTCACCCGGCGTGTCGCCCACCATCCCCGCAGCTGCGCACATGGCGAGCGAACGGAGGGCCGGAGGGTCACGGCTCCTCCCCCGCGGCCCGTGAGCGCGTGCCCTCCACGACCGTCGTCCGGGTCCCGAATGCAGTGCGCGGTTTCGGCGAGCATCGCAAGATGTGCGGGACGAGCGACGGGATGATTCGGACGACCGCGCAACTGCGGTCCGAGGGTCGGAGTCGACGCGCGATCGCCCGCGAAACGTCCGGTCTCATCGTGGTGCGTCGCGGGGTTTACGCCTCACCGGACGCCTGCGCCGCTGCCGTCGACGCAGCGGCACACGGCGGGAGTCTCGCGTGCATCACCGCAGCCCGGCATCTCGGGTTGTGGGTGCTCGACGAAGGCTCGGTGGCGCATGTCTGGATGCGTCGCGGCGGCCATCGGCACCACCGCGACGAGCAGGATCCGTGCAAGTGCGTCGAACACTGGGATGACGACCGCGGACCCGACTCGTTCGCGCTCCCGCCGGTGCCGCGGATCTTGCGCCAGATCCTCTTCTGCCGGGGAATCGAGGAGTTCTTCGTCGTACTGGAGTCTGCGCTGCGACTCAAGCTGATCGACGCTGAGGGTCTGACCTGGCTGGGCGCGCACACCAGCGCGGCCGCGCGCGCGGCTATCGCGTTCGCCCGCACCGACGCCGACAGCGGACTCGAGTCGCTGATCCGCGGGCGGTTGCGGGCGTACGGACTGCCGGTACGGACACAGGTCGTGATTCCCGCCACGGGTCGGGTTGATCTTCTCATCGGCGACCGGCTTGTCGTCGAAGCCGACGGTGCCGCCAACCACGCGGACGCCGAGCACCGACACAAGGACCTGCGGCGCGACGCCAATGCCGCCATCTGGGGCTACCTGACGCTCCGGTTCGACTACGCCCTCATCGTCCACGACTGGGACCTCGTCGAGCGGGCGATCATGGCCCACGTCGCCGCAGGCCGACACCTGTAGCGAGCCTCTGGCCCGTACCCACCTGCGGGCGGCCCGCCCGACACGCCGGGTCGAGGCATCCATCCCCCGGCGTGTCGCCCACCATCCCCGCAGTTGGGTACACGGGGGCAGGCCGGCCGACACCGGTCAGTCGCGGGGGCTCAGCAGGTAGCGGTTGAAGCCGGCCGTGAGGGTCAGGTCGAGGGGCACCGAGGCGCCGTCCACGGCGGTGATCGGAGCCGCGAGCCGGACGCTCGACACCAGCCACGCGGCATCCGCTCTGCCCAGCGCGTCGACCGGGACGGCCTCGTAGGCGGTCTCGTGGCCGAGCGCAGCGAGGCGCTCGAACAGGCTCACCTGCGTCGTGCCGTGCAGGATCGCGCCGGTCGGCTCCGGGGTTACGAAACGGTCGCCGAAGCGCAGGATGACCGAGGCCGTGGGTGCCTCGAGCACCATGCCGTCTGACGACACGAAGATCGCGTCATCGGCGCCGCGGCGGTGCGCCTCGCGGATCGCCGCCATGTTCACCGCGTACGACAGGGTCTTGGCCCCCAGCAGCAGCCACGGAGCGCGCGCGGGCGCCGCACTGTCGTAGCCGCGATCGAGGGTGACGACACGGAGGCCGCGCTCCCGCGCCCCCCGGAAGTCCGCGGCCTGCGCGGCCGTGACCCACGCGGTCGGCGTCGGACCGTGCTCGACACCCCGGCTGAGGATCAGCTTGATCACGCCCTCGCCCTCGGCGGGACAGTTCGCCGCCGCGTGCACCACCGCCTGCCGCCACTGCTCCGGGTTTGGCAACGGCAGATCGCACAGCTGCGCCGAGTGCGCGAGGCGATCGAGATGCGCCGCCACCTCCTGCGGGTGGCCGTCGACGACGCCGATCGACTCGAAGATCCCGTCACCGCGCTGCGTGCTCAGCTCGCCGACGCTCAGCGCCGGCGTCGTGGGATCGACGGAGGTGAAGGTCTCGCCGAAGTCGGAGCGGGGATCGTCGGATGCCGCGGGGTCGATCATGAGGGCGAAGCGCCAGGTCATTGCACGAGCCTAGCCCGACGGGAATGCCCCGCCACGCGGCTCCGTTACACTGGAACAGCCGGGCCGCAGTAACCCCGGGCTCCATCTTTTGCCGCCGAGAGCGGCCTCGCGCCGAGAGGCGTTCTGCGGCCCGGCACTTCTCTGCCCAGGCGACGGTTCGCGTGCGCCACCGGCACTCTCCCGGATCAGGCCAGCGCATCCCGTCGCCACAGCGCGGCGCACGCGGCGAGGTCGCCCGCGTAGTCGGTGAGGCGCAGCGCTCGGGTGGTGAGGGTCGATGCCCGCTCCGGCTCGGTTGCCTCGTAGTCGTCGGCGACGTGCGTCGCACCGGACGCCTGCACGCGGCAGAACGCCGCAGCGCGCTCGAGCGCGATCGCGAAGTCGCCTTCGAACAGGCCGCGCAGGATCATGTCGACGAGCGCGATGAGCTCGTCGGGCCCGGCGGGAACCGGCGCGCCGGCGATCACCGGATCGACGGAGTCGAGCGCGATCCGCCCGCGCTCGTAGAGCAGTGCGGCGGTGCGGGGGTCGTCGTGGATCATGAGCTGAATCAGATAGAGGCGCCAGAGCGCGCCCGGCAGCGTGCGCGCGGGTGACCGCGACCACAGTTCGGCGAGGTCATCGATGCCGTGCTCATCGGTGAACGAGACAAGGCGGTCGAGCACTTCGCCGGTCGGATCCTGACGCACCCGGGCCAGCAGCGCATGCGCTGTCGAATGGGCGACGCGCGAGACTTCGGCGGGATCCTCGGCCGCGAACAGGCGGTCGAACACCTCGGCTGGCCGCCGTACGGGCTTGTGGAAGTCCCTCGAATCGTCGCTCATCGCTTCCAGGCTACCCGCGGTGACGAGCACCCGCGCGCGATCCGGCGTCGGCACCATCCAGGGCAGGCACATGGGTCGATCCCCCACCGCGTGCCGCGCGGTCACACCTGGTTGATGCGGATGTGGTTGCCCGCCGGGTCGCGGAAGGCGCAGTCGCGGGGACCCCAATCCTGGTCAATGGGCTCCTGCAGCACCTCGGCACCGCTGGCACGCACCCGCTCGAACGTCGCGTCGAGGTCGTCCGTCGTGAAGACGAGCGGACCGGGCAGCGAGCCCTTGGCGAGGAGTCGATGGAGCGCGTCGGCGTCGTCGGGCCCCCGCCCGGCGCCGGGCTCGGACAGCACGACCTCCAGGCCGGGCTGTCCAGGGAAGCCCAGGGTCACCCACCGGAACCCATCGTTGGCGAAGTCACCGTGGGGCTCGAGACCGAGGGCGTCGCGGTAGAAGGCGAGGGCGGCGTCGACGTCGTCGACGGTGATGGGGCAGTAGCGCAATGAGATCTTCGACATGCCTCCCACGCTAGGACGGGGCGCGGGATGACGCTTCTCCGATCCTGCTCGATGTCGCGCGGACCGGTCAATCGAAATCGGGACGCAACTCCTCACGGAGTTGCCTGAAGTTTCGCGGGGTCACCTTCCAACGCGCCTCGTCAGTCTCCTCGAAAGTCACTCTGTACTTGCCCGTCGTGCGGTTGAGCTGCACGAGAGCCTTCCGCGGCAGGTTCGCACCGGGCGTGTAGTAGCTGTCGGTGTACGCCTTCACCGCGGGCGCTACAGCCCACGGGTCCGAGGCCACGGCCGTTATCTCACCATCGGGCGAATAGAGGTATCCATGCGCCGCGTTGAACGCGCCATCGGGGAACTCCAGGATGATCGCCAGCGACTCCCAGCCGTCCCCGTCGACGACTGGATCTTCCATGTTGTCGATGAGGGCGCGGAAGAGATCGGCGGTGACATTGCCCGTCATGGAGTTCCTTTCACCTGACCGCGGAGGGCCATCATCTGACGAGGTAGGTGAAGTAGTTCGAGAGTTTCTCGAGCGCAGCGGCCGACAACTCAGGGTGCCTCTCGTGCATCACCTTCTCGATCGCCTCCCCTGCGTCGGTGAGCGACTTGTCGGCCCAGTCGATCCGAATCCTCGACGTCTCGTCCAGAGTCGCGCGAACTGCCTCACGAGCTGCCTCCGTGCCGAACCTGGCCTCGAACTCCTCGTCGTTCTTTCCTGGGTAGTTCTTGAGGAACACCACAATGGCGTCGCTGATGTCCGGATGATGGTCCGTCATGACTGTGCCTCTCGGTCAGAGCTCAACCCAGATACCGTACTAGCCGAATCGGGTGGGTCGCGTGAGCAGCTTGGCGATGCAGGCGGGCATCGCTTCGGCCGCCTCGTGCGACCGCGAGCGATACGAGGTCGGGGTTTCGCCGACGAGTTCGGTGAAGGTCGAGCTGAACGACCCCAGCGAGGTCGCGCCGACGGCGGTGCAGGCATCCGTCACCGACGCGCCCGCGCGCAGCAGCGCCATGGCGCGCTCGATGCGACGGGTCATGAGGTAGGCGTACGGCGTCTCGCCGTAGGCGGTCTTGAACTCACGGGAGAAGTGCGCGGGCGACATGAGGGCGTGCCTCGCCATGGTGGGCACGTCGAGCGGCTGGGCGTAGTCGCGGTCCATCAGATCCCGCGCGCGACGAAGGTGCACGAGGGTCTGTGGGGACTGCGGAGCGGATGCCACGGCCCGAACGATACCCGATGCCTCCGCTACGCGGTCGGGAGCGTGGTGATCGGGTCGGACGTCGGCTCGCCGCTCGGCGATCCGCCTTCCTCTTCGATCGTGATCGCCACCGCCTCGTCGCCTTCCTGGATCGGCGCGTTCAGCAGCGTGGTCGCAGAGCCGTCGGCGTCCGTCGTGAACACTCCGGCCGACACCATGACACCCTCACGCGCGAACCACAGCTCATACGCCTGGTCCGGGTCCAGTTCCGCGACGCCCTCGGTGACGACGACGGCCTTGCCGACCTCGTCCGACCATTTCAGTGTCGCGTGCCCACCGCCTTCCACCTTCGCGGTGCTCGTCTGGGCGTCAGGCGCCGACTCGATCTCGTTCTGTGCCACCACCGCCGCCGGCTGGTGGAGCCGGTCCCCGATCATCGCGACGCCGGTGCCCAGCGCCACGAGCAGGACGAGGGATGCCGCGAGCGCGAGCAGTCCCCGCGTCCACTGCCGCCGGGAGACTGTCTGGATCGCCTCGGTGTTCGGCGCGGGCTCTCCCCCGGTCCCGGAGTCTGCAACGGGGGTTTCCGCATCGGCGGCGGGCTCGGAAGCGATCCTCGCCAGGAGCGCCTGCCGGACGTGCGCGGGCGGTGCGACCTCGGCGACCCCGTCGGCGAGGTCTGCGGCGGTCGAGGCATCCGCATCCGCAATCGCGGTCCACTCCGGGTGCGCGGCGAGAGCGACATCATAGGCCTGCTGATCCTCGGGCGACAGCGCGTGCAGCGCGTGGCCCGCCGCCAGTTCGGCGAACTCGTGCACGTTCATCTCGTCACCCCCATCTCGGTGCGCAGGCGGGACAATCCGTCTCGCATCCTGGTCTTGATCGTGCCCAGCGGCACTCCCAGGAGGGCCGCGATTTCGCTCTGACTGTATCCGCCGTAGTAGGCGAGCGTGATCGCCTCGCGCTGGATGGCCGGGAGCGTGGCCACCGCGCCCACCACGCGCGTTCCTTCGATCTTCAACTCCACCTGCTCGGCAACCTCGTCGTGTGCGATGTCGAGATCGCGGGAGCCGATGCGAACATCACGGTCGGCGCTCGCCTGCGCCGCCCGCACGCGGTCCACCGCCCGGCGATGCGCGATCATGAAGACCCACGATCTGCCCTGACCTTTGTTCGGAGCGAAGCGCCCGGCGGATTGCCACAGCTCGAGGAAGACCTCCTGCAGCACCTCCTCGCTCTGGGCGCGGTCGATGAGCACCCGGAGGATCAGGCCGAAGACGCGCGGCGAGAGCATGTCGTAGAGGTCCGCGAAAGCACTCTGGTCGCCACCGGCGACGCGCACGAGGAGGGCGCCGACATGATCGACCTGCTCGGTGCCGTCCTCGGGCACGTCCACGCCATCGATCACCACGTCCCCCAGCATGCCCTACCCACCACCGCTCCCCTAGGTATTCCTGTCGGGCTCGCTCACCCGAAGGTGAACGAGTACACTTCCACGCCCGCCGGTTCGCTCCTCGGCTTCTGCGGGTTGTTCGCCTCGATGCGTGAATCGGATTGCATCGACGCACCGGTGTGCAGCGCGCCAATCCGATCCAGGACCGGCCCCGAAGAGCCTGTGTACGCCGCTTCCGCGGCGCACCGCCCCGGCTGGCCGGGACGAGTGACCGTGAGTCCGCCCTGCGGGCTCCGAGACCGGAGGAACTCATGCACAGCAGGAAGATTCACGCCACCGCAGGCCTGGCGCTTGCATTCGCGGCAGTCATCGCATTGGCGGGGTGCACGTCCGCGACCACGGCCGGGTCGATGGACGACACCGCCCCGAGCGCACAGCAGACCGAGACGCCGATGGCTGAGGAGACCATGATGGATCCGGCCGCCAACCTCGTCGGGCCGGCCTGCCAGGCCTACGCCGACGCGGTGCCGGACGGCGCCGGCTCGATCGAGGGCATGTCGCAGGACCCCGTCGCGGTCGCGGCATCCAACAATCCGATGCTGACCACGCTCACGGCTGCGGTGAGCGGACAGCTCAACCCCGACGTCAACCTCGTCGACACCCTCAACGGCAGCGAGTTCACCGTCTTCGCGCCGGTCGATGACGCGTTCGCGAAGATCGACCCTGCGACGATCGAGGCGCTCAAGACCGACTCCGCCACGCTGACGACGATCCTCACGTATCACGTGGTTCCCGGACAGATCGAGCCCGACGCGATCGTCGGCACACACACGACCGTCCAGGGCTCGGATCTCGAAGTGACCGGAAGCGGCGACAGCCTGATGGTCAACGGCGCCGCAGTCCTGTGCGGCGGCGTCCAGACGGGCAACGCGGTCGTGTACCTCATCGACACGGTGCTGATGCCCCCGGCTCAGTAGAAGACTCCGGCCGCTCGGGGGGGCGGCCGGCCCACAGGAGCCGGCGTCGGCTTCACGGGGCGGCGCGACCGCTGGTGCACTGCGAGGGTGCACCAGCGGTCGCTTGCGTGCGGCGTTCCGAGGCTTCGACGGGGCGAAGTAGGCTAGGACGTCGCGGGCCTCTAGCTCAGTCGGTAGAGCATCGGACTTTTAATCCGCGGGTCATGGGTTCGAGCCCCATGGGGCCCACCGCATCCTGATCGTCTTGCACGGTCGGCCGGCAGATTCAAGCGCCGCCTCGACCTGTGCACCACGGGTTACATTCGATTCATGGTCGAGGGAGCGGCATGAGCATCGATGGAGCCTCGGGCCCGATCGAGCCCGGTGGCCTGCTCGCCGGTCGCTATCGCATCCAGGAGCTCATCGGCGAAGGCGGAATGGCCGACGTCTACCGTGCTGAAGACACGGCGCTGGGGCGCACCGTGGCGATCAAGGTCATCCGCGGGCAGACCGACACCCCTGGTCACCTCGAGCGCGTCCGTTCCGAGACGACGATCCTCGCCTCGATGAGCCATCCCTCCCTGGTCACCCTCTTCGATGCGCACCTCGGCGAGCAGGGCCAGGGCTACCTCGTAATGGAGTACATCGACGGTCCGACGCTGCGAGACCTCATCGCAAGAGGACCGGTGGATGCCGCGGAGGTCGCTGCCATGACGGCCGAACTGGCCGAGGCGCTGCACGCGGTGCACAACGCCGGGATTGTGCATCGCGACATCAAGCCGTCGAACGTCATCCTCGCCCCGTCGCCGCTGCCCGGACGCCAGTTCCGCCCCAAGCTGGCCGACTTCGGCATCGCCTACCTCCTCGACTCGACACGCCTCACCACGCCGGGGATGCTCATCGGCACCGCCGCCTACCTCGCGCCTGAGCAGGTGCGCGGCCAGCAGCCCGCTCCCCCGGCCGACATCTACGCGCTGGGGCTCGTCGCCCTCGAGGCCATCACCGGCCAGCGCGCGTACCCGAATGCGGCCGGGCATGAGGCGATCGCGATACGACTGACGGTCCCGCCGACTGTTCCCGACTCGCTGGAACCCAGCTGGAAGCGCCTGCTGACAGCGATGACAGCGACCGACCCCGCATTGCGCCCGACGTCGCTCGAAGTCGCGGTGGCGGCATCCGCCCTCATCGCACCGCCCGGCGCGACCGGACTCACCGCCGTCCTGCCGGTCGGCGATCAGCCCACCGAGGCGCTGCCGGGGGCGGCGGTTCTCGGTGCGGCCGCGGGCGGGGCCGCGCTCGGCGCGGGCGCCGCAGGCGCGGCCGCCGCAGCGGCGGATGCGCCGACGCAAGCCGCCTTCACGCCGCCCCTCCCCACCATCCCCGCATCCGTAGCCGCGGCCGCCGCCGGCTCAGGCAACCCGCCGCGGAAGTCCCGCCTGCGACCCGGACTCATCGCCGCAGGGGCCGCGGGACTTGCCCTCATCGTCGCGCTCGGCATCGCCTGGTTCGCGGCTCTGCCCGGCCCCGCCGCGGAGCCGTCGCCGAGCCCGTCGTCGACCCCGTCGGTTGTCGAGTCACCCTCGACCGAGCCCGCCTCCGACCCTTCGCCGAGCGTGGCGACGACGCCACCGGACGACAAAGGGAACGACAACAGCGGGCCCGGCAACGACAACGGCGGCGGAAACGACGACAAGGGCGACGACAACGGCAAGGGCAAGGGCAAAGACGGCTGAGCGCGGTGCGCCGGGTCAGAGCGCCGTCCGGGCGGTGCGCCGAGCGTGCGCGCTGAGGTCATCGCCTCGGCCCTCGAGGAACTCCTCGAGCGCTGACCGATCCACCCGGCCGATCTCCCGCAGCGCGACGCCGACGTTCGTCTGCACGAGATGCTCCGGGTCGGCCGCGAGAAGTTCGCACAGCGCGAGCGGGTCGCCGAGATCGCGGGCTCGGATGATCCAGAACGCCGCCGTGATCGCCGCACGCCGATGCCACCAGCGGTCCGACCGCGCGAGCTCGAACAGCACGTCGCGTGGCTTGTCGAGCAGATACCAGCCGACGACCCTCGGAGCTGACCGGTCGATGTAGTCCCACGTGTCGATGCGATCGACCCGACTCATCCACAGTTCGTACAGCTCCCCTCGCTCCGCCTCGCCGAGCCCCCGGCTGCGGGTCTTGAAGTCCAGGATGCTGACCGCGACCATCTTGAGCTCGTAGACGTCCGTGTCGAGCAGCGCGGCGACCTCGGACAGCGGCATCCGGGTGTTCGTCTTCGCGATATCGAAGAGCGTCCCCATGCGCACGCCGATCACCGAGGTGACCTCGTCGGTCATCCGCCGCTGGATCTTGGCGCGTTCGTCGGCGGATGCCTCGGCCTCGAGCGCCGCGCGCACCCCTGCTGCGGTCGGCTCAGACACCCGACGGCGCGAGCTCGGCGCCCGCGTGCGCCATCTCAGCCAGCGCCGCCTCTCCGGATGCCGGCGCCACGGCGGCGATGAGATCGGTCAGCACCCGGACGTGCCGACCGCGCTCGATGGCTTCGAGGGCCGATGCCCGTACGCAGTAGTCGGTGGCGAGCCCGGTGACGTCGACGTCTACGACACCGTGCGCGTCGAGCAGTGCGGCGACGGTCTCGCCGGCCTCGGTCTTCCCCTCGAACAGCGAGTAGGCGGGCCTGCCTTGGCCCTTCTTCACATGGTGGGTCACGGCATCCGTCACCAGACCCGGGTCGTATTCGGCGCCCTCGGTGCCGCCGACGCAGTGCACCGGCCAGGAGTCGACGAAGTCGGGCTCGCCGGCCGCGAAATGGCCGCCGTTGTCGTTGTCGCTGTCGTGCCAGTCTCTCGAGGCGACGATGACGGCGTAGTCCTCCGCGTGCGTGGCGAGGAACCGCGAGATCCGCTCGGCGACGGCGTCGCCGCCATCGACGGCGAGCGGACCGCCCTCGGTGAAGTCGTTCTGGACGTCGACGATGAACAGCGCTTTGCTCATGATCCGAGGGTACGCCCGTCTTCGCGGGCGAGCTTGGACGGCCACCAGATAGCCCGGCCGATGTCGTGCGTCACCGCGGGCACCAAAAGCGAGCGCACCACGAACGTGTCCAGCAGCACGCCGAACGCGACGATGAATGCGAGCTGGGCGAGGAAGAGGATCGGGATCACCCCGAGCGCCGCGAAGGTGGCCGCGAGCACGAGGCCCGCCGACGTGATCACGCCGCCGGTCGCCACGAGCCCCCGGAGGATGCCGGAACGCGTGCCGTGCACGAGCGTCTCCTCGCGCACGCGCGACATCAGGAAGATGTTGTAGTCCACCCCGAGCGCCACCAGGAACACGAAGCCGTACAGCGGCACAGCCGGGTCCGCCCCGGGGAAGCCGAAGACGTGGTTGAAGACGATCGCACTCACCCCCAGCGCGGCGCCGAAGGAGAGGATGACGCTCAGCACGAGCAGGATCGGGGCGAGGATCGCCCGCAGCAGCAGCATGAGGATCAGGAGGATGACCAGGAGCACGACCGGGATGATGAGCGTCCGATCGCGGATCGACGTGTCGTTGGAGTCGACGTCGGTCGCGGTGACGCCGCCGACCTGTGCAATGCCTTCGCCAAGCGTCTCGTCGAGGCTCACGCGCAGGTCGCGCACCGTCTGCTCCGCCGCAGCGGAGTCCGCGGCATCCGAGAGCGTGCCGATCAGCAGCACATCGCCGTCCGAGACGGTCGGTGCGGGTGCCGGTGCTCCGGGCGGACCGGGAACCGAGAGCACCACCTCGCCCCCTTCGAGGGCGACCGTCGCCTGACCGGTGGGTGAATCCTCGGATGCCACGGCCACCGACTCGATCCCGTCGCTGTCGGTGATCACAGCCGCGGCGTCGGCGAGGCCCTCCTCGGGCACGATCACATAGACCGGGCTGCCCGATCCGGCCGGGAAGTGCTCGGCGAGCACGTCCTGACCGTCCCGCGCCTCGGACGGGCCAAGCACCAGGTCGCTCGAAGGCACGCCATCAGCCTGCAGCTGCAGCATCCCTGCGGAGGCGGCGAGCAGCACGATGGTCGCGATCACCCAGACCGGACGCGCCCGACGCGCGACCAAGCGCGCCTGCCGCGGCCAGAAGCCCTTCACCGGCTGCGTGAGGTCGTCGGGGATCATCGCCACCGGCCGATTGGGGATGAAGGGCCAGAACGCCGCCCGCCCGAAGACAGCGAGCAGGGCCGGCAGGAAGGTCAGTGCGGAGAGCACGGCGAACGCGATGCCGATCGCCCCGATCGGCCCCAGTGCCCGGTTGGTGGCGAGGTCCGAGAGCACCAGGCACAGCAGGGCCGCGATCACCGTTCCCCCGGAGGCGATGATCGGCTCGAACGCTCCGCGCCACGCGCGGGTCGTGGCATCCCACTTCGCCGCACCGTCGGCGACCGCTTCCCGGAAGCGGGCGACGTACAGGAGCGCGTAGTCGGTCGCTGCTCCGATCACGAGGATGAAGAGGATGCCCTGCACCTGACCGTTCAGCACGAGCACGCCCGCCTTGGCGAGCCACCACACCGTGAGCAGGGCGACACACAGCGCGAAGGTCGAAGTGAGCAGCACGAGGACCGGCAGCAGCGGCGACCGGTAGACGATGATGAGGATCAGGAACACCGCACCGAGCGCGACGATCAGCAGCAGTCCGTCGATGCCCATGAATCCCGTGACCAGGTCTGCGGTGAACCCGGCCGGCCCTGTCACCCACGCCTCCAGCCCCTCGGGCAGCTGATCATCGAGAGTTGCTTTCAGAGCCGACACGGTGTCGACGACCTCGCCGTCGGTGGACACCGGCACGAAGAACTGCACCGCCTCGCCATCGTCCGAGACGATCGGCGGAGATACGTCACCGTCTATGCCTTCCACGGCGGCGAGCTCGTCCGGCAGGTCCTGCAGCGCCGCCAGTTCGTCGTCAGTCAGCGCCCCCTCGCCGGTGACGACCACGACGGCGGGGATGGAATCGCCGCCGAGGAAGTCGGGCAGGCGCTCGCTGACCGCGGTCGCATCGGAGGTCTCGGGAAGGTAGCTCGACTGGTCGTTCGAGGAGACCTCATCGACCTTTCCGAAGTACGGCCCGCCGATCGACCCGCCGACCAGCCAGATCAGGATGAGCACGACCGGGATGCCGATCCGCACCCAGCGCGTGGGTAGACGCTGAGAGTGATGAGCGGTCTTGAGGTCACGTCGGGTTGGCATATCGCTAGCTTATCTAGCAATCTCCCCTGCGCGCCACTCGGGGCCGACGGCGCGCTCCCTATGCTGGAGCGACCATGTACTCCTCCGCTATCGCGCTCATCGGCGCTCTGGTCTACGGCGCCGCGGACTTCCTCGGAGGCCTGGCGGCGCAGCGACTTCGGTCGATCGTCGTGACCGCGGTGGCCGCGTTCACGGGGCTGCTGCTGCTTCTGGTCACCTACCCCGTGATCGGCGGCGAGTGGATCCCGTCCGATGTCATCTGGGGCGCGCTCTCCGGTGTCACCGGTGCAATCGCGGTCGTGCTGCTGTACGCGTGCCTCGCGATCGGCCCGATGAGCATCCTGTCGCCCCTCACCGCGGTGGTCTCGGCGATCGCGCCGATGCTGTGGGGGCTCCTGGTCGAGGGCGAAACGCTCTCCCCCATCGGCTATGCCGGTCTCGGGGTCGCGCTTGTCAGCGTCGTGCTCGTCGGCTTCGTCCCCGGTGAGCAGGTCGCCCGCCCGAGCCTGCGCGGCATCCTGATGGCCGTCGGCGCCGGCGTCGCTATCGGCGCGTTCCTGATCATCATCGATCAGACCAGCGACGAGAGCGGCCTGGTCCCGCTCCTCATGAGCCGCAGCGTCAACACCCTGATCACCGGAGCGACGATCGGAGTCCTCGCCGTTGCTGCGGTGCGGGCCGGGCGGCCGGCAGCGTCGGTGTGGGCGCCCGAAGGCCCGAGGATCGGCGTCACACCGACGGGACACGCCGATCTCGAGCACGCGAGCGAGCGCCCCGAGCCGTCACCGGTCGGCCTGCTGCGCACCGCATGGCTGCTGGCCGCCGCATGCGGCGTGCTGGACGCGGGAGCCAATCTGCTGCTCCTCGTGGCGCTGCGCCTCGGCGATCTGACCGTCGTGTCGGCCCTGACCGCCACGTACCCGGCGGGCACGATCATCCTCGCTGCACTGGTGCTGCGCGAGCGGATCGCACGAGTCCAGTGGATCGGGCTCGCACTCGCACTGACCGCCGGGGTCCTGCTCGCGCTCGCTTGAATCCTGGAGCGCGACTCCGAGCCCCGGGCGCAGCCGTGATCAGCCGCGCGCGAAAAGCAGGATCCAGGACAGGATCAGCGCGACCAGGCCCAGCGCCAGCAATCCCGCGGCGAGCAGCGCCACGGCGCGCACGGCCGGCGAACCCTTGGTCAGCCGCATCCGGTTGCGACCGCCCCGCCGCGCGAACGCGTCGGCGATGCCCTTGCCCGCGACGGCCTCCTGCTGCTCTCGCGTGAGCCGCATCTGATGGACGACACCGTCATCGCCGAACCAGCGCGCGATCGTGCCTGCGTCATCCGGTTCCAGCACGACCTGCACGGGCAGCCACGTGCCGTCCGCAAGGCGGAGGATCAGTGCCACGACTCCCAGCAGCAGACCGGCGCCGAGACCCACCCACGTGAAGATCTCAATGATGGCGTCGATCGCGTGATCCATCGGCGCCTCATCGAGTGTCGGGAGCGAACAGCGGAGTCGAGATATGGATGAGGCCCGCCGAAGCGGGCCTCATCCATCCGAGCCACCTGAGAGAATCGAACTCTCGACCTATTCATTACGAGTGAATCGCTCTGCCGACTGAGCTAAGGCGGCGCGCCGCGCTTGCGCGTTGCACGATCCTCAATGTTACAGGGTCCGGGGAGTCTCCGCGAACCGGCCGAGCCCCGCAGCGGTCACTCGCAGCGCAGGCCGTCGTCGGGAACGGCTCCGGTGAGGAGGTATGCCTCGACCGCCTGGTCGACGCACGTGTTCCCCTTGTTGTAGCCCGTGTGCCCCTCACCGACCCGCGTGATCAGCACACCCGAGGCGAGCTGATCGGCGAGCGACACCGACCACTCGTAGGGTGTCGCGGGGTCGTTGGTCGTGCCCACCACGACGATGGGCGCCGCGCCGTCCGCGGTGATCGGCTCACGGATGCCGGTCGGCGGGTACGGCCACACCTGGCACGGGTCCGGTCCCGACCAGTAGGGCGCGATCGTCGGAGCCTTCTCAGCGAGGAGCGCGTCGGCGGCGTCCTTCTGCGCCTCGGTCGAATCATCCGGGTAGTCCATGCAGTTGTAGGCGCGGAAGGCCTCGGTCGAGTTGTCGGTGTACCGGCCGTCTTCCCTGGCGTAGTAGAAGTCGGTGAGCTGGAAGGCGACCTCGGGGTCGCCCTGCAGCGCGTCGGACAGCGCGATCGACAGGTACGGCCAGCTGTCCTGCGAGTACAGCGCCGCGACGATCGCGGTCATCAGCGAGTCGGCTCCGAGCTCTCGCCCGTCGGCGGCGGGCAGCGGTGCGCGGTCGACGCTCGCGAGAAGCGTCCCGAGGTCCGCCATAGCCTCATCCACCGTGCCGCTGAACGGGCAGCGCTCGCCCGCCAGGCAGTCGGCCATGTAGGCGCGCAGCGCGCTCTCGAACCCGACGCCCTGGGTCGTGCTGACATCGAGACCCGATACCGCCGGATCGATCGCCCCGTCGAGCACAAGGCGCCCGACCCGCTCAGGGAAGAGCTTCGCGTACGTGGCGCCGAGGAACGTCCCGTAGGAGTAGCCCAGGTAGTTCAGCTTCCGGTCGCCGAGGACGCCACGGAGCAGATCCATGTCCCGAGCGGCGTTGTCGGTCGTGATGTAGGGCAGGAGTCCGTCGCTGTTCGCCTCGCAGGCCTCCGCGAAGTCGGTGTGCGCCGCCAGCAGCTCGTCGGTCCATGCATCGGATCCGCGCGGGTTCTCGGCGATGTCGAACAGGTACGAGTCCATGTCCGCCGCGTCGTAGCAGACCACCGAGGTCGACTCACCGACGCCACGGGGGTCGAAGCCGATCACGTCGTACGCGCGCTGCAGCGGCGCGCCGACGGCGAAGTCGAGCGAGTCCCGTACGAGCGCGATGCCGCTCGCACCCGGACCGCCGGGGTTCGTGAGGAGCGAGCCGAGTGTCGTGTCGCCGGTCGCACGATGGCGGATGACGGAGAGATCGATCTTCCCCGCCCCCGGGTCGGACCAGTCGAGCGGCGCGCTCACCTTGGTGCACTCGAACCCGTCGTCGCACTTCGCCCAGTCGAGATCCTGCGCATAGAACGGCAGCAGCGCCGCATCCACCCCTTCAGTGTCCGGCGCGGCACTCGCGTCGGAGGTCGGGCCGCCATCGGGAATCAGCTGGTACAGACAGCCGGACAGCGCGACGGATGCCACCGCCAGCCCTGCGACGATGCTCGTCGCGCGCGCGGCCCAGCGCGAACCGCGCGGCTTCAGAGGGATCGGGTTCACGGTGTCCTCCCGCTTGCGACGGTCACGAGCATGCTCTCCAGGGCCAGGGTGGGCGCGACGTTCTGTTCGAGATTCCGCCGCGTCTCAGAGATGCGGTCGAGCACGGTCAGGGTGCGCTCGGGCGTCCACGCCGCCGCGAGCGCACGGAGGTCGGGCTCGAGCTCCGCGTTGATGAGATCGTCGGCGCGACCGAACTGCAGCAGCACGACGTCGCGGAACAGCGACTGCAGGTCGGTGAGCACGCGGTCGATGCCATCGCGCAGGCTGCGCGTCGCGCGCCGCTTCTGGTCGTCCTCGAGGGCGGAGAGCTGGGCGCGCACGGCCGGCGGCACTGAGGCGCCTTCGGCGATGCCGAGCGTGCGCAGCAGCGAGGCGCGCTCCGACTCGTCGCGCTCCGCGGTGAGTCCCTTGGCGTCCTCGGTGGCAGCCTGCACGATGCGGCCGGCCACCTCGACAGCGTCGCCCACGCCCCGCACCGCCATCACGGCGCGCAACGTGTCGTCGCGACGCGCGCGAGCCGCGGCATCCGTCGCCAGCCGCTGCGCCATGCCGATGTGTCGCTGCGCGTGACGCGCGGATTGCTCCGCGGTCGCCGCGTCAACGCCCGTCCGCCGCACGATCAGCTGCGCGACGTCGGCGATCTCGGGGTCGCGCAGCCGCAGCGTGCGCACCCGGGAGCGGATCGTCGGGAGAAGGTCGGCGTCGCTCGGCGCGCAGAGGATCCACACGGTCTGCTCGGGCGGCTCCTCGAGTGCCTTCAGCAGGACGTTCGACGTGCGCTCCGTCATGCGGTCGGCGTCTTCCATCACGATCACGCGATGACGGCCCAGCGACGGCCCGAAGTAGGAGCGCTCGACCAGGGCGCGCGCATCCTTGATCGAGATGATGACACCTTCGGTGCGCAGCGCCGCCAGATCGGGATGCGTGCCGGCGAGCACCTGGCGCATCGCCTGCTCGTCTCCCGGCTCGGCGATCAGCGCGGCCGCGAACGCATGCGCGAGTGTCGAGCGACCCGAACCAGGCGGGCCCGTGATGAGCCACGCGTGCGCCGAGGATGCGGGATCGGATGCCGCGGCCCGCAGCGTCTCGACGGCGGCGTCCTGGCCCCACACGTCTGCCCACGGCAGTTCGGCGACCGCTGCCGTGGCATCCATGCGGCCCAGCCTATCCGTGCGCGCCGACGCCGCCGCTGATGCCGCCGTCCACACCATGCCGTGCCGTGACGAGCGCCCGCACGTCCGCGGCCAGGTCGTCGGCGGGGCGTGAGGCGTCGAGCACCAGGAACCGATCCGGCTCCGCGGCTGCGAGCGACAGGAACTCGGCACGCACGAGGTCGTGGAACGCGGAGTGCTCCGCCTCGAGCCGGTCGAAGGGCTTCTCGTCGGCGTCGAGCCTGGTTCGCGCGCTCGCCGGATCGAGGTCGAGCAGCACGGTCAGGTCGGGCAGGAGACCTTCGGCCGCCCAGAGCGAGAGATCGCGCACCTCCGCACGGCCGAGCACCCGGCCCGCACCCTGGTAGGCGACGGACGAGTCGAGATAACGATCCTGGATCACGATGTCGCCGCGCTCCAGCGCGGGCCGGACGACGGTGGCGATGTGGTGCGCGCGGTCGGCCGCGTACAAGAGCGCCTCCGCGCGCGGTGCGATCTCACCCCGGTGGTGCAGAACGATGTCGCGCACGAGCACGCCGACCTCGGTGCCACCGGGCTCGCGAGTGCGCACCACGGTGCGCCCGAGGCCGGTGAGCCACTCTTCGAGCAGCCGAGCCTGGGTCGACTTGCCCACGCCGTCGCCGCCCTCGAACGTGATGAACACCCCCGAGCCGGCGGGGTCAGCCGGTCGGGGGGCCGCCCTGCCGGTCACTTCTTGGCCGGCGCCTTGCGGGTGGCAGCGGGCGCCTTGCGGGTGGTGGTCCGCTTCGGAGCGGGACCCTTCGCACGCTTGTCCGCGAGCAGCTGCTTGGCCCGCTCGAAGTCGGTGCCTTCGACCGTCTCCCCGCGCGGGATCGTCGCGTTCGTCTCGCCGTCGGTGACGTAGGCGCCGAATCGACCGTCACGGATCCGGATCGGCTTGCCGCTGACCGGGTCGTTGTCGAATTCCTTGAGCGCACTCGAGGCCCGTCGTGCTCCGAACTTGGGCAGCGCGTAGATCGCGACGGCCTGATCGAGCGTCACATCGAAGATCTGCGCCTCGGTCTCGAGAGAGCGCGAGTCGGTGCCCTTCTTGAGGTAGGGACCATAGCGGCCGTTCTGGGCCGTGATCGGGTCGCCCGACTCCGGGTCGGCGCCGACCACCCTCGGAAGGGAGAGCAGCTGCAGCGCCGTGTCGAGGTCGACGGTCTCGACCGACATGCTCTTGAACAGCGAAGCGGTGCGGGGCTTGGGCGCGACCTCTTTCTTCGCCCCGCGCTTCTTGGGCGCGGCCTCGACGACGCCGGTGGTCTCGTCGACGGTCTCGTCCGCAGCGGGCTCGACCTCTTGGACATAGGGGCCGTAGCGACCGTCCTTGACGACGATGAGCTTGCCGTTCTCCGGGTTCTCGCCGAGCACGCGGTCGCCGGCGACGGGGGCGTCGATGAGCTCCTGCGCCTTCTCGGGCGTGAGCTCGTCGGGCGCGAGGTCGTCGGGGATGTTCACCCGGCGCGGCTCGGCATCCGGAGCCGTCGGATCGATGATGTCGAGGTACGGCCCGTACTTGCCGAAGCGCAGCGTCGCCGTGTCCGAGATCGGCGTGGCGTTGAGCTCGCGCGCATCGATCTCGCCCAGGTTCTCGACGATGTTGCGCAGGCCGATCTCGTCCTCGGAGCCGAAGTAGAAGTCCTTCAGCCACGCGGCGCGGCCCTGCTCGCCGCGGGCGATCGCATCGAGATCGTCCTCCAGCGACGCCGTGAAGTCGTAGTCGACGAGATAGGCGAAGTGCTGCTCGAGCAGGCGCACGACGCTGAAGGCGAGCCAGCTGGGCACGAGCGCCTGGCCGCGCTTGGTGACGTAGCCACGGTCGAGGATCACATCGATGATGCTCGCGAACGTCGAGGGACGCCCGATGCCCTTCTCTTCGAGCGCCTTGACCAGGCTCGCCTCGGTGTAGCGCGGCTTGGGGGCGGTGGCGTGCCCCTTGGCCTCGACGTCCTTCAGTCGCAGGACATCCCCGATCGCCATCACGGGCAGCACCTGGTCATCGGCGCGGTCCGCGTCGCTGCGCTTCTCGTCGTGGCCTTCTTCATAGGCCTCGAGGTAGCCCTTGAAGGTGTAGACGGTGCCGGATGCCGTGAACTCCACGTCCTTCCCATCGGCGGTCACGCCGAGGGTGACCGTGGTGGTCTCCTTCTTCGCATCCGACATCTGACTCGCGATCGTCCTCTTCCAGATGAGGTCGTACATGCGCAGTTCGTCGCGATCGAGGTGCGACGCGACCGTCGACGGCACACGGAATTCCTCGCCCGATGGGCGGATCGCCTCGTGCGCCTCCTGCGCGTTGCGGGTCTTGTTCGGGTACACCCGCGGGTTCGGCGGTACGGCCTTGTCGCCGTAGAGCGCGACCGCCTGCGCGCGCGCCGCTTCGACCGCCTGCTTGGACAGCGCGGTCGAGTCGGTGCGCATATAGGTGATGTACCCCTTCTCGTAGAGGCGCTGCGCGACGCTCATCGCGTGCTTGGCGCTCATCGAGAGCTTCCGCCCTGCTTCCTGCTGCAGCGTCGAGGTCGTGAACGGAGCGTTGGGGCGGCTCGTCCCCGGCTTCGATTCAATCGACGTCACGGAGGCCTCGGCGACAGCCTGGATCGCCGCGGAGAGCGAGCGCGCCGCTGCCTCATCGAGGACGACGACGGCCTTCTTCAGCTGCCCGCGATCATCGAAGTCGTTTCCGCGGGCGAGGGGTGCACCGCCCAGGCGAGCGAGCCGCGCCGCGAATGCCTCGCCGTCCTTGGCTGCGAGCGCCGACACGTCCCAGTACGACGCGGAGATGTGCGCGATCCGCTCACGCTCGCGCTCGACCACCATTCGGGTCGCCGCGGACTGGACGCGACCGGCGCTGAGCGCGGCGCCCTCGCGGCCGCTGCCGACCTTGCGCCAGAGCACCGGCGAGACGTCCCAGCCGTAGAGGCGGTCCAGCACTCGGCGCGTCTCCTGGGCGTCGACGAGCGCGAGGTCGAGTTCTCGCGTGTTCTGCGCGGCTGCCTGGATCGCGTCCTTGGTGATCTCGTGGAAGACCATGCGCTTGACCGGGACCTTGGGCTTGAGCACTTCGAGGAGGTGCCAGGCGATCGCCTCGCCCTCGCGGTCCTCATCTGTGGCGAGCAGGACTTCGTCGGCGGTCTTGAGGGCGCGCTTGAGCTCGGCGACGGTCTTCGTCTTGCGATCGTTGACCACGTAATAGGGGTCGAAGTCGTTGTCGACGTCGATCGAGTACTTGCCGTACGCCTGCTTCTTGTCGTCCGGGATCTCCTTCTTGCTCGCGAGATCGCGGATGTGCCCGACCGAGCTGAGCACCTCGTAGCCGTCACCGAGGTAACCCTGGATCGACTTCATCTTCGTCGGAGACTCGACGATGACGAGCTTCTTGCCTTCTGCCAACGGGGGCGTCCTTTCTTCGATGCACACCATACACACCGTCTGCCGGAGTGCGGGCTGTGAGGATCTCCGGCGAACCCCGCGGCGGCGTCCCATCGACGAAGCTCACGGGGGCGGACCAGCCCTCGCCCTGGCGGTCGCGACGAACTGGCGGAATGGTGCCGAAACGGTGACGGTGACGGTCAGATCGGTCACCTCGCAGGCCGTCACGACCGCACCCGCGGTGACCGCGACCTCGGCAGCCCGGTCGCACGGATCGCCAGGCACCGCTCCGGCCGCCGTGTCCGCGGCGGCCAGCGCAGCGGCGTCCGCGGCCCCGGCGAGTCGCTGGGCGAAAGTCGCCGCGGCGCCGACCGAGGCGAGCCCGACCGTCATCGCTGCGGCCACCCCGACGATCGCGACGGACAGAACGGCGCCCGCCATCAGAGTCCTCCGGCAAGTGCGCAGCTGGAGGCGTGGACGGTGAGGATGCCGAACCCGGCGGGAGCGCTCGCCGCGATGCAGACGAGGTCGCCCGGCCAGGAGATCTCGGCCTCCGAGCCGGGCACGGCATCGGCCAGCACGCCCAGCGCCCGACTGCTCGACTCGCCGCGCGCCACCAGGCGAGCCGCATCGGCCGAGGCATCCTGCAGCCGGATCTGGCGGATACCCGACCCCAGTGCCCCTCCTGCGAGCACGAGCACCAGCACCACCGCGGGCAGCGCGACCGCGAACTCGGCGACGACCGAGCCGCAGTCATCGCCGAGCCGCGGCCGTCTCATGCCACCGTGAGGGCGCGCCGCACCAGATCGGTGAGGATTCCGCGCACTTCATCGGAGCGCATGATCACGACCAGAAGCCCCGCGAAGGCGACGGCCGCCATGGTCGCGATCGCGTACTCGGCGGTCGCGGCGCCGGTGTCGTCCGAGAACAGCACCCGGGCGCGACGGCGGGTCAGGGTAGGTATGGACATGGATACTCCTTCTTCATCGGTGATAGACGGGCACGACACGGGAACGGCCGAGAGATCGGCTGGGCATCACAGCGACAGGGACATCGTCGACATGACGCTGAGCAGCATCGGGGCGACCCCCAGCAGGAGGAACGCGGGCAGCGTGCAGACACCGAGAGGAATGAGCAGCCGCGACGAGAGCTTCGCTGCGCGCACGCGGCCGTCGACCCTGGCGCGATGCCGGGCGAGCGCGGCGGAAGCCCGCAGGAGCTCGGCAGCCGGGACTCCCGCGCGACGCGAGAGCGCCAGCACGGCCTCGGTCGCGGCATCCGCCGGCGCGCCCGTCGCAGCGAGCACCGCGGCGCGTGCGCGATCGATCGAGACCCCACCGGTCAGGGCGATCGCGAACAGCTCGGCACCGATGCCCGGGATGCCGGGCGCCGCGCCCGCGCGTCGCACCAGCGCACTCGTCCAGCGGTGGGCGGTGAAGATCAGTGCCACCCCGGTGACCAGGCATCCGATGCCGAGGGGATTCGTCGCGAGGGTGAGCAGCGTGTCGAATCCGAGCGCGACTCCGAGCCCGACGGCCACCAGGGGCAGCCACGCCATGAGCTTCGCGGTGCCGGCCGGCTCAGCGAGCGCGACCCGGATGTCGTCGTCGGCCTCGGCCGCGTCGCGCAGCGCTCCGGCCAGCGCGCGCAGGCTGACCGCGAGCGGGGCGCCGACGTCGGCGGCGACCGTCCACGCAGCCGCCAGGTCGATCCACTCCGGCCCGCAGCCTGCGATCGCGTCGGCGAGCGGTATGCCGCGACGCACTTCGCCGGCTACGCGGGTCGCCACCGGATCGCCGTCGTCGGCGAGGTGACCCCACGCACGCAGTGGGACGATTCCGGCCTGCAGCAGCACCGCGAGACGGAGCACGGTCTCCGCCGCCGTGTTCGGCGCCCTGGTGTTCCCGATCGTCGGCGTGCCTTTCGGCTCCTGCCGGGTGCCGGCCTCCCGCAGCCCGATCACGCGCTCGTCCACGGCACTTCCTCGATGCCGAGCCGCCCGTAGTCTCCGATGATCGGGCGCCCGATCGCGGCGAGCCTGCGAGAGCCGTCCGGATCACGCTCCACGTGCAGCACGAGATCGAAGGCGCTCGCCGCCTGACGTGCGAGAGCGTGATCGTCGAGCCCGGCGAGTGCGCCGAGTGCCTCGAGGCGCGCGGGCACCTCGTGCAGCCCATTGGCGTGCAAGGTGCCCGCGCCTCCGTCGTGTCCGGTGTTCAGAGCCGAGAGCAGCTCGCGCACTTCTTCACCGCGGCACTCCCCCACCACCAGCCGGTCGGGTCGCATCCGCAGCGCCTCGCGGACCAGCCGCGCGAGCCCGATTCCACCCGCGCCTTCGAGGTTGGGCTGACGCGCCTCCAGCCGGACATGGTGCGGGTGCTCGATGCGCAGCTCGGCGACATCCTCGATCGTGACGATCCTCTCGGTCGGCTCGGCGCAGCCGAGCAGCGCCGCCAGCAGGGTCGTCTTGCCCGCGCCGGTGGCCCCCGTCACCAGCAGGTTCTCGCGCCGGGCGACAGCGCCCTCGAGCCAGGCGCGCAGCCCCGCGTCGAACATGCCCCCCGCCTGAAGCGCCGCGAGATCGGGGCGATCCAGACGCGGCACCCGGATGGAGATGACCGGCCCGGCCGGCGCCACCGGCGGCAGCACCGCGTGCACCCGCAGTCCGTCCTCGAGCCGCACGTCCGCACAAGGCCAGGCATCGTCGAGGTGCCGGCCGCCGAGCGCGATCAGAGCGACCGCGAGTTCGCGCACGTCGTCTTCGGCCGCGCGCCACTCGGGAGCGCGAACGGCACCGGTTCCGCGATCGACGAACAGCCCGTCAGCGCCGTTGACGAACAGATCGGTCACATCCGGATCCTCGAGGTAGCCGGCGAACGGCGCCAGCACGGCATGACGCACTTTGGGAGCCGACGGCGGAGGGGGCGCCACCGCGGATTCCGGCCGCTCCCGGTCGACTGCGCGAGGCGGCCGCGGCGGTGTCCATCCTCCGGCGGTGGCATCGGACGGCGCGGCTGTCGTGCGGAGCAGGATCGGCAGATCAGCCGGGTCTGCGGGGGATGCGGCGAGGACCGGCGCAGCCGCGGAACGCGCGGGGGCCGCTGGGCGCGGATGGATCACGAACGGCTCGGGCATGCCCCGAAGCTAGAGGTGCCCATCACGTCCGCCGAGGCATCCGTCCGCTCCGTGGACGGGCGCAGGACGCCGCAGCGTGGGGAGGAAAGGGCCCCCGAAACAGGGGCGGCATCCCATGGGGGGAATGGGATGCCGCCGCGCGCGACACCCGCATATCGGGGGGTGCATCGGGTGCCGCAATGCCAGAATCGATGTTCGGCCGCGACCGAGCATACGCAGGTCGTCGACGTCCATCCAAACAAATCGGGGCCGTACGCTGAGATATATCGGTCCCACGTCCAGCGGAACCGAGCGCTACCCACTTCCGGAGGTACCGGCCGCCGTTGGAGCGTGGGTAGATTGCATCCGGCTCAGCACGTCCCGCCATTCGTCCAAGCCGCAAAGGAGCGCGCCCCATGAGCAGCCAGATCGACCACCTTCTCGACGAGACCCGACGGTTCGCACCGTCCGCGGATTTCGCGCGCAACGCCGTCGCCACCTCGGACCTGTATGAGCGCGCCGCCGCGGATAGAGAGGGATTCTGGGGGGATCAGGCACGCGACATCCTGCACTGGCACAAGCCGTTCACGCAGGTGCTCGACTGGTCGAACCCGCCGTTCGCGAAGTGGTTCGCCGATGGCGAGCTGAACGTCGCCTACAACTGCCTCGACCGGCACGTGGCGGCCGGCAACGGCGACCGGGTCGCGCTGCTCTGGGAAGGCGAGCCCGGCGACGCCCGCCGCGTGACGTACGCCGAACTCACCGATGAGGTGAAGCGACTCGCGAACGTGCTGGAGGGACTCGGCATCCGCGAGGGCGACCGCGTCGCGATCTACCTGCCGATGATTCCAGAGGCGATCGCGGCGATGCTCGCGGTCGCGCGGCTCGGCGCGATCCACTCGGTCGTCTTCGGTGGCTTCTCCGCAGACAGCCTGCGCTCGCGCATCGACGATGCCGGGGCGAAGCTGGTCATCACCGCCGACGGCGGCTACCGCAAGGGGAAGGTCTCTCCGCTCAAGCCCGCCGTCGACCTCGCTCTTGCCGACCGCAACGGCTCCGGCGTGCAGGAGACCGTCGAGAACGTGCTCGTGGTGCGCCGTGGCGGCAACGATGTGGAGTGGACCGAGGGCCGCGACCTCTGGTGGCACGACGTGGTGCCGCAGGCATCGAACGACCACGAGGCGCGGCCGTTCCCCGCGGAGACCCCGCTGTTCATCCTCTACACCTCCGGCACCACCGGCAAGCCGAAGGGGATCCTGCACACCTCGGGCGGCTATCTCACTCAGGCCGCATTCACCAACAAGGTCGTGCACGACATCCACCCGGAGACCGACGTCTTCTGGTGCACGGCCGACATCGGCTGGATCACCGGACACTCGTACGTCACCTATGGCCCCCTCGCGAACGGGGCGACGCAGGTGCTCTACGAGGGCACGCCCGACACCCCGCACCCCGGGCGCTGGTGGGAAGTCATCGAGAAGTACGGCGTCACGATCCTCTACACGGCGCCCACCGCCATCCGGTCGTTCATGAAGATCGGGCGCGCGGTGCCCAAGAAGTTCGACCTGTCGTCCCTCCGACTCCTCGGCTCGGTGGGTGAGCCGATCAACCCGGAAGCCTGGATGTGGTACCGCAAGATCATCGGCGGCAAGACGGCCCCGATCGTCGACACGTGGTGGCAGACCGAGACCGGCGCGATCATGATCTCCGCCCTCCCCGGCGTCACCGAGACGAAGCCCGGCTCAGCCCAGGTCGCGCTCCCCGGAGTCACCGTCGACGTCGTCGACGAGGACGGGAGCCACGTCGGCAACGGCAACGGCGGACTGCTCGTCGTCACCGAGCCGTGGCCGAGCATGCTGCGCGGCATCTGGGGCGACCCGGAGCGGTTCGTCGAGACCTACTGGGAGAAGTTCCAGAAGCAGGGGTATTACTTCGCCGGCGACGGTGCGCGCCTCGACGAAGATGGCGACGTGTGGCTGCTCGGACGCGTCGACGACGTCATGAACGTCTCCGGCCACCGGCTCTCCACGACCGAGATCGAGTCGGCGCTCGTCGCGAACGAAGCGGTCGCCGAAGCCGCCGTCGTCGGGGCGTCGGATGAGACCACCGGGCAGGCGGTCGCCGCCTTCGTGATCATCAAGCAGAGCTACCTGGCCGCGCACTCCCCCAACGGCCTCGCCCAGTCGCTGCGGGCGTGGGTCGCTGAGCAGATCGGGCCGATCGCCCGGCCGCGCGACGTCTACATCGTCGAGGAGCTGCCCAAGACGCGCTCAGGCAAGATCATGCGGCGGCTGCTTCGGGACGTCGCGGAGGGACGAGAGGTGGGCGACACCACGACCCTCGCCGACACCGCCGTCATGAGCGTGATCTCGGCGCAGGTGCACTGACCCCGGGCAGCAATGCGAAAGGGTGGATTCCCGCCGTTGTGAACGGCGCGAATCCACCCTTTCGTGCAGTGCGGACGAGTCAGGTCACTCGAACGAAAAGACGACCTCGACCTCGACGGGGGCGTCGAGCGGAAGAACCGGAACGCCGACCGCCGAGCGGGCATGCCGACCGGCCTCGCCGAAGATCTCGCCGAGCACCTCGCTGGCGCCGTTGACGACGCCGGGCTGGCCGGTGAACTCGGGAACGGATGCCACGAACCCGGTGACCTTGACGACACCGGTGAGGCGGTCCACCCCGCCGACCGCGGCCGCCGCCGCGGCGACGGCGTTGAGCGCGCACTGGCGGGCATAGTCCTTGGCGTCCGACGCGGGCACGAGCCCGGGACCTTCGCCGACCTTGCCGGTCGCGGGCAGGGCTCCCGAGATCATCGGCAGCTGGCCTGCCGTGTAGACGAGGTCGCCGTGCGCCTTCGCGGGAACATAGGCGGCCACGGGCGGCACGACATCGGGAAGGGCGATGCCGAGCTCGGCGAGCTTCTGCGAGATCGTCATCGGATCAGTTCCCTTCGAACTGCTCTGCGGCCACGGCCGCGGCAGAGAGACCCGTGTTCGCGGTTCCGGCGCCGGTCGGACGCTTCAGATATGCCACCAGCCCGCCTTCGGGCCCCGGCACGACCTGCACCAGCTCCCAGCCCTGCTTTCCCCAGTTGTTGAGGATCGCAGCGGTGTTGTGGATGAGGAGGGGCGTGGTCAGATACTCCCACGTGGTCATAGCGGCTCCGGTTTCGTTCGCGGGGTCGGTCGCGTGTCGGCACTTGAGAAAAGGCCAGATGAGAGAGAATTGCGGACGTCCTGGACGGCGACGCATGAAGGGTTCGCCCAGGGTTCTCCCTTACGATCAAGCCTATGCCCGATACGAAACGGACTGCTAGCGGCGTGCTCGGAGGCTTTGCCGGCCTCATCGGACTGAGCGCGGTCGCAGGCGTGCTCATCACCGCCACCGTCACGCCCGCCATCGCTGTGTCCGGCGCCGCCGCAACCGGCGCCATCGAGATGTTCGACAATCTGCCGAGCGTGCTCGACATCGAGAAGCTCATGCTTCCGACGACGCTGTATGCGAAGAATCCCGACACCGGCGAGTACGTCGAGCTCACCCAGTTCTACGACCAGAACCGCTCTCCCGTCGTCTTCGACGAGATCTCGCCGGTCATGTACGACGCGATCCTCTCCAGTGAGGACAAGAACTTCTACAAGCACGGCGGCATCGACCTCGTCGGCACCGTCAGCGCCGTCTACGACAACGTCCGCGGGCACGACACCCGCGGTGGCTCGTCGATCAGCCAGCAGTACGTGAAGAACATCCTCGTCCAGCGCTGCGAATCGAACGCGACCGAGGTCACCGAGGAGAAGGACGGCCAGACGGTCGTCGTCAAGACCAAGGACGAGGTACTTCGGAACTGCTACACCGAGGCGACGACGTCCACCGGCACGGAGGGCCTGCAGCGCAAGCTCCAGGAGATGCGCTACGCGATCGCCCTCGAGCAGAAGTACTCGAAGAACGAGATCCTGCTCGGCTATCTCAACATCGCGGCCTTCGGCGGCCAGACCTACGGGGTGGATGCCGCCGCACGCCGCTACTTCAACGTCGCGGCGAAGGACCTCACGGTGGGGCAGGCCGCGGCTCTGGCCGGCATGGTGCAGAACCCGAACGCCTACCGTCTCGACAAGCCGGACGGCTCGACGACCAATTCCAACGGGGAGGCGGTCAACAGCGCGGCCGACGGCTACAAGCTCACGAAGGATCGTCAGGTCTACGTGCTCGACCGTCTGCTCGCCGACGGCAAGATCACCCAGGAGCAACACGATACGGCCGTCGCCGAGCCGATCGCACCCGCCATCACGAAGCCCAAGATCGGCTGTGCGTCGGCGCCCTCGGCGCAGTACTTCTGCCAGTACGTCAAGGAGATCATCAAGAGCGACCCCGCCTTCGGCGCGACGCCCGAGGACCGCACGAAGGCCCTGCAGCGGGGCGGGCTCAAGATCTATACGACGCTCGACTACCGGCTGCAGAACGCCGCCCAGGACATCATGTCCCAGACCGCGCCGGCCGCGATCGCCGGCATGAATTTCGGCGCCTCGGCGGTGAACGTCGAGGTCGGGACCGGACGCGTGCTCTCGATGGTGCAGAACTCGCAGTTCAGCGAAGACCAGGCCACCACCGACTCCGACCCAGCGTTCAAGACCCTCGTCTACGCGGCCGACAAGAAGTACGGCAGCTCGACCGGCTTCTCGGCCGGCTCGACGTTCAAGCTCTTCACGCTCATCGACTGGCTCGAAAAGGGCCACTCCGTGAAGGAAGTGCTCAACGGCAACGCCCGCGTCATCAAGCGCGTCACGAATTCGTGCGACGGCGACTGGGTGAATTTCAAGAACGAGAAGGTCAACAACTACCGCAACACCGCCGGCTTCGTGGGCACGCCGATGCAGTTCACCGCCGCCTCGCTCAACACCGGCTACTTCGCGATGGCCGAGAAGCTCGATCTGTGCGACATCCAGAAGGTCGCGACGAAGATGGGTGTGACCAGGGGCGACGACACGCCCATCAAGATGGACACGCTGTTCACTGTCGTGGGCTCGAACTTCGTCACCCCGCTCGCCATGGCCGGCGCCTACGCGACAGTCGCGTCGAACGGCATCTACTGCCAGCCCAAGGCGATCGACCGGGTCACCGATGCCGACGGCGTCGACCTGCCGATCCCGGCGACGACGTGCACGCAGGTGCTCGACCCGAAGGTCGCAGCCACCGCGGCGTTCGTGCTGCAGGGCGTCATGACCGGCAGCGGCACCGGCGCCGTCTCGAACCCCCGGGACGGCACCCCCGTGATCGGCAAGACAGGCACCAACGAAGACGACCAGACCTGGATGGTCGAGTCGTCGACGAAGGTCGCCACGGCAGTCTGGGTCGGCAACACGGTGGGCCCCTACGCATCCCTCAGCAAGCAGTGGGCGAACGGCATCCAGCTCAACCAGATGCGTCACAAGATCGCTCCGGTGATGCAGCGGACGGCCGACGCGGCCTACGGCGGCGCCGAGTTCCCGCAGCCCGACAACGACCTGACGAAGACCGTGCTCACCGATCTGCCCAACGTCGTGGGCAAGTCCGTCGAGGAGGCCACGAATGTCCTTCATGAGGCCGGCTTCGATGTCATCGTGGGCGCCCCGGTCGACTCCAGCGAGGGCGCCGGCATCGTCGTCGCGCAGAACCCCGGGGCCGGCAAGGCCGCCGGCGGCACTGCCATCACGATCAGCCCGAGCAACGGTCAGGGTGTCACTGTGCCATCGGATGTCGCCGGCAAGCCGATCGGCGAGGCGCTCGCCTATCTGAGCACGACGTTCCCCAACGTCAGACCAGGAACGTGCACGGCGGAGAAATCCGCCAAGGGCAACGGCATCGCGACGGGCACCAACCCGCCCGGTGGCACGGTCGTGAACCGGAACACCCAGATCACCGTCGACTACAAGAGCGAGCACTGCAGCTAGTGCCGACGACAGCCGGCCGCTCCGCCCTCACCGCCCTGGCTGCGGTGGGGGCGGTCGGCGTCGGGTCCGCGGTCTGGGGCATCGGGATCGAGCGGTACCTCTACGCGGTCCGCCGCCACGCGCTGCACCTGCTGCCGGAGGGTTCCGCCCCGATCCGCATCCTGCATGTGTCCGATGCCCATATGGCGCCCTGGCAGGAGCGAAAGCAGGCCTGGATCGCCTCGCTGGCGGAACTCCAGCCCGACTTCATCGTCAACACGGGCGACAATCTCGGCCATCAGGAGGGGCTGCGGGGCCTCCGGCGCGCGTTCGACCCGCTCCGCGGCATCCCCGGGGTGTTCGTGCACGGATCGAACGACCACGCGGCTCCGTCGCCCCGCAATCCCCTCCTCTACTTCACCGGCCCGTCCAAGACGACCCCGACCGTCGAACCCCTCGACACGCGGGCGCTCGACGCCTATCTCGTGGAGGACCTCGGCTGGACCGACCTCAACAACAGCGTCGCGACGCTCGACCTCGACGGTCTTCGCATCGACGCCTTCGGGGTCAGCGACGCCCACCGCGGCTGGGACCGGCTCGACGCCCTCCCCGATCCGCTGGACGAGCTGCGGGGCGAGGGAACCGCCGACCTGGAGATCGGCGTGACGCACGCACCGTACCGACGCGTGCTGGACGGCTTCACCGACCTCGGCGCCGACATGATCTTCGCCGGTCACACCCACGGCGGACAGGTGCGACTGCCGGGCTTCGGCGCGCTCGTCGCCAACTGCGACATCCCGCTCCGGCAGGCACGTGGCCTGAGCGAGTGGACCCACGGTGGTCGCACGGTGCCGTTGAACGTCAGTGCCGGCATCGGCCACTCGATCTACGCCCCGGTGCGATTCGCCTGCCGGCCCGAGGTGTCGCTGATCACCCTTCTCCCCGGACTCTGACGTGCCCCGCGCGGCCGGACGGTTCGGAGCAGGTCCACTCATCGGGTAGACTTGGAGGGTTGCCACGGGGTGTGGCGCAGCTTGGTAGCGCGCGTCGTTCGGGACGACGAGGCCGCAGGTTCAAATCCTGTCACCCCGACAGCAGAGAGGCTCCACCAGCAATGGTGGAGCCTTTTGCATCCCAGGAACAGGAGCATGAATGCCGGCACCCCGCCTTGTCGCCTTCGATCTCGACGACACGCTCGCGCCCTCCAAGAGCGCGATCGACCCGCGCATCGGCGACCTGCTGATCGCACTCGCCGAACACGTCGAGGTGGCGGTCATCTCGGGAGGTCAGCTCGCCCAGTTCCAGAAGCAGGTGGTCGACAGACTGCCGGATGCCTCGGCCGAGGTGCTCTCGCACCTGCACCTGCTGCCGACCTGCGGGACGCAGTACTACCGACTCCAGGGCGACGGGGTGACCACCGTCTACGCGCACGCGCTGACCGAAGACGAGAAGGAGCGCGCGCTCGCCGCTGTCGAGGAGGAAGCCCGCGGGCTCGGACTCTGGGAGAGCGAGACCTGGGGCGACATCCTCGAAGACCGGGGATCCCAGATCACCTTCTCGGCGCTCGGCCAGTCGGCTCCCCTGGCGGCCAAGACCGCGTGGGATCCGACCGGAGCGCGCAAGAACGCCCTGCGCTCGGCCGTCGCGGCGCGCATCCCCGATCTCGAGGTGCGCTCCGGCGGCTCCACCTCGGTCGACATCACCCACCGTGGGATCGACAAGGCCTACGGCATGCGCCAGCTCGCCGAGCAGACCGGCATCCCCCTCGACGACATGCTCTTCATCGGCGACCGGCTCGATACCGACGGCAATGACTATCCGGTGCTCGCGATGGGCGTGGCGTGCCACGCAGTCGAGGGCTGGGAGGACACCGCCACGTTCCTCGAGAACCTCATTCCGACCCTCCCGGAACGCTGAGCTGGACCCGAACCGTCGAAAGGGTGGATTCACGCGCGACGTGAATCCACCCTTTCGCCGTCACCGGGCGTGCGTCACGATCGCGCGGCCGAACGGGGCCGCGGGGTGACCCGCGAAGGACCCGGCTGACCGACCGGCACCAGCCGCTGGAGCTGCGTCACGTGCTTGGGCTCGAGCTCGGCCAGCGAGGACACCCCGAGCAGCTTCATGGTGCGCTCGATCTCGCTGCGCAGGATCGCGATCGTGCGATCCACACCCTGGCGTCCGCCGGCCATCAGGCCGTAGAGGTACGCGCGGCCGATCAGGGTGAACTTCGCGCCGAGGGCGACGGATGCCACGATGTCCGCGCCGTTCATGATGCCCGTGTCGATCATCACTGTGGCGTCCTTGCCGACCTCGCGCACGACGGTCGGCAGCAGGTGGAAGGGGATCGGCGCACGGTCGAGCTGGCGCCCGCCATGGTTGGAGAGGATGATCCCGTCGACGCCCAGGTCGATCAGGCGCTTGGAGTCCTCGACGTTCTGCACGCCCTTCACGACGATCTTGCCCGGCCAGATGTCGCGGATGATGGCGAGGTCGTCGAAGCTGATCGTCGGGTCCATCGCCGCGTTGAGCAGCTCCCCCACCGTGCCGCCGGTGGTCGACAGCGATGCGAATTCGAGCTTGGGGGTGGTGAGGAAGTCGTACCACCACCACGGCCGCGGGATGGCGTTGATGATCGTGCCGAGCGTGAGTTGCGGTGGGATCGCGAACCCGTTGCGCTTGTCGCGCAGTCGCGCTCCCGCGACCGGTGTGTCGACCGTGAACTGCAGCGTGTCGAATCCTGCCGCGGCCGCGCGTCGGGCGAGCGCGTAGGAGATCTCGCGGTCGCGCATGACATACAGCTGGAACCAGTTGCGCCCGTGCGGATTGGCCTTCTTGACGTCTTCGATGGACGTCGTGCCGAGCGTGGAGAGCGTGAACGGGATGCCGGCCGCCCCGGCCGCGGACGCGCCGGCGGTCTCGCCTTCGGTCTGCATCAGCCGGGTGAAGCCGGTCGGCGCGATGCCGAACGGCAGCGCGCTCGGGCCGCCGAGGATCGTCGTGGACATGTCGACGTTCTCGGCCGGGCGGAGGATGCCGGGATGGAACTCGATGTCCTCGAACGCCTGACGGGCGCGGCTGAGCGAGAGCTCGCCTTCGGCGGCGCCGTCCGTATAGTCGAACGCGGCCTTCGGCGTGCGCCGTTTCGCGATCGTACGCAGGTCGGCGATCGTGAGGGCCGCCTCGAGCCGGCGCTTACGGCCGTCGAGCTCGGGCTTCTTGAACTGCATGAGTTCGAGCAGCTCGGCCGGTTTGGGCAGTTGTCGAGTGACCATGGGAGATCCTTCCTTCAGCCTCGGGAGAGGCCCGTGGCGGCGTAGTAGCCGACGATGTGATCGTGGACGAGGGTGCGGGCTGCTTCTGCATCGCCGGCGTCGATGGCCTCGAGGATCCGGTGATGCTCGTGGCGCAGGGTGACGGCGATGGCGTCCCAGTCAGCGACCTTCTCCGCGCCGGCGCGGACGTAGCCCTCGATGGCGGCACGCAGGCCGCCCATCGAGGCTGCGACAACGACGTTTCCCGACGCATCGGCGAGGTCGAGGTGGAACTGCGCGTCGAGGGCGAGGAACTCGCCAGGCGTGAGACTCGGATCGTCCATCGCCGCGACAGCGGCGCGCGCCTCGGTCAGATCATGGCCATCGGCTGCGGCCAGCGTGCGAACGATCCACTCCTCGAAAAGCAGGCGGGTCGCGACGACGTCCTCGAGGGGAAATCCGTGGGCGGCGACCTGCAGGCGCAGGAGGGCGGCCAGTCCGCCGCGGGGTGTGGCGGTGATGATGGCGCCGGAGGTCGGGCCCGAGCCGGTGCCCGTGCGGATGAGGCCCATGACCTCGAGCACGCGCAGCGCTTCGCGCACGCTGGATCGGCCGACGCCCAGGGTCGTGGACAGCTCGCGCTCGGGAGGGAGTCGGTCGCCGGGGCCGAGGCGACCCTCGAGCAGGTCGGTCTCGATCTTCTCCAGCACGACGCGCCAGGCGCGTGCGGGAGCCGGTGCTGCTGGTGCGGCGGCGGCATTGTCGGGCACGGGGGCTCCTCTGTCACAGGTGTGGTCCGGTCACACTACACGCTGTGGTCAGACCTCGCAACCCCACCGCCCCGGGACCTACGCTGTTGCTATGGATCCCCTCGCCCTCGTCCTCATCGCCGCGGCGGTCGTCAGCGCCTTCTGCTGGGTCGCGTCGCTGATCACGAAGGACACATCCTGGGTGGACCGGATCTGGTCGATCGTCCCCGTCGTCTACGTGTGGATCTTCGCGGCATCGGCCCTCGTCGACGGTGCGAACGCCACGCGCCTGGTCGTCATGGCCGTCCTCGTGACTGCGTGGGGCGTGCGGCTGACCTTCAACTTCGCCCGCAAGGGCGGCTACAGCGGCGTCGAGGACTACCGCTGGGCGGTCCTGCGCGGGCGCATGAAGCCCTGGCAGTTCCAGCTCTTCAACCTCTTCTTCATCGTCCTTTACCAGAACGCCCTTCTCGTCCTGATCTCATTGCCGGCTCTCATCGCATGGCAGAATCCCGTGCCGTTCACTGGTTGGGATGCCGCGTTCGCGGTGCTCTTCGCGGGCTTCCTGTTCGGCGAGTTCGTGGCCGACCAGCAGCAGTGGAGGTTCCATCAGGCCAAGCGCGCGGCCGGCGGACAGCTCGAGCCGGGATTCGCGACGTCCGGGCTCTTCGCGTACAGCCGCCACCCCAACTTCTTCTTCGAGCAGGCCCAGTGGTGGGCGTTCTATGCCCTCGGCGCCACCGCGGCCGCGGCATCCGGACTCGGCGTGTGGGGTGGGGCGATCAACTGGACGATCGCCGGCGCGGCCCTGCTCACCCTGCTGTTCATCGGATCGACCATCTTCACCGAGTCGATCACCTCGGCGAAGTACCCCGGCTATCGGGACTACCAGCGCGCGACATCGATGCTCATCCCGCTCCCCCGCCGTCGGCGTGAAGCCGAGGCGACCGCCTGAGGCCCGACCGGCTCAGCCGAGTCGGCCGCCTGACTCGCGCAGATAGCACTCCGCGCACATCGACTCGTAGGTGACCCGCTCGGTGGACAGCTCGTCGATGGCGACCTGATCGCCGTCGAACACGAACCGACCGCCGACGAGCCGCGCGTTGAAGATCGCCTTTCGCCCGCACCGGCAGATCGTCTTGAGCTCTTCCAGGCTGTGCGCGAGTTCGAGCAGGCGCCGCGAACCGGGGAACGCCTGGGTCTGGAAGTCGGTGCGGATGCCGTACGCGAGCACGGGGACGCCGTCGAGCACGGCGATCCGAAGGAGGTCATCGACCTGCTCGCGGGTGAGGAACTGCGCCTCGTCGATCAGCAGGCAGGCGACGTCGACCGGGTGGTCGTCGGACTCGGGAACGAGGGATGCCGCGGCATCGCGCTGCACCCGTGCGCGCTCCTGCGCGAACAGCGCGCGCACGCCCGCGCCGGGGCCGATCAGGAAGTCGACCGGACGGCTCACGCCGAGGCGGCTGGAGATCTCATCGGCGCCTTTGGTGTCGATCTCCGGCTTGGCCAGCAGCACGTGCTGGCCGCGCTCCTCGTAGTTGTAGGCCGCTTGCAGCAGTGCCGTCGACTTGCCGGAGTTCATCGCCCCGTAGCGGAAGTAGAGCTTGCCCACCCAGCGAGTCTAGGGGGCTGTCGAAGCGCGCTCCCACGGCTCCACCCCGCCGTGGACCAACACGAACGTCGGCGCAGCGAGCGCCACCGCCGGAATCCGCGGCAGCCAGGCGGCGTCGCGGAGTGCGACCTTCGCGCGCAGGTGCGCCAGCTCGAGGGCGAGCTGGCCATCGGTGACCGGGATGCACGGCGACGCGGCATCCGTCCGCCCGATGAGCGAGCCGTCGAAGCGATAGCCGCGTGCCGTCGCCTCGGCGCGCAGGGCGCCCAGGAAGTGGCCGATGGCGTCGGCGGGCTCCGCCGTGGCGCGGAAGCGCTCCAGCTGCGGGTGACGGGTGTAGCCGCGCGTCCCCCCGGCCAGCACCTTCTGCGCGAGCAGGCCCTCGCGCCAGCACGCGACCAGCGCAGCGCGGTCGAGGATCGACGGGTGCAGCGACCAGAGTCTCATCGGCCGCCGAAGCCTCCTCCGCCGCCACCGCCGCCGGAGAAGCCGCCGCCGCTGGATCCGCCTGAGGACGACCAGCTGCTCGAGGACGAGCTCGACGAGCCGCTCGACCCCGCGCGGGACACGGGAGTGGCGGCGAGGTGCCCGATCGATGACGAGGCATCCGACAGCGAATCGGTCGAAATCGAGTTGAGCAGCGCCAGCCGGCCGGCTTCGATCTGCGGCTGCGCGGCGTGCAGCACCTTCACCCAGTCCTTCTCGAGGCCGTAGAGGACGGCATAGGGCAGCAGGCGCTCGTAGAGGTTCACGACATCGGCGCCCGGCGCGTTCGGGGCATCGCCATACGTCCGGTGGCCGCCGGAGACGAGATCGGCCGTCTCCGGGGACTGTGCGGCGCGCAGGCGCTCCTCCTCGGCGAGCCGGAGGTAGTCGCGGATGCCGTCCAGGTAGGTGCGGTGGATGCCGCCCGCCAGCGTCAGCGTGGTCTTGGGCAGCCCCACCAACGGCAGGATGAAGAACGCGGCGAAGCCGCTGACGATCGCGAGGACGTTGATCCATCCGCCCCACGCGCCGAGGTCCAGCAGCACCGAGGGCACGGAGTCGAGGAAGAACAGCAGCAGGAACGCGACGACGATTCCGACAATCGCGAACGCCCCGCGCATCGCGACCACCCAGTTCGGCACCGCGCTGCGGTACCCGCGCTGGATGGTGAAGTCCACGATGCGGCGCACATAGGTAACCGCGCGCACCGGCGGCTTGCGCGAGAAGCTGCCGAGGTCGACGATGTCGCCGCGCTTGGCGTCCTTGCCGAAGATCGTCGTGACGATGCGCAGGTCGTCGTGCTGCAGACCCTCGAGGTCGCGCAGCACGACATCGAAGTCGGCGACATCCTGACGATCCCCGGATGCCGTGATCTCGACCTTGTCGCGCACCGCGAGGTCGACGACATGGGCGGCGAACGCGCGGGCGGGCACATCGAGCACGCCGGCCGAGAGGGTCGGGGACTCGTCGACAGGTGGGGTGTACTGCACGATGATCGGCGAGTCGTCGGGATTGCGCCGCAGCACCGCCTTCATGACCAGCAGGTAGATGAGCCCGCCGATCCCGGCGAACAGGCCGAGCCCAGGCAGGATCCACTCCCACCACGGGTACGGCGGCGGAGGCGGCGGGGTCGGCGCGGCGAACGTGCCCAGCTCGAAGCCGAGCGCGACCGTCACGTTCTCATCCGGGCCGAGATCGGTGTCGGTCGCCGTGAAGGTGACACCCGACGCCGGCGGCTCGGCGAGGCCGCGGCCCGCCATCCAGGCCACGACCGGCATCGGCCACTCGCCCCCCTCGGCGGGTCCGCTGAGCTCGCACCGATCCGTCGATCCCTCCGGCCCGGTGTAGCAGAAGGCGCGCCCGGGGAGCAGGCCGGCCGCGGCATCCCCGGCGATGTGCACCTTCGCCGTCACCCGCTGGAACGGCTGCGCGTGGTCGGTGCCGATGGTATCCCAGTAGAACTCGTCGGCCTCGGTGGTGTCGGCGTAGCGCAGCACGACCTCGTCCATCCAGTACGAGATCACGTACGTCTGGGGTCCGTGCACATACGTGTCGTCACCGGTGAGGACGTAGACGTAGTCGTCGTCCTCCTCGAACCACCACGGCACCGGCGCCCCGTTCGCCCCGGTCACCGAGACGATCTCGGTGGCGTGCGCGATGCCCGAGTCGGCCTTGGGCAGCCAGCGGACGATCCCCTTGTTCTGATCGGCGTCGGGGAACTTCGCCACGAGCGTCTCGGTCACGAAGAGGTGGCTGGCACCGCCCGGACCCCGCACGAGCCAGTACTCCCCGTCGAAGGAGTCGTAGCTGAAGTCGTCGACCCCCATCGGCGCGTGGGCGGGGCTGCGGGTATCCTGCGGAACGGATGCCGCGGCCGGCGTCGCCACAAGACCCGCTCCAAGCCCTAGCGCACACGCGAGCGCGACCGCGCGCGCGATCGTCCGGAGCCCCATCCGCCCAGACTAGGGGCGGGAGCGATCCAGCCGCTATGCGGTGAGGGCGAGCGTCGCCGCCGTCTCGCTGAGCGACTCCTCGGCGACCTCGGGCTGCGGGTTGAGCTTCTCGCCGTAGCTCGGGATGAGCTCGCGCAGTCGCGGCTCCCAGCCTTCGATCCGGTCGGGGAAGCAGGTGCCGAGCAGCGAGAGCATGATCGAGACGGCCGTCGAGGCGCCGGGCGAGGCGCCGAGAAGCCCTGCGATCGTGCCGTCCTCGGCGGTGACCACCTCGGTGCCGAACTGCAGCACGCCGCCCTTCTCCGGGTCCTTCTTCATGACCTGCGCGCGCTGGCCGGCCTGGATGAGCTCCCAGTCCTCGTCCCGCGCGGTCGGCACGAACGTGCGGAGGCTGTCGACCTTCTTGGCGTGGTTCTTCAGCAGCTCGCTGACGAGGTACTTGATCAGGCCGGGGTTGTCCCATGCCACCTTGGTCATCGGCCAGAGGTTGCCCGGGCGCACCTGGGTCACCAGATCCAGCGGCGATCCGTTCTTGAGGAACTTCGGACTGAAGGTCGCGAACGGTCCGAACAGCAGCGACGCCTGGCCGTCGACCACGCGCGTGTCCAGGTGCGGCACCGACATCGGCGGAGCGCCGACCGACGCCTGCGAGTACACCTTGGCCTTGTGCTGGGCGACGAGCGCCGGATCGCTGGTCTTGAGGAACTGCCCGCCGATCGGGAACACGCCGTAGCCCGAGATCTCGGGGATGCCGGAGCGCTGCAGGAGCTTGAGTGCCCAGCCGCCCGCGCCGACGAAGACGAAGCGAGCCTTGATGTCACCAGGGGTGCGGCCGATCGTGTTGCGCCAGCTGAGCCGCCAGGTGCCGTCGGACTGCTTCTTGAGCCGGCGCACCTCGCGGTTGAGGACGACGTCGACTCCTCGGTTGCGCAGGTTGTCGAACAGCTGGTGGGTCAGGGCGCCGAAATCGACATCCGTCCCCGCCGGAACGCGGGTGGCCGCGAACGGCTCGCCAGCGCGGCGCTTCTTCATGAGCAGCGGCGCCCAGGTGTTGATGACCCGAGAGTCATCGCTGAACTGGATGCCGGCGAACAGCGGCTCGGTCTTGAGCGCCTCGTAGCGCTTGCGCAGGTAATCGACGTCCTTCTCGCCGCGCACGAAGGTCATGTGCGGGGTCGTGTTGATGAAGGTCTTCGGCGCGTCGAGCACGCCCGCCTCCACGAGCGACGCCCAGAACTGGCGGCTCTGCTGGAACTGTTCGTTGATCGAGATCGCCTTGGCCGGGTCGACGGTCCCGTCGGGGCCTTCCGGCATGTAGTTCAGCTCGCACAGCGCCGCGTGACCGGTGCCCGCGTTGTTCCAGGCGTTGGAACTCTCGAGGCCCACATCGCCGAGACGCTCGATGACCGTGATCTTCCAGTCCGGCTGGAGTTCGGAAAGGAGGGTTCCCAGGGTGGCGCTCATGATGCCGCCACCGATCAGGACAACGTCGACAGTCTCGGTCATCATTCGATTCTATGGCTCAGCCGGGCGCCCCCGAGTCCCGCGCGGACCCGCGCTCAGGCGGTGACGCCACCCTTCGACAAGCTCAGGGACCGAGCCGCGACGACCTCGGCGATCTGCACGGCGTTGAGCGCGGCGCCCTTGCGCAGGTTGTCGTTGCTGATGAACAGCACGAGGCCCTTGCCTTCTGGGGCGGACTGGTCGGCACGGATGCGGCCCACGAAGCTCGGGTCCTTGCCGGCCGCCTGCAGCGGGGTGGGGACCTCTTCGAGGGCGACACCGGGCGCTGCCGCGAGCAGTTGGCGGGCGCGCTCTGGGGTGATGTCACGGGCGAACTCGGCGTGGATCGACAGCGAGTGACCGGTGAACACGGGCACGCGCACGCAGGTGCCTGCCACGCGGAGGTCGGGAAGCTCGAGGATCTTGCGGCTCTCGTTGCGGAGCTTCTTCTCCTCGTCGGTCTCGTTCAGGCCGTCCTCGACGAGATTGCCGGCGAACGGGATGACGTCGAAGGCGATGGGCGCGACGTACTTCTCCGGCGCCGGGAAGTCGATCGCGGAGCCGTCGTGCACGAGACGGAGGGTGTCGCCCTGGGCGAGCACGCCCTCGACCTGGCCGAGGAGCTCCTGAGCGCCGGCGATGCCGGAGCCGCTGACCGCCTGGTAGGTGCTGACGATGAGGCGCTCGAGGCCAGCCTCGGCATGCAGGACCTTGAGCACGGGCATCGCGGCCATGGTCGTGCAGTTCGGGTTCGCGACGATGCCCTTGCGCGCCTCGTCGATCGCGTGCGGGTTGACCTCGCTGACGACGAGAGGCACGTCGGGGTCCATGCGCCAGGCGCTGGAGTTGTCGATCACGAGCGCGCCGGCCGCGGCGAACCGCGGTGCGTGCGCGCGACTGCCGGTCGCACCGGCAGAGAACAGCGCGATGTCGATCCCGGCGGGATCGGCGGTCTCGACATCCTCGATCACGACCTGCTGTCCGGCGAATTCGACCGTCGTCCCGGCGGACCGCGCCGTCGCGAACAGTCGGAGCTCGCCGATGGGGAAGGCCCGCTCGGCGAGAATCTCGCGCATGACGGTGCCGACCTGGCCAGTGGCGCCCACGACGGCGACGGAGAGTCCGGATTCGGAGATGCGGGTCATGACGAACGTCCTCAGGGTGCGGGGATGGAGACCCCCGAGTCTACCGGGGCTGTCTGAGGGTGAGCGTGTTCCAGCGGCCGGGCTCGTCGAACGCCCCCGACGCGAGGTCGACACCATCGGGACCGACCGTGGCGACGCACACCAGCAGCGACAAGGTCGGGAACCCATGCGGGCGGTTGTCGCGGACGATTGCGCGATCATCGGTCGCGGGAAGCGCGGTGGACGCCTCGAGCAGTTCGAGCCAGGGGGCGAACCACTCCGCCGGGTCACCGGCATCCGTCCGCTGCTCGGCGAAAGCGGCGAGCCACTGGGCGATCCGCGGAGTCGCGGCGTCGTCGACGCCCTCGTGCGCGATCATGTGTGTTCCGGGTGGGAGGTCGGTGGTGCGCACCTCCACGCCGTCCCACGTGGTCACGCGCGTGCGCGAGCCTTCGACCTCGACGAGATTGAAGCCGTGCGTGGGCGGGCTGTCGCCGGGCGATCGCCCAGCCACAGCCTCGAGCACGACGCCCCCGCGCGACTGCAGCTCGTCGCCCTCGACGGCGGCCAGCTCGGCGCGATTGAGCAGCACCGCGAGCCGGCGCGCCTCGGCGCTCGCGGCCAGCCACGCTCCCCCGGCGCGCACGTCGCGTACGCCGACGACGGCGGGGTAGGTATCGGGCCACCACGCGCCGGGCGGCTGCCAGGGCCGCGCGGGGTCTTCGTCGCGCACGGCCAGCACGCGAGTGGGCTGGTCAGCGCTCTCGGGCACATGGACGATGACGGTGCACATCGGTATCCGCTCTCCGGAGTGGTGCGCGCAGAGCCGGCCAGATGGAAAGCGGTGCGTGGGAGGATCGAGGAATGTTCATCGTAGTCGGTGTGACGGGCGGGATCGCCGCCTACAAGACGGTCCAGCTCGTCCGGATCCTGGTGCTGGATGGCCACGATGTGCACGTCATCCCCACGCAGGACGCATTGAAGTTCGTCGGGCTGACGACCTGGGAGGCGATCAGCCGCAACCCGGTCACGACCAGCGTGCACGAGGACGTCGCCGAGGTGCGCCACGTCGCGCTCGGCCGTGCCGCGGATCTCGTCATCGTCGCACCGGCGACGGCCAACACCCTCGCGTCGATGGCCGCAGGTCTCGCCGACGACCTGCTCGGCACGACCCTGCTGGCCACCAGCGCGCCCGTCGTCGTCGCGCCCGCGATGCACACCGAGATGTGGCGGCATCCCGCCACCGTCGCGAACATCGAGACCCTCCGCGGCCGCGGGGTGCGAGTGGTGGGACCGGCCGACGGCCCCCTCACCGGCGGCGACAGCGGACCCGGACGGATGTCGGAGCCCGACGAGATCGCCGCGTTCGCGCTCGCAGTCGCCACCGAGGGCGGCGACCTCGCGGGGCTCCACGTCGTCGTGTCCACAGGCGGGACCCGCGAGCCGATCGACCCCGTGCGCTACATCGGCAACCGGTCGAGCGGCCGTCAGGGCGCGGAGGTCGCCGTGGCCGCCGCCGACCGCGGCGCCGACGTCGTGCTCGTCGCCGCACATGTCGACGAGTCCGCGCTGGGCGCGGCATCCGTCCATCCCCGGGTGACGATCGTGCGCGTCGGAACCGCCGCCGAACTCGGCGCCGCCGTGGGCGAGGCGGCATCCGCCGCGGACATCGTCGTCATGGTCGCCGCGGTCGCCGACTACCGGGTCGCGAACGTGTCCGACCACAAGCTCAGCAAGGAGGACGGGCCGCTGCAGACGCTCGAACTCGTGCAGAACGACGACATCCTGGCCGGGCTGGTCACGGACCGCGCCCCGGGCCAGACCATCGTCGGGTTCGCCGCCGAGACGCCGGCGGATGCCGATGATCTGCTCGATCGGGCGCGCCGCAAGCGGCGCCGCAAGGGCGTCGACCTTCTCGTCGTCAACGAGGTCGGGTGGGCCAAGGGGTTCGAGGCCGCCGACAACCACGTGCTGGTCATCGATGCCGACGACGCCGTGGCCGCGGAGGCCGCGGGCACGAAGCGGCAGGTGGCCGACGCGGTGTGGGACGCCTTGCGGGTGAGCCGGGAGTCCTAGCGGCCGCTGCCGGCGTGGATGACCGCGTCGGTTTCGCCGTCGAGGCCGTAGGCGGTGTGCACCACGCGCGCCGCCGCAGCGAGGTCGTCGCCGCGCACGACGACCGAAATGCGGATCTCGGAGGTCGAGATCATCTCGATGTTGATCCCGGCGATGCTGAGCGCCTCGAAGAGGGTCGCCGAGACGCCGGAGTGGGTGCGCATCCCGGCCCCGACGACCGAGAGCTTGCCGATCTGGTCGTCGTGCACCAGGTTCTCGAAGCCGACCTCGGCCTGATCGCCGGCCAGCGCCTTGAGCGCCAGGGTGGCGTCGCCCTTGGGGAGTGTGAAGGAGATGTCGGTGCGGCCGGTGGCCGCCGCTGACACGTTCTGCACGATCATGTCGACGTTCGCACCGGACTTGGCGACGATCTTGAAGATCTCAGCGGCCTTGCCCGGCACGTCGGGCACGCCGATCACCGTGATCTTGGCCTGTCCGAGATCGGTCGCGACGCCCGCGACGATCGGCTCTTCCATCTCTGCTCCCTTTTGGCTGTCCGGCAGGGTCATGCCCGCACCGAGCACGTAGGTTCCCACGCTCGAACTGAACGTGGATCGGGCGTGGATGAGCACGCCATGACGGCGGGCGTACTCGACGGCGCGGATGTACAGCACCTTCGCCCCGTTCGCCGCAAGTTCGAGCATCTCCTCGGACGAGACGACGCCGAGCTTCTTCGCCTTCGGCACAACGCGGGGATCGGCGGTGAAGATGCCGTCGACGTCGCTGTAGATCTCGCAGACATCGGCGTTGAGCGCCGCGGCGAGCGCGACGGCTGTCGTGTCCGAACCGCCGCGTCCGAGGGTCGTGATGTCGCGGGTGTCGCGGTTGAATCCCTGGAAGCCGGCGACGATCACGATCGCGCCCTCATCGAGCGCTTCGCGCAGTCGCACCGGGGTGACATCGACGATCCGGGCGGCGCCGTGCGTGGCATCCGTGATCATGCCGGCCTGGCTGCCGGTGAACGAGCGCGCCTCGAATCCCATCGAGTGGATCGCCATCGCCAGCAGCGCCATCGAGATGCGCTCGCCGCTGGAGAGCAGCATGTCGAGCTCGCGCGGCGCCGGGATCGGGGCGACCTGCGCCGCGAGGTCGAGCAGCTCGTCGGTGGTGTCACCCATGGCGCTCACGGCGACGACGACTTCATGGCCGGCGCGGCGCGCGTCGACGACGCGCTTGGCGACCCGCTTGATGCTCTCCGCGTCGGCGACGGAGGACCCGCCGTACTTCTGGACGATCAGCGCCACGTTGGAACTCCCCGGAGATGCCGCGGCGGCGGCATGCGTGTGGTGACGGGCCGCGAACGGATGCCGCGCCCAGTCGTCCATCTTACGTTCGCGGTCACTCGGCAACTCGCCATGTGACCGCTGGCGCGGCGCCCTCGACTGCTACGAGGAGCCGCTCGACGTCGGAGCCGGAAGCGCGCGCACCCTGCCGCCGGTCGCCGCCAGCCAGCAGCCTGCGACCACGAGCGGGAAGCCGATCAGCAGTCCGAGCGTGATCTCCTCGCCGAGGATGATGCTCCCCAGGATGATCGCGACGATCGGGTTGACGTAGGTGAACAGCGGAGCGCGCACGGGCCCCACCCGCGCGATGAGCGCGAAGAAGACGACGAAGGCGATCGCGGTGCACAGGACGGCCAGCGCGACGAGCGACACCGTGCTGCGCGCGGTCGGCACCTCGTGCTGAGTCAGCAGCGCGATCGGCAGATAGAACAGCCCGACCGCGAAGAGCGACAGCGTCACGGTGCCGAGCGACGGCACGTCGTCGAGCCGGTGGGCGACGATGAACGGCGCCGTGGCGTAGCAGATCGCGACGAGAAGCACTTCGCCGACGGCGATGAGCCCGGCACCGCCCTGCACCGCGAGACCAGGGCCTGCGACGATCACCGCCACACCGGCGAAGCCGATCGCGAGCCCGATCGCACGGGCGGGCTTCAGCACACTGCGATCGCCGCCGGTGAAGGCGATGATCGCGGCGAACAGTGGAACGGTGGCGACGAGGAGGCCGGTCAGCCCCGATGGGAGGGTCTGCTCGGCATGCCCGAGCAGCAGGAACGGCCCCGCCATCTCGATCGCACCGAACGCGAGCACCCACCCGATCTTGCGCAGAGCGGGGCGGAGGGCCCGCTGGCGCAGGGCGAAGGGCAGCAGCAGGAGCCCGCCGAGCAGCGTCCGCCCGGCAACCACCGCGGCCGGCGAGTAGGAGTCCACGGCCTCCTTGATGAACAGGTACGGGATGCCCCACAGCACCGCCATGGCCGCGAACAGCGTCCAGGCGCGCGCGTCGAAACGCTGCACGGTCGGAGCGGCCATCAGATCGACCGGCGCCCCTCGAAGGCCCGGCCGAGCGTCACTTCGTCGGCGTACTCGAGGTCGCCGCCCACCGGCAGCCCAGATGCGAGGCGGGTCACACTGATCTCGATCGTGTGCAGCAGGCGGCTGAGGTAGGTCGCGGTGGCCTCGCCCTCGAGGTTCGGGTTCGTCGCGAGGATGACCTCCTGCACGGTACCGTCGGCGAGACGCTGCATGAGCTGGGTGATCCGCAGGTCTTCCGGCCCGATCCCGGCGATCGGACTGATCGCACCGCCGAGGACGTGATACAGCCCGCGGAACTCGCGGGTGCGCTCGATGGCGGCGACATCCTTCGCGTCCTCCACCACGCAGATCAGCGCAGGGTTGCGGCGCGGGTCACGGCAGATCGAGCACCGATCCTGCTCGGACACATTGCCGCACACCTCGCAGAACCGCACCTTCTCGCGGACCTCGCTCAGCAGCACAGCGAGACGCGACACGTCGAAGGACGGCGTCTGGAGGATGTGGAACGTGATGCGCTGCGCGGATTTCGGGCCGATGCCGGGAAGGCGGCCGAACTCGTCGATGAGGTCTTGGACGATGCCGTCGTACATGGCCTAGCTGAACCTCGTGGGCGGCTCGTAGGGCTCTTCGCGCACGAAGGTGGCGCCCAGCACCTGTCGCACCACCGCCTCGCCGTAGCGCGGGCCGCGACCGTGGGCACCGCGTGCAGGTTCGACCGGGGGCGCCGCGCGCGGGGGTGCGATGGCCGGCGGCACCGGAAGGTCGACGGGTGCTGTGCCTGCCGTCTCGTCGTCGTCCTCGTCGCGCTCGATCGACGCGGTCACGACGTTGTCGGGCAGCACGTCGCCTTCGCGGACCGGGTCAAGCGTCACCGTGCGCAGCCGCGCACCCACGGTGGCGGCGTCTTCCGGCTCGTCATCGACCGCGAACTGCGCCACCGACGCGGAGGCGCCGCGCGCGGCGTCGATCGACGCCGAGGCGAACCCGGCTGGGGACTCCGCGCCGGGAATCGACGCGACCGCCCATTCGGTGACCGGCGCCGCTGACGCGCGTGCCGGTGCGGCGCCACGCGCGGGCGGTCGTTTGGCGGCGGGGGGTTCCGAAGGCGGCCCGGATGACGACGGCGGCGATTCCGGCGCGTCCGGCGGGGGCGGCGGCCCGTCGTCAGGGGGCACGACATCGTGCTTGGCGATGTACTTCACCCGGATGCCGAGCACTGCCTGGATCGCGGTGCGCAGGTCTTCGCTGGGCCCTGCCCCTGCCGAAAGCTGCTTGAACTTCGCGACGTCGCTCTGGCTCTGGAAGGTGAGGGTGAGCACGTCGCCGCTCAGCTGGACGGGCTGGGCTGCAGCAGCGAGCAGCCACGACGAACGGCTGATCTTCTCGAGGCGACCGAGCACCTCCGGCCAGGCCGCGCGGAGCTGCGGCAGGGTGATGGGGCCGCTCGGCATGGGGGCTGCCGCTTCGTCCGGCTTCGCTCGGTCGGCAACCGGCGGAGGACCCGCGCTCTCGGTGGCGGGAGGCGGGCCGGCAGCCGCAGGCGTTTCGTCTCGCTTCGCTCGCTCAACGACCGGGGAAAGGCCTGCTCGCTCAACGACCGGGGGCGCGGCGGCCGCGACCACGGCCGGTGCTGCGACCGCGGCACCCTGGGCGAGCACGCGGGCCACGAGCAGTTCGAGCTGCAGGCGGGGCGAGGTGGCACCGGTCATCTCATCGAGCGCGGTGATGACGAGGTCGGCCGTGCGGGAGAGCGCGGCGGCGCCGAAGGCATCGGCCTGGCGCGCCATGCGGGCCAGCTCCTCCTCCGAGCTGCCGCGCAGCACGGCAGCGGCGCCCTGACCTGTCGCGCTCACGATGATGAGGTCGCGCAGGCGCTCCAACAGATCGTCGACGAACCGGCGAGGGTCTTGACCGGTCTGCACGACTCGGTCGATCGCGGCGAAGGCGGCCGCGGCATCCCGCGCGGCGAACGCGTCGACGACCTCGTCGAGCAGCTCGGCGTGCGTATAGCCGAGCAGCGCGACGGCGCGTTCGTAGCGGACGAGCACCGCGCCATCGGCGGGGTCCGATCCGGCGATGAGCTGATCGAGCAGCGACAGCGTGTCGCGGGGTGAGCCGCCCCCGGCGCGGACGACGAGGGGCAGCACGCCGGGCTCGACGGTGACGCCCTCGGTCGCCGAGAGCTGCTGCACGTATTCGAGCATGGCCGCGGGCGGGACGAGCCGGAACGGGTAATGGTGGGTGCGCGACCGGATCGTGCCGATGACCTTCTCGGGCTCGGTCGTGGCGAAGATGAACTTGACGTGATCGGGCGGCTCTTCGACGAGCTTGAGCAGGGCGTTGAAGCCCTGCGGCGTCACCATGTGCGCCTCGTCGAGGATGAAGATCTTGAACCGGTCGCGGGCCGGGGCGAAGATCGCGCGTTCACGCAGGTCGCGCGCATCGTCGACGCCGTTGTGGCTCGCGGCGTCGATCTCGACGACGTCGAGCGACCCGCCGCCGCCGCGACCGAGCTCGACGCAGCTGTCGCACTCGCCGCACGGGGTGTCGGTCGGTCCCTTGGCGCAGTTGAGGCAGCGGGCGAGAATGCGCGCCGACGTCGTCTTGCCGCAGCCGCGGGGCCCCGAGAAGAGATAGGCGTGCCCGACCCGGTCGCCGCGCAGCGCCGTCATGAGCGGCTCGGTGACCTGGGACTGCCCGATCATCTCGCCGAACGCCTCGGGACGGTAGCGGCGGTACAGGGCGGTGGTCACCGCTCCACCCTACGGTGTGGCGCCGACATGCCGGCGGGCCGTGCGCGCGCTCGGATCACACATCGATCGGATCGATGGTGCCGTCCGGGTTCTCCGTGATGATCGTGATCGACGTCGTCACGGTGGGCACGGAGGCCGACAGGATGGTCCCGTCTTCGCGGCGGGCGTCTTCGAACTCGATCAGCGATGGCCGACCGGCGATCACCGGCCCCTGATCGGCGAGCGGCACCGTCACCGTCTCACCCGGAGACACCCGGTAAGGGGCACCACGCACCTCGAACTCGACCTCGAGGCCGCCTTCCGCCTCGATGCGCAGCTCGCTGCGGCTCACGGCGACGGCCAGGCGGGTGCCGTGCCAGTGCACCGTGTAGGCGAGCTCGTCCCACGACGCGGGCAGCCGCGGGTCGAACGTGAGCTTGCCGAAGTGGTCGCGCATGCCGCCGAAGCCGGCGACCACCGCGGTCCACACTCCACCCGCCGAGGCGACGTGCACCCCATCAGACGCGTTGTGGTGCAGGTCGCCGAGGTCCACGAAGGCCGACTGCAGGAAGTAGTCCAGCGCGAGGTCCTGGTAGCCCACCTCTGCCGCGAGGATCGCCTGCACGACCGCGGACAGGGTCGAGTCGCCCGTGGTCAGCGGGTCGTAGTACTGGAAGTCGGCGAGCTTCTCGTCCTGGGTGAAGTGGTTTCCCTGGAGGAACAGCGCGAGCACGACATCCGCCTGCTTGAGCACCTGATACCGATAGATCACCAGGGGGTGGAAGTGCAGCAGCAGCGGGCGCTTGTCGGGCGGCGTGTTCTCGAGGTCCCAGATCTCGCGCTCGAGGAAGACCTCGTCCTGCGGATGGATGCCGAGGGCCGCGCTGTAGGGGATGTGCAGCGCCTCTGCGGCGCGCTCCCACGCCTCCGGCTCGCCGGGATCGAGGGCGAGGCGGTCGACCATGAGCCGATACGCCTCGGGGGCGTCATCCGCCATCTCGCGCACCGTGCGTGCGGCGAACCGCAGATTGAAGCGGGCCATGACGTTGGTGAACAGATTGTCGTTGACCACGGTCGTGTACTCGTCCGGGCCGGTCACGCCGTGGATGTGGAACGTCTCCACTCCGCCGGTGTCTCCGTCGCTCGTGCGCCAGAAGCCGAGCGAGTTCCACAGCCGCGCCGTCTCGACCGCCATGTCGATGCCCTCCCGATGGAGGAATTCCACGTCGCCGGTCGCGCGGACGTACTTCGCGAGGGCGAAGCTCACGTCGGCGTTGATGTGGTACTGGGCGGTGCCGGCGGCGTAGTAGGCGGACGCCTCTTCGCCGTTGATGGTGCGCCAAGGGAAGAGCGCCCCCGCCTCATTGAGCTGACGGGCACGGCGACGGGCGGCCGGGAGCATGAGATACCGCATGCGCAGGGCGTTGCGCGCCCAGAGCGGCGTCGTGTACATGAGGAACGGCAGGACGTAGATCTCGGTGTCCCAGAAGTAGTGACCGCTGTAGCCCGACCCGGTCATGCCCTTCGCGGGCACGCCCTGGCCGTCGGCGCGCGCCGCCGCCTGCGCGAGCTGGAACATGCACCAGCGGGTCGCCTGCTGGAGCTCGTCATGGCCGGCGATGCGCACATCGGACCGATGCCAGAAGTCGTCGAGCCAGGCACGCTGCTGCGTAAAGTGCGCATCGACGCCGACGATCTTGGCGCGGTCGAGAGTGCGACGGCAGCGGTCGACGAGTTCGCGCGCCGGTACGCCGCGGGACGTGTGGTAGCTCACGAGCTTCGTGACCCGGATCGGCACACCCGCTCTGGCCTGCACGCGGAACACGTTCTTGGCGATGTCGGCTTCGATCGAGGCGCGCGCCGAGTACTCGTTGGCGGTCTCGATGACGTGGTCGGCCGCCAGACCGATGGTCATCCCCGATTCGGTCACCCGGTACGACAGCGCGGAGCGACCGCCGTCCTGCCAGAACTCCTGCGGCTGCAGCACGCGCTGGTGGATGCGCTCCGCCTTGCGGGGGTCGAATCCCGGCTTCTTCCCTCCGACTGGGCTCCCGCCGTAGACGTCTTCGCCGTCCTGCCGGTTGATCATCTGGCAGGAGACCGTGACCGGGGCGTCGGCATTGAGCACCGTCACATCGACCCGCATGATCGCCAGGTGCTTCTCTTCGAACGAGACCATCCGCTCGAAGTCGATGCGCACCTCCTTTCCGGAGGGCGTCACCCAGATGAGGTGTCGGCGCAGCACCCCGTCGCGCAGATCGAGCGAACGCTCGTACTCGCGCACGTCGGCGAAATCGAACGACAGGGGCTCATCGTCGACGTAGACGCGCATCACCTTCGCATCCGGCGCGTTGATGATCGTCTGGCCGACCTCGGCGAATCCGTACGCCTGCTCGGCGTGCCGGATCGGGAACGTCTCATGGAAGCCGTTGATGAACGTGCCGTGCTCGAGCGCGTGCCGGCCCTCGGGCTGATTCCCTCGGAGCCCGAGGTAGCCGTTGCCGACGGCGAAGAGGGTCTCGGTCACGCCCGCGTCTTCGAGGCTGAACGACTTCTCGACGAGGCGCCATGGGTCGACGGGAAAACGGTCGCGATCGATCATGGGACGAGCTCCTCCAGGTCCTGAACGACGATGTGGGCACCGGCGGCGGTCAGATCGTCCGCGCCGACGCCGCGGTCCACTCCGACGACGAGACCGAAGCCGCCGGCGACGGCGGACTGCACGCCGCTCAGAGCGTCTTCGACCGCGACGCTGCGGGCTGGATCGACCCCCAGCATCCGTGCGGCTTCGACGAACACATCCGGGGCGGGCTTGGAGGCGAGGTGGTCGCGCTCGGCGATGACCCCGTCCATCACGATCGGGAAGCGGTCACGGATGCCGGCGGCCTCGAGCACCTCTTCGGCGTTCTTCGAGCTGGACACGACTGCGACGGGCGTGCCGGCGGCCTCGAGCACCTCGAGCAGCGCGATCGAGCCGGGGTAGGGAGCGATGCCATCGCGCCGCAGCACGCGGGCGAAGACCACGTTCTTGCGGTTTCCCACCCCGCACACCGTGTCGACCTCGGGCGCATCGGACGGATCGCCCCAGGGCAGCTCGACATCGCGGCTGCGCAGCAGGCTCGCGACGCCGTCATAGCGCTTCTTGCCGTCGAGGTACTCGAAGTAGTCGCGCTCGGCATAGGGGGGCTCGATCTCCCATGCGGCGAAGAGCTCCTCGAACATCGTCTGCCACGCGTGCATGTGCACCTCGGCCGTGGGCGTCAGCACCCCGTCCAGGTCGAACAGCACGGCGTCGTACGAGGTCAGGTCGGGGGGCACATCGGCGGGCACGGAGCCTCCATATCGGGTGCGAGGGCGAAGGAACGGCTCGTCTCCGCGGCGTGGTGCCAGCGTAGTTGCTGGGGGTTGCGCGGCACAGCGAGGCGACGTTACGGATGGATGAAAGATCGCCGAGCGCCGGGATCAGACCGCCACCGCGAGGGTCTGGCGGGCGATCTCGAGCTCCTCGTTCGTGGGCACGACGAGGACCGTCACGGGCGAGGCATCCGTCGAGATGACCCGGATGCCGCGGCCGCGCGCATCGTTGCGCTCCTGGTCGATCTCGACTCCGGCGAACCCGAGTGTGGCAAGGGCGCCGGCGCGCACGATGGGCGCGTTCTCGCCGACCCCGGCCGTGAACGAGATCACATCGACCCCGCCCAGCTGGGCGAGATAGGCGCCCGCGTAGGCGCGGAGCCGATGCAGGTAGACCTCCATCGCGAGGGTGGCCGCGGCATCCCCGTTCTCCATGCCGATCTCGATGTCACGCATGTCCGCGACGCCGGCGAGGCCGAGCACTCCGCTGCGCTTGTTGAGGAGGTCGTCGAGGTCGTCGATGGACAGGTTCGCGCGGCGGGCGAGGTGGAACAGCACCGCCGGGTCGATGTCGCCCGACCGCGTGCCCATGACCAGCCCCTCGAGCGGGGTCATCCCCATCGAGGTCTCCACGGAGCGCCCGCCGTCGACGGCGGTGACGGAGGCCCCGTTGCCGAGGTGGAAGACGATTTGCTTGAGCTCTCCGAGGGGGCGGCCGAGGAAGGCCGCGGCGGCCTCGGAGACGAACTTGTGGCTCGTGCCGTGGAAGCCGTAGCGGCGGATGCGGTGGGTCTCGGCGAGTTCCCGGTCGATCGCGTAGGTGTACGCGGCCGGCGGCAGGGTCTGGTGGAACGCGGTGTCGAAGATGGCGACGTGCGGCAGGTCGGCGAAGGCGGCCTTTGCGGCCCGGATCCCCTGGAGCGCGCCGGGGTTGTGCAGCGGCGCGAGCACGGACAGTTCGTCGATGTTGATCTCGACGAGCGGTGTGACAAGGGTGGGCTCGAAGAAGCGGGCTCCACCGTGCACGACGCGGTGCCCGACCGCGACCGGTGCCCGGTCGTCCAGCGAGGGGCCGTGCTCGGCGAACGCGTCGAGCATCACCCGGAACCCCGCGGTGTGATCGGGGATCGGCAGCTCCCGCTTGTAGGTGGCGTCGAGCATGGCCGGGGCGTCAGATCCGAGGGAGGCCGATGTGACCGTGTGCTTGGAGGTGCCCACCTCTTCGCCGATGCGCTCGACCAGACCCGAGGCCAGCACGGCCTCGGCATCCATGTCGATGAGCTGGTATTTGAACGACGACGAACCGCTGTTGACGACGAGCACAACACTCATGCGGGATGTTCCCCCTGGGCCTGGATCGCGGTGATCGCGATGGTGTTGACGATGTCGTCCACGAGCGCCCCGCGCGACAGATCGTTGATCGGCTTGTTCAGACCCTGCAGCACCGGACCGATCGCGACTGCGCCGGCCGATCGCTGCACCGCCTTGTACGTGTTGTTCCCCGTGTTCAGATCGGGGAAGACGAAGACGGTGGCGCGCCCGGCCACGGCGGATTCGGGCATCTTCGCCTTTGCGACCGCGGCATCCGCTGCCGCGTCGTACTGGATCGGACCTTCGACGAGCAGCTCGGGTGCACGCTCGCGCACGAGAGCGGTGGCCTCGCGCACTTTCTCGACGTCGGCTCCCGATCCCGACTCGCCGGTCGAGTAGGAGAGCATCGCCACCCGCGGGTCGATGCCGAACTGCGCCGCGGTCGCGGCCGATGAGATCGCGATGTCGGCGAGCTGCGCCGCGGTCGGGTCGGGGATCACCGCGCAGTCGCCGTAGACGAGCACGCGGTCGGCGAGCGCCATCAGGAAGACCGACGACACCACCGAGACGCCGGGCTTGGTCTTGATGATCTCGAACGCGGGGCGGATCGTGTGCGCCGTCGTGTGCGCTGCGCCGGACACCATGCCGTCGGCGAGGCCGAGGTGCACCATGAGCGTGCCGAAGTAGGAGACATCGGTCACCGAGTCGGCGGCCTGCGCGTAGGTGACGCCCTTGTGGGCACGCAGGCGCTCGTACTCACGCGCGAACTTGTCGACGTGGACGGCATCGAAGGGACTCAGGACCGCCGCCGCGCTCAGATCGATGCCGAGTTCGAGTGCGCGGCCGCGCACCTCGATCTCCTCGCCGAGGATCGTGAGATCCGCGATGCCGCGGGCAAGCACCTTCGCGGCCGCGCGGAGCACGCGATCGTCGGTCCCCTCGGGCAGGACGATGCGCCTGCGGTCGGACCGAGCACGGTCCATCAGCGCGTACTCGAACATGAGCGGGGTGACCACCGCCGAGTGCGCGAGGCCGAGGGACTCGACAAGCCTCTCGGTGTCGATGTGCGTGTCGAACATCCCGAGCGCCGTGTCGTACCGGCGCTGCGAGTCCGCCGCGAGCCGCCCGCGGGTGGCCATGACGCTCACGACGGTCTCGTAGGTGTCGAGGTCTGCCGTGATGATCGGCAGCGTGACCCCGATCCCGTCGATCAGTCGGTTGATCTCCTCGGGCAGCTCGAAAGGCCCGTTCAGGATGATGCCCGACAGCGTCGGGAAGGTTCCCGATCGGTCGGCGAGGATGGCGGCCAGCAGCACTTCGGTGCGATCGGCCGGGATGATCACGAGTGCGCCGTCGAACAGGCGCGGCAGCACGTTGACCATCGACATGCCGCCGATCACTACCCCGAGCACCTCTCTGGTGAGGAGGTCCTGGTCGCCCTTGAGAAGGGTGCCGCCGACGGAGCGGACTACTTCGCGCACCGAGGGTGCGACGAGGAGCCGATCTTCCGGGAGCGCCCACACGGCGATCGACCGATCCGCGGCGGCGTGGCCGGAGCCTTCCACGGCGTCGACGACCGCCTGGATCCGCGTGACGATCTCGACCAGGTGCTCGGGGTCGGCACGATTGGCGACGACCGCGAGCAGGCCGGCGCGGCCGTGGGTGAGCTCGGCGAGGGCCAGCGCGGTCAGCTGTCCCATCTCGTCAGCGGTGCGCGCCGGCGACGTGCCGAGCTGCTCGGCCTGTCCTTCCCGGCCGCTGAGCACGAGGAGCACCGGGGCGCCCAGGTTCGCCGCGATCCGGGCGTTGTAGCCGAGCTCGGTGGGGCTGCCGACGTCGGTGTAGTCGCTGCCGACGATCACGACCGCGTCGCACCGCGACTCGACGGCCTTGTAGCGTTCGACGATCTTCGCGAGCGCGGCATCCGGATCCTGGCGGACGTCGTCGTAGGACACGCCGACGCACAGGTCGTAGTCGAGGTCCACCCCGTCGTGGTCGAGGAGCATCTCCAGCACGTAGTCGCGTTCGGCGGTGGAACGGGCGACAGGACGGAAGACGCCTACCCGGGGGGTCGCGCGACTGAGCGCTTCGAGCACCCCCAGCGCAACCGTCGACTTTCCGGAATGACCTTCTGCGGAAGTGATGTAGATGCTCTGCGCCACGGGCTCAGCCTATGGGCGCGGCGCCGGTCGAACCAGGGAGCGAGCCCGGAGAAATCGCCGAAAAGAGCACGAAGTCGGCTGTTTCCGGGCAAAGAAAGACTCTCCGCGAACCCGGCAGAGCCCGGTTACCCTTGCTACGTTTCCGTCCTGGGGGATTTGGCCTGGATGCCGCCTCGCGGAGAGCTGAGACAAGTCTACCCGGCCCCGGCGAATGCTCCGAACCGCTGCCGCTTCGATGCCCGGTCACTTCCCAGGAGCCAGGCGGTCACCAGGTTGTTACGATCAGAGAAGTGAGCGACGGCGCTCTGGAACGACGGACGGACCGAGGGGGGTCCCATGGCGGACACTGCGATGACGGATGCCTCGGCCGACGCGGTCGCCGAGCTCACTGCCGAAGACTTCGCCCGCGCGACCGAGGAGATCCTCGCCTCGGTGAGCAGTGTCATCGACGGCAAGCCCGAAGCGGTCCGGTCCGCCCTGGTCTGCCTCCTCGCGGAAGGGCACCTCCTGATCGAGGACGTGCCAGGTGTCGGCAAGACGATGCTCGCCCGGGCGCTCGCGGCCTCCGTCGATGCCACCGTGCGGCGCATCCAGTTCACCCCCGACCTGCTTCCCGGCGATATCACCGGGGTGAGCGTCTTCAATCCGGTCGAGCGCGAGTTCGAGTTCAAGCCCGGCGCGATCTTCGCGAACCTCGTGATCGCCGACGAGATCAACCGCTCCTCCCCCAAGACGCAGTCCGCGCTCCTGGAGGCCATGGAGGAGGGACAGGTGACCGTCGACGGGCGCTCGCACCTGCTGCCTGACCCGTTCCTTGTGGTGGCGACCCAGAACCCACTGGAGATGGAGGGCACCTACGCCCTGCCGGAGGCGCAGCGAGACCGCTTCATGATGCGCATCTCGATGGGCTACCCGGACGCGAAGTCCGAAGCCCTCATGCTGCGTCAGCGGGATGCGATCAACCCGCTCGATGAGCTGGTGCCTGTGGTGTCGGCGGCCGAAGTCGCCGAACTGGTCTCGTGGGCGCGGGCGGTGCATGTCGCTCCGACGATCGAGGACTACGCCGTGGCCCTGGCGAACGCGACCCGCACCCACCCAGATCTGCGCCTGGGCGCAAGCCCCCGCGCGACGCTGCAGCTCGTGCGCGCCGCGAAGGTCTGGGCCGCCCTCGACGGGCGCGGCTTCGTCATCCCGGACGACATCACCGCCCTCCTCATCCAGGTGTTCGCCCACCGCCTGATCCCGACCCGCTCCGCCGGCGGTGCTCGTGCCCGATCGGGCGCTGATGCGATCGTGGGGATCCTCGAACGCATCGCGCAGAGCGTGCGCGTTCCCATCGCCGCACGCCAGTAGCCGGCCGTCCGCGAGCACCCGATGAAGCGTCTCTGGCCGTTCACCGCCCGTGGGACGGGCGGTCTGCTGCTCGCGCTCGGCTGCTTCATCGCGGCGAGTGAACTCGGCGTCACTGTGCTGATGTACTTCGGGCTCCTGCTGCTCGCACTGCTCGTCGCGGGGCTCGTGTCGCTGCATCTCACCCGGCGCACCGACAACGTCACCCGGTCGCTGTACCCGGAGGTCGTCACGGTCGGCCGGTCGGCGACCGTGACCGCGCACGTCGGCATCCGCAGTCCCGTGCCCACTGCCCCGGGCACGTGGGAGGACACCCTGCCGAAGGGGCTCGACGGCCGGCCGCACGGGGTCTTCCCAGCGCTCGGCTCAGCGCTTCGCCGCGCGGACTGGTCGGTCGACATCGAATATCCGGTGACCGGGCTGCGCCGCGGCATCCATCCCACCGGTCCCCTGATCGTGACCTCGACCGATCCGTTCGGACTCGTGCGGCGGCGCACTGTGTTCACCGACCGCACGGCTGTCACGGTCGCACCCGCGATCGTCGACCTGTCCGCGCTGACCGACATGCTCGGCAACACCGGCGGAACGCTGCACACCGAGAACAACCAGCTCGGCCAGGGCGCCGACAACCTCATCGCGCGGCTGTACCTGCCCGGCGACTCGATGCGGCGCATCCACTGGCGCGCGTCCGCGCACCGGGGCGAGCTCATGGTGCGGCAGGAGGAGCAGGAGACGACCCCCGAAGCGGTCGTGGTGCTCGACCGCAGCGCTCGCCGATGGGCGGCCGAGGCGATGGGTTCGACCGGGGCCGATCCCGGCTTCGAGTCGGCCGTGACGACGTGCGTGTCGGCGGTCGCCCGGCTGGTGGTCGACGGCTACTCGGTGGACGTCATCGATTCCGACGGCACCGTCCTCGCCGATCGCATCGAAGGCGGCGACCTGAGCGGTGTCGAGGATCTGCGCACGCATTTCGCCACCGTCACCGCACGGCGCGAAGACCACCTGCCTCAGCTGGCCCGGCTGTTCAACGGCGTGACCACCGGACCGCTCGTGCTGATCGTCGGACGACTCGATTCCGCGGATGCCGAGACCCTGGCGCCGCTCGTGCATCACTGCACGCTTCCGCTGCTCTTCGCCGTCGCCCCCGAGCGCGCGGCGGCGGACCTGGCCGCCGAGTTCGGCTGGCGGGTGGCGACGATCGGTCCGGATGACGAACTTCGGGCCGCGTGGACCGGCACGGTGGATCGGGGGGTGAGCAGTGGTCATCGCTGACCGGACCGTCGACCAGACGGCCGAGCGCGCGCCGATGCGCGCCGACCTCGCCCTGAGCCTCGGCGTGCTCCTGGCGATCTTCGCCGCCCTGCTGCCGCTGCTGACGGTGCTCAAGCCCGGCCCGTGGCTCCCCGCCGCCGTGCTGCTCACCGCGATCGTGCTCGCGGCCGGCTACTTCGGCCGCAGGATCGGGCTGCGCGCGCTGGTGGTGAGCCTGATCGAGATCCTCCTGTGGGCGCTCTTCCTGACCTGCGTGTTCTTCCGCGAGACCGCCCTGCTCTGGTTGATCCCCACCCCGGCGACTGCCCGGGAGGTGCCTGACGCCCTCGCAGCGGCGTTCCAGGACATCAATCTCGGGTCGGCCCCGATGACGGTCAGCGCTGAGCTGGCGTTCCTCATCGTCGGTGCGACGGCTCTCCTGGCGATCATCGTCGACCACGTCGTGCTGACGGCCCGGATGCCGCTCCTCGCGGGCGTCGGGCTGATCGCCGTGTCGCTCATCCCCTCGATCGTCGTGCCGCAGGGCGTCGACATCATGGCGTTCGCCCTTCTGGCGGGCGCCGTGCTGTACCTCATCAGGACCGAGACACGCTCCCGTGATCTGCCCGCCGCGCGCGAGGCATCCCGAGCCGCCGGCGTACCGGCCACTGCACTCGGGATCGGGGCGATCGCGATCGTCGTCGCGATCGTGGTCACTCCCCTGCTCCCCCCGCCCACGCCGATCGTGGCAGGACAGCCCGGTCTCGGGCAGGGAATCGATGTGACGCTGCAGCTCGGCGACGACCTGCGTCAGCCTCGCATCACCGAAGCGCTGCGCCTGCACACGGATGCGCCGACACCGCCCTACCTGCGTGCCGCGACGCTCTCGGTGTTCACGGGAGCCGTCTGGCAGCCCGATCGCATGCGAGCCGTCCCGCTGGACAGCGACAACGCGCTCAGCGAGGTCGCGGTCACCTCGGGCGTGAAGGTGTCGGAGTACACCACCGAGGTCGAGGTGCGCGAACTCGTCGCCTCGTGGCTGCCGGTCGCGTTCCCGGCCGTCGCCGTCACCGGACTCGACGGCACGTGGAAAGTGGTGCCGTACAACCGCACGGTGCTCAGCCAGTCCGGATCGACCAGAGGCCAGACCTATCACGTCGTCACCCACGTGCCCCGACCCACGCTGGAGCAGATCCGCGTCGCCGAGGCCGGCGGACCGCAGATCCGCGACGACACGACGGCGCTCCCGCCGGACCTGCCGCCGATCATCGCGGAGACGGCGGCGGCGGTGACCGCGGGCACGTCGACGGACTACGACGCGCTGATCGCCCTGCAGCGCTGGTTCCGTGGCAGCGACTTCCGCTACTCGCTCAAGGCGCCGGTGGAAGAGGGCTTCGACGGCAGCGGCGCCGACGCGGTCGCGAAGTTCCTGGAGGTGAAGCAGGGATACTGCGTGCACTTCGCGTCCGCCTTCGCGCTCATGGCGCGCACCCTCGGCATGCCGACTCGGATCGTCGTCGGCTATCTGCCCGGCAACCCCACGACCGAGAAGACCCCGGAGCAGACCGGCGAGCAGACCGGCGGGCAGACCATCTATTCGGTGTTCAGCAGCCAGCTGCACGCCTGGCCCGAGGTGTACTTCAACGGCGTCGGCTGGGTGCCGTTCGAGCCCACCGCCAGCCTCGGCGTGCCGACCAGCTTCTCTCCTGCATCGACGACCCTCGGAGATCTCGGCGCCGGGACCGATGTCACGTCGACGCCGAGCCCCACGGCATCGGGGGCGACGGCGAATCCCCTGGATGACGGACTCGACGGCGCACCGGCCGAGAGCGGCTCCGCGGTCCCCCGGGTCGACCCGCTGCCCACCGTCAGCATCATCTTCGGCATCCTCCTCGCCCTGTCGATCCCGGCCCTCCTGCGAGCCTTCCGCGGACGCCGACTGCTGCAGGCGGCGCGCGATGGCGATGCCGCCGCGGCGTGGGTGCTGGTGCAGGACGCCGCGATCGACCTCGGCATCGCGGCGCCCGGGAGCGAGTCGCCGCGCGCGCTGGCCGCGCGTCTGGTGGGCGAGCACGGGGCCCCGGCCGAGCCGATGCGAGAGCTCGTGGTCGCGATCGAGCGGGCCAGCTACGCGCCAGGTGCGGCGCGGCGACGGTGGACGGATGCCTCGATCCCGGCCGCGGCCGTGTGCCGGGGACTCTTCCGCGAGGCGCCGCGGGCTCGGCAGCTCCTCGCGGTCTTCGCGCCGCGGTCCCTCATCGTGCGACCCGGTTCGGTGTACGCCGCAGCGGGTGCCGGACCGGCGGCAGAGCGGGCGACGGCGCGGGAGCGATAGCGCGCATCGGGAAGCGGTCGGCGTCGGGGTGGCCCGCGTCGGGAAGACGGCGCCCGGCAGGATAAGATGGTCTGCGGCCCGCGAGGGCCGAGGAGGATTCGCCTAGTGGCCTATGGCGCACGCTTGGAAAGCGTGTTGGGTGCAAGCCCTCGGGGGTTCGAATCCCCCATCCTCCGCCATTTGATGTCCGAGGACATCGTGAACGGCTGAGTCCCCGGAGACGGGAGCTCAGCCGTTTTCACGTGGGTCGCGGCGGAACGTGACGTGAGTGACTCCACTCGGCGCCGACTCCGACGTCACCCGGCAGCCGGCCTCGAGTCCCCGCAGGTCGTCCCACAGACGCACGCCCCGGCCCAGCAGGATGGGGACGATCGCGACATGCAGATCATCCACCAGCCCGGCTCGGAGGAACTCGCGCACGGTGGTCGGGCCCCCGCCGATGCGGACATCGCCGCCATCCGCCACCGCGACAGCGCGCGCGAGCGCCTCTTCGGGAGACGCGGTCAGGAAGTGGAACGTCGTGCCGCCGTCCATCTCGATCGAGGCTCGCGGCGTGTGGGTGAGGACGAACACGGGAACCCGGAACGGCGGCTCGTCTCCCCACCAGCCGCGCCAGTCAGGATCGTCGGGGTGCTCGTGCAGGCCGAACATCGCGGCGCCCATGATCTCGGCGCCGACGGCCTCGAAGTAGCGTGCGGCGTACTCGTCGTCGACGCCGGTCGTGCCGGCGCCGCTGGTGTCATGCAGGACGCGCTCGCGGAACGTACGGGTGGCGACGTAGGCGTCGGTGAGGCGTCCCCAGTCGTCGCCGAAGGGGTTCTCCGGCGTCTGGTCGGTCGTCGTGGCGAAGCCGTCGAGTGAGATGTTGAGGTCGACGCGGACTCGGGTCATCGGTGAATCTCCCAGGTGGATGATGGATCGGCGTGGGGTGGTCTCAGTCGAGCAGCGTGACGTCGACCTGGAGTTCGGCCGCGAGTCGTTCCACTTCGGCCGTGAGCGCGTCGACGTCGACGGATGCCGGCACACTTGCCGCGATCGTCGCCTCGAACAGACGCCCACCCGCCATGGCTGCGTCGCGCGTCTCGGTGGTCATGCGGTCGATGCTGACGCCGTGCCCGCCGAGGGTCGCGGACAGCTCGCGCACGATCCCTGGATGGTCGTTGCCGAGCACCTGGAACACGAAGCGGCGCGGGGGCGAGGCATCCGTCGGCGCGGTGGGCGCTGCAGGGAGCGCGACCGTCACGAGTCCTTCGAGCTCGGATAGGGCGGAGCGCAGCGCCTCGGCGCGGTCGGCGGCGATCGACACCTCGATGATTCCCGCAAAGGCACCGGCGAGCTCGGCGAGCTGGCTGTTCTCCCAGTTGCCGCCGTGGGAGTCGATGACGCCGGCGACCGCGGCCACCAGCCCGGCGCGATCATCTCCGACGACGGTCAGGACGAGGGTGGTCATGGGCTCAGCGTACCGAGCGCATCGGACAGCCGCTCGTACAGACGACCGCGGGCGAACTCGGCCTGACGGGTCATGTAGCCGAGCAGGGGCGGCGGCGCCGAGACGGCGACGGTCTCCGTGACGCGCGCGCCGCCGGGGGCGTTCACCGCGCGAGCGGTGATGTCCAGTCGGCATCCGGGTGCCGGACGGACGACGCTCGTCATCGAGGTGCCGGTCGTCCTGCTCGTTCGCGTCGGAAAGCGGAGCGGGTAGGAGAACGGGCCGACCCGGGACGTCTCCGTGACTCTCCAGTCCGTCCAGGGCCCGTCGGCATCCGATCCCTCCGCGACGATCTCCGCGTGCGTGAAGTAGGGATGCAGCCCCGGGTGCTGGTCGAGGCGCAGCAGGAAGTCGATCGCCTCGGCAGGCGGAACGCCTACGGAGGTGTCGAGATCGAATGTTCGCGTGGCCATGGCCCGATCATCTCAGCCGCGGAAGTCCTCGGGGTCGACGTCGTTCAGGAACCGCTTGAACTCGTCGACGCGCTCCTCTTCGTCCGGCACCTCATCGTCATCGTCCGCCGTGGTCATGTCGGGGATGCCGGCTTCGTCCATCACTTCGTCCGCCACCCAGATCGGCGCACCGACGCGGGTGGCGAGCGCCACGGCATCCGACGGCCGCGCGTCCACGGTGCGGGTGCCGAGCGCCGTCAGGAGGGTGATCTCGGCGTAGTAAGTGCCCTCGTCGATGCGCGTGACCTCGACGCGCTGCACCTCTGCCCCCGCCCCTTCGAGCAGCGATCGCATCAGATCGTGGGCGAGCGGGCGCGGGACCGGGGTGCCCTGCAGCGCGACCATGATCGAGGTCGCCTCGAGGGAACCGATCCAGATCGGCAGCATCCTGCCGCTGCCGGGCGGCTCGCCGAGCGGCTTGACCAGCAGCACGTGCTGCCCCGCCTCGTCGAGGGCGAGGCCGAGGACGCGTACCTGGACGACCATGGCGGCTCCTCCGGTCGGATGCACTTCCATGGTAGGCACGCGGGGCGCGATGCGCTGGGCTCTCAGCCACCGTCTTCGATGAGGTGCAGCTGTGTGCCGTCGATGTCGATCAGGTACCCGGCGCGCTGACCCCACTCCTGGAGTGCGATCGGCAGGAGCCGCGGCATCCCGGTCGGCGTCTCGGGCACTCCGCTCCGACGGACCGCCGTGAACAGTTCCTCGAGGTCGTGCACGCGGATGCTCGTCATGAACCAGCTCGAGTACGGGTCGTGCTCGGGGGCAGGAAGAACTCCAGCACGACCGTGCCGCGACCGAGGATGAGCCATCCTCCGTCGCGATACGCCACCTCGAACCCGAAGCCGCCGTAGAAGTCGACCGTCGCATCGAACGAACGAGAAGGAAGGTTCGGCACCGCGCGATCGGTCACGAGCCGAACCTACGTCCAGCGGTGGCCGAGCGGAAGATGCGTTGAGGGAGTTGACTGGTTCCACACCCATCGCGAGGAGGACACATGCTGACCCTCGACCCCGAATCGATCGAGACCGCCGTCGCCGAGCGGGCTTTCACCGGCGTGGTCGCCGTGGATTCCGCCGACGAGAGGATCTTCGAGCGCGCCAGCGGATTCGCCCATCGCGCCCTCGAAGTGCCCAACACCGTCGACACGCAGTTCGGCATCGCCAGCGGCAGCAAGGCGTTCACGGCGCTGGCGATCATGCGACTCGTCGAGGACGGCAACCTGAGCCTCGACACGCCTGCGCGCCAGATCCTCGGCACGGACCTTCCCGAGATCGACGATGCCGTCACGATCGAGCACCTGCTCACCCACACGTCCGGCATCGGCGACTATCTCGACGAAGAAGCCGAGTGGGAGCCGTCCGACTACGTCCTCTCCGTGCCCGTGCACACCCTCACGACGGCCGAGGCGTTCCTGCCGCTCGTCGACGGGTTCGAGCAGAGCTTCGCCCCGGGCGAGCGCTGGGCATATTGCAACGGCAGCTACGTCGTGCTCGCGATCATCCTCGAGCGGGTGACCCGGGAGATCTACCACGACGTCGTGCGCCGCCTCGTGTTCGCGCCGGCGGGCCTGCAGAGCACCGACTTCCTGCGACTGGATGAGCTGCCCCGCCGAGCGGCCCTCGGCTACCTCTTCGACGAGGGCGACCGGGTCAACACGCTGAACCTCCCCGTGCTCGGCAGCGGAGACGGCGGCGCGTTCACGACCGCGGCGGACCTGCATGGGTTCTGGCGAGCGCTGTTCGCCGGGCAGATCGTCTCGCCCGCCGTGGTCGCCGAGATGGTCCGGCCCCGCCACGTTCCCGATGAGGGCATGCGCTGCGGGATGGGCTTCTTCCTGCACGCGACCGCGCCGGCCGTGCTGATCGAAGGGTACGACGCCGGCGTGTCGTTCCAGTCGACGCACCTCCCGGCATCCGCCACCACGGCGTCGGTGCTCGGCAACAGCTCCGAGGGGGCCTGGCCGGTCGTCCGGGCCGTCACCGATGCCATCGACCGTCTCGGCGCGGATGGAGGTGGCGGCGCAGGGGGGTGAGGCGTATTCAGGCCGTCAGTCCGGCAGCACGAGCGGTAGCTCGCGGGTCTCGTCCCAGGGCTCGGTCCAACCCAGGTGATCGAACATCGCATCGAGCAGCATGCCAGTGAAGCCCCACACCAGATGCTCACCGCCCGCGTGCGGCACGAGAAAGCCGGGGCCGCGCCACTCCTGTCCGTCGCGGCGGATGACCGTCGACCCGCGGTGCGCGGGGTCGAGCAGATCGGCCACCGGCGCGCGGAACACATCCGACGATTCGGCTTCGTCGACGACGTGCACGGGGGACGGATGCCGCCACCACCCGAGCACCGGAGTCACGAGGTGCTGCGAATACGCCAGCGGAATGGGTTCGAGCATGCCCAGCACCTCGACGCCCGCGGGGTCGAGACCCGTCTCCTCCCGAGCCTCGCGGAGAGCAGCCGCGACGAGACCGTCGTCCTCGGGATCGACCCGTCCGCCTGGGAACGCGACCTGCCCGGGGTGCGAACGGAGCGTCGACGCACGCGCCAGGAGCAGCACGTCGAGATCGCGGGACACCGCACTCGCATGAGCGTCGTGATCGCTGGGAAGCGCGTCGAGCACTCCGAAGAGGATGAGCACCGCCGCCGGGCGCGAATCCGCCGCCTCGGGCAGCTCTGCGATCCGGGGGAGAAGACCGACGCCGCTGCCCGCAGCCACGGCATCGGCGAGTGCGAGGAGCTGCGCCCGCGCGCTCTGGACGGAGATTTCGGCAGGCATTCGTTCAGGCTACGCCGGGTTCGGGGGCCGGGCGCCGGTAGAGCTCGGCCGGTCGGCCGCGCCCTTCGCTGAACAGGTCACCGGTGGGCTCGAGCCCGGCGAGCATGGTGCGCCGGAACGTGTCGGGCAGCAGCCGCTCCCCGGCCACCGCCTCGTGCACTTGGCGCAGCCTGCGGATCGTGAACGGTTCGGGAAGGAATCCTGCGGGGTCGGGTGCGCGCCGATACTCGGCACGCAGGGCAACGACTGCGAACGCGATGATCTTCGCGTGGTCGTATTCCAGAACCGGCAGGGCGTCGACGTCGACGATCCGGGTCCGGTCGGATGCCGGCATCCGCTCCTCTCGCACGACGTCGTAGTGCGCGACGCTGAGCACCCATCCGCGATCGTCGCGGCCCGGCTCGTCGAAGACGTGCAGCTGCCGTGGCTCGAGCCCGACGATCCCCGCCTTGTCCTGGAGCGAGCGCCGCACGGCATCCGCAAGCGTCTCGCCGGGATGGAGGAAGGTGCCAGGAAGCCGCCACTCCGGGGTGCCGCCGCGAGCCGCGTCGTTCGTCAGCGTCAACAGGACGCACAGGCGCCCGCCGGAGATCGTCAGCACCGCGGTGTCGGTCGCCACCGAGGGCCGCGGGTAATCCCCAAGGGTCCGGCCCGAGCCGTCGCGGTAGGTCACAGGCCGATTTTACGCTGAACTGCGCAATGTCGGAGGCGTCTGAGATGCTGAACGCATGGAATCAACCGCCCAGCAGCTCGACCGCGCTGTCGGCGCCGTCCTCGCCTCCGCCGCGGGCGACGCGCTCGGATCGCACTACGAGTTCGGCCCCGCACTGGACGACGCCGTGACGCCGGAGTTCGGAATCGGATGCTTCGGCCACGACGTCGGCGAATGGACCGACGACACCAGCATGGCCCTGCCGATCCTCCAGGTGCTCGCGGATGGCCGCACCCTCGAGGACTCCGCCGCACTCGACGAGATCGTCACCCGCTGGCGCGATTGGTCGCGGACAGCGAAGGATGTCGGCACCCAGACCCGCGGCATCCTCTCGCACCTCACCGACACGACCGCCGACGCAGCGCTCGCCCGCTCGCGTGCTGTGCATGAGTCGACCGGGCGCAGCGCCGGAAACGGATCGCTCATGCGCACGGGCCCGGTCGCCCTCGGCTACCTCGACCGCTCGCCCGGGGAACTGGTCGCGGCCGCAGGTCGGGTCGCGCAGCTGACCCACTGGGAGGACGACAACGTCGACGCATGTGCGATCTGGTGCCTCGCGATCCGGCACGCGATCCTCACCGGCGAGCTGGATGTCCGCGCGCAGGTGGCGCTGATCCCGGCCGGGCGTCGGGCCCGCTGGACGAGCCTGATCGATGAAGCTCTGGCATCGGGCATCCATCCGCGCGATTTCCAGTCCGGGAACGGCTGGGTGGTGCGGGCATTCCAAGCCGCGCTTGCTGCGGTCAGTGGAGCGGCGTCGCTGACGGACGCGCTCGAGCGAGCCGTGCGCGGCGGTGGCGATACCGACACCGTGGCGGCGATCGCGGGGTCGCTCGCGGGCGCGGTGCACGGCGGCAGCGCGGTGCCCCTCGGCTGGAAGCGCCGGCTGCACGGGTGGCCCGGCATCGACGCAGAAGAGCTGACCAGGCTCGCCGGACTCGCCGCGCGCCACGAGACGCTCGAACGCTAGACGGCACCGCCCGGACTACAGCGGGCCGAAGACCCTGGAGGGATCGGCATCCAGCTCCAGCACTTCGAGCGCACCGAGCAGTTCGCGCTCCTCGTAGCGGAAGTGCGACTCCATGATCGCGCCGATGCCATCGAGGTGCCGGCGGAGCACCGCGCCGGGCTCGCCCGACTGCAGCGCGTGATCGAGCTGCGCCAGCAGATGGCCGATCATGCCGTGATCCTGCTCGAGCTTCGCGATCACGGGACGAAGGTCCGGATGCCGCGCCTTGAGCTCGGGGAACAGCCCGGCGTCCTCGCCGACGTGGTGTGTGCCGAGGGCGACGCAGAACCCATGGCAGTAGAGGAGCAGATCGCGGGTCACCGATTCCGGGTCGGATTCGAGGCCGGAGCGCGCGACCTGCAGCGCGGCGCGCAGACGCTCGTGCGCGGTGCGAAGCTCGGCGTCCCACGCGATGAGTCTCGCCCGTTCGCTGTTGCCCACTCCCCCACTCTGGGGCACGGCGAAGCCGATGTCGACCGCGATCTCCTTCACCCGCGGCGCGTCGGCGCTCCTCCCCCGCCCAAGCCGCGGCGCTGGCTCCTGGGAACTGTTCTGACCCCGTCGAAGAGTCGCGCGATCACATCGAGGCATCACTGCATCACGGAGCCTGATGTTATGATGCAGGATGCGCACAACCATCACGCTGACACCTGAGGCCGATGCCCTGGTGCGCCGGGTGATGCGAGAGCGCGGACTGTCTTTCAAAGACGCAGTGAACGCCGCAATCGTCGACGGTCTGGCCCCACGACCGCGCACCGCCTACGAGACGCCGGTGCGACGCCTGGGCCGGGCGCGCATTCCCCTCGATCGGGCGCTGGGCGCGGCATCCGATCTGGAGGACGAAGCGCTCCTGCACAAGCGGGAGCTCGGCAAATGAAGCTCATCGACGCGAACGTGCTGCTCTACGCGGTGGACGCGGATGCCCGCCACCACCAGCAGGCGAAGCGCTGGCTCGATCGCGCCCTCTCGGGGGCCGACACGGTCATGCTGCCGTGGGTGTGCGCGCTCGCATTCGTGCGCCTCACGACCAGCGCGCGGGTCTATGAGAACCCGCTCTCCGTCGACGATGCCCTCGACATCGTCGGGAGCTGGATGTCGCAGCCGAACGTGATCACGCCGGAGCCGGCGAGTGGGCATCTCGAACGGATGCGCGAGCTGCTCACCCACACGGGATCCGGCGGCAACCTCGTCACCGACGCGCATCTCGCCGCGCTCGCACTCCAGCATCGGGCAACAGTCGTCACGTTCGACAGCGACTTCGGGCGGTTCGACGGGGTCGACTGGATGCGGCCCGAGTAGCCGGGGTCACTCCCCCAAGGCCCTCAGGGCGAGGAACGTCACCCACTTCGACGGCTCGCCCGGCGGAACGTCCATCGGGAACCACACCCGACCGGGAACGATGTCCTCCTGCAGCCACGTGCCGTCGGGCTGACGACGGGAGCGCACCAGCTCGAGAGTCTCGTCCACGCGCGGATCGAGGGGCACTCCATCACGACGTGCGGCCTGGGTGAAGTAGTCGACGGCCTTCAGCGCCGTGAACGGCGCCCGATACGGCCATAGGATCACGGTCGCCCAGCGCGTGACCTGCTCGCCATCGGACAGCCGATAGCGCAGCCGGCGCTCGAGCAGATACTCCTCGCCCCGCTTGCGAGCCGCGCGCAGCTCCGGCGTGCTGCCGGCGATCTCCTCGTACGCAAGGATGCCGCGGAGGGCATTGATCGTGGAGTGGAACGACGATCGGGTGGAGCCCTCGATCCATTCGCAGTTCCACCCGCCGTCGGCGAGCTGGTGCTCGGGAAACCATGCGGCGAGCGCACTCACGTCGGCGCCGAGCCACGCGCCGTTCGCGAGGGTCATCGCGTTGATGCAGACATCCACCTCGCCGTCCCAGTAAGGCAGGTCGTCGTACTCCCACCGCGAGTTGGCCGCGATCTTGGCGGCGGTGCCGGCGAGGGCCGCGGCATCCATCCCCCATTCGCGCAGCGCGGTGAGCGACCAGGTGGTCGCGGTCCATGGCTGACCCTCTTCGTCGTTGGTCATGTCAGCGGGGAAGAACGCCCCACCCGCCCACTGCCCATCGGGATCCTGGTGGGCAAGCAGAGCGGCGCCATTCCCCTCGATCGCGATGCGTGCCCGGGTCGCCTGCCAGACCTCCGGCGGCGCTCCGACGAGGTCGCGCTCCACCTGCCAGCGCAGCGTCGGATCGGAGTCGAGCAGCCAGGCCATCACGTCCATTCGCCCACGCTAGATCGCACGGCCGACATGCGCCACGGATGCCTCTACCCCGCGCCGATCGAACCCACCCGTCGTACGCTCGATGCATGGCTACCGAAGCGGGCTGGTACGACGACGGCTCCGGCAGGCAGCGCTGGTGGGACGGAGCGCGCTGGACGGAGCACTACGTCGACCTCAGCGAGCGGGACATCGCCCTGCACGCGGATGAGGCGACACCGGGTCGCGCTCCGGCCCGAGCGGGCTGGTACGACGACGGTCGTGGTCGCGAGCGTTGGTGGGACGGCACCCGCTGGACGGACGCGGCCAAGTTCAGCGGCGACGAGCGGTCGCTCGCGGGCATCGTCATCGATGGGCGCTGGATCCACTTCGGCGCGCTGAGTCAGCCGGTCACCGGCGCCGGTGCGGTGCAGGTGACGGGGGCTGAGCTGCTCAAGCGCGGTCGGCTCCAGAAGCCCGCGGTCGCCCGGACGCTCTTCGGACCCTCGGGCCCGATCACCCCGCATCTGCTCAAGCGCTCGGTGCGGGCCGAGGCGACCTACCTCCTCATCGAGGTGGCGGGACAGACCTGGCTCACCGCCGTTCCCCCGGGACAGGATGCCGAGGCCCGGCAGTTCGCGACCTGGATCAACCAGGTCTCGGAGCATTACCGTTACCGGTGATCGGACCAGAGGAACTCACAGCGCGTCCCCAGGTTCGCGGGACCAAAAGCAGCGCGGCATCCGTTCTTCTCTATGGCGCCGCAGCCAGCAGCGCCGATCCAGGAGGGACCACCCAGTGAGCACCGACTACCGCAAGACCCCCGAGGCGCTCGAGCGCCTCACCGACACCCAGTACCAGGTGACCCAGAACGCGGGCACCGAGCCGCCGTTCCGCAACGAGTACTGGAACAACCACGAGGCCGGCATCTACGTCGACGTGGTCTCGGGCGAGCCCCTGTTCTCGTCACTCGACAAGTACGACAGCGGCACCGGCTGGCCGAGCTTCACCCGGCCGATCGCCCCGGACGCGGTCACCACCAAGACTGACTGGAAGCTCCTGATGCCGCGCACCGAGGTGCGCTCGTCGGCCGCCGAGAGTCACCTGGGGCACGTCTTCAAGGACGGGCCGCGCCAGGCCGGAGGCCTGAGATACTGCATGAATTCGGCGTCTCTGCGCTTCGTCGCCGTCGCCGAGCTCGAGGAGCAGGGGTATGGCGAGTACCTGAGCCTCTTCGACAACACCGACAGCACCACCAGCACCAACACCGAGGAGCACGCATCATGACCAGTGGCAGGACCGACACCGGCATCATCACCCAGACCCCGGGCACCGAGACCGCCGTCCTCGCGGGCGGCTGCTTCTGGGGCATGGAGGATCTCATCCGCCGCCAGCCCGGCGTGCTCGACACCCGCGTCGGGTACACCGGCGGCAAGAACGACCACGCCACGTATCGGCACCACCCCGGTCACGCCGAGGCGGTCGAGATCGTCTTCGACCCCACCAAGACGTCGTTCCGCGACATCCTGGCATTCTTCTTCCAGATCCACGACCCGTCGACCATGAACCGTCAGGGCAACGACATCGGGTCGAGCTACCGGTCGACCATCTTCCCGCTCTCGCCCGAGCAGGAGCAGGTCGCCCGGGACACGATCGCCGACGTCGACGCGTCGGGCCTGTGGCCCGCTAAGGCGGTCACCACGATCGAGCCCGCCGGTCCGTTCTGGGAGGCAGAGCCCGAGCACCAGGACTACCTGATCACGTACCCGAACGGGTACACGTGCCACTTCCCGCGCGCGGGATGGGTGCTGCCCAAGCGCTCCGACGCGACCGTCTAGTCGACGCGATGACGGATGCCGGGGCCCGACGGGTCTCGGCATCCGCTCATTTCCGGCACCTAAACTCGAACCCGTTATGACTCCACTCACCGACGCCCAGATCCGGGCATCGTTCATCAACGCGTCCCGCAGCGAACAGAAGAATGTCACCCTCCCGCCCGACCTCGACGATCTCGTCTGGGACCGGCTCGACTTCCTCGGCTGGCGCGATCCCAAGCTGCCGCACGTCGGATACCTCGTGCTCCACATCGACGACGAACCCGTCGGCCTGATCCTGCGACAGACCGACACGCGAGCGCGCAGCCGCCCGCAGTGCTCGTGGTGCTCCGACATCCTGCTCCCCAACGACGTTGTGCTCTACACGACCAAGCGCGCGGGCCATGCCGGCCGCCGCGGCGACACGGTCGGCACGCTGATCTGCGAGAACTTCGAGTGCTCGAAGAACGTGCGGACGCTGCCGCCGATGGCCTACATCGGCTTCGACCGCGAAGCAGCCAGAGACCGTCGCATCGAGACGCTCCGCGAGCGCGTTGCGGGATTCGTCGGGGAAGTGCGCGGCGAGATCTGATGAGCGGATGCCGCGGCCCGGCCGGGTCGCGGCATCCGTCGTCCGCGCTGTCAGACGTGACGGACGACGACGACCGAGACCGGGTCGCCGATGTCCTTGCCGAGCTGCTTGCGTACCTTCGCGTTGAGCGAGATCATGTGGCCACCCGTCCCGGTGACCATCGCGCCGACGTTCTCCAAGCGAACCTCGTCGATGACGGCATCGACGCGCACGGTCTTGCGCGTACAGAAGAATTCGGCGGACCCGGGGATCTCGACGCAGGCCCAGGTCTCGCCCTTGATCTCGATGCCGATCGTGGTGTCGAAGCGAAGTTCGTCTGAAGGAGTCACGCTGATCCGGTCGTTCGCTCCGCGAGCGCAGCGAGCGCGTCGCCCGTGAGGCGCTGGGTGGTCCACTCGTCCATCGGGGTGGCGTCGAGCGAGCGATAGAACGCGATCGCCGGCGCATTCCAGTCGAGGACGGTCCACTCGAGGCGGCTGTACTCCCGCTCGACGCAGACGGTCGCGAGCGACGCGATGAGCGCCTTGCCGTAGCCGCGGCCGCGCTGCGCCTCGTCGACGATGAGGTCCTCGAGCCAGATGCCGTGCCGGCCGGTCCACGTCGAATAGGTGAGGAACCAGATCGCGATGCCCACGATCTCGCCTTCGCGCTCCACGACGTGCGCGAACGCCTTCGGCGCGGCGCCGAAGAAGGTCTCGGTGATCGCTTCGACGGTGTTCTCGACGGCATCCGGCTCGCGCTCGTAGACGGCGAGCGCGTGGATGGACGCGAGGATGCCGGGCTCGTCGCCTCGGCGAGCCTCGCGCAGCACGGCACCGTCGGAGAAGGTTCGGGGAGTCACGATTCGAGCGTAGAGGCAGCGGGGCGCGGCATCCGTCGCCGGCGGACCAGAGCGGCGATCAGCCGCCAGCCGACGAGGAACAGGAAGAGCACGATCGACGCGACGATGACGAAGACGGGCACGACGCCCTGCCCGGACATGGCACGAAGGACCATTCCGCCGACGACCGTGACCACCCAGAGGCCGAGCCCGGTGCGGATGGGAGCAGCCGGAGCACGCCACGCGACGGTGACGGCCCAGCCGACGACGAGTCCGGCGAGGAACGGCCAGGCGGTGTGCCAGAGGCCGGCGAGGGCGTCCTCGTCATGGCTGGCGCGGCCGATCGCGGCGAAGAGGACGACCAGCAGTGCGTCGAGCGCGAAGGATCCGGCGATTGCCCGAGAAGTGGGCGGGGCACCACTCATCAACGGACCGGGCCGATCGCGGCGAGATCGGGCGTCAGCGCCTCGCGCTCGTCGAATACGAAGCACTCCCCCGTGAAATGGTCGCTGCCGACCTGTTCGAAGTATCCGAGGATGCCGCCGTCCAACTGCAGCGCGTCGACGCCGAGGTCGCCGAGGTAGAGCGCCGCCTTCTCGCAGCGGATCCCGCCGGTGCAGAAGCTCACGACGGTCTTGCCTTCGAGGTCCGCGCGGCGCGCGGTCGCGGCATCCGGGAACTGCGTGAACCGTTCGATGCGCCAGTCGAGCGCTCCCTCGAAGGTGCCGTAGTCGACCTCGAATGCGTTGCGGGTGTCGAGCAGCACCACTTCGCGACCCGCGTCGTCGCGTCCCTGGTCCAGCCACCGGCGCAGGGTCGTCGGTGCCACCGCGGGCGCGCGCACCGCGGTGGGTCGGATGGTCGGGTGGTCCATCCGGATGATCTCGCGCTTGACCTTGACCAGCATCTTGCGGAAGGGCTGATCCTCGGACCAGCTCTCCTTCGTGGTGAGCGCTGCGAATCGCGGATCCTCGCGCATTTCGTCGACGAAGCGGCGCACGGCGTCTGGGTCCCCGGCGAGGAAGAGGTTGATCCCCTCCTCGGCGAGCAGGATCGTGCCTTTCAGGCCCGCCGCGTCGGCCCGCGTGCGCAGCAGGGGACGCAGCGCGGCGCAGTCGTCGAGCGCCGTGAAGAGGTACGCGGAGATGTTGAGGACGGATGCCACGGCTCAAGCCTACGGACGAGGCGGAGTGCCGAGCGACGGGAGCGCGTAACCCGCGACCGGGCGATCGTCAAGGGGTGGGTCGTCGGTGACGACCCGGCGGAGGATGAATCAACCCGTCGCACCTCGGCGGGGAATGGAGGATCCCATGAACGCGTCACTTCCGGAATCACCGCTGCCCGGGCCGGGCGAGGTGCCCGCGGCTCCATCCGCTCCCACCGGCCCGCCGCAACCGGGAACTCCCGGCACCCCGGCGGCACCGCCGGCTGCTCCGCAGCCGGTCGCCCCCACGCCCGACGAGCCGCTCGCGCCGAATCCGGCGGAGCCCACCGTCCCGACGCCGACCGAGCCGCTGGCCCCGAATCCGCCGGAGCCCACCATTCCGGCGCCGGCCGAGCCGCTCGCGCCGCGTCCCGACGAGACTCCCCCGCCCGGCCTGGATCAGCCGACGGCCCCGAACCCCGCCGAGCCCGCCCCGATGTAGCCACGGCGGACGCGGCATCCGTCGTCATCTCATCGCGGAGGCAAGGCGTCGCCGAGATGTTCTTCGAGCCACCCGCACCACTCCGAGATCGCGTGCCACCGCTCGCAGATGACCTCACCCGCCTCCGGCGTCCACATCCAGTCGGCGGGCGGATCGCTGCGGCGGATGGCCAGGCGCTTGAGCCGCAGGAACTCCACCCGCGGGTGATCCGCGGGGTAGCCACGCGGTGCCGTGCGCAGCGCGTCGTCCGTCGAGAGTTCGAACTCCCGCGCATCGAGCGCCCGCAGGACGGAATCGAGCGAGCGAGCGGATGCCTCGTCGTCGACGAGCTGCCGGAAGCGCGCGAGCGCCGCGGGCGGGACGTCGAAGACTCCGCCGCCGGTGAGGAGGCCCTCCTCGCTCAGGTGCACGTAGTGCGCGACCCGCGCGCGAGTGACCATGCCGATGTGGAGCTTGTACGGCGACTTGTCCGCGCTGAACCGGACGTCCCGGTAGGGCCGGAAGATCTTCACCTCACCGAACTCCGCTTCGAGATCGGCGGCGAGCTGGAGCATCGGCTCGTGGACATGCCGCTCGTAGCGGGTCTTGTTCGCCGTCCACCATTCCTTCGTGTTGTCGCCGCGAAGCTCGGCATAGAAGGAAAGCGCGTCGCGGTCGAACCCTGAGAAGCCCACGGCGCGATGGTAGTCCCCGCGCCGGTCGCTGTCGCGCCTCAGCCCGATCGCCCTCGGCGACCCCACAGCCCCCCGAACAGGGCGTGCAGCAGAGCGGGAACCGATGCGACCTTGAGTACTGTCCCGAGGACCCGTGCCTCCGGCCTCGCAACCAGCCCGCCGACGAGGAGCCCGGAGAACAAGACGGCCGACACGATCCGGCGGTTCGCCCGCTCGAGCCGTCGCATGCGCTGGTTCAGCGCCGGCGAGTCGATGGCGAGTCTGCCACCCTCGAGCCGTGTGGTGAGTGCGTCGAGCCGCTGCGGCAGGCGTGCGTAGACGCCGGCGACCGAGAGCGCCTGCTTCGCGAACGTCTGCACGACGTTGCCACCCTGCTCGCGCAGCAGCCTTCCGGCGAAAGGCTCGACGGCACCCCACATGTTGAAGCCCGGGTCGAGAGCGCTGCACATGCCCGACGTCAGCGACATTGCCCGCACGATGAGGAGGAAGTTCTCGGGCAGCTGGAACGGCAGGGCTCGCACCACGTCGCCGAACTCGGTCGCGAAGTCGCGCAGCTCCCGGGGATCGACCTGCTGCAGCTCGGACAGGCCCATGCCGCCGAAGCGGGCGAACAGCTCGGTCATCGCCCGCTCGAGCTCTTCCGTGTCGGCAGAAGGGAGCAGCACGCCTACCTCGTGGATGCTCTCGACGAGTGCCTTGCCGTCGCGTGAGGCGACCGCGATCATCAGCTTCTGCAGGCCTCGACGCAGGTCGTCGGTGACCTCGCCCATCATCCCGAAGTCGATGAATGTCAAGGTCCAGGTGCGGCCGGTGGCGGCATCCGGAGCGCCCGCAATCGGGGTGACGAAGATGTTGCCCGGATGCGGGTCGGCATGGAAGTAGCCGTCCGAGAAGAGCTGCTCAAACATGACGGCGGCGAACTCGGCCGCGACAGCGGCCGGTTCGATGCCCGCCGCTCGCAGGGCATCGAGGTCGTTGATCTTTATCGCGGTGACATCCGCGAGGGTCAGCACCCGACGGGTGGTGCGCTCCCACACCACCTGCGGAGCATCGACCCGCGGATCCTCGGCGAAGTTCTCGGCGAAGCGCTCCGCGTTGCCGGCTTCGTGGATGTAGTCGATCTCCTGCAGGCTCACATGGGCGAACTCCTCCACGAGGGAGGGCAGGTCCACGTGGTCCGCCACGACTCTCACCCGACTGAGCCACGAGGCGACGCGACGGAGGGCCCGGAGGTCGACGGCGACGATCGCGTCGATGCCCGGCCGCTGGATCTTCACGACCCCCTCAGCGATCCCGGTGTCAGCGGCGTCGACGGCCGACAGCCGCACCCGATGGGCCTGGCCGAGGGATGCCGCAGCCAGCGGAGTCGGATCGATCGATGCGAATGCACGCTCGAGCGGCATCCCCAGCTCAGCCTCGGCGATCGCGCGGATAGCCGCGAAGTCCACGGGGGGAACCTCGTCCTGCAGCCCTTCGAGCTCCTTGGTGATCTCGGGGGGCAGCACATCGAGGCGCGACGACATGAACTGGCCGACCTTGATCATGAGCCCGCCGAGCGACACCGCCAGCACGTGGAACCGCTTGGCGATGGTCTCGAGCCGCTTGCCGCGCCCTCGTGCCGACAGCCTTCCGAGCCCGATCCTGGGGAGGAACAGCTCATACCACCACGCCTGGACGATGTATCGCCCAGCGAAGCGCAGAATCCGGCGATAGCGGGCGCGCGAGTCAACTGCGTCGAACATCAAGCCTCCTTGACGCCGACGGGCCGGAGCCGACAATCTCAGTCTTGAGCGAGGATCGAGTACAGCTTACGGCGAGCTTCGTCGAGCACCTCCACCGCCTGCTTCACCTGCTCCGGGGTCCCCGACCGGCCCACCTGCGCGGCCGCCTGAGCGAGATCGATGCCGGCCTTCGGCAGCGCGCTCGTTCGCGGTCCGCCGAGGCCAGTGGACTCCCATGGCGCCGACTTGCCCGTGGATCCCTCTGCTTCGGCGCGCCCCGCATCGGTGAGCGAGTAGGTCTTCTTGCCGCCGGACTCCTCGGCGCTGATCAGGCCCTCATCGGCGAGCATCTGGAGGGTCGGATACACCGAGCCGGCGCTCGGCTTCCACGAGCCGCCGCTGCGCTCCTCGATCTCGTGGATGATCTGGTAACCGTGCATAGGCTGCTCCCCCAAGAGGGCGAGGACGGCGGCACGCACGTCGCCTCGGCCCATGCGCGTGCTGACGCCGACGTTCTTCTCGAACATCGTCTTCAGCTGGTCCAGCCCCTCCCACAGGCTGCCGCCGCCCGGCCAGCCCGAACCCGGCCCGCGACCGTGCGATCCGAAGGGCTCTCCTGCATACGATCCGCTCATGATGTCCTCCTAGCTATCGTCGTCCAGCTCTGGACGATATATACCGATATATCGCTGACTGGCCGAAGATGCCAGTGCCTTGGCGGATTTCACACGCCGCTCCCAGGTTCGACCGGCTGCCGCAGAATGGTCCGCAGCTTCGCCGGATCGGTGCGGCGGATGTCGCTGAGGTAGATCTCGTGGTGCCTGCCCGTCATCCGCAGGCCCCGCGACGGGATGACGTCGCGATGCATCGCCTCCAGGACCGGACCCTCGTCATCGAACGAACCCAGGTGGAGCGTCTGCACGCACCGGCCTTCCGCCAGCGTCGCGATCCGCAGCTTGTCGAGTGCGGGCGCGGCAGCCGCCGAGCGGACGCGATCGATCTGGTCGTCGGTGATCCAGTCCGGCACGAGGTTCATGACCGTCCAGCTCCAGCGGGACTTGTCCCGGTCGCTCGTGAAAGCAGCCATGTCTTCCGACCACCAGAGCGCCTCAAGCGGCATGACCGCATAGTCGCGGCCCGACTCCTTCTTGCTCATGAACTTGAGCCGGTAGGCGACCGGGAAGATCGTGGAGACCGCGTCGGCGTATTCGGGTCCATTCGGATCGCCGTGGCCGTCGATCATCAGATACCGCAGCGGTGGCACATCGACGATGTCGAAGGAGCCACGGCGGGCGCGGTAGGCGGAGATCTCCTTCTTGAGGTCGGTCTTGGCGTTCCGGATGCCGTCACTCATGGCATCACCGTACCCACAGAGGCGACATGCAACTTTTTGGTTGCAGTTCTTCGCGGATCGTGCAACCATAGCGTTGCAGTATTCCTCGAAGACAAGGATCATCATGAGCATGACATTCAACCCGTCGGTGGTCGATGAGGGCGGCTTCGCCGTTCGACGCACGATCCGGATCGCCGCACCGATCGAGAAGGTGTGGTCGGCGGTCACCGACCCCGCGCACATCTCACTGTGGTTCGGCAAGGCCGTGCTGGACGGCGCCGGCGTCGGCGCCGCCGGCACGCTGACCTTCCCGGACTACGGGGCGGTGCCACTCCGGATCGAGGCCATCGATGCACCCCGGACGGTCACGTACCGCTGGAGCAACGATGACGCGCTCGGGCACCTGCCCGCCGCGCTCGACGTCGCACACTCGACCGTGTTCACCTTCACCCTCGAATTGGTGCCGGATGGCACCGAGCTCACCGTGGTCGAGACCGGATTCGAGAACACGTCCGATCCGACCGCCAACCTCGAGAGCCACCGCGAGGGCTGGGACTCCGAGCTCGACAAGCTCGTCGCCCTGCTCGAGGGCGGCTCGTGATCGAGACGCTGGTTCCGGTGTTCGCCGCGCTCGGAGACGAGACCCGGTGGAGCATCCTCGCGGCACTCGGCGAGGGCGACGCTTCGGCGTCTGCCCTCGCCGGGCGCCTGCCGGTGAGTCGCCAGGCGATCGCGAAGCACCTCGCGGTGTTGCACGAGGTAGGCCTCGTGGAACCGATTCGCGTGGGGCGCGAGCTGCAGTACCGCGTGATCGGGTCGCAGCTGAGCGCCACCGCGCAGCGCCTCGACACGATCGGCGCCGAGTGGGACCGCCGCCTCGCCGTGATCAAGGCGATCGCGGAGGGCTCGGCCTACTTGTAGAAGCCCTCGCGCAGGGAGATGCCGTGCTCGAGCCAGACCTTGAGCGCGGCGAGCATGCCCGTCCAGCCCTCGCAGTTGCCGAACGCTCCCTTCGCGCCCTCGGCGGTCGCAAGCCACGTCGACTCGGTGATCGTCACGAGTGTCCTGGCCCCGTTGTCGATCGGCGCGAACTCGAAGGTGACCGTCGTCTTCCCGTCCGCTGCAGTCGCTGCAGCTGGGGCGGTCCAGCGGAGGACGATCCTCCGAGGTGGGTCGGCCTCGCTCACGTCGATCGGGAAGGCGCCCGGGAAGTCGTGGAAGTCCCACGTGACGTCGGCTCCGGCATCCAATCTGCCCTTCGCTCCCCCGGTGGTGAAGTACCGGGAGAGCTGAGCAGGGTCGGCCACGGCTTCATAGACCTCCGCGACCGGACGCGCGATGCGGCCGGACACCGTGAAGGCGAGTTCTTCCAGCGGTTGCGATGAAGCGGTCGACACACCTCACCGTTACGCCCGCCCCCGGGGGTTGTCAAGGTGGTTCCGGGCACCGGCATCCGCTTCTAGCGTCGAAGCATCCACACGACGGAAGGAACGAAGATGGCCACGGCACGTGAAATCATGACGTCGGACCCGCAGTGCATCGGCGAGAACGACACGCTCGTCGACGCGGCGAAGCTTCTCGCGCGCATCGATGTCGGTGCTGTGCCGATCTGCGGCGAGGACAAGCGGCTCAAAGGCATGCTCACCGACCGCGACATCGTCGTCAGGGCACTCGCGACAGGCAAGGACCCGAGCACGACGACGGCGGGCAGCCTCGCCACGGGGTCCGTCGTCTGGGTCGATGCCGAAGCCGACGCCGAAGAGGCCATGCGGCTCATGAAGGACAACCAGGTCAGGCGGCTTCCGGTCATCGCCGACCATCTGCTCGTTGGCATCATCAGCCAAGCCGACATCGCGCGCTCGATGTCGCCCGAGGCGACCGGCGAGGTGGTCGAGGAGATCTCCGAGTAGAGCCGAGGACCGTCGGGCGGCGAGGGCGCGGCGGCGAGGCATCCCGTCCGTCCCCGCCTAACCTGGCCACATGGTGGCCAGCAACAGCCGACGGGCGCGCGCAGCGCGCAGACGCGTTCGGCGCGTTGCGGCGGCGGACAACGACCTGACCGCAGCCGAATGGGACAGCATTCGTGAAGCATGGGCGGCGTGCGCGTACTGCGGCGCGACCGGCGTGCCGCTCCAGCGAGACTGCGTCCAGCCGATCTCGCGTGGTGGGCGCTACACCCTCGACAATGTCGTCCCCGCCTGCGGGTCGTGCAACGCAAGCAAGTCCAACTCCGAAGTCACCTCGTGGATGCGCCGGCGACGCCTCGACGAGCCGGCATTCCTCCTGCGCTACCGCGAAGTGACGGTGCTTCTGCGGCCACCGGTGGCCGTCAGCAATCCGCCCCAGGCTTAGTCGGGCGTACACGTACTGCGGGGGAAGGCGATAGTCGCCCTCCCCCGCAGTGCGTGAAGTACAGGTGCTAGGAGGCAGCCGCCTTCGGGGTCACTTCGATGACGAGGTCACCCGGCTTGACGGTTCCCTCGAGCACCGGCGACACCTCACCGAAGTCGTCAGCGTTGAGCACGATGACCGGGGTGATCAGCGGGTAGCCCGCATCTTCGATCACCTTGCGGTCGAACACCACCAGCGGGGTGCCGAGCTCGACCCGGTCGCCGTTCTTGACCTTCACGTCGAAGCCCTTGCCCGCGAGGTTCACGGTGTCGATGCCCACATGGATCAGCACCTCGAGCCCGCCGTCCAGCACGAGACCGAACGCGTGTCCGGTCGGCTGGGCCGCCGCGACGGTGCCGGCTCCCGGCGAAAACACCGTGTTGCCGCTCGGGATGATCGCCACGCCGGGTCCCATGACTCCGCCAGCGAAGACGGGATCGGGCACCTCGGAGATCGGCACGATCTGGCCCGCGAGGGGGGACCCGACCTCGAGTACGACGCGGTCGAGCAGCGCCGTCCCCGCCACCGTCGCTGTCGCAACGGCGGCTGCGGCCGCGGCCGGCCTGGCGTCGGATGCGTCGATCGCTCGCGATTCGGCCGCCTCGACCGATGCCGCCGAGACATGTTCAGCGGCAGCCGTAGCCTCAGCGGCGTCGCGCACCGCCTCGAACTCCGCCTGCTGCTCCTTGGTGCGGAAGTTCGACCCGATCACGAGGAACATCGACGTGAAGAAGGCGCCGGCGATCGCGATCGCGTAGAGCCCGATGGGGTTGAACGCCGGAATCGTGAGCAGAGAGGTGAACACGAACGCGTTGGTCGTGACGCCGTCCGGCAGACCCAGGATCAGGCTGCCGGTGCCGATGATCAGACCGCCGACGAAGCATCCGACGAGCATGCGTGGATAGATGCGCTTGAAGCGCAGATGGATTCCATACAGCGACGGCTCCGAGATGCCGCCGAGCAGACCCGCGGCGAGAGCACCGGTCGCGGTCTGCCGCATCTGCTGGTCGCGGTGGCGGAGCGAGAGCACGAGCACGCCTGCCGTCGCGCCGAAGCACGCGAAGTTCCACGCGCCCATGGGGCCCTGGATGAAGTCATAGCCGAGTGTGTTGATGTTCAGCAGCATGACGGCGTTGATGGGCCAGTGCAGGCCGAGCGGCACCATGAACGGATACGCGAGCGGGATGACGATCGCGAAGATGAACGGTGACCATTGGTTGATCGCCGCGAGCCCCTGCGCGAGCGCGGCACCCGCGTAGACGCCGATCGGGCCGATGATGAAGGCCGTCAGCGGGATCATGATGAGCATCGCGAAGAACGGCACGAAGATGAGCTGCAGGTTCGCCGAGATGATCTTGCGCAGCAGCTTGTAAAGCGGTCCCAGTACGGCTGCCATGAGCAGCGGCGGGAACACCTGGGAGCTGTAGTCGAAGATCGTCAGCGGGAAGCCGAAGATCGGGACGATGAAGACCGTCGAGCCGAACACGACCTGCTCGGTCGCCTCGGCCTTGAGGGCGGTGAACCCCGGCAGCATGAGCACGGCCATGATCGCGAAACCCACCCACGGGTCGGCGCCGATCTTCTTCGATGCGTTGTACGCGACCATGAGCGGCAGGAAGACGAAGACAGATTGCCACATCAGGTTGATGAACGCCCACGACGGGTCGAGTGTCACGCCGGGCGCGTTCCAGTCGGGGATGACGTCGAGTGTCGCCATGAGCGCCATGAAGGTGATGAAGAAGGATGCACCGAGCAGAGCGCCGAGGATCGGCCGGAAGGAGTCCGACAGGAACTCGAAGAACGAGTCGATCCATGCGACCTTGCCCCGGACGCCCTTCGCGCGCTCCCGAGCCTTGATCGCGTCGAGATCGTCGTCGTCACCGCCGGACGGTGCTGCCACGGTCCGGCCGGTCATCTCGGGCAGCGCATTGATGTCGTTGTAGACGGTCTGCACGGCGCCACCGATGACGACCTGGTAGCGGTTGCCCGCCTGGGGCACCGCGCCCATCACGCCGGGGATCGCCTCGACGACCTTCTGGTCGACCGCGCTGCCGTCCACCAACTGGAACCTCAGCCTCGTCGCGCAGTGCGTGAGGCTCTCGATATTTCCCGCACCACCGACGCTCTTGACGATGTCGGCTGCAGTATTACTGGCCATTCACTCGCTCCTTCGAAGTCCCCCGTCACGGAGACGACCGTTCATGCAGAGATTTCACAGGAAGGGGCCGTCGCTCCGGATGCTATACCCGTAGTCGGGGACAACTGAAGGGGGCTCCCGGCGCGCCGGATGCTCCATGCATTCATTGGAATGCATCGGTCGCGTGTGCCGTTGCACACCACATGCAGCGCTTCGGAACCCTCTCCTTCGGCCACTACGGCCCCCTCGGCGGAGGCCGGCAGCTGACCGCCGGCGACTCCATGCGGCAGGCGATCGACCTCGCCCAGGGGATGGACGATCTGGGCGTCGACGGCACGTACTTCCGCGTGCACCACTTCGCCCGGCAGCAGTCGTCCCCCATGCCACTGCTGGCCGCGATCGCGGCGCGGACGAAGCGGATCGAGGTCGGCACCGGGGTCATCGACATGCGCTACGAGAACCCTCTCTACCTCGCCGAGGAAGCGGCTTCCGTGGATCTCATCAGCGACGGGAGACTTGCGCTCGGCGTCAGCCGCGGCTCACCCGAGACGGTGGTGCGCGGCTATGAGACGTTCGGCTACACGGGGTCGGACGACCCCCGCGGCGCGGACATCGCGCGCGACCACTTCTCGACCTTCCTGCGCGCGATCGAAGGCGAAGGGCTCGCGGAGCGGGATGCCTCGAGCCCGTTCGGCGGCGGCCCGTCGACAGGCTCAGTGACCGACTTGCAGCCCATCGAACCGCACTCCCCCGGTCTGCGCTCGCGGATCTGGTGGGGCGCCGGCAACAGCGACTCCGCGGAGTGGGCGGGACGGATCGGCGTGAATCTCATGTCGTCCACCCTGCTGACCGAGTACCGCGGGCTCCCGTTCGACGAGCTGCAGGCACAGCAGATCGAGGTGTTCCGCACGGCCTGGCGCGAAGCCGGGCACGCCGGCGAGCCGCGCGCGTCGGTGAGCCGCAGCATCTTCCCGATCACCACCGCCGAGGAGGAGATGTACTTCGGCGGGCGCCAGGACGGCGACCAGGTCGGCGTGATCGACGGCATCCAGTCGACCTTCGGCAAGACGTATGCCGCTGCGCCCGATGTACTCGTCGAGCAGCTGCTGGCGGATGCCGCGATCCGCAGCGCGGATACGCTCATGCTCACGATCCCGAGCCAGCTCGGGGTCGAGTTCAACCTGCGCCTCGTCGAGTCGTTCGCGAAGTACGTCGCCCCGGCGCTCGGCTGGACCGGCACGCGCGCCGCCTGAGCGAGCGCCGCTCAGCCCAGGAAGGTGTTCGGGTCGAATTCGTCGATCGGGATGACCCGGATGCGCGGCAGAGGCGCGTCGAAGACGCGGGCGTCGTACTCGAGGTCGAACTTCTCGATGCCCTCGAGCGCGTTGAAGCCCGCGTTGCGGAACTCCGTGAATGCGACGACTCCCACCCGGCGGTCCTCGCCGATGAGCGCACCGACATCCTGCAGGAAGTCCCCGTCGTGGCTCACGAGCATGACATCGGCGGAGCGCGGCTCGAGCGCCTGCAGCGTCCGCTGGATCGCGATGTCGACGACCTTCTCGTCAGGCGCACCGGCCAGGGGTACGACGACGAAGTCCATCGCCTTGAGCGCCTGGACGAACGCCATCGGGATGCCGGACGAGGCGTTGAGGAAGAACACGCCCTGCGCGTGCTGAGACCACACGCGGGCGCAGAAGGAGATGAGTCGATCCCACCGCGGCCGCTCATCCGGCTGCGGTCGACGCCCCAGAATCGCGGTGCCGAAGGTGGCATCGATGTTCTCGCCATCCACCAGCACCCAGGTGATGCGACCGTCGTTCGCCATGTCCCGCCTCCGTCGCGCACCGCAGTGGTCCGCTGGTCCTGATCCTATGGGGCGGAGGCGACGACCAGACTCGCAGTGGCCCACGCGCGAGAGCGCCCCCCGCACGCGGCGGGGAGCGCTCTCGCAACCAGCTGGAGGGTTACGCGGCCTTCTTGCGACCGGCGATGAGCCAGTAGATCAGCAGCACGATGAACGAGCCGACGATCGCGAGCACCCAGGTCCAGATCGAGAAGAAGTCGCCGAGGGGGGCGTTGAACAGGACGCTGCCGAGCCAGCCGCCCAGGAGTGCGCCGACGACGCCGAGGAGGAGGGTGATGAGCCATCCGCCGCCTTGCCGACCGGGCATGAGGAGCTTGGCGATCGCTCCCGCGATCAGACCAAGGATCAGAAATGCAATGAATCCCATGAGGGTGCTCCTTCGTTGTGAAGCGCTCCGGGCATCGTTGTCCGGAGGTCATGAGCGTATTCCCCATGGTATTGCGCGCCGGGACGGCCTCGGCGTGTCCGGAATCGTCGTGATGAGAATGCAATGTGCGCGGGGAAGCGGGCCGCGGTATCCGTTTATGAAGTCACGTAATCATGAACTAAGGTAACGATATGCACTCGCCCATTCTGCTGGATCGTCTGCTCGAGGTCGGCGAGCTGTTCCAGCGCGATATGACACGCGCCTTCGACGGCACCGCACTGTCGTCGGCGCGGATGCGGGTGCTCTGGGTCATCCACCACACCGGGCCGCTCACTCAGCAGTCGCTGGCGACGAATCTCGCAGTGACCCCCCGGAACGTCAGCGGGCTCGTCGACGCACTCGAAGCCACTGGGTTCGTCGTGCGAGGCCCACATCCCACCGATCGCCGGGCGACGCTGGTCACCCTCACCGCGACCGGCATGCAGCTCATGGGCCGGACCGTGCGCGAGCACGCCGACCTGAGCGCGACGCTGCTCGATGCCGTGCACGCGGATGATCGCGCGTCGCTCGAGCGCGGACTCGACGCCGTGCTGGCGCGCCTGCGAGGGCTGGTCGCCGAAGCAGAAGCCGACGACGAAGCGGCGGAGTCGTGACCACGACCGAGGCGCCCCGCAGGATCGTCGCGATCGGGTCGCTGCTGTGGCGAGCGGTCCTGATGGAGCTGCGGGTCTACGCGAACATCGGCCGTGCGATCGTCCGTCGTCCAGCGCTCCCGGTCGGCGCCTCGGGGTTCGGCTACCACCGTCCCGTGCTGACGATCCTGCTCGTCTTCATCGGACTGTCGGCGATCGAGATCCCGATCATCGACCTCATCGCGCAGCGCTGGCCGGCCGCACGGGTCGGGCTCCTCATCCTCGGCATCTGGGGCGTCACCTGGATGGTCGGTCTGCTCTGCGCGTACCTGATGCGTCCGCACACCGTGGGGCCCGATGGCATCCGCGCTCGGCAGGGCTTGGAGATCGACATCCCGCTCGCGTGGGACGACGTCGCCTCGGTCGCCCGAAAGCTGGTCATCGACGCGCCGAAGGCGCCCCGCATCGCCGACACCGAGGGCGTACGGATTCTGTCACTCCGGATGCAGAACGAGACCAATGTCGAGATCCTCCTGGAGCGACCGACGGAGGTGCGGCTCCCGGGACACGCCCCGAAGGGCGGGGCTCAGGTGGTCGAGGCTGTGCGGCTGTGGACCGACGACCTCGACGGCTTCATGGCCGCCGTGCGCGAGCACATGCCCTAGTCGCGGAGTGCCCGCCAGTCGGGAGACTGACGGGCAGGTGATCTTGCCTCGGAGCTCTAGTAGCCGACCGCCGTCAGCGCGAACGCGATCTGCTCGGCGCTGTATTCCTCGTAATCCAACTGATCAGCGAGTTCGTCACGCGAGAATGAAGAGTGGTCCAGGTAGGACTGAGCCGACTCAGCCGCCTCCTGGTTCCAGTCGGCGCCCGCCGCGTCCGTCGCCCAAGTGGCCTCGTCCGTGGTGTATCCCTCATACTCCAACTGGCCGATCAGGCCAGCGCGCGAGAAGCTGCTGTGCTTGAGATAGGACTGCGCCGACTCCAGCGCGTTCTCCTGCGCGAGGGTGAGTACAGGCTTCTTCTCGACGGTCAGCGTGATCGTGGATCCCTCCTCGACCTCGCCCGACTCGGCGACCGCGAGGACCTTCGCGCCCTCGAGTCCATCGCCGTCGTCTGTCACCTCGAGGCCGAGCGCCTCCAGCGCCGCGACGGCATCCGTCAGCGGCATCCCGACGAGGTCAGCCGGCACGGTGACCATCACCGGCGCCGCGACCTCCTCCACCTGGGATGTGCTGACTGAGCTACTGGCCGCCGGATCCGAGGATCCGTTGGCGACTGACGAGATACCGGCGACGGCGAGCGTGGCCGCCAGCACGGAACCGGCGATGATCAAGCCCTTCTTTTTCTTCTTCTTCGGCTTCTTTCCGTCGGACGGCTCGGCAAGCGGAGCCGGCGGAGCGGGCGGAGCCGGCGGAGCGGCGGGGGCTGCCGGACGCGTCTGGTCGGTCCACTGCGTGCCGTCGAACCAACGCTCGAATCCGGGCCGATTGGTGTCGGGGTACCAGGCTGCTGGCGGAGAAGTGGTTTCCTGCGGGGTCTGAGTGCTCATCGGAGCCTCCATGTATCTCGTGGCTTCGGTGGGTGAATTGGCCCAACGACCCGATGCCGCGCGATGCAGAAGGAAAGATGCAGGAATGGGTGAGTCACCTATCCCCGCGGCGGATTCCGAGGCGGACTCTGCTGCCCTGGGCTCGACTTACGCCGCGCCGTCCTTAGATCCGATTCGCGCTTGATCTGGTGTTTTCAGTTTAGCGTATGTGGTCAGACCACACCCTGCGAGGGAACCGTGAAGGTCCTGGAGTTGCCTGGGCGCAAGACGACGCGCCCGCGTTGCTCACCAGGTGGAGACGTACTCCGAGACGCGCTGCTGCGCGGCCTGCTCGATAAGCGGCAGACCGCGGCTGACGGCCTGCTCGATGCGCTGTTCGACGCTGCCCTCACGCAGGCGGTAGCCGTCGAAGTCGCTCGTGCTTGCATAGACGCCGAGCGGCAGGGTGAGCGACTGGAAGAACCCGAACAGCGGGCGCAGCTGGTGCTCGATGATGAGCGCGTGGCGCTCTCCCCCGCCGGTGGCGCCGAGGAGGACGGGCTGGCCGACGAGAGCGTACTGATCCACGAAGTCGAAGAGGTGCTTGAACAGGCCGGTGAAGCTTGCCCGGTAGACGGGACTCGCGACGATGAGCAGGTCGGCGCTCTCGATGTCGAGGAGTGCCTGCTCGACATTCTCCGGAAGATCGGAGCGCTTCAGCGAGCCGGCGAGTGAAGGGCCGAGCTTGGCGATCTCGATCAGCTGCGCGTCCACGGGCACCTTGCGCCCGACGGCCGCGATGAGCGCCTCGACGAGCGCGCTCGTCTTGCTCGGCTCGTGCAGCGAGCCCGACACGCCGACGACCTTGAGCGGTCGGCGGACGGAGCCCGCGAGGGTGCTGGAGGACTCGATGCGGTCTGTGATCGTCGTCATGCGTCGACCGTACGGCGATCCGGCTCGGGGCGCGCACGCGGTCCGACTCAGGGCGTCACACGAACGTCATGCCGCGTAACGGTCCGCCCTCACCACCGAAAACCCCGGATAGCGTCGTAATCCCGCACGGAACTTCAACGCCCGCGCGAGAACCGACATCCGCACGCGCGAGAGGCACCCACCGCCATGACCGACTTCTTCGACCGCGAGGGCGACCGCGCCTACACCCGCGTCTACAAGGCCGAGACCCCCGACATACTCAAGGCCTGGGCCGAGTTCGACGGCGCCGTGTTCGCCGCCGAGGGTCGCGAGATCCCGCTGAAGTACCGCGAGCTCATCGCGCTGGCTGTGGGCATCACGACGCAGTGCACGTACTGCATCGACGGACACTCGCAGAAGGCGGTCCGCGCCGGAGCCACCGAGGCCGAACTCGCCGAGACCGCGTGGGTCGCCGCCGCGATCAAGGCAGGCGGCGCCGTCGCGCACGGCCGCCTCGGCTTCAAGTTCGCGCAGGACGCAGTTCCCGTCCACCAGCACTGAGTCTCAACCCCGGCAGCACTCTCAGAGGCTGCTGCCGGGGTTCAGGATCCCCTGCGGGTCGAACAGCGCGCGCAGCCTCAGCTGCAGCCCGTGCACGTCGGCACCGAGTTCGCGGCGTGCCCACTCGCGCTTGAGGCGCCCCACGCCGTGCTCCGCCGTGATGGTGCCCCCCAGCTCGAGTGCCAGCGCGAAGATCCGGTCGGCCGCGGACTGCGCGGCGGGCGGGATGACGGCATCCGTCGCTCCCTCGGTCACGATGATCGGGTGCAGGTTGCCGTCTCCGGCATGCCCGAACACGAAGATGCGCACGCCCTCTTCGGCGGCGATCGCGCCGATCCGCTCGACCGCTTCGACGAGTCGCGAGCGCGGCACGGCGATGTCCTCGATGAGGGCTCTGCCCAGTGCCTCGAGGGCCGGCAGGGCACGCCGCCGTGCGAAGAGGAGGCGATCGGATGCCGCGGCATCCGTCGCCGTCTCCACCTGCGTGACGAGCCCCGAGATCGCGTCGACGATCACCGCGAGCTCCTCCTCGGCGCCGAACCCGTCGGTCTGGATCAGGAGGAAGGCCTCGCCCCGGCTGCGCAGGTCGGTGCCCTCGAGCAGGTCGATCGCGCCGAGGGTCGGCCCGTCGACGAGTTCGAGCACCGCGGGTCGGGCGCCCGACCGGGTGATCGCGGTCACCGCATGAGCGGCGGTGCTGACATCGGCGAAGAATGCCGCCGCCGTGGCGGTGCGGACGGGCCGCGGGATCAGCCGCACCGTGGCGCCCACGATGATCCCGAGGGTGCCCTCGGAACCGGTGAACAGCCCGACCAGGTCGTAGCCGGTGACGCCCTTGATGGTGTCGCGGCCGACCCGGATGAGTGTGCCGTCGGCGAGGACGACATCGAGCGCGAGCACGTGATCGCGCGTCACGCCGTACTTCGCGCCGCGCAGCCCTCCGGCGTTGGTGGCGATGTTGCCGCCGATCGTCGAGATGCCGACGCTCCCTGGGTCGGGTGCGTACATGAGGCCGTGAGCGGATGCCGCCGCATCCAGTGCCGCGGTGATCACACCTGGCTGCACCCGGGCGAGCTGTTCGTCGGGATCGAGGTCGAGGATCCGGTCGAGCCCGGAGAGGTCGAGGATGACCGCGCCTTCGAGCCCGACCGCCGCACCGGCGAGACCGGACCCCGCGCCACGGGCGACGACGGCCGTGCCGCTCGTGTGGGCCCAGGCGATGAGCTGCTGCACCTCGGCGATGTCGGCGGGCCGGAAGACGGCCCCCGGAGCGACCGCGCCCGGCCACCCGGAACGGTCTGTCGTGACCGCACGGAGGGCCGCGGCATCCGTCTGCAGTTCGATCAGGACCGTCGGCGCGCTCACGCGCGCGCCCGCTCGACCCGGAGCGACCCCGACGCGAACTCGGGCGGCAGCGGCAGGGCCCCGGGTGCGCCGTGGCGGGCCGCGAGCAGTCCGAGTTCGCGCGCCACCGCGGCATTCAGCGGTGCGGCGCTGGCGTGCAGCCGGGCGAGGAACGCGATCTCGCCGCTCAGGTAGTCCACCTCGCTCGACGTGCCGCGGGCGAAGCTCTGCCAGGTCGACAGATGCCCCGACTCGTGGCCCGGCACGTCGGCGACCTCCAGCCGGGGCGCGTCCCAGGGAGGAGCTGCGACCTCGAGGCCGGCGGCAGCGAAGATGCGGCGCGCTTCGTCGGCGAGCGCCTGCTCCGCGTATTCGCGCTCCTCGTGGGTCGCGGCGAACACGTCGACCACATTGCGGAGGTTCGCGATCAGCTTGCGCCGCTTCGCCGCGGCGATGTCGGGCTCGATGAGCGCCGCGAAGCCCGCCTGGGCGAAGGCGACCCGGTGTCGCTCCTCTTCGCTCGGGATCGGCTTCGGATAGCCGCCGATCCAGGCGACCCCGACGACGGGCCGGCCGGGCGAGACGATCACCCCCGGCTCGAGGTGACTCGCCGGGATGCCCACTGACACCCCGATCACCCGATCGAAGCGGCGCAGCGCGAAGTCCTCGGTGGCGATACCGTTCTGGAGGGTCAGGATCGGGAGATCCGCCACGACGCCCCGCCCATCGGCGAGCGGCACCCAGGCGGCCTGCGCGATCGCCGACTCGGAGTCCTGCGACTTGACCGCGAGCACGATGGTGTCGGAGATCGTCGGCTTGGCGTCGGCGACCGACTCCACGACGTCGACCTCGACGACCTCATCGCCCTCGGGCCGGCGCACGCGCACGCCATGGCGCGCGATGACCTCGAGCGACCGTCCGCGCGCGACCAGGGTCACCGGGACGTGGGCGATCGTCCACTGGGCCGCGAGGAGCGCCCCCAGTGCCCCCGCGCCGATGACGATGTAACGGCTCATGAGACGACCTCTCGCAGTGCGCGCCCAGGAACGGCGTCCAGGAGCGCGCGGGTGTATTCGTGGGTGGGTGCCCCGAGGACCTCGACGGCCGTGCCCGATTCGACGACGCGGCCGCGCTGGACGACGGCCACGTCGTGGGCCACCTGGGCGACCACGCCCAGGTCGTGCGAGACCAGGACGTAGCCGACGCCAAGGTCGGCCTGCAGCTGCGCGAGGAGGCGCAGCACCTGATCCTGCACCGAGACGTCGAGGGCGGACACGGGCTCATCCAGGTAGAGGAGCTCGGGCTCGATCGCGAGCGCCCGGGCGATCGCGACCCGCTGGCGCTGGCCGCCGGAGAGCTCCGAAGGTCGCCGCTGCGCGGCATCCGTCGGCAGTCCCACGAGATCGATGAGCTCGGCCACCCGCGCGCGGCGCGTGGCACGCGAGCCGATGCCGAAGGACACGAGCGGCTCGGCGATGGTGCGGCCGACCGAGAAGCGCGGATCGAGCGCCGCGAACGGGTTCTGCTGCACCAGCTGGAATCGACGGCGCAGCGGTCGCGCCTCGCGCCAGCCGAGTGCGGAGATGTCGACGTCGTCGAACACCACCCGACCTGACGTGGGCTTCTCCAGGCCCAGCGCAATGCGCAGGAGGGTTGTCTTGCCCGACCCCGATTCGCCGACGATCGCAAGGGTGCGGCCGGCGCGCGCCTCGAGCGTCACCTCGTCGACGGCGCGGAGGCAGCGGGATGCCCCGCCCGCGGGCAGCGCGAAGTCCTTGGTGACGGCCTCCCAGCGCACGATCACCCTGGCGTCGCCGCCCGAGTCGCGGGGTGGGACTGTCGCGTTCAGCCCGGGAGCCGCGGCCACAAGGCGCCGCGTGTAGTCGTCGGTCGGGGCGGAGAGCACGTCGATCGAGTCACCGTGCTCGACGACCACACCGTCGCGCAGCACCACGACCCGGTCGGCTCGATCGGCCGCGACGCCGAGGTCGTGGGTGATGACGACCAAGGCGATCCCCCGGTCGCGCACGAGCGCGTCGAGGTGATCGAGGATCCGCCGCTGCACGGTGACATCGAGCGCACTGGTCGGCTCGTCGGCGACGATGACATCAGGGTCGCCGGCGAGGGCGATCGCGATCAGCACCCGCTGCCGGAGGCCGCCGGAGAGCTCGTGCGGGTACTGCCGTGCCCGGGCCACCGGGTCGTCGATGCCGGCCTGCTCGAGCGCCTCGACCACCGCGACGTCGACGGCCGGCCCGCGGACGCCGCGCAGCGTGACCGCCTCGCCCACCTGGTGGCCGATCCGCTGCGTCGGATTGAGCGAGACGCTCGGGTCCTGCGGCACGAGTCCCACGACGCGACCGCGAATGCCGCGGGCCACCCGCTCGCTCGCGCCCGCGAGTTCGACCCCGGCGATCCGCGCTGAGCCGGCCACAATGTGACCGCTGTGCGGCAGCAGGCCGAGCAGCGCGTGCGCCGCCGTGCTCTTGCCGGAGCCGGACTCCCCCACGATCGCGACCCGCTCGCCGCGGTGCACCGTGAGGTCGATGCCGCGGAGCGCATGCGCGACGTGTCCGTCCCTGCGGTAGTCGACCTCGAGTCCGCGGATCTCGATGAGCGGCTCGGCGCTTGATCGCTTGGCGGTCATCGCTGCACCTCCTCGAGGCTCTTCGCCAGGTGGTTGAGGCTCAGGACGACCAGCGCGACGAACAGTCCGGGCAGGAGCGAGACCCAGGGCGCCGTGATCAGGTAGTTGCGTCCGTTCGAGATCAGCGTCCCCCACTCGGCGGCCGGCGGCGCTGCGCCGAATCCGAGGAAGCTGAGTGCGGCCACCGCGAGGATCGCGGCGCCGAAGTCGAGCACGGCGAGCACCGCCACTGGACCCCACGAGTTGGGCAGGATGTGCGTGAAGAGGATGCGAGTCCACGATCCGCCGCCCGCGCGGGCCGCCTCGATGTACGGCAGCGTCTTGACCCGCAGCACCTCGGCGCGCGTGGTGCGGGCGAACCCGGGGATGATGCCGACCCCGACGGCGATCGCGACCGGCAGCGTGCCGAACCCGAGGGCCGTGACGATCGCGAGCGCGAGCAGCAGGCCGGGGATGGCGAGGAAGACGTCGACGACGCGCATGGTCACCGAATCCACCGCACCACCGGCGAAGCCGGACAGGATGCCGAGCGTGAGACCGGCGGTCAGGGCGATGGCGATGGCCAGCGCGGTCGCGGCGATCGTCAGCGTCGAACCGTGGACGACCCGCGAGTAGAGGTCGCGGCCGATCTCGTCGGTCCCGAACCAGTGCGACAGGCTCGGCGGCAGGAGGCGATCGGCCGGTGCGGTGGCGGTCGGGTCATAGGTGGCGAACAGCTGCGGTGCGATGGCGGTGAGCAGGGCGAACACCACTATGCCGACCGCGAGGATCACCCCAGGGCGCCGCAGGATCGCGAGGACCGGGTTGCGCCGGCGGCCCCGCGTGGTCTCGGCCGCCCGAGCCGCCGAGGGTGCGGCGGCCACGGCATCCGTCCGCCCGATCGGGAGGGCGATCGGGGGTGTCTCGAGCAGATCGGTCATGCGCGGCTCACCTTCGGGGTTCGGGCGATGCGGGGATCGAGCAGGGGGTAGAGCAGATCGACGACCAGGTTGACCACGACGAAGGCGGCGGCGGCGAGGACGACGACCGCCTGGACGACCGGGATGTCCTGCGCCATCACGGACTCCTGGGCGAGGCGGCCGAGGCCGTTGCGGGAGAACACGGTCTCGACGACGATCGATCCGGTCACGGTCGCGCCGACCAGCAGACCCAGGATCGTGAGGGTCGGCAGCGCCGCGTTGCGGAACGCGTGCCGCACCTGCACCGCGAAGCGGCTGAGGCCCTTCGCCCGTGCGGTGGCGATGTAGGGCTCGTCGAGCGTGTCGTCGAAGCTGCGGATCAGCACCTGCGAGAGCACCGCGGCGGTCGGGATCGCCATCGTGATGGCCGGCAGCACATAGCTCTGCGGACCCTCGCTGCCCATGGCAGGCAGCCAGCCGAGCGTGAACGCGAACACCTGGATGAGCAGCAGCCCGATCCAGAAGTTCGGCACGCTCACGCCCACCGCCGGGAGCCGGCGGATGACGGTGGAGATCGGTCCGCGCGGCAGCCACGTCGCCACGAACGCGATCGTGATGCCGAACCCGAGGGCCAGGACGACCGCCACGATGCTCAGGGCGAGCGTCGTGGGCAGGCGCTGCGCGATGAGCTCGGTGACCGGGATCTGCTTGGCGAAGGAGATCCCGAAGTCACCGCGCAGCGCCGCCCCGAGCATGCCGAGGTACTGCTCCCAGACGGGCCGGTTGAGACCCAGTCGCGCTGCCGCCGCCTCGCGCTGGGCGGGCGTGAGCGAATCGACCTCGATGTTGTTGGCCGACAGCTGGATCGCGACCGGATCGCTGGGCAGCAGATACAGGATGACGAACGTCACCGTGTAGGCGGCCCACAGGACCACCGCCGCCTGCCCGACCCGTCTGAGAACGTACCCCGTCATGTCCTACTCCGCGCTCTTCCAGATGTCGTAGTACGACAGGAACGACTCGCTGGTGAACCGGAACCCGTGCACGTCCGGCGCGGTGGCCGCATACTGCACGCGCTCGAAGATCGGGAACGAGACCCCGTCGTCGATGAGCAGCGCCTGCAGCTCGGCGTAGTAGTCGGCCCGCGCCTCGGGGTCGGTCTCCTGCAGACCCGCGTCGAACAGCTCCTGGATCTGCGCGGCGGTCTCGGGCGTCTGGCTGGCCGCCGCGAACGCCTTCGACCCCGCGTAGCGCGCGTCGAGGATCCAGGCGAGCACACCCGGATCGGCCCGCGTGTAGTAGGTGGCCAGGAGGTCGTACTCGCCGTTGGCGGTGAGCGAGGCGCGGTCGGCCGGCAGGTACACGGGCAGCTGCAGGTCGATGCCGATCTGCTTGAGCTGGTCCTGCAGGAGCACGTCACCGGGCGTCTCGGCCGTGATCGGGGCCTCGAGCGTCAGCGTCTCGCCGTCGCGGGTGCGATAGGTCGCGCCGTCCTCCAGCACCCAGCCGGCGTCGTCGAGCAGTTGGCCGGCGCCCTCAGGGTCATAGGCGAGCGCGTCGGCCTGGCTGACGAAGTAGGGCGTCGTCGTGTTGAACGGTCCCTCGACCACCGGGAAGTCGGGGCCGTAGATGGTCGCGGCGTACGTCTTCCGGTCGATGGCCTTCTGCAGCGCCTGACGCACCTCGAGCTCGGCGAGCGGATGCCCGTCGGCGACGTTCGGGTACCACGCCTGCGACGGGCCGGGCAGCGACCGCGACTGCAGAGCGGCACCGCTGGATTCGAGCAGCGCCGCGTCCTCAGGTGTGAACGGGTTGCGCGGCCATGCGATGTCGCTCGCGCCGCTGGTCAGATTTCCGACCCGCACGCTGTCTTCGGCGACGTAGTGGATGTGCACCGCGTCGAGGTACGCATCGCCCTGGTGCGCGTTGAGCGCGCTCGCCCACTCGTAGCCGTCGCGCTTGGACAGCTCGATGCCCTCACCGGGTGTGTAGGAGTCGAGGACGAACGCACCCGAGCCGACGACGTTGCCGAGGCACCGCTCTTCCGGTGTCGCCTCGTACGAGGAGGCCGCGAGAATCGCGAGGTTCGTGGTCGACGTGCCCTGCAGGAAGGCGGCGTTCGGGGTCGTGAAATGGATCTCGACGGTGTCTTCGTCCACCGCGGTCGCCGTGTCGAGGCCGGAGATGTACACGCCGCCGTACGCACCGGGCGCCGCGGCGAGGGTGGCCTTCGCGCTCTCGAGCGCGAGCACGACCGAGTCGGCCGTGAACGCCGTGCCGTCGCTGAACGTGACGTCGTCGCGCAGGTTGAAGGTGTAGGTGAGGCCGTCGGGGCTGATCTCCCAGTCCGTCGCGAGCCACGGCACGATCTCGCCGGTCTCGGGGTCCTGGTCAGTGAGCGAGTCGGCGTAGTTGCGGATCACCTGGCGGTGCTCGATCCAGTACGTCTGGAACGGGTCGACGCAGGAGAAGGCGGCGTTGTCGGGCCAGAACTCGAGGGTGAGCTCGCCGCCGGCGACGGGATCGGCAGCCTCGTTCGGCACGGACGCGGTGGTTGCGCTCGTCGAGCAGCCGGCGAGCGCGACGACGGATGCCGCGGCCAGCGCGACGAGCGCGGGCTTTCGGAAGCGGTGGGTGGTCATGATGGGTGGTGCCTCTCTGTGATGTGCGGGTTGTTCGGGGAGTCAGGTGCGCAGGAGCGCGCGCCCGGTGGCGAGCAGCGCGGCGTCGTCCTGCGGAGGGTGCGGGCGGGAGCACAGCACGTCGCGCAGGTGCCGCTCGAACGGCAGCGAGCGGGTGAGCCCGGGGTTGCCGATCGCGGCGACGATGCCCTGCACGGCGGCGATCGCGTGGCGCGAGGTGATGAGTTTCACGATGCCCAGGGCTTCGGCATCCGCGCGGCCGGAGTCGACGTCTCCGGCGATCTGGCTGAGCACGAGCTCCGCCTCGAGGATCTGAGCGCGGGCCTCGCCCGCGACGGTCTGGATGCGCTCGAGGGTCGCGATCGGGCGGCCGAGCGAGGTGGGGACGCGGTCGCGGGTGAAGTCGACGAAGGCGGCGAGCGCAGCGCGCGCGACGCCGAGGTACAGGGCGGGAACGGCAACGGCGAAGGTGCCGTTCCATCCGCTGTTGTTCGGCACCGTGCCGACGGGTGCGCCGCTGAAGTTCTCGAACGGCACTCGAACGTCGGTGTAGATGACGTCGTGGGTCGAGGTGGCGCGCATGCCGAGGTGGTCCCACGTGCGCTCGATCCGGATGCCCGGGGTCTCGCGAGGCACGATCACATGACCCACGCGAGGCTCGTCCTCGTCGGTCACGACCCACACGAGGTGATAGGCGAGCCCCTCGGATCCGGTGGCGTAGCCCTTGTGGCCCGAGACCGACCAGCCGTCGGAGGTGCGTGTCGCGACAGTCGCGGGCAGGCCACCCCGGGCGGGTGCGCCGAGCTCGGGTTCCGCGCGGATCGCATTGAGGAGGATGGGACGGTCCGCCGACTCCGTGAGAACGCGCTCGTAGAGGGCTTCGGGCCACACGCTCGCGACATCCTGCAGAGCGTGCTGGATGGAAGTCATCGCCGTGAGCAGCGCGACCGAGGGGTCGCCCTCGCCGAGGGCGAGGAAGACGTCCAAGGTCTCGCGGGCGGTGAGCGGGCGGCCACCGTAGCGGCGGCCCACGGAGGCCGTGAGCAGGCCCGCCTCATGGACGGCCGCGACCCCCTGCCAGGGGAACGATCCGTCCTGGTCGTGCGCCGGCGCGTGCACGGCGAGTGCCGCCGTCACCTGCGCAAGCGATGTCTCATCCAGGGTTGCAGTACGCAGCCCTGCGGTGCGACGCGCCACGTCTGAGGCGATCCCGCTCACGGCCTCCGCGGTGCTCATGCGCGGACGCCCTCGACGATCGGGGGCTGGGCCACGATCTCGCCGCGCACGCCGGTGGCTTCGCGGTGCGCGAGCTCCTGGCGGACGAGCGGCAGGACATAGCGGCCGTAGTCGATCGCGTCGTTGAGGTTGTCGTAGCCGCGGATCGAGATGAGGTCGGCACCGAGGTCGACGTAGTCGAGGATCGCCGCGGCGACCGTCTCGTAGCTGCCGACGAGCGCCGTGGAAGCGCCGCCGGCGTTGGTCACCTCGGCCGGCTTGGTCCAGAGCGCGCGGTCGTGCAGCTCTCCGCGGGAGGCGGCATCCAGCAGCCGCTGCGAGCCGACGTTCTGGGGCGCACCCTTGGTCTGACGGAAGGGCACGAGTCCCGCGTTCGCGTACGTCTCGGCGACCTTCGCGATCTGTCGGTGCGCCTTCTCCCAGGCGAGCTCGTCGGTCTCGGCGACGATCGGACGGAAGGTCACCCACGTGCGCGGGTTGTCCTCCCGGCCCGCCGCGCGAGCGCCCGCCTCGATGCGCGCGATCTGCTCGCGCGTGTCTGCGAGGGGCTCGCCCCACAGGCCGAAGATGTCCCCGAGCGCTCCGCCGACGCGGTACGCGGCATCCGACGATCCACCGACCGAGATCGGAATGGGCGAGTAGGGCCGGAAGCCGGGTCCGAAGTCGTCGAACTGGTAGTAGCGACCGTGGTGGCTGAACGGGCCCTCTTCGGTCCACGACTGCCGGACGATGCGGATCCACTCCTCCGAGCGGTCGTACCGCTCGTCCTTGGTGAGGAAGTCGCCCTGGCGCGCCTGCTCGGTGTCGCTGCCGCCCGAGATGATGTGCACGACCGCACGACCGTCCGACAGCTGGTCGAGGGTGGCCAGCTGCTGGGCGGCGACCGTCGGGAAGACGGTGTTCGGACGCACCGCGACGATGGGCTTGATGCGCTCGGTCGCCGCGGCGACCGCGGTCGCGACCACGAACGAGTCGGCCCCCGCGCTGCCATAGGGCACCAGGGTGTAGTCGAACCCGGCATCCTCGAGGGTGCGGGCGTAGCGCTTGAGGTAGGCGGGATCCAGCGGACGGCCACCCCGGCGGGGGTTGAGCTCGTCGCCCTCCCGCACATTGATCGCGCTGATGAACTCGACGGTCATGACTGCTCCTTTTCGAAGACGCGCGCGGAGGCGTCGCCCGGCTGGGGCCCCGTGGCGACGGGGCGATCGAGGTGGTTCGACCACTGGCTCCACGACCCGGGGTACAGCTGGGGGGCGAAGCCGGCGAGGGTGAGGGCGACGAAGGCGTGGGATGCCGTGACCCCGGAGCCGCAGTAGACCCCGACCGGCGCATCCCGCGTGACGCCGATGTCTTCGAAACGCTGGCGCAGGGTGTCGGCGTCGAGGAAGCGGCCCTCCGTGTCGACGTTCTCGCCGGTGAAGCGGTTGACCGCGCCCGGCACGTGACCCGCCCGAGGGTCGATCGGCTCCGTGTCGCCCCGGTAGCGCTCCGCCGCCCGGACATCGATGAGCACGCCTTGTGCGGGCAGCACTGCCGCCTGACCGATGGTGAGCTTCGGCAGCAGGCCGCGGGAGAGCGTCACCGAGCCGCGCTCCGGCACGATGTCGCCGTCCTCCAGCGCGTGGCCCGCAGCCACCCAACCGCGCAGCGAGCCGTCGAGGATCCGCACGTCGGCGACGCCGGCATCCACCAGCAGCCACCAGGCGCGTGCGGCCGACAGCGACTTGAGGTCGTCGTACACGACGACGAGGTCGCCGTCGCTCAGGCCCCAGCGCCTGGCCGCGTCCTGCAGATGCTCGCGCGACGGGAGCGGATGCCGTCCGTCGGTCGGTGCGCCGTGCTCGGCGAGCTCGCGGTCGAGGTCGACGTACACGGCGCCCGGGATGTGGCCCTCGAGATACTCCGGCCGCCCATCGGGTCGATCGAGTCGCCACCGCACATCGAGGATGCGGACGGTCTGACCCTTGGCGACGAGATCGGCCAGTGCGTCGGGGGTGATGAGGATGTCGGACAACGGATCTCCTGGGGTGGGGTGGGGTGGGTGCGGTGGTGCGGAGCGGTGCAGCGGGTGCGGTCGGGCTCGGCATCGAGGATGCTCGGCGCAGCACCCCCAGCGGGGCGCGGCAGGAATGCAGCGGGATGGGGCTGGGTGGGGCTGGGTGGTGCGGGCGGCGCGGGAAGATCAGCGCGCGACGGCGAGGTCAGCGCGGGGCGCCATCTCGCACATTCGACAGGAGGGCATTCGACGCGTTGCGCCGACGCCCCCGGCCCCCGGCCCGTCGCCGCGCACCAGCGCACCCGGGCGGGTGTCGGTGGCGAGAATCGGTCGCATCAGGGGTCCGGTCTGTCGAGGTGGTGTCGCAAGGCTATGGGCATCGCCGAACCCGCCGCAGAGCGATCCGCGTCAATGTGACGTCGCATGTCGTCGTGCGTCGCAAGAGGGCGGAATCCGCGCAGAATCGCGCCACATCGGGGCTCTGAGCCCTCCGCGATCGTTGCAGTATGTTTCGCCGCGGTCACCCGAGCCGGGCGACCGCGGGCCGCCGGGGGACTCCGATCCGGTCCTCGCTCGGTAGGCTCGTCGGCATGGCCACCAAGAGCACCCGCAGCAGCGCTGTCGAAGAAGACGACTACGACCTGTCGAGCAAGTCCACGCTCTGGGGCTTCCTCGTCGGCATCATCGTCACGGCTTTCATCGCCGTCCCGCTGTCGGCCGCCTTCTCGTTCGCGACGCACCCGGGCACGCAGCAGCTCTTCGGCGGGCGGCTGGCGGATGCCACTCAGGGCGGCTACGTCGCCTTCTGGTGGATCGTGACGCTCTTCCTCATCGCCCTTCCGATCCTCGCCGGCTTCAGCGTCGCGAAGCTGTCCGGCCGCACACTCGCGATCGTCGGCGGCATCGTCGCCGTGTTCGTCATCGCCATCATGGTGCTGGGGCAGCTCTTCGTCTTCTGAGCCGCCCAGGCACACCGCGGCGTGACGCACGCAGCCCTCGGCGTCAGACCGTCGCGGGCGCGCCGACCGTGATGCGGTCGGCCCTCGAATAGACGTTCATCGACGTTCCCCTGACGAATCCGGCGAGCGTGAGGCCGGATGCCTCGGCCAGCTCGACCGCGAGCGATGAGGGTGCCGACACCGCGGTGAGCATCGGGATGCCGGCCATGACCGCCTTCTGCACGAGTTCGAAGCTCGCCCGGCCGGACACCTGGAGCACCACTCCGCGCAGCGGCAGCCGATCGCTCAGCACCGCCCAGCCGATGACCTTGTCGACGGCGTTGTGCCGGCCGACGTCTTCGCGCGCCACGAGGAGCTCCCCCGAGGCCGCGTCGAACAGCGCGGCCCCGTGGAGGCCGCCGGTCTTGTCGAACACGGTCTGCTCCGATCGCAGCCGGTCGGGCAGCGCGACGACGGCCGCGGCATCCATCGTCACGTCGTCGGCGGCGACGTCGTACGCCGACACCGTCTCGACAGCATCGATCGACGCCTTGCCGCACAGGCCGCACGAGCTGGTCGTGTAGAAGCTGCGGGCGAGGTCGGGGTCGGGAGCCTTCACGCCGGGCGCGAGCGACACGTCGAGCACGTTGTAGGTGTTGCCCTCCGATGCCCCATCGGCCGACTGGAGCAGATCGCCGCGGCCGACCGGGCTGAGCAGGCCGCCGGTGCCCGGACCGCCGCAGTGGATCGCCGAGCGGAACTCGTCGCCGCGCGAGATGACACCCTCCGACACGAGGAATCCGGCGGCGAGTTCGACGTCGTGCCCGGGGGTGCGCATCGTGATGGCGAGCGGCGTGCCGCCCACCCGGATCTCGAGGGGCTCTTCGACCGCGAGCGTGTCTGGGCGTCGAGTGGATTCACCGCCGACCGTGATCTTGACGATCGGCCGCCGTGTCGTGATCCGTCCCATGGACTCAGGGTAGCCCGCGGCAGGATCGCCGCGACCGGGGCTCAGCCCCCGATCGCGTTCATCCCCCGGGCGGGCTGGAGGAAGCCGGGGTCGTTGATCGCGTGACCGGGGAGCTTGCGCCGAACGCAGGAGCGCAGCATCCGATCGATCCCCGCATCCACGTCGGCACCGTCGCCACCGCGCAGCACCGGCAGGAGGTCGAACTCGGTCGTGGAGAAGAGGCAGTTGCGCAGCTGGCCGTCAGCGGTGAGGCGCAGCCGGTCGCAGTCGCCGCAGAACGGTGCCGTGACCGACGCGATGACGCCCACCTTGTGCGGTCCGCCGTCGAGCGTCCAGCGCTCCGCCGGAGCGCCGCCCCGACCAGGCACCGGGGTGAGCGTCCACCGCGTCGACAGCGTGTCGAGGATCTCGTCGCGGGTGACCATCCGCGACCGCTCCCACGTGTGTCCCGCGTCGAGCGGCATCTGCTCTATGAAGCGCAGCTCGGCATCGTGGTCGAGGGCGAACTGCACGAGATCGATCAGCTCGTCGTCGTTCACATCGCGCATCGCGACCGCGTTGAGCTTGAGCGGGCGGAGACCGGATGCCGCGGCCGCGGCGATCCCGGCGAGCACATCGTCGAGCCGATCCCGGCGGGTGAGGTCGCGGAAGCGATCGCGGCGCAGCGTGTCGAGCGAGATGTTGAGCCGGCCCAGGCCCGCCTCGATCAGTCCGGGGAGCACCTCGGGCAGGCGGATGCCGTTCGTGGTCATCGCGAGTTCCACCGGCTCACCGTCGGGCCCGGTGATCGCGGCGAGCCGGCCCACGACTTCGACGATGTCGGCGCGCAGCAGCGGCTCTCCCCCGGTGAGCCGGAAGGTCGTGACCCCGGCCGCCGCGGCGACCCGCGCGATGCGTTCGATCTCATCGACGGTCAGGATGCTCGAGCGGGCGAGCCACTCGTTCCCCTGCTCGGGCATGCAGTACGTGCAGCGCAGCGAGCAGCGGTCGGTGAGCGAGACGCGCAGATCGCGGTGGACGCGACCGAACGTGTCGACGAGCGGACCGGACGTCGCGGAATCCGAAGCGTCCTCGACGGCAGCCGCGCGCCTCGTGCCGATGAGCACGGGCACCGCGCTCATCCTCGCTCCCGCCGATTGCCCATGCTTCGAGGGTAATCCCGCAGCAGCACCCGGGAGCGCGATCGGTTTTCCACGGCCATGCGCCTGGAAGGCTGGGAGATTCCTGGATAGGTTGGCCGCAGATTCCTGTTGCGACGTGGGAGGTCACATGGACTGGCTCGATCCGCTGCTGCTCGCCCGCTGGCAGTTCGGCCTGACGACCCTGTACCACTTCATCTTCGTGCCGCTCACGCTGGGCATGTCGATCTCGGTCGCGATCTTCCAGACCGCGTGGTACCGCACCGGCAACCTCAAGTGGCTGCACCTCACGCGCTTCTTCGGGAAGATCTTCCTCATCAACTTCGCGATGGGCGTCGTCACCGGCATCGTGCAGGAGTTCCAGTTCGGCATGAACTGGTCGGCGTACAGCCGGTTCGTCGGCGACATCTTCGGCGCCCCGCTCGCCTTCGAGGGCCTCATGGCCTTCTTCTTCGAGGCGACCTTCATCGGGCTGTGGATCTTCGGGTGGGACAAGCTGCCCAGGGGCCTGCACCTCGCGACGATCTGGATCGCCTCGATCGGCGCCTGGATCAGCGCCTACTTCATCCTCGCCGCGAACGCGTTCATGCAGAATCCGGTCGGCTACCAGCTGGCCGAGGACGGCCATCGCGCCGAACTGGTCGACTTCGTCGCCGTCCTCACCAATCGCGTCGCACTGGCGGCGCTTCCGCACACGCTGTTCGCCGCGATGATGTTCTCCGCCGGGGTCATCATCTCGGTGTCGGCGTGGCAGCTGTCGCGCAAGCTCAACGTCGTCATGATGCGCTCATCGCTGCGATACGGCCTGTGGTTCATGATCGTGGCGTTCATCGGGGTCGTGCTCTCCGGCGACCAGCTCGGTCTGCAGATGGTCGCGACGCAGCCGATGAAGATGGCGTCGGCCGAGGCGCTGTACGACTCCGCCTGCGGAGCGGATGCCTCGTTCTCGATCTTCTCCATCGGCACACCGGACGGCTCGGAGGAGATCTGGTCGCTGCGCGTGCCCTATCTGCTCGCATTCCTCTCCACCCACACCCTCACCGGCTGCGTCGAGGGCATCAACGACCTGCAGGCCCTGTACACCGAGCAGTTCGGCGCCGGCGTGGACTACTCCCCGATCATCTGGATCACCTACTGGTCGTTCCGCTGGATGATCGGCTTCGGCGGACTGGCCGTGCTGGTCGCGATCGCGGGTCTCTGGTTCACCCGCAAGAAGGCCACCCGCGAGGTGCCGCAGTGGGCGTGGAAGCTCGCCGTGTGGTCGGCGCCCCTGGCCCTGTTCGCCACGCTGATCGGCTGGATCTTCACCGAGATGGGCCGGCAGCCCTGGATCGTCTTCAGTCTCATGTTCACCGAGGACGGGGTCTCGCCGAGCGTGCCGGGGTGGAACGTCCTGCTCTCGCTCGTCACCTTCACGGCTCTGTACGCCGTGCTCGCGGTGGTCGAGATCGGCCTCATCATCAAGACCGCCCGCACCGGCCCAGAGCCCCTGCCCGGGCCGGGCGATCCCGATCCCTCCGAGCTCGCGCTCGAAGACACGCCGACCACGGTCTACTAGGAGGCCGCCATGGATCTCGCATACCTCTGGTTCTTCATCGTCGGCTTCCTCTTCGTCGGCTACTTCGTCCTCGACGGCTTCGACTTCGGCGTCGGGATGTCGCTCCCATTCCTCGGCAAGGACGACATCGGCCGCCGCCAGATCATCAACACGATCGGCCCGGTCTGGGACCTGAACGAGACGTGGCTCATCGTCGCCGGCGCGTGCCTCTTCGCCGCGTTCCCGGAGTGGTACGCCACGCTCTTCAGCGGCTTCTACCTCGCCTTGCTGCTGATCCTGCTCACTTTGATCATGCGCGGGGTCTCGTTCGAGTACCGCCACCAGCGCGACAGCCTGAAGTGGAAGTCGGGCTTCGACACGATGATCGTCGTCGGCTCCGCCGTGCCGGCGCTGCTGTGGGGCGTCGCGGTGGGCAACATCGTCCAGGGCGTGCCGATCGACGCGGACCACGAGTTCACCGGGTCGCTTCTCACGCTGCTGAACCCGTACGGGCTGTGGGTCGGGGTGACGACGCTCCTGCTGTTCTTCCTGCACGGCGTGTACTTCGTCGCCATCAAGACCGACGGCCAGGTGATGGAGGATGCGCGCAAGCTCGCCTGGCGTGCCGCCATTCCGACCGTCATCTTCGCCGCCGGCTGCGTCGTCTGGACGATCGCCATCGCGGCCGGCCGTGAGGCCCCCCTGCTGTTGCTGACGATCACGTGCGGTGTCGTCGCGGCAGTCGCGCTGATCGGCTCGATCCTGGCGAACATGCGCAAGCGCGAGGGCTGGGCGTTCGCTGCCGGAGCGGTGACGATCATCTTCGCCGTGCTCACCCTCTGGACCGCGCTCTTCCCGTTCGTCATGCCGTCGACGACGGATGTCGCGAACAGCCTGACGATCGAGAATGCGTCGAGCACCCACTACACGCTGACGATCATGTCCTGGGCCGCGCTCGTCTTCCTCCCGCTCGTGCTCGCCTACCAGGCGTGGACGTACTGGATCTTCCGCAAGCGCGTCTCCCGCACCCGCATCGAGCGGGCCGTCGCCGCCGCCGCGCACTGACCCCTCCCTGATCCTGGAATAGGGTCGAGACAGCATGAGTGAGCAGGAAGCCGGGGCAGCGCGGCGCACGCCTCCGGTCGATCCGCGGCTGCTGAAGCACGCCAGCGCATCGCGTGGATTCTTCGTCGCGATCGCGGCGATCAGCGTCGCGCAGACCGCGGCCATCGTCGCGTTCGCGTGGCTGCTCACCCGGGCGATCGTCGGGGCGATCGACGGGATGCCGGTGGCCGAACTGGGCGTGACGCTCGGCGCGCTCGCCTTCGTGGTCGCCGTCCGCGCGGTCCTGGTGTGGGCACGCGAGGCTGTCGCCTCCCGCGCCGCGGCGAAGGTGGAGGCGCAGCTGCGCGCGCACCTCGTCGACGCAGTCGGCACGCTCGGTCCGCGCTGGCTCGCCACCCGCAGCACCGCCCAGCTCGCGGTCACCGCGGGCCGGGGACTCGCCGCGCTCGACCCGTACTTCGGCCGCTACCTGCCGCAGCTCGTGCAGACCGTCGTCGCGACACCCGTCATCCTGCTCGTGATGTGGTGGCAGGACTGGATCGCAGGGCTCACGGTGCTGCTCACCCTCCCCCTCATCCCGGTGTTCATGGTGCTCATCGGCATGGCGACGCGCGGTGTGCAGCAGCGTCAGTGGCGCACGCTGAACCAGCTCGCCACCCGCTTCGCGGACACGGTGCAGGGTCTGTCGACGCTCAAGGTGTTCGGGCGTCAGCATCGGGCCGCGGCATCCATCCAGTCCGTCACCGAGCGCTACCGCGTGGAGACGATGAAGGTGCTGCGGGTCTCGTTCCTCTCCGGGTTCGCCCTCGAGTTCCTCGCGAGCATCTCGGTGGCGATCATCGCCGTGTCGATCGGCTTCCGGCTGCTCGACGGGTCGCTCGCGCTGACGGTGGGGCTGTTCGTCCTGCTGCTCGCGCCGGAGGCCTACCTGCCGCTGCGCCAGGTCGGGGTGCAGTTCCATGCCGCCGCAGAGGGTGTGGCCGCGACCGAGGACGTGTTCGTCGTGCTGGATGCGGCGCAGGCACTCGCCCCGGTCACGGTCCCGCCGCCCGCCGCGGTCGTTGAGCGAGCGAAGCGAGACGAAACGGCGCGCACCCTCGTCCTTGCCGGGGTTCGCGTGCACCGCGGCGACCGCACCCTTCCCCCGGTCGATCTCACCGCCGAGCCGGGCACCGTCACCCTCATCGAAGGACCGAGTGGCTCGGGCAAGTCGAGTCTGCTGGCCGCGCTCCGCGGTGCCGCGGAGTTCGACGGCGATGCGCTCTGGGCAGGGCACGATGTCCGCGGGCTCGCACCATCGACATGGCTCGCGTGGGCGGGCCAGCAGCCCGGACTCATCGCCGGCACCATCCACGACAACGTGTCGCTCGGTGACGCATCCCCCGACCACGCTGCCGTCGCTCGCGCCCTCGACCTCGCCGGCGCGACGAACCTCGAGGCCGCGTTCGAGCTCGGCGTCCAGGGTGCCGGGCTCTCCGGCGGCCAGGCGCAGCGGGTCGCGGTCGCCCGGGCGTTCTACCGCCACCTGCGGGGAGTGGGACCGGTGATCGCCCTCGACGAGCCCAGCTCCGCGCTCGACCGCACGACCGAGGCCCGGCTGTGGCGCAGCGTCCGCGCCCTCGCCGACGACGGCGCTCTCGTCCTGGTCGTCTCCCACCGCACGAGTGCGCGCGAGTTCGCCGACCAGGTCGTGCGACTCGAGCCGAGCGAGGTGGTCGTGTGAGCACCCTCGAGACGCGGGCGACGGATGCCGCGACATCCGTCTCTTCCCCCGCCGCGATCCTGCGCGGCGCGATGCCGTCATGGCGGCGCTTCGCACTGGGCGCCGGGTCCGCGTTCCTCTCCGAGGCCTCGGCGGTCGCGCTGCTCGCGGTGAGCGCCTGGCTGATCGTGCGCGCGAGCGAGCAGGTGCCCGTGCTCTACATCTCGATCGCGGTAGTCGGGGTGCGGTTCTTCGCGATCTCGCGCGCGGTCTTCCGCTACACCGACCGGCTGGCGAGCCACGATGCCGCCCTGCGGCAGCTCGCCACCACGCGCACGTCGCTCGTGCGCCGGCTGATCCCGCTCGCGCCCGACGGCCTCTCCCGGACGCGCCGTGGCTCGGTGCTCGGCGCGCTCGTCGACGACGTCGACGACCTCCAGAACCTGCCGCTGCGGGTGGTGCAGCCCCTCATCGCCTCAGCCGCCGTGGCGGTGGGCGCCGTCATCCTCGTCGCGGTGGTCTGGTGGCCGGCCGCGCTCACCCTGCTCGGCTGCCTGCTGGTGGCCGGGGCGGCATCCCTGATCTGGGGCTGGGCGTCGGGGTCGAAGGCCGAGCGCGCGATCGCGCCGCTGCGCGCCCAGCTGGCCGATGGCATCACCGATCACCTCGGCAGCCTCGAGGTGCTGATCGCCTGCGGCGCAGAAGCGGCGAGCCAGGAGCGGGTGCGCTCGGCCGATCAGGCGCTGCACCGCGCGGTGACGCGTCGCGCGGGCGCACAGGCGGGCACGACCGCGGTCGTGTCCCTCCTGGCCGGGCTCGCCTCGGTCCTCGCCGTCCTCGTCGCGGCGCCGGGCGTCTCGTCCGGTGCGCTCGCCGGCCCCGCACTCGCGGTGGTGGTGCTCGTCCCGATGGCCGTGTTCGAGGTCTTCGCGGCGGTGCCGATGGCAGCCTCGGCGTGGCGGCAGGTGCGCGCTTCGGCCGAGCGCATCGCCGACTCCCTCCCCGCCGAGCTGCCCGCCGGCCTGGTGCCGGAGACCGTCGCTGCCGAAGGCGTCGGTCCCGATCTCGGCGACGGGCTGCGTCTGCGGAACGTCTCGGCGCAGTGGCCCACGGCGGACGGCGACGCGCTCGACGGCGTCGACCTCGATGTGCGACCGGGAGAACGGCTCCTCGTGGTCGGATCGAGCGGCGCGGGCAAGACGACTCTCGCGCATGTCCTGGTGCGCTTCCTCGACAGCGGCGGCGACTACACGATCGGCGGGCGCTCCGCCCACGATCTGGCCGGCGACGACCTCCGGCGCACCGTCGGCCTGTGCGAGCAGCATCCGATGCTCTTCGATGAGGACATCCGGCAGAACCTCCTCTTCGCCGATGACACCGCAACGGATGCCGAGCTCGAGGCCGCGCTGGAGCGTGTCGGTCTCGGCACCTGGCTGCGGGACCGGGGTGGGCTCAGCGCTCGGGTCGGCGAGCGCGGTGCGCTCGTCTCGGGGGGTCAGGCGCAGCGGATCGCGCTGGCGCGGGCGCTGCTGCGCGGTTTTCCGGTGCTCGTGCTCGACGAGCCGACGGCGGGCGTCGACCCCGAGGCATCCGATGCCCTGCTCACCGACCTGCTCACCGCGGTGGGGCCAGACCAGGCGGTGATCCTGATCTCGCATGTGGAGGTGCCCGCCGGACTCGTCGATCGCACCGTGCGTCTGGACGCGGGACGGGTTCGCTGAGCGGACGCCCCATAATCGAAGGGTGCCGCGCCGCGTCGAGGACTACCGTGGGCTGACTCAGCTGAGCCGCCTCAGACTCCTTCGTGCGATCCAGGTGACGCCGGACTGCACGCTCAACGAACTCGTCGCCGAGACCGGGCTGCACCCCAACACGATCCGCGAGCATCTGCAGGTGCTCGAGGAAGAGGGGCTGATCGCCTCGGCGACCGCACATCGCGGCACCCGGGGCCGGCCGCCGGTGGTGTACCGACCTGTCGCCGCCGCGTCCGACAGCGCTGCCGCCGAACGGCGGATCCGGCTCTCGGTGGAGCACGGCGACCTGCTCCGCAGGGTCGCCCCTGAGCTCGACCACACCGCGGAGCTCGGGACCGACGCCGTGCACCAGCTCGACGCGCTGTACGAGCATCTGGAGGATGCCGGGTTCCAGCCCGATCTCGACGATCAATCGCTGCGCGTGGACCTCGTCCCCTGTCCCTATCAGACCGATGTCGATGAGGAGCGGCAGCTGGTGTGCCAGGTGCACCAGCAGCTGATCCTCGATCTGCTCCGGCAGGTTCCGGGGCCGGTCGAGGTGCGCACCCTGCTCCCGTTCGCTACGCCGAACCGGTGCACCATCCATCTCCAGCTGAGCGCCCAGGCGTAGCCGCGACCCGTTCGGTCACCGGCCGTGCTCCTCCTGCGTTGCCTCGGCAGCAGCGGCGATCCGGTTCGCCATACCGCGGAAGATGAACCCGTGGAACGGCAGCACCGCGAGCCAGTAGAGCCGTCCGGCGAGTCCTTGAGGAAAGAAGACCGCCCGCTGGTCATAGCGGGATCCGTCTCCGTCCGCCGATGCCCGGAGCTCGAGCCAAGCGAGACCCGGCACCTTCATCTCGGCGCGGAGGCGCAGGAACGATCCGCGCTCGATCGCCTCGACGCGCCAGAAGTCCAGGGCATCGCCGACTTCCAGCCGGGCTCGGCTGCGGCGACCTCGGGCGAGTCCGATGCCGCCGACGAGGCGATCCATCCATCCGCGCACAGCCCACAGGAGTGGGGACGAGTACCACCCGTTCTCGCCGCCGATCCCCTCGATCACGCGCCAGAGCTCGGCTGGGCGCGCGGATGTGAATGCCGTTCGGGCATCGACGAACACCGTCTTGCCCGCCCAGTCCGGGTCGCTCGGCAGGGGGTCGCTCGGTACGCCCAGCACCTCGGCATCCAGCCAGCTCGTCTCGACCGCGTCGCCCTTCAGTCGCCCGAGAGCCAGGGCGACCGCGCGCCGATAAGGCGTGAGTCCCTCCGCCGGGGGCGGGATGAGGGCATCCACGTCATGGTCCTTCATCACGCACTCGTTCTGCAGCGACTCGACCAGGGGACGTGCGATCGCCCTCGGGATGGGCGTGACGAGGTTCACCCAATGCGATGCGAGCCGCGGTGTCAGCACCGGCAGCGCCGCGATCGGCCGCTGCGGCAGCCCCGCTTCGAGCGCGTAGGCGTTCATCATCTGCCCGTAGCGCAGCACGTCCGGCCCGCCGATGTCGACGGCGCGATTGACGTCGGGGGCAATCCGCGCGGCACCGAGCAGATAGTGCAGCACATCGCGCACGGCGATCGGCTGGATGCGATTGCGCACCCACTTCGGCGCCGGCATGTATGGCAGCACGTCCGTGAGATGCCGGACCATCTCGAACGAGGCCGAGCCCGAGCCGATCACGACCCCGGCCTGCAGGACGAGCGTCGGCACTCCTGATCTCAGGAAGACCTCACCCACCTCGACCCGGGACCGCAGGTGTGGCGACAGCGCGTCGCCTTCTGGGTGCAACCCGCCGAGATACACGATCCGGGAGACGGATGCCGCGGCCGCCGCGTGCGCGACGGTCTCCGCCGCACGGCGGTCGGCCTCCTCGAAGCCCTTACCGGCCGACATGGAGTGGACGAGGTAGTAGACCAGGTCCGCTCCGCTCACCGCTCGGCCCACCGGAATGGGATCGGTGGCATCCCCCGCAATCGCCTCGACTGCGCTCCCCCACGCGAAGGCGGAGACCCGCGATACATCGCGCGCGACGACGCGCACCCGATAGCCCGCCGCGATCAGGCGCGGTACGAGACGCCCACCGATATAGCCCGTGCCGCCGAACACGACCGCGACCGGAGGGGTGCCGTCCGCCTGGGGCACGGCGGCGAGTTCCGGTTCGCGGCCGGTGGGAGCAGAGAGGTCATCCATCCCCGCAGGCTACGCGCGCGGCCCGCGGTCACGGCAGGGCTTGACGAGACCTCGAGATGACTCTGCCGCCGGCACCAGGCTCAGGGCGATCCGTCTCGCTCGCGTCGCTGGGTGAGCGTGTCCTGCTGCCAAGCGTGCACATCACTCACCCACTCCCAGCCGGGCTTGGCCGATGCGCCGATACGCGGGTCGTCGGGCACCTCGCCGTCGCGCACGGCGATCACGTAGGCCCGATCCTGTTCGATCCGCGCACGCAGTTCGTCCGCGTCCCCGACGGACCCGTGACCGGGGATGACGACCTCCACATGGTCGGCCACGCCCTCGATCAGGTCGAGGGCGGCGAGGTAGTCCGCGATCGGGTCATCGGCCTGCAGATCGAGCAGGGGGATCAGGACGTCGGAGAGCATGTCGCCGGCGACCAGAACACGGCGTTCTTCGATCACGAGCGCAGCATGACCCACGGAGTGCGCTCGATGCTCGATGATGCGAACGCTGGGCCCATCCCACGGCACGTGCACGGTTCCGGCGGGCAGGCCGGTGATGAGCCCGAGCAGCTCCATCGGGACATCATCGGCGACCTCCGGCGGCAGCTCTTCGGCGATTTCGGCCTGCCAGCCCGCGACGGCCAGCACCTCACGGATGGATGCCGCGCAACGGGCCGTGCCGTAGCGTGGCGCGTCGCCGAGCGCGGGGTGCCAGAGCACGTGGTCCCAATGCGGATGCGTCGAGAAGCCCGCCACGACGGACCGGCCCAGGGTGCGAAGGTCGTTCGCGATTGCAGCCATCTCGTCACGCGTGATGCCGGCGTCGATGAGCAGCACCCCCGCGTCGCCCGCCACGGCGACGGCGTTGCTCTGGATGCACTCGCTCTCGTGCACCAGCACGCCCTCGGCCACCTTCGTGAGCATCAGCGGACCTCGCTCTCGTCGCGTCGTCTCCGCCGATGATCCCGCCCGTGCGCGAGGATCGCAACCTCCCGGCGGGCCGCTCGCGCCCGAGCCCACGTGAGCCGGGACGGGAACTATGGTGGGCCTGTGAAGCGAATCTGGCCGTATCTCGTCCCTGGCATCCTGCTCAGCGCCGTCGGTCTGGTGTGGACCCTGCAGGGTCTCAACGTGCTGGGCGGGTCGGCCATGAGCGGGTCCCCATTGTGGGCGACCATCGGTCCGATCGTGCTGGTGCTCGGCGTGGTGCTGATCGGGATCGCGATCGTCATCGCCCGGCGCCGTCGCCAGGTGAAGTAGCCGCTTCGGCCCCCGCCCACGGACTCAGAGCGTGCGGGCGAACGCCTGGACGCCCTCGTGCGAAGGCAGCGGTTCGAACCCGAGGCGCCGGTAGAACGCGAGCGCACCGACGTTGTCCGCGGACGCCACGAGGTGCAGCCCCGCCACCCCCCGCTCCTGCAGCGCGGCGACGAGCGTGTCGATGAGCCGGCGACCCCAGCCCTGGCCCTGCAGTTCGGGGAGAAGGTCGATGTGCAGGTGCGCCGGGTAGCCCTGCGAGTACGGCTCGCGTCCGGGTTCGCGCCCATAGGCGTAAATCAGGATCCCGTCCTGGCGGGACTGCTCAGTGCCCGGGAGCGGCCACCGCTCGGCGAACCGCGGCCACCACTCGTCGTGGAACCACGCCTCGAACGCGTCGGTGTCGGGGGCGCCGACGACGTAACCGGCGACGCGATCATCGTCGGTCTCGACGACGAACGCCAGATCCGGGTGCCGCGCCACATACGGAAGCACGAAGATCTCTGCCCAGAGATCGTCGTCGGCGAGCACACCCGTCGCGTCGGCTCCGGCATCCGCTGTCTTGAGGCAGATCTCGGCGAGGGCCGGCTCGTCGCCCGGCTGAAACGGTCGGATCCTGGTCACCCGCCCGATTCTAGGGCGCCCCACCGAACCGATGCGCGGCGGCGACGGCCGCGACGAACCGCGTGGCGGGCGCGGCGAGCACGTCGTCCACGAGGCCCTCCTGGGCGACTGTCCCCTGCTCCAGCACCACGAGCCGGCGCGCGACGCCCACCGCGTCGGTCGCGTCGTGCGACACCAGGAGCGCGGTCGCGCCCGTCTCAGCGAGCTGCGCGCGCAGCAGTTCCCGCACGTCGGCGGCGGTCTCGACATCCAGCGAGGTGAGAGGTTCGTCGAGCAGCAGCATCCGCGGTTCCACGGCAAGTGCTCGCGCGAGGGCGACCCGCTGCTGCTGACCGCCGGACAGCTGCGCCGGATGCCGCTCCCCCGCGTCTGCGAGACCCACTCGTCGCAGCCACTCGGTCGCGCTCCGCCGTGCGGCGGCCCGGTCGATGCCGTGCGCTCGCGGACCGAAAGCGACGTTCTCGATGATCGTGAGGTGCGGGAACAGCCGTGGGTCCTGGCCGAGCAGCACCACTCCTCGCTCCGCCGCCGGGACATGGACCTCCGGGTCGGTGGATGCCACCGTGGCCGCGTCGAGGCGGACGTGGCCGCCGTCGAGCCGGACGAGTCCGATGATCGCGCTGAGCAGGGTCGATTTGCCCGCGCCGCTCGGGCCCATGATCGCCACGACCTCGCCCGGAGCGGCGGTGATCGCGGCATCGAGTCGGAACGCGTGTCGCTCGACGACGACGCGGGCGTCGAGTGGGGCGCCGGTCATCGCGGGGTCTCCGGGCGCCACGCCCGCACGAGCAGCAGCACGGCGATCGCGGTGACGAGCAGCAGCAGCGACAGAGCGACCGCCGTCCCCTGCGAGACACCCGACCCGTTGAAGGCGGTGTAGATGGCAAGCGGCATCGTCTGCGTCACCCCCGGGGCATTCCCGGCGAACAGCGCCGTCGCCCCGAACTCCCCGATCGCGCGGGCGAAGCACAGGATGATGCCCGCGGTGAGTCCCGGCGCGGCGAGGGGCAGCGTCACGCGGCGCAGGATCGTCCACCGGCTCGCACCGAGTCCCGCCGCGGTCTCCTCGTAGCCGACCCCCGTGGAACGGAGCGAGCCCTCGACGGCGAGCACGAGGAACGGCAGTGCCACGAACGTCTGCGCGAGAACGACCGCACTCGTCGAGAACGGAACGCGGATCCCCCACTCTCCCAGCACGCCGCCGAGCCAGCTCGTGCGGCCGAACAGGTAGAGCAGGGCGATGCCGCCGACCATCGGCGGCAGCACCAGCGGGACGGTGATGAGCGCGCGCAGCACGCCGGCCAGCCGCGCGGAGCTGCGCGCGATCACGAGCGCGAGCGGCACGCCCAGGACGACGCAGACGAGGGTGGTGGCGAGGCCCGTTCCGAGCGACAGCAGCAGCGCCGAGACCGCCTCGGGAGAACTGATGTCCGCCCAGAGCGTCGACCAGTCCACCCGTGCGACGAGGGTGACGAGCGGCAGCACGAGAAGTGCGAGTCCGATGACCGCGGGGACCAGCAGGATCTGCGGCACGAACCCCCTGGCAGCGCCACGACTCACGGCGAGCCGAAGCCGAACTCCGCGAGCACCTGCTGCCCCTCGGGGCTGAGCACGAATTCCGCGAAGGCCTCGGCCGCCTCCGGGTTGCGGGCGCCGGTGAGCGCCGCGATCGGATAGTGGTTCACCACAGCCGCGGCGCCATCCGGCACGAGGGAGTCCACGTCGTCGCGGCCACGCACGTCGGTCGTGTAGACCAAGCCGGCATCCGCTTCGTTCGCCGCGACTTTCGTGAGCACGGCGGTGACGTTCTGCTCGATGCTCGCCGGAGCGACGGTCACCCCCGCGTTCGCGAGCAGCTGCTGCGCGGCCGCGCCGCACGGCACCTCCGGTGCGCAGAGCACGACCGTGACGCTGTCGTCGCCGAGATCGCTCAGGTCCTCCACCCCGCCGGGGTTGCCCTTCGGCATGGCGATCACCAGGGTGTTGGTCCCGAAGAGCTCCGGGCCGGTCGCAAGATTCGCGTCGACGAGCTTCTGCATGTTCGCCTCGTCTGCGGAGGCGAACACATCGGCGGGCGCTCCCTCGATGAGCTGCGTCGCGAGCGTGCTCGAGCCGTCGTAGACGATCGGGAGCACCTCGAGACTCGGATTCCGCTCCTCGAACTTCGTGGCGAGCTCGTCGAACGCGTTCTTGAGCGAGGCCGCGGCGTACACCGTGAGCTCACCCGTCAGCTCCGGACCGATCGAGCCCGCGGGGCTCTGCTGCGCGTTCGGATCCTCGTCGCCGATGCTCGCGCAGCCGCTGAGAAGCAGGACGGATGCCGCGGCCAGCGCGGCGAGTCGAGCAACGGTGCGCAACCCTCAGCCCTTCGGAGTCTCGACGATGACGTTGGTCGCCTTGACGACGGCGACAGCGAGCGACCCGACCTCCAGTCCGAGATCGCGCACGGCCTCGGACGACAGCAGCGAGACGACCCGGTGGGGTCCGGATTGGATGTCGACCTGCGCCATCACGCCGTCGATCTGCAGGCGCGTCACGAGCCCGACGAACCGATTCCGCGCGCTGGAGAGCACATCGGTGGGATCGGATGCCGCGTGCGCGTAGTCGACGGCGCGTGCGGCGAGCGCGTCGCCGGGGATCTCGACGGGGCTCGCGTCGGTGGTCGGCAGCAGGCCCTGATCGACCCACCGACGGACGGTGTCGTCGCTCACCCCGAGGAGGCGTGCGGCCTCGGTGATCTTGTAGCTCGCCATGGCCTTACGCTACACCCGCAGATGCGGCGAAATACCCTGCTTCGAGCCGCATCTGCGGCCTGGTCAGTCGGCCCGCTCGTCGGTCCTCCGCTCGGCGGAGTCGGATAGGGGACGGGAGGGAGCTGCAGGCGGTTCGGCACCTTCGCTCGCCCGATCCACTCCGCTGGGCGGAGGTGAGCAGAGGGTGTCTGATTCGGATGCCGACACCTCGCGCCGAGGCGGGCTCCGCCGGTCGTACCCTGGGATCATGCCCTTCCCGCCGCTCGTGGAGCCGGTCGCCGCACTCAGCGCGGACGAGCGCGCCCGCACCGCGCGCCATACGCGCCTGGCCGGACTGGGCGAGATCGGTCAGCGCCGGCTCGCCGCGGCGCGCGTGGCCGTGGTCGGCGCCGGCGGTCTGGGCTCGCCCGTCGTGCTCGCCCTGGCCGCGGCCGGGGTCGGCGAACTCATCGTCATCGACGACGACATCGTCGAGTCGTCCAACCTGCAGCGCCAGATCATGCACCGGCTGTCCGACGTCGGCGCGGCGAAGGTCGACAGCGCGGTCCGCACCGCGCGGGACCTCTCGCCCGAGACGGTCGTGCGCGGTGTGCGCGAGCGACTGGATGCCGGGAACGCGGCCAGGCTGCTCTCCGGAGCGCACCTGGTGATCGACGGCACCGACACGTTCGACACGCGCGAAGCCGTGGCATCCGCCTGCGAAGCCCTCGGCGTGCCGCTCGTGTGGGGCTCCGTGCAGGGCTTCGACGCGCAGGTCACCGTGTTCTGGAGCGCGCCGCCGGCAGGCGCGGCGCCCGTCCGCCTGAGCGACCTGTATCCGCACGGCAGCGTCGGGGAGGTGCCGACCTGTGCGGACGTCGGCGTGCTCGGGGCGCTCTGCCTGCAGATCGGCGGCCTGCTCGCGACGCAGGCGATCGTGCTCATCGCGGGGATCGGCGAGCCGCTCCTCGGCCGCGTCCTCGTGATCGACGGACTGCGCGCCCGGCAGTTCGAGGTCCCGCTGCGCGCCGCGACCACGACCGCGAGCCCCACGCCCGACGCCGGGGTCACGCGTCCCGCCGCTCCCACCGCCCCACCCGTCGTCGCCGTCGCCGATCTCGACGCGCATCGCGGCGCCATTTTCCTCGATGTGCGCGAAGCCGACGAGGTCGCAGCCGAGCCTTTCCCCGGTGCCCGCCACATTCCGCTCGCCGAGGTGCTGACCGACCCCACCGCACTCGCCGACGTGGGCTCGATCGTGGTCGTGTGCCAGATCGGCGTGCGCGCCCGCCGTGCGGCCGAGGCGCTGCGCGCCGCCGGGATCGAGGCATCCGTCCTCGCAGGCGGCGTCGAAGCATGGCGATCCGCCTCGACGGTGCGGGTGTGAGCGCCCTGCGGGGCGTCGAGGAGCAGCGCGCACTGATCCTCTCGCGCGTCACACCGGTCCCAGCCGGCCAGGTGCCGGTCTCGGCCGCGCTCGGCCGCACCCTGCGCGAGCCCTTGCGCGCGCGGGTCGACATCCCGGTGTTCGACAACTCCGCGATGGACGGATTCGCGGTGCGCTTCGCGGATGTGGCGGATGCCGCGCCCGACCACCCGGTGCGGCTCCAGGTCGTCGCCGATCTGCCGGCCGGCACCGCCCTCGACCCGGCGCTGGCCGCCGGCGAGGCTGCCCGCATCATGACGGGATCCCCCGTGCCGACGGCCGCGGATGCGATCGTCCCCTTCGAGGACACCGTGGGCGGCCTCGCCGATTCGCTCGACGAGATCTTGGTGGAACAGGCGCCTCCGGCAGGCGGCGCCCACATCCGTCGCCAGGGTGAGGACGCCCGCACGGGAGACGAGCTGCTCCGCGCCGGGGTCGTCCTAGGACCGCTCCAGCTGGCAGCGGCCGCGGCGGCGGGAGTCGCCGAGGTCGTCGTCTCCCGTCGAATCCGGGTCGCCGTGGTGTCCACCGGCTCTGAGCTCGTGACGCCGGGCGAACCGCTCGAGCGTGGCCAGATCCCGGAGTCCAACAGCGAGCTGCTCGCCGGTCTGGTCGCCGAGGCCGGGTGCGAGGTCGTGCTGCGACTCTCGGTGCCGGACGAGGGCGACGGTCCCGCCGATGCCGTGGCCGCGGCATCCGCGCTCGGCGCCGACATTGTGGTCTTCACCGGCGGGGTGAGCGCGGGCGCCTACGAGCCCGTCAAGAACTCGCTCGCGGGCGTCATGGAGTTCACCAAGGTCGCGATGCAGCCGGGCAAGCCGCAGGGCTTCGGCGTGACGGACGGCGGGATGCTGCTGTTCGGCCTCCCCGGAAATCCGGTGAGCGCGGCGGTGTCGTTCGAGGTGTTCGTCCGCCCCGCGCTGCTGGCGCTACAGGGCCGCACGGCGCTCGACCGGCCTGTCCTCAGACTGACCGCGGCCCAAGGATGGCGCACCCCGCCCGGACGCCGGCAGTATCTCGCGGCGGCGATCGACCGCACCGATCCCGCACGCTGGACCGTCCGGCCCGCGACGGCCGGTGGTTCGGGGTCTCATCTCGCGTGCGGTCTCGCCCGCGCCGACGCCTACGCGATCGTTCCTGCCGAGGTGGCGGCCGTGGCCGCCGGCGACGAGGTCGATGTCATGCTGATCTCATGAGCTTCACGCACCTCGACGACGCCGGCCACGCACGCATGGTCGATGTCACGGCAAAGCAGCCGACCGTGCGCGCGGCGACCGCGCGCGGGTTCGTCCGCTGCTCCACAGCGGTCGTGGCTGCGCTGCGCGGTGGCACGGTGCCGAAGGGCGACGTACTCGCCGTGGCGCGGATCGCCGGCATCCAGGCCGCCAAGCGCACCCCCGACCTGCTGCCCCTCGCGCACGTCATCGGCGTGCACGGCGCCGTCGTCGATCTGACGATCGTCGATGCAGGCGTCGAGATCGAGGCGACCGTGCGCACCGCCGACCGCACCGGCGTCGAGATGGAGGCACTCACGGCCGTCTCGGTCGCCGCCCTCGCGATCGTCGACATGGTGAAGGGCCTCGACAAGGCGACCTCGATCGAGCGCGTCCGCATCACCGCCAAGGAGGGCGGGCGTTCGGGGTCGTGGACCCGGCCCGACGAGTCGGCGACACCACCCGACGCGGCTCTGCCCGACGATCTCCCGCGGTCCGGCGGATCGTGACGGCAGCACCGACCGTCGGGGCGATCCTGCTCGCCGGCGGGCGGGCATCTCGCGTCGACGGCGCCGCGAAGCCGCTCTTCGACGTCGGCGGCCAGACCCTGCTCGCCCGTGCCGTTGCCGCGGTCTCCGGTGCGGGAGCGCGTCCGATCGTGGTCGCAGCCCCCGTCCTCGATCCGACCCTCGCGGTCGAGTGGGTGCCGGAGGATCCTCCGTTCGGCGGCCCAGTCGCGGGCATCGTCGCGGCGCTCCAGCATCCCGATGCGTGGGCGCCCGAGCCCGACTGGACGTTCCTGCTCGCATGCGACCTCCCCAAGGTTGATGCCGCCGTCGCGCGGCTGAGAAGCGACATCCTCCTCGTCCCCACCGACACCGACGGGGTCTGTCTCGGCGACTCGTCGAGCCGGCCGCAGTGGCTCACCGGCATCTATCGCACCGCAGTTCTGCGCCGGGCCGCCGAGGCCATGCCCGACGGCGGTCGCGACGCGCCGGTGCGCGCCCTGCTCCACGGCCTCGCCATCACGGTGATCGCGGTCCCCGGCGACCTCACCGACGACGTCGACACATGGGAGGATCTGAGCAGGGCCCGCGCCGCCGCCGGGTCGCACCCGGGCACCGAGGAGGAGTCATGACCGAGGCATCCCGCACGCTCCCACCTGAGGCACTCGACGCGTGGGCCGCGGCCCTCCGCGAGCGCTTCGACCTCGGCCCCGACGACGTCCCCATCACCCTGATCCTCGACCTCGCACGCGATGTCGCGAACGGTGTGGCACGCCCGGCCGCACCGCTGAGCGCATTCGTCGCGGGCCTCGTCGCCGGCCGTACCGGTGGAACGCCGGCGGATGCCGCGGCCGCCGTCGCCGCGATCTCCGCGCTCGCCGGGAGCTGGGAGTCCTGATGGCGCAGGTGCGCTACTTCGCCGCCGCGCAGGAGGCGACCGGGCTCGACCAGGAGCAGCGGTTCGAGGCGACCCTCGGCGAACTGCGCGCCGCGGTGGCCGCGGAGCATCCCGGGCTCGGCGGCATCCTCCCCCGCTGCGCCGTGCTCGTCGGCGGAGCCCGCGTCGAGGACGACACGCTCATCGGCGCTGACGACCTCGTCGACGTCCTGCCGCCCTTCGCCGGCGGCTGAGGCAACCACGCAACGTCGCGAGATCAGGTGATGTCGCGAACACAGGCTCTTCCGCCGCGTACCGACCTGCATTCGCCTCATCACCTGATCCGGCGACGCTGTCCGCCCCGCCACTCAACGTCGCGAGATCAGGTGATGTCGCGAACACAGGCTCTTCCGCCGCGTACCGACCTGCATTCGCCTCATCACCTGATCCGGCGACGGGGTGGCAGGGGCCCCGACGTCGATGAGGGACGCCGATCAGCCGCCGAGGCCCTTCCAGGCGGTCGTCCCATCCGCCTCGACCTGGCGCTTCCACACCGGCAGGTCGGTCTTGATCGACTCGATGAGGGCACGGCAGACCTCGAACGCCTCCGCGCGGTGCGGCGACGACACGGCGATCACGACCGCGTCGTCGCCCACCGCGAGCCGGCCGATCCGGTGGCTCACCGCGACGAGCGCCGACGACGACCCGATCGCCGCCTCGGCGAGGCGGTGCAGCGCCGCCTCCGCGTCGGGATGGGCGGAGTATTCCAGCGCAACGACGGCGGTCGCGGCATCCGGATCGTGATCGCGTACGCGCCCGACGAAGGTCGTGACGGCGCCGCACGTGGGGTCGTCCACCGCGTCGAGGTGCGCATCCAGATCGAGGCGCACGGAACTGACCGCCGCGAGGCGCACAGCGCCCATCAGTGGTCTCCCCCGCCGAGCTGATCGAGCACGTGCCGGGCCACGGAGACGACGACGGGAATTCCGGATGCCACGCCCCCTGGCGATCCCGGAAGGTTCACGATGAGGGCCCCGACGCCGTCCACGACGCCGGCGAGTCCGCGCGTCAGCATGCCCGCGGGCATCTCGACCGCGCCTCGACGACGCAGCTCCTCGGCGATGCCAGGCACCTCGCGAGTGAGCACCCGGGCGGTGCCCTCGGGAGTCGCATCGCGCGGACCCACTCCGGTCCCGCCGCTCGTGACGATCAGCCGCGCGCCGTCGGCGAGGGCATCGCGCAGCGCCCGCTCGACGCTGTCCGCGCCATCCGGCACCACGATGGGCTCACCGCACTCGAACCCGGCTTCGCGCAGCGCGGCGACGGCGATCGGCCCGCTCGCATCGGAGCGCGTGCCAGCCGATGTTCGGTCGGACACGGTGATCACGGCCGCGCGGTAGCTCATCCCCCCACCCTATGAGCAGGGTCAGCGCCGCTCGAGCCGGATGACGACCGACTTCGAGGTGGGCGTGCCGCTCACGTCGGCGACCGAGTCGAGCGGGACGAGCACGTTCGTCTCGGGATAGTAGGCGGCGGCGTTGCCGCGCGGCGTTCGGTACGCGATGATCCGGAACTCCTCGGCGCGGCGCTCCTGCAGCACGCCGTCCGGCCCGACCCACTCCGAGACCAGGTCGACGATCTCGTTCTCGTCGAAGCCGAGCGCCTGGATGTCCTTCGCGTTGACCAGCACCACCCGTCGTCCGCCGTGGATCCCGCGATAGCGGTCGTCCTTGCCGTAGATCGTGGTGTTGTACTGGTCATGCGAGCGCAGCGTCTGCAGCAGCAGGCGCCCGCGCGGGATGTGCGGGTACTCGAGCGGGTTCACCGTGAAGCGCGCCTTGCCGTCGGCGGTGGCGAAGCGGCGCTCGTCGCGCGGGCCGTTGGGCAGGAACAGCGTCCGCCCCTTGTCGATCGACGCCTCGAAGTCCTCGAACCCCGGAACGACCGCGGCGATGTGCCGGCGGATCAGTGCATAGTCGTGCTCGAGGGCCGCCCAGTTCGCCTGGGGGAAGGACCGCGGATGCCGCGGCGCGGCCGCGTCTTCCGCTTCGAGGGGGCGGATTTCGAGCTGGCCGCGCTCCGCCTGGCCGTAGTCGACCTCGACCGCCGTATCCACGTCGATCTCCGGGCCTGGCCGGTCCCCGGCATCCGTCCCGAACAGCAGCGCGCACAGCCGCGCCACGATCGCCACCTCGCTCAGCAGGTCCTCGGACGGCGGCGCCAAGCGCCCGCGCGAGGCGTGCACCGCGCCCATCGAGTCCTCGACCGTGACGCGCTGCTCGCCGCTGCCTCGCCGGTCACGATCGGTGCGACCGAGCGTCGGGAGGATGATCGCGCGGCGCCCGGTGACGACGTGCGACCGGTTGAGCTTGGTCGAGATCTGGACCGTCAGGTCGGTCTTGCGCAGCGCCGCTTCGGTCACGAGCGTGTCGGGAGTGGCGGAGACGAAGTTGCCGCCCATCCCCACGAAGACGCGGGCAGCGCCGTCCCGCATCGCCCGGATCGCGGCGACGGTATCGTGGCCGTGCGCTCGAGGGGCGGCGAACTCGAACTCGCGATCGAGGGCGTCGAGGAACGCGGCAGAGGGCTTCTCGTAGATCCCCATGGTGCGATCGCCCTGCACGTTCGAGTGACCGCGCACCGGGCAGACGCCGGCGCCCGGGCGCCCCATGTTGCCCTGCAGGAGCAGCACGTTCACGACGTCGCGCAGCGTGGCCACGGAGTGCTTGTGCTGCGTGAGGCCCATCGCCCAGCACACGATCGTCGCCTTCGAGGTGCGCACGGATTCACCGACGCGACGAAGGGTCTTCTCCGGCAGGCCGGTCGCAGAAACCAGCTCACGCCACGGGATCTCGGCCATCGCCGCCCGGTACGCCTCGAATCCGCTGGTGTGCTCGGCGATGAACGCGTGGTCGAGCACCCCGCCGAGCTCGGACTCCGCCTCGAGCAGGTGCTTGCCGATCGCCTGGAGCAGGGCCTGGTCACCACCCAGGCGGATCTGCACGAACTGGTCGGCCAGCTTCGTCCCGCCGAGGAGCACGCCCTTCACTGTCTGCGGATTCTCGAACCGCACCAGCCCCGCCTCGGGAAGTGGGTTCACCGCGATGATCGTCGCGCCGTTGCGCTTCGCCTTCTCGAGTGCGACGAGCATCCGAGGGTGGTTGGTCCCGGGGTTCTGTCCGGCGACGATCAGCAGGTCGGCGTTGTGGACGTCCTCGATCGAGACGGTGCCCTTGCCGATCCCGATCGTCTCGTTCAGCGCCGACCCCGACGACTCATGGCACATGTTCGAGCAGTCCGGCAGATTGTTCGTCCCGAACCCGCGCACCAGCAGCTGATAGAGGAACGCCGCCTCGTTCGACGTGCGCCCAGACGTGTAGAAAACCGCCTCATCCGGGTCGTCGAGAGCCCGCAGCGCGGCGGCGATCTCGCGCAGCGCGTCATCCCAGGCGATCGGACGATAGTGCGTCCCGCCTTCGTCCAGGATCATCGGGTGGGTCAGCCGGCCCTGCTGGCCGAGCCACCAGTCGTCATGAGCCGACAGCTCGGAGACCGAGTGAGCGGCGAAGAACTCCGGTCCGATGCGGCGCAGGGTCGCCTCCTCGGCGACCGCCTTCGCGCCGTTCTCGCAGAACTCCGCGATGTGCCGCTTGTCCTCCTCGGGCCATGCGCAGCCCGGGCAGTCGAACCCGTCCTTCTGGTTCACCCGCAGCAGGCTCTGAACGCTGCGGCTCACCCCCATCTGGTCGTACGAGATCTGCAGCGCGTGCAGCACCGCGGGCACGCCGACCGCCACCTTCTTGGGGTGCGTGGAGCGGACGAGGGTCTCGTCGATGTCCGTCCGCGGGGGCTTCGTCGCCATACCCCTAGGTTAAGCCGCGCGAGGATGCGGAGGCGGCGGGAGGCGGCATCCGTTGTTCAGCTGTGTCTGACCGAAATGCCGCTCCGGCCAGCGTGTCAGGGCAGCGCGGCGGCCAGGTCCTCGAGCGCGGCGATGTCGTTCTCGCCCTGCTCGATCACCTGCTCCGCCGACTCGCGGACGCGCGGGTGCGGATCGCCCTCGAGGATCTGCGCGGCGAAAGCGACCATCGCCTCGTGCTGGGCGATCAGGAGCTCCGCGTAGGTGCGCTCGGCATCGGCGCCCTCCGCGGCGAGCAGGGCTGACCACTGCGCGGGCGTGGGCATCCCCGGCATCTGCGCGTGGTCCGAATGACCCGCGCAGGGTCCCTCGTTCGGCCGTTCGAGCGGCCGGTGCTCGCGCCACGACAGGTACCAGGGCCGCAGCTGCTCGAGCTCGTCCGCCTGGTCCGCGGTGAGCTGCTCCGCCAGGTCGCGGCCTTCGGGTGTGATCCCCACCTTGCGGAGGAGCGCGTCGCTCAGGTCGGTGGTCTCGACGCGGTAGTAGATCATCGCCTCGACGTAGCAGAAGTCCGTCGCGGTCACCGGATCAGCGGTGGCCTGGGGATCCGGCCGCGTGCCATCGCCCGCGAAGGCCCAGGCGGCGAGCGCGATTCCCACCGCCGCGACGCAGACAGCGACGACAAGGCCGACCACGGCGACACGACTGCGCACGAGCAACCTTCGATCCACGACCCGTGGTCTGACGGGTCAGCGACGCCCGGTGCCGAACATCCCGCGGATGACGCCACTCAGAATGGTCTGCGTCGCCTTGGATCCCAGCACCTGCTCGATTGGAGACTTCTGCGACGACCGCGAGGTGCGGGTGGTGCCGCCGGTCTTCTTCATCAGTCGCTCGTACTCCTGCTGCGCCTTCTTCTCGCGCGCGGCCTGGGCCTTGTCGATCGCCGCCTGCTGCTTCGCGTACTCGGCGTCGGCTTTCGCTTTCGCGACCGCTGCCTCCGCCGCCGCGTGGGCCTCGTCGGCGGCGTTCATCTTGGCTGTCAAGATCTCACGGGCCGACTCGCGATCCACTGCGGTCCCATATCTGGTCAGGAGGGGGGATGCCGCGACCGCCGCCGCGATCTGCGCCGCCGGCGTCGGGGACATGAGTCCCTGCGGGGCGCGCAGGCGCGTCCATGCCACCGGCGTCGGGGCACCCTTCTCGCTCATGACCGTGACGATCGCCTCGCCCGTGCCGAGCTCCTGGAGCACGCGCTCGAGGTCGTACCCCGACCTCGGGTAGGTGCCTACGGTGGCGCGCAGCGCCTTCGCGTCATCCGGAGTGAACGCGCGCAGCGCGTGCTGCACCCGTGAGCCGAGCTGCGCGAGCACATCGCCCGGCACGTCCTTGGGGGTCTGGGTCACGAAGAACACCCCGACACCCTTGGAGCGGATGAGCCGGACGGTCTGGACGATCGCCGCGGTGAAGTCCTTCGACGCGTCGCGGAACAGCAGGTGCGCCTCGTCGAAGAAGAAGACGAGCTTCGGCTGGTCGAGGTCTCCCACTTCGGGGAGCAGCTCGAACAGCTCGGCCAGCAGGTACATCAGGAAGGTGGAGAAGAGCGCCGGCTTGTCGGCGACTCCTGGCACCTCGAGCAGGCTGATGATGCCGCGGCCGTCGGCGGCGGTCCGCAGGAACTCCCGCACATCGAACTCGGGTTCGCCGAAGAACACGTCGGCGCCGCCGTCGGCGAAGGTGATGAGCTCGCGCATTATGACCCCGGCCGTAGCCGCCGACAGTCCACCGAGGTCTTTGAGCTCGACCTTGCCCTCGTCGCTCGTGAGGTAGCTCAGCACCGCACGCAGATCCGAGAGGTCGACCAGGGCGAGCCCGTGGGCGTCGGCGTAGTGGAACACCAGTCCGAGGCTCGACTCCTGCGTCTCGTTGAGCCCGAGCACCTTGCTCAGCAGCAGCGGCCCGAACCCGCTGACCGTCGCGCGCACGGGCACCCCCGTGCCGATGCCGCCGAGCGCGTAGTACTCGGTGACGGATGCCGCGGGCTGCCAGTTCTGCCCGATTCCGCGGGTGCGGGCCAGCAGCTTGTCATTCGGCTCCCCCGGCGTCGCGACGCCGGAGAGGTCGCCTTTGATGTCGGCGGCGAACACCGGGACGCCTTTGGCCGCGAGCTGCTCGGCGAGCCCCTGCAGCGTGCGGGTCTTGCCGGTGCCGGTCGCGCCGGCGACGAGGCCGTGCCGGTTCATCATGCCGAGCGGGATGCGGATCTGCGCCTGCGGCACCGGGTCGGTGTTCACGAGCGCACCGAGATCGAGCGTCGCCGCCTCGAACGTGTAGCCCGCGACGACGGCCGCGACCTGCTCGGCGTCGAGGGGGCCAGCCACGGTCCCTGAGCTTGTCGAAGGCTCCGCGGTGGCGCCGGACGCTTCGACAGGCTCAGCGACCGGCTGCGGCTCGGCGACCGGCTCCGGCTCAGCGACCGGCTGCGGCTCAGCGACCGGCTGCGGCTCAGCGACCGGCTGCGGCTCAGCGACGGGCTGCGAGCCGGTGTTGGCCCGTGCCTTCGCGGCCGCGGCTTCGGCCGTGGCGAGGGCCGCCTTCGCCTGTGCCGCCTTCAGCTGCGCGTCGGCAGCCTCGGCTTCCGCTCGCAGTCTCGCGAGCTCCGCCTCCGCGGCGACGATGGACGGATCGGGCGCGGCGCTGTCGCTCATGCCCTCGACTCTAGCGACGGCACCGGTGGCAGGGCGGTGCCGCGTTCCCGGGCCAGCGGCACGGCGAACGGCACGGCGACGAGAAGTGCGACGCCCACACCGATCAGCGCGCCACCGATCGTATCGGTGAGCCAATGTGCGTGCAGATACGTGCGGCTGAGCGCCATCGTGAACACCCACACTGCTCCGACGATCACCACCCAGAGCCGCGGGAAGAGGATGACGGCGACGGTCGCGAGCGTCGCGGCGTTGGCGACATGCCCGGAGGGGAACGAGCCCTTGTCGGTGAGGACGATGATGTCCTCGGGCCGCACGCGGCCGAACAGATGCTTCAGGAGCTGCACGGCACCGGTCGAAGCTGCCTCAGCCGCCAGGAAATAGACCGCGCTCCATGGCCGCTTCACCAGCACAAGTGCGATGGCGCCCGCCAGCGGCACGAGGATCACTCCTACCCATCCGCCGCCGAGGAAATTCATCACCCGCGACAGACCGAGCATGATCGGCGACGCCCACCCTGCGAGGAGTTCGTTCCACCAGATGTCGATGTCGAACGGAAAATCCCCGCGGAGGAAGATCACGTAGCCGAGTACGCAGGACGCCACCACCAGCACCACCCCGACGATGAGAAAGGCCGTTCGAGGCAGGGTCGCGGCATCCTTCGTCTTGGTCTCCATCGCCCCATTCTGGCCGCCTGCCCGCAAAACCGCCGGGGCCTTGACAAGGCGCGCCGCGCTCGGCCCTTGCTCGCGGCGGAAGATGATGGCCCGAGCCGGTGCGGGCGAGCAGGGCATGATGGGCGCATGGCAACTGCCGTCGACATCCTCCGCGGCGTCATCGCGCCTCTCACTCGCACGCGCGTCTGGCGACGGATCGCGCCCGTCGTCCTTCCGCCACTGGAGCGCTTCGTCACCCGCATCTCCGGCGGTCGTGCGCACCTGACCGCGTTCATCGTGCCGTCGCTGCTGCTGCACACGATCGGGGCGAAGTCGGGGCAGCCGCGCGACGTGCCGCTCATGTACACCGCGGACGGCAAGGGTCGCGCGATCGTGGCCGGCACCAACTGGGCGGACGCCCGGCATCCGGCGTGGACCGCGAATCTGCTGGCGCATCCGGATGCCGAGATCTCGGTGCGCGGACGCCGCTTCGCTGTCCACGCCACCGTCATCCCCGATTCCGACCGCGATGCCACGTGGGCGCGGATGGAGGCGCAGTGGCCGGACTACCGCGACTACGAGCGGGACTCCGGCCGCACCGCCCGGCTCTTCCTGCTGACCCCGGTGCGCCGGCTCGATTGAGCGGACCCCGTCAGGGCGCGATCACGGCGTGAGAAGCGCGACGGTGCGCGGCCGCACGATGAGCCACAGCGACAGCACCCCGATGATCGCGCAGCCGACCATCACGGCGGCCATGGTGGTCGGCGTGATCCCGGCATCGCGGGCGATCCAGCCGACCAGCGGCGAGATGATGCCGGCGACGCCGAAGTTGGTCGCGCCGACGATCGACTGCGCGGTGCCCGCTGCCTTGCCGTGCCGGTCGAGCGCGAGCACCTGCACGCACGGGAAGGTGAAGCCGCAGGCGGTCATGAAGAAGAACAGCGGGATGATCGTGCCCCAGAGGCCGAAGCCCAACTGGTCGGTGACGATGATGGCGGATGCCGCGACCACCAGCACCGCGGTGGACCACGCCAGGACCCACTGGGGTCCGAATCGGGAGGCGAGCCGCGAGGCGAACTGCACGCCGACGACGACGCCGAGCGAGTTGACCGCGAAGAGGAGCCCGAACTGCTGGGCGTCGAAGCCGTACCCGAGCTGGAACAGGAAGGACGACGACGAGAGGTACGAGAAGAGTCCGCTGAACGTCATGCCGCCGATGATGAGCACGCCGATGAAGACCCGGTCGCTGAACACACTGCGATAGCGCTGCCAGACCGTGGCGCCACGTTCATTGCGGCGCGCGCGCGGAAGCGTCTCGGGGAGGAAGATCGAAGCGGAGACGAGCATCACGGTGCCGTAGACCGCGAGCACGACGAAGACTCCGCGCCACGGCATCACCAGGAGCAGCACCGATCCGAGGAGCGGCGCGAGGACGGGCGCCACCCCTGAGACGAGCGCGAGGCGCGAGAGCATGACGACCAGGCGGCGTCCGCCGAAGAGGTCTCGCACGATCGCCGCGGCGACGACGCCGCCGGCAGCGGCTCCGGCGCCCTGCATGACCCGAGCGGCCGTCAGCAGCTCCAGCGTGGGCGCGAGCGAGGCGGCGACGCTGGCGAGCACGTGCAGCGCGGTGACGGACAGCAGCGGGATGCGGCGGCCGACCTTGTCGCTGAGCGGACCGACGATCAGCTGGCCGAGGGCGAAGCCGAGCATCGTGCCGGTCAGAGTCAGCTGGATCGCCGCGGCCGTGGTCTGGAAGTCCTGCTCCAGGACCGGGAACGCCGGAAGGTAAAGGTCGATCGTGAACGGTCCGAGCGCGGTGAGTGCGCCGAGCAGCACGATGTAGAGCACCCTGCGGCGGTGCGGAACCGAGTCGCCGGGGTGCAGCATGATCGGCGCGGTGGCCGGATTCGGACCCAGCGTGCGGATGGCTGCGGTGTCTGTACGGATCGAACCGGTGCTCGTGCGGATCGATCCGGTGCTTGTGCGGATGGAACCCGTTGAGTTCGAGGCCCGTGCGTCGGCGGTCGGGGTCGGAAGGGAGTCGGTGTCAGGCACGTCGGCAGTCAATCGGTTCGCGGCGGGAGCGTCCGAATCGATTCGACGCTCGCGTCCATGGTATCCGAACCACGGCGGTCTCCGGCATCCGATCCTTCGCCGCGAAGCGGCCTTCGAGATCGCCCACAGCACTGCCGCCTAGACTGAGCGCACTTTCCCGTACCCGCCTGTGGCAGTCCACCGGGCGCACCTGAGCCGAGATCGAACATGACCCCGACACCCCCACGCGCCGACGACAAGCGCACCAGCGGAAACCCGGCCGCGCAGGCCAAGATCGACCTCACGGTCAAGCAGCAGCGCGAGCAGAAGCGTCAGGAGAAGCTCGCCCAATACCAGCGGCAGCTCGCGAAGCGCCAGCGCAGCAAGGTGGTGTGGTGGACGGCCGGCTCGGTCGCCGCAGTCCTCGTCGTGGCCGCGATCGTCGCCTCCATCGTGTTCGCGCCGAAGCCTCCCGTCGCATACGCCGAAGGCGGCACCGGCGCGAAGATCGAGGGCGTCCAGACCTACGAGAACACTTCCCTCCACGTCGAGGATGCCGTCGACTACCCGCAGTCGCCCCCCACTGGTGGATCGCACAACGCGGTGTGGCTGAACTGCGGGATCTACTCTCAGGCTGTGCCGAATGAGAATGCGGTCCATTCCATGGAGCACGGCGCGGTGTGGGTCACGTACGACGCGGACGAGCTCTCGGCTGCCGAGCTGAGGACGCTCAAGAGCAAACTGCCGTCGACGTATCTCGTGCTGTCGCCGTACGAGGGCCTGCCGTCCCCGTTCGTGCTCTCGGCCTGGAACCACCAGCTCACCCTCGACTCGGTCGACGACCCCCGCGTCGAGGAGTTCCTCGAGGAGTACTGGCGCAACCAGAACGCCCCCGAGCCCACGGCCCCGTGCACCGGCGGGATCGACGCGCCCGGCAAGGAGTCCTGAGCCGATGAGCGGACCCGCCCGCTCGGCGCGACCGCGCTGGTGGGTGTTCGTCCTGGTGGGACTCGGTGTCGCGGCGCTCGCTTTCGCCATCGGGCGGTTCTCGACCTTCAGCGCCGGCGCCCAGGGGCCCAATGCCGCCGACGCCGGCTTCGCGCGCGACATGCAGCTGCACCACGCTCAGGCGATCGACATGGCGATGGTCCTCTACCGCGAGACCGACGATCCGCAACTGCGCTCGATGGCCTACGACATCGCCACGAGCCAGGGCGGCCAACGCGGCGAGATGTACGACTGGCTGGTCCAGTGGGGTCTCCCGCAATCCGGCGTGCCGATGACGTGGATGACAGCGAGCGGCGACGAGCACGGCGGGCACGGAGCGCCCAGCACGCCGATGACCGACGATGAGATGCGAGCTGCCATGGGAATGGCGTCGGATGCCGAGCTCGACGAACTCCGCGCCGCCGAGGGCGCGGCGGCGGACTGCCTCTTCCTCGAGCTGATGATCCGTCATCACGAGGGCGCGCTGCCGATGGTGGACGCGGTGCTCGAACTCGGCAGCATGCCCCGCGTGCTCGCCGTCGCGGGCAGCATCAAGCAGGCGCAGACGGCGGAGGTCGAGGCGATGAAGGCCGCTCAACTCCGACTCGGCTGCACCACGGGCTGACCTATCCCACGCGAAGCGGGTCGGCACGCCCCCCGGCGCCGACCCGCTTCGCGTTCCCCCGTCGATCAGCCCTTGGTGGACCCGGCCAGCAGTCCTCGCACGAAGAACCGCTGCAGTGACAGGAAGACGATCAGCGGCACCAGCAGGGCGATGAAGGCACCCGCCGTGAGCAGATACCAGTCCTGGCCGCGACTTCCGGTCATCTCGGCGAGCAGCTTCGTGATGGGGGCCACGGCACCATCCGCGAAGATGAGCGCCACGAGCAGGTCGTTCCAAACCCACAGGAACTGGAAGATCGCGACCGACGCGATGGCCGGCATCGTGAGCGGAAGGATGATCCGGAAGAAGATCTGCCCGTGTCCGGCGCCATCGACCCGCGCCGCCTCGATGACCTCGTTCGGGATCTCCGAGACGAAGTTGTGCAGCAGGTAGATCGTGAGGGGCATCGCGAAGATCGTGTGCGCGATCCACACCTGGGTGTATCCGGGACCGCCGAATGCCTGGATCACCGGGATGCCGAAGATCGTGCCCCGCGAGAAGAGCAGCAGGAGCGGCACCAGCGCCATCTGAATCGGCACGATCTGCAGCGCGAAGATCGCGATGAACAGCAGGTTCTTGCCGCGGAAGTCGATCCACGCGAACGCATATGCGGCGAGAAGCGCGATCGAGATCGGGATGATCGTGGCGGGGATCGTGATCGCGAACGAGTTCACGAACGCGCCGGCCATGTTCAGCTGGCTGTTGCCTGACTGCAGAGCTGTCGAATAGTTGTCGAGCGTCCAGCCCCAGTTCTGGAAGACCGTCCACCAGCCGGTGGTCGCGATCAGTTCGGCGGGGCGGAACGATGAGATGAACAGTCCGAAGGTCGGCAGTGTCCACAGGATCGCGATGATCAGCGCTGCGAGCGTCGCCCACCGGGAGGTGAGGCGTCGCTTGGTGCGCTTGAGCATGTCACGATCGGCCTTCTCCACGCCGCGGGCGAGTTCCGCCTTGGCGTCATCATCCATCGGGAGATCGACGGGCATTACGGCACTCATCAGTGCGCCTCCCTCTGTCGCTTGAGCTGTCTCGCGTTGTAGATGACGATCGGCAGCACGAGGATGAAGAGGATCACGGCGAACGCTGCCGATCGACCGGCTTCGAAGCTCTTGAACTGCGTGTACATCTCGTTGGCGACGACCGACGTGTTGTTCGCACCCGCCGTCATCGTGCGGACGATGTCGAACACCTTCAGTGAGGCGATCGAGATCGTGGTCAGTACGACGATGAGCGCGGGACGGATGCCGGGAACGACGACGTTGATGAACTTCTGCCAGCCGTTCGCTCCATCGAGCTCCGCCGCCTCGAGCTGCTCCGTCGGCACGCCCTTGATCGCCGCGGAGAGGATGACCATCGCGAAACCGGTCTGGATCCAGATCAGCACGATGATCAGGAACAGCGTGTTCCAAGGATCCTCGGCGAGGAAGTTCACGGGCTGTCCCCCGAACCACACGATCACCTGATTGAGGAAGCCGATCTGTTCGGCACCAGGAGGGCGAGTGGCGTACATGAAGCGCCAGATGATGGACGCGCCCACGAACGAGATCGCCATCGGCATGAACACCAGGATCTTGTAGTACTTCTCCCCGCGTGTCTTGTCGATGAAGTACGCGTAGGCCAGGCCCGCGACCGTCGAGACGATCGGGGCGATCAGCACCCAGATGATCGTGTTGAGGATGATCCGCAGGTTCTGCGGCTGCGTGAAGATCCACTCGTAGTTCTGCAGTCCGACGAACTTGGTGCTCGAGGAGTTCATGAACGACTGGAAGGTGGTCTGGATCATCGGAACGATCAGGCCGACCAGCACGAGGATGAGGGCGGGGGCGAGGAATCCGACCAGCTGGAAGTATGAACCGGCACCGCCTTTTGCGCGCCGATCGAGGAAGAAGAACGCCACGCCGAGGACGGCGGCGACTCCGATCGCCCATTGATACGACTGCAGGAGCCACAGGATCAGCACAGGGCCGATGACGCAGGCGGCGAGCCGGGTGTAGGTGTAGATCGCGCCCTTGCGTGGTGCGATCTCGACCAGGAAGAGGATCAACGCGATCACGATGAGGAACGCGCCGATGACGAGGGGGATCTGAAGCCAAGGCGAGAGGGTGCTCAGCCATTGGAAGAAGCCGGACATGGGATCCTTTCGAGTACGTCGGCGGACTCGGGTCGGTGGTGCGGACGTCTTATGGGTGAGGACGGGGCCGCTCGTGACGAGCGGCCCCGCCTTACTCAACTGCTGGTTATTGCGAAGGCCAGCCCGCTTCGATCTGCGTCAGGACCGTGTCGGTGGGTGTGCCGTTCACCCAATCGACCATGCCCTTCCAGAACGTGCCCGCTCCGACAGCCGACGGCATGAGGTCCGATGCGTCGAACCGGAACGTCGTCTCGTCGGACTGCAGGATGCCGATGGCTTCCTTCAGGATGTTGCTCGAGGCGTTCTCGGGGTCGAGGCCCTTGTTGGCGCTGATGACGCCGCCGAGGGACACTCGCGAGTTCGCCCACTCGGGGCTGGACAGGTACTCCTGCACCTTCTGCGTGGACTCGGCGTCGTCGAACGCGGCGACGATCTCGCCGCCACCGGTCACGACGTCTCCGCCGGACTCGCCACCGAATGCCGGCGTCAGGAACGCCCAGATGTCGCCGTCCTCAGCCACGGTTCCGTCTGCGGCGGTGATGAAGCCGTCGTAGAAGGATGCCTGGTGGTGCAGCACGCAGTCACCGGCCACGAGCGCCGTTGCCGGGTCGCCGAACGGCGTCGTCACGATCGACTTGACGTCGCCGTATCCGGCGTTGACGTACGTCGGGTCGAGGGCGATCTTCGCGAATTCGTCGAACGCAGACTTGATGGCGGGGTCGGTGAAGGGAACCTCGTTCTTCACCCACTGGTCGTAGACCTCGGTGCCCGACTGACGCAGCACGATGTCTTCGATCCAGTCCGTGCCCGGCCAGCCGGTCGCGGCATCCGAGCCGAAGCCGATGCACCACGGCGGCTTGCCCGTGTCGGCCTGGATCGTCTTGGTGAGGTCGATGAGACCGTCCCACGTGGTCGGGATCTCCCAGCCCTTCTCCGCGAAGAGCGCCGGCGAGTACCAGATCCAGCCCTTGACGCTCGCCATCAGGGGCGCTCCGTACAGAGTGTCGTCGGCGGTGGCATAGCCGGCCCAGTCCTTGGTCCAGTACTCGGCGACGTTGTCGGCGACGGCCTTCGGTGCGGGCTTGAGATATCCGCGCGTAGCCATGTCGGCCATCAGGCCGGGCTGCGGGAAGATCGCGATGTCGGGCGGCGTGCCACCCTGAGCGCGCACGGCGATCTGCGCCTCGAACTCCTTCGTCCCCTCGTACTTGATGTCGATGTCGTTCTCTTTTTCCCAGTCCGCCCAGGACTGCTCGAGCAGTTCCTGTTCGGTGTCCACGATGGTGCCGTACACGGTGACGACGTTGTCGTCCTCGCCTCCACCGGTGTTGGTCGCGCCAGGACCGCCGGAGCATGCTGCGAGCGCGAACCCGGCGATGCTGAGAGTCGCGACCGAGATGAGGATTCTTCCTCGCCTCTGTGTCTTCATGTGTCCTCCTCGTTGAGTGGTGCAGGGACGTTCATCCCACAAAGCGCCCACGGTGGATTGCGGAACCGCTTCCACACCCACGCTAGGCGATGCCGGCGGCACGGCACAATCATTGGATAATCACAAATGTGTAACCGCTCCCACGCTGCTATTGCCCCGAGTCGGGCAGCACGTACACTCTGGAAGCGGTTCCAGAATTCGCCCCACAAGGGTGGAAGGCCCCGGGTTCGCTCAGAGAGGAGTGACGGTGGCAGGCATTGCCGAGGTAGCTCGTGCCGCCGGCGTCTCCAAGGCGACCGCGAGCCGGGCGATCACCGGGAGCGGCTATGTGTCGCACGAGACCCGAACGCGCGTGCTCGAGGCTGCATCAGCCCTCGGCTACGCACCTTCGACCAGTGCAGTCAGCCTCGCCACGGGCCGCACGCAGAACATCGGCGTCATCCTTCCGTACGTCGACCGCTGGTTCTTCGCCGAAGTCCTCGAGGGGATCCAGGACTCGCTGCTGCGCGAAGGGTACGACCTCACGCTCTACGAGGCCCGACCGGGGACGCCGGGGCGCAAGCGCGTCTTCGAGGACTTCCTCGCACGCAAGACGTTCGACGGTCTGATCGCCATCGGCCTCGAGCCGGACGACCACGAACTCGATCGCCTGGTCGCGATCGGCCGCCCGGTGGTGAGCGTCGTCGGAGACGCGGGGCCGACGACCAGCCTCGTCACGCTCGATGATCAGCATGCAGCGCGTCGGGCGACCGAGCATCTGCTCGAACTCGGGCACACCCGCATCGCCTTTCTGGGCGGAGGCGGTACGCACTGGGCCCACGTCGATCACGACCGGCTGCTCGGCTATCACGCGACCATGCTCGAGGTGGGGCTCGCCCCTTGGCACGTGCGGTCGCCGGTGACGCTGCCCGGCGGCTACGCGGCTGCCGCGGATCTGCTCGGCGACGTCCGCGCGCGCCCGACCGGAATCGTCGGCACCTGCGACGAGGTCGCCATCGGCGCCGTCATCGCAGCGCGACGACTCGGCATCTCGGTGCCCAGTTCTCTCAGCGTCGTCGGCATCGACAATCACGAGTACGCCGAGATGTTCTCGCTGACCACACTTGAGCAGCGTCCGCAGGAGCAGGGGGCGAAGGCCGCCGAGCTCCTGCTCACGCAGCTTCGTTCGCCTGGGGCCGCGCCGGTCCAGCTGCACCTGCAGGCGACGCTCATCATGCGCAACTCCACCGCTCCCCCGCTCGGAGTGGCTTCGGCATCCGTGTCGTAGACGCGCGAAAGCCCCGGGACGGATCCCGGGGCTTTCGCGATGATCGCCAATGGCGATCGGTGACTACTTGAGGGTGACGGTCGCGCCGGCCTCTTCGAGAGCAGCCTTGCCCTTTTCGGCAGCCTCCTTGGAGACACCCTCCAGGACAGCCTTGGGGGCACCATCGACGACGGCCTTGGCCTCGCCCAGGCCGAGCGAGGTGAGCTCGCGGACGACCTTGATGACCTGGATCTTCTTCTCGCCAGCGGCCTCGAGCACGACGTCGAATGCCGTCTGCTCCTCGACCTCTTCGGCGGGGGCGGCACCGGCGGCAGCCGGGCCGGCAACGGCGACGGGCGCCGCGGCGGTGACCTCGAAGGTCTCCTCGAACTTCTTCACGAACTCCGACAGCTCGATGAGCGTGAGCTCCTTGAACGCGTCGAGCAGCTCGTCAGTGCTGAGCTTTGCCATGATGATTCTCCTTGATTCGGTTGGTTGTCAGCCGGGCCTTGTCAGGCCGCGGACTCCTGCTTCTCACGCAGCGCGTCGACCGTGCGAACGGCCTTCGACAGCGGAGCGTTGAACAGATAGGCGGCGCCGAACAGCGAGGCCTTCATCGCACCGGCGAGCTTCGCCAGCAGGACTTCACGGCTCTCAAGATCGGCGAGCTTGTTGACCTCTTCTGCGGTCAGGGGGGCGCCATCGAAGTAGCCGCCCTTGATCACCAGAAGAGGGTGTGCCTTGGCAAAGGCACGCAGTCCCTTCGCGACGGCGACCGGGTCACCGTGCACGAACGCGATGGCAGACGGACCCTTGAGTTCGTCGTCCAGCGTCGAGATCCCCGCGTTGTTCGCGGCGATCTTGGTCAGCGTGTTCTTCACCACGGCGTATTCCGCGTCCTGACGAATGCTGTTGCGCAGCTCCTTGAGCTGGGCAACCGTCAGACCGCGGTACTCGGTCAGCAGAACGGCGCTCGAGTCCTCGAAATTCTTCGTGAGCTCGGCGACCGATGCTTCCTTCTGCGCCATGGCCACTCCTTGTGTGAATGAGACGCCCGCGGTGGCGGAACGTCAGCCTCCGGCATCCGCTCACCCGATCTGGCGCCGCAAATGAAAAAGCTCCGGCGCAAGCGCACGGAGCTGAAATCCTGAATTCAGGGGAATCGTTCGTACACCTGCGCGGGTCCCTGCATCTGCAGTGCTTCGATCTCAATGCGCTTGCGCGCACCAGGATGACCGGCGGTCTTTGGCTTCGGACTACATTACCGGATGCCGGATCCCCGGCCAAATCGGCGCTGGTGTCACCACGGCGCGCCGAGCTCGCTGAACGTCCGCCCCTCCCACGCGACGCGCTCAGACCAGGCCTCGATCCCGTGCACAACCCGGAACTGCTCGTCGCCGCGACGCTCGACGGTGATGTGATCGGCGCCCACCGTCCGCGGGGGCGGCGATGCCACCACCTGTTCCAGAACACGCGTGAACGCTCCGGTGGCAGCCAGCGGGACGGCGAGCGCGGTACCCGCGCGCACGTGCGAGACCAGGTCGGCGAGCAGGCCGGTTCGAGCGAACTGGTAGGTGCGGGGCAGGGTCGCGCCGGGGCGATGCACCTGCAGGAGATCGAGCGTGTAGAAGTACAGCGCGTGTCCCCGGCTCCCCCTGAGCAGAACAAAGGGCTCATGCCGACGCGGTGCCGTCACACTGAGCGCCGCGGCGAGCCGGAGTCCCGACGCGAGCTCGATGATGAGCGACGACGTGTCGTCGGTGTCGATCGCATTGGCGCGGCGAAGATCTGGTTGGATGCTGCGCACATCATGGGGCTCGCGCGCGCCGGCGATCACGAGGGACGTGGCGAGGGCGTGGGCGAGCGGGTTCGTCACCGCGCCGTCCGCGACCACTCCCCCGTTCGAATCCCGGCGTTTTCCCGCCCAGGCGCTGCGGCGCCAGTACTGCTCGGACCGAGACCACAGGCCCACCGCACCGAGGTGCTCGATCTCACCGAGCTCACCGGAAGCGACAAGGTCCTGCGCTGCGGCGATGCCGGCGCTCCCGAGCGATTGAAAGCCGACCTGCACCGCGCGTCCTGCCTCGCGGGCCGCGGCGAGCACCGCGTCGTGCTCGGCGACAGCGGTGACCGGCGGCTTCTCGAGCAGGACATGCGCCCCCGCCGCGAGTGCGCGCTCCGCGAGGGCGGCGTGGGTGGGGATGGGGGTGCAGAGGATCGCGATGTCGAGCCCCCCGGCGGCCAGCATGGCGGCGGCATCCGGGTACACGCGCGTCGTCGGTGGGATGTCGACGGCGCCGCGCGGGTCGGCGACCGCGGCGAGTTCCACGTCGGCGGTGAGCGCGAGGACCGCATCGACGTGCGAGCGCCCGTGGCCGTAGATGCCCGCGATGCCGACGCGCAGCGGTGCGGTCACAGCCCTGCCTGCGAACGAAGGCCCGGAAGCGCCCGCTCCACCGCGGCAGCGTCCGCGAGCTCTTCGTCCAGGACGAAGGCGGTGAGTTCGAGGTTCAGCTCGCCGCCCTCCGGGATCGAGCGCGGCTCATCCCACGCGATCGAAGGGCCGGCGCCGAGGTATTCGGCGTACCGCACGAACCACGGCAGCAGTTCGTCGCCCTGTACGAGCACGACCGTCGTTCCGCGCTCGGGAAAGGTGAAGGCGAGCCAGGGTGTGGCCGCCCCGTGCACCTCGCGCTCGGTGTCGCCCGCCGGGCTGAAGACGCGGGCGATCTCCGGCGCGAACCGCCAGAAGATGCCCCCGTACCCGGCGCCGTCACGCCCATTCGTCGCCGGCGAGCCGAAGGTGATCGCGTCGAGCGTCGCCTTGAGATGGCTGCGCCACCGCAGCGCCCACCCGTTCTCGATCTCAGCCGAACGCAGCTCGCGCACCTCGACGAGCTGGGTCGTCCCGGTGTGGTCGACCCAACTGAGCCGCTCGTCGAGAGAGTGGCCGTCGATGCGCAGGCGATCCCGGCGCTGACGGCCATGGTTCGGAACCATGATCGACCCCTCGCCGCGCACGTACGTGCGACCGCCCCAATAGGAGGTGCCGTTGACGTCGGGGATCGCCAGGCTCACGCCCAGGTGATGCGGGTGGTCGGTCGGTTCAGTCACCGACAGCGGCGTGCCCGCCCTCGAGACCACGCTGTCCAGGAACGGCCGCGGCGAGAGCACCGAGTCGACGCTCGCACCGACTTCGTACTGTGCCACCACGGTCGATCCGAGTCGAAGCACGGGGCGCGCGGGTCCGACCCATCCACTGGCGTGCGATGCGGGCCCGGAACTCCGCCGGGCGACGAGCACCGGGCGGTAGAACAGGGGATGGTCGGCCTTCTCCCCCTCCAGCGCCTGCCGCATCCGCTGCCATGCCTGCCGCCCGATCTCGATGCGCGGCACCGACATTGTCGTCAGCGGTGGAGCGGCGAATCGGGACTGCGGGATGTCGTCGATGCCGACGACCGAGAGCTGCTCGGGCACCTCGACGCCCATTTCTCCCAGACGCGAGAGCAGGCCGAGAGCGACGAGGTCGTTGAACGCGATCGCGGCTGTCGCCCCGGTCTCGAGCACCGCATCGGCGGCGTCGTAGCCCGCCTCCATGCTCGAGCCGGCGCTGATCGTGAGGAACTCCAGCTCTGGGAACTCCCGTGCGAGCTCGCCGAGACCCAAGGCTCGCTGCTCGTTCGCATAGCTGAGCGGCGGGCCCGCGACATACGCGATGCGACGGTGGCCGAAGCCCATCAGGTGGACGCCGAGCTCTTTGATGGCGGTGCCGTAGTCCACGGCGAGCTGCGCGGCGGCGGTGTCGTCGACGCGGCGATTCACGACCACGACCGGTGACGTGCGCTGGATCAGCTCCTCGAGCTCTCGATCCGGCATTCGCGGTGACACGAGCACCAGAGCGTCGCATTTGCTGCGCGCCTCCACGGCGATCTCCGCTTCGACTCCCACCGCTTCGGCACTGTCGGCGACGAGCACCCGATAGCCATCGCGGGCCGCCGCCACCGTCAGGCCCTTGAGCACACCCTGGAACATCGGGTTTTCGAGGTCGGGCACGAGGAGGGCGATCGTGTGGCTGTTCCCCCGCACGAGGCTGCGCGCGGCCTCGCTGGGCGAGTAGTTCAATGCCGCGACGGCGCGGTTGACCTTCGCGACGATCGCGGGATCGACGGTGGCGACGCCGTTCAGCACTCGCGACACCGACGCCTGCGACACGCCGGCGTACTGCGCGACCTGCGACATCGTGATGGGGCGCGACGTGACCTCGGTCAACAGTGCCTCCTGGTGCTTCCTGTCTCAATCATGGGCGTGTCTGACCGTGAAGGGGCGCTTTCGCGCCTTCCTGGTCGGTACTGCCCGGGGCCGGACCCCTCATCACTTCGATCCGGCCCCGGGCAGTCTATGGACGGGCGAGCCGCGTACGGACGGACGCGGCTCGCCCGCCGGCTCAGATGGCGGCGTCGTCGAGCGCCTGCTGGAGCTCGGCGATGAAGCTCGCCGCTGCGTCCTCAGGCGTCATGTCGCCGAACAGCACCTTCTGGGTGTGCTGGTCGATGATCGTCTCGATCGCGCCACCGCCCGGCGGGGTCGCCGGCGGGGCGTCACCCACGCGGGGGGCGATCCTCTCGAGGAAGTCGACGACCTCCTGGTTGACCTCGTCGAGCTCCGGGGTGATGTACTCACGGATCTTCTCGTTGGCGGGCACACCGCGCTCGGCGAGCAGGATGTCGGCGGCTTCCTCGCTGTTGGCGAGCCAGTCGAGGAACAGCGCGACCTCACCGGGGTGCTCGGTCTTGGCCGAGGCCGACCAGAACATCGACGGCTTGTAGTACGCCGCCGCGCTCTCGCCCTCATCGGGCGTCGGCACCATGAGCGGCTCGAGGTTCTGACCGCTGGCGCTGCGGAGCGCGGCGACCTGGTTCGACCACCACGGTCCGAAAGCTGACTGGTTCGTCGCGGTGAAGGACTCGGCGAGACCGGCGGACTCGCGCTCGATCGTCGCGGACGGGTCGGGCGTGCCCCCTGCGGCTGTGGTGTCGAGCAGCAGCTGCCACCACTCCGCGAGGGTCTCCTCCGAGGCCGTGACCTCGGGCGAGCCGTCCTCCGCGTAGAGCGACTCGCCGTGCTGGCGGAGCCAGTTGTTCAAGCCGCCGTCCTCGAAGCCCCACGACTGCGAGCCGATGACCGCGCCGCCGCTCGCGGCGGTGATCTCTTCGGCCAGCGCAGTGAAGTCGTCCCACGACCAGGTCTCGTCGTCAGGGACATCGATGTCGAGGCTCTCGAGAAGGTCGAGGTTCGCCATGTAGGTGTAGGAGTTGATGCCCACCGGCACGCCGTACTGCACGCCGTCGAGGGCACCCGTGCCGAGCACCGGTGCGGGGAAGTCCTCGGTCGGCAGCGCCGAGCCGAGGGTGCCGAGGTCGAGCAGCACGCCGTTCGCGGCATACGTCGACAGCTGCTTCTCGTCCATCTGGATGATGTCGGGGGCGTCTCCGGCGGCCACGGTCGTCGCCAGCTTGTCCCAGTAGCCGGCCCAGTCGGTGTACTGCGGCTCGATGGTGATGTTCTCGTGCTCGGCCTCGAAGGCCGCGATGAGCTGCTCGGTGATCTCGTGGCGGACGTCGTTGCCCCACCAGGCGAAGCTCAGCGTGACGGGCTCGTCGGACAGTGTGGGCGCGGTGTCGGGGGCCTCCGCGGGGGCGCCTCCCGCGCACGCCGTCAGTGCCAGCGCCGTCGCTGCGCCGACGGCGGTGAACAGCAACCAGCGGTTAGCGGTTCTGGTGCGTCGCATGTCTTGCATCCTTTCGACCGAGGTCGGGTTTGTTGTGTGTGTGGTGCGTGTGATGAGGGTGAGCCCGGCGGGCCCGCGAAGAGGTGCGTGACGAACTCGTCACTTGATTCCCGTGGTCGCGATTCCCTTGATGAGGAACTTCTGGCCGAACAGGAAGATCAGGAAGATCGGGATCAGCGAGACGACGCTCATCGCGAACATCTGCGCGTAGTTGGTAGTGCTCTGCGCGTCCTCGAAGGAGCGCAGCGCCAGCGGCACCGTGTACAGCTCAGGCTTGGTGAGGAAGATGAGCTGCGAGAAGAAGTCGTTCCACGTCCAGATGAAGGTGAAGATCGCGCAGGTCGCGAGCGCCGGCACCATCAGCGGCAGGATGATCTGCAGGAAGATGCGCGGGTGGCCGGCCCCGTCGATGCGAGCTGCCTCATCGAGCTCCTTCGGGATGCCGCGGATGAACTGGACCATCAGGAAGATGAAGAACGCATCGGTCGCGAGGAATTTCGGCACGATCAGCGGCAGGAAGGTGTTGATCCATCCGAGCTGGGAGAACAGCACGTACTGCGGAACGATGATCACGTGGATGGGGAGCATGATGCTCAGCAGCATCACCGCGAACCAGAAGCGCTTGCCGTTGAACTGCAGCCGCGCGAACGCGTAGGCCGCCATCGAGCACGACACCAGGTTGCCGATGATGCACCCGATCACGATCAGTGCCGAGTTCCACATGTAGACGTTGAAGGGGAACGCCAGCGCGTTCCAGCCGTCGACGTAGTTCGAGATCATGAAGCTGTCGGGAATGATGCTCGGATCGCGGAAGATCTCGTCGTTGGGCCGCAGCGAGCTCACGACCATCCAGATCACCGGGTACAGCATCCCGAGCGCCAGCGCGATGAGCAGCGCGTGCCGCACGATGCTCGTCATGGGCCTGCGGAATGGATTGCGCCGGCGCTCGATTCGAGGGCGTCCCGTGACGATGGTCTCGGTCAAGAGGGGGCCCGTCACGGTGGGATCGTCAATCTTGGTCATCGTAGAAAACCCAATACCTCGAGGTCCAGAACATCAGGACGGTCAGGATGCCGATGATCACGAGCAGCAGCCAGGCCATCGCGGAGGCGTAGCCCATGTTGTAGTTCGTGAAGCCCTGCTGATACAGGTACAGCGTGTAGAAGAGCGTGGAGTCGACCGGACCGCCGGTTCCTCCCGAGACGATGTACGCCTGGGTGAAGGACTGGAAGGTCCCGATCAGCTGAAGCACGGCGTTGAAGAAGATGATCGGGGTGAGCAGCGGGATCGTGATCCGGAAGAGCTGCTGGCGCCGGCTGGCGCCGTCGACGGCGGCCGCCTCGTAGTACATCGTCGGGATCTGCCGGAGGCCCGCCAGGAAGATCACCATCGGCGAGCCGAAGGTCCACACGTTCAGGATCATCAGCGTCCCGAGCGCGGTGTCGGGGTTGGAGATCCAGCCCTGCCCCTGGATGCCGAACACGTGGAGCACTTGGTTGACGAGCCCGTCGATGCCGAAGATCTGGCGCCAGAGGATCGCGATCGCCACGCTCGCTCCGAGGAGCGAAGGCAGGTAGAACGCCGATCGATAGAACGCCAGCCCCCGCAGCCCTCGGTCGAGGACGACCGCGAGGAACAGCGCGACCGCGAGCTGCACCGGCAGCGAGACGAACACGTAGGTGAAGGTCACCTGCAGCGCGGAGTGGAGACGGTCGTCCTCCCACATCCGGATGTAGTTCTGCAGGCCGATCCATTTCGGCGGGCTCAGCAGGTTGTAGCGGGTGAAGGAAAGTCCGAACGAAGCGACCATCGGGCCGATCGTGATGAGGACGAGTCCCACGAACCAGGGGGCGAGGAACAGGTACGCCGCCTTGTTCTGCTTCTTGCCCGTCTCCTTGGCGGTCTTGAGCTTTCCGAGCTCGCTGACCGCACTCATGCGGCTGCTCCGTGCCCGCGGTGCGGGGACTGGGTTCTCGTGCGGTGCGTCGTCGTCACCGTAGACCCTCCGTCATCATTGTCGTCGAGAATGCGCATTCTGGAATGCGCTTTCTTTTCTAACAGGACGGATGTCTAACCGCAACAGCTTCCCGGAAAATCAATAGGGATCCGTGACCAAACCGTGAGAAAGGGCATTCACGAGACCGTCACCTAGCGCGCGGATACGTGGTGCAGCGCCTAATTTCGCGCGCGCTTCAGCGCCTCCCCGAGCCTGCGGGGCCCGGCGTCGAGCTCACGCCCGCGAGGGGGTGATGTCCACCTTGTGGCCGTCGGCATCCGCAAGGGTCCACCACTTCGGAGCATGACTGTCATCAGCAATCACCCCTCCGGCCGCGAGCGCCGCCGCCACGCGCTCCTCACCGGTTCCGGCCGCCACGACGATGTCGATGTGCATCCGGCCGCGGAGCGGCTTGTCGACCGGCTGCATCCAGATGAGAGGCCCCCGGCCGACGGGGTCCACGAGTTCGCGGTCGCTGATCGCGCGGTATCCGGTCACGGCCTGCCAGAAGGGAAAGACCTGACTCGCATCCGGAGTCGCGACGGCGATCATGAGCCGCTGCGGCCGAGTCGGGTCGACCTCGATGCCGAGCTCGTTCGCGGCCTGCGAGATCTGCCGCGCGAGCGCGACATCCTTCATCGTCAGGCCACCGGCGGAGTGGGTGAACAGGGTGACCCGCACCGCCGAATACCGCACTTCGACGTCGGGATGGTGGTTCGCGGCCTCGGCAAGCTCGGCGATGGCGGTGAACAGCCGAGCGCCGGTCGAGAAGTCGCCGGTGGCGAAGGTGGCGGATGCCCCGTCCACCCCGGCGCGCCAGTCCTCGACGCCCGGCTCGGAACGGAACTCCCTCGACGTGATCGTGTCCATGCCTTCGACCCTGGCCACCTCCTCCCGTCGACGCAAGGGCTGTAGGCGTGGCACCCCGCGCACGTCCCGGGCCCGGCGTAGGGTCGAGAGCGTGACCGCCGTACTCGCCGAATCCGCCGAATTCGCGGCGCGGGCACCCGGGCTCGCCGCGAGGGTCGTCGCCGACTCTCGAGATCGCGTGGCGTGGGTGCGTGCGCGCTCGCGCGGGATCACGGCGACGGATGTCGCGGCTCTCACCTCCGACCGGGTCATCGGCCGCGCCGCTGATGCGAAGCTCCTCGGCTCGGGGTTCTCCGGCAACGCCTACACCGCGCACGGGCGCGTGCGCGAGCCCGAGATCGCCCGGTGGGTCGCGGCGACCCACGGCATCCTTCCCTCGTCGGCCCTCTTCCACGCCGTCGTCGAGAAGCGGCACCTCGCCACCCCCGACGGCATCGCGGTCGATCACGACGGTCGCGTCACCCTCGCCGAGATCAAGACGACCAACAAGTCGTGGCGCAGCATCCCGCGTTCCTATCTGCGGCAGGTGTGGTGGCAGCAGCACGTGCTCGGCGCCGAGCGCACGCTGATCGCGTGGGAGCAGCACGACGAGTTCGTCCCGGTCGGCGACGAGCCGCTCTGCCAGTGGGTCGACCGCGACGATGCCGAGATCGCGAAACTCGTCCGGCTCGCCACCGCCCTCATCGACGAGCTGCACCGCCGCCACCTGCAGGGCCGCACCGATTCGCCGGAGCGGATGCCGAAGCCCGAGGTTCCGCGGCAGCCCTTCCGTGCCCTCGCCCTGGCCGACTGACCGCTCAGCTCGGTCATTCCTGCCACCAGACGGGGCCATGGCGAGAGCGCGGCGACCCGACGCAGCTCCGCGTCGAAGCGCTTAGTTGACACGAATCAACGATCGGCATATAGTTGACCGTTATCAACTGTTGACCTATGTCAATCATCCGCGCCATCGTCGTCGCATCCGTCTCCCGATCACGAAGGATTCGCTTTGTCCACTGCAACCGCAGCCGTGCCCGTCCAGGCACCCACCGAGACCACGAGGTCGCACCGCGAGGTCCTCCTGGCCCTCTCCGGCCTCCTCCTCGGCATGTTCGTCTCGATGCTCGCATCGACCGTCGTCTCGACCTCTCTCCCCGTCATCATCCACGACCTCGGCGGCGACCAGACCGCCTTCACCTGGGTCATCACCGCGACCCTGCTGACCACGGCGATCTCCACCCCCGTGTGGGGCAAGCTCGCCGACCGGTTCAACCGCAAGCTGCTCATCCAGATCGCGATCGCCATCTTCGTGCTCGCGACCGCCGCTGCCGGCTTCTCGCAGGACACCACCACGCTCATCGCGTTCCGTGCGGTGCAGGGCATCGGCGCCGGCGGTCTCGCCGCGCTCAGCCAGGTCATCATGGCCGACATCATCAGCCCGCGCGAGCGTGGCCGGTACATGGGCCTCTTCGGCGGCGTCATGGCCCTCGCGACCATCGGCGGCCCGCTGCTCGGCGGCGTGATCACCGACACCATCGGATGGCGCTGGAACTTCTTCGTCGCGCTCCCCTTCGCGATCGCCGCGCTCATCATCCTGCAGCGCACGCTGCACCTGCCCAAGCACCCCAGGCAGAAGGCTCGCATCGACTACCTCGGCATTGTGCTGCTGGCCACCTCCGTCTCGCTGCTGCTCATCTGGGTCAGCATCGCCGGCGACTCGTTCGACTGGTGGAGCACCGAGACTGTCCTCATGGTCGGCGGCGCCATCCTGGCAGCGCTCCTCTTCGTGATCGTCGAGCTGCGCGCACAGGACCCGCTGGTTCCGATGTCGCTGTTCCGCAACCGCACCTTCACGCTCGCCGTGATCGCGTCGATCGCCACGGGCATCGCGATGTTCGGCGCATCCGTCTTCCTCGGTCAGTACATGCAGCTCGCCCGTGGCGCCACGCCCACCCAGGCCGGCCTCATGACGATCCCGATGATCGCGGGTCTGCTGCTGTCGTCGATCGGTGTGGGCGCGCTCATCACGCGTTTCGGTCGCTGGAAGCCGTACCTCATCATCGGCTCGGTCTTCCTGATCGCGGGCTCGTACCTGCTGTCGACCATTCACTACGACACCAACTTCGTGCTCGTCTCGGCCTACATGTTCATCCTCGGCGCGGGCGTCGGCATGACCATGCAGAACCTCGTGCTGATCGTGCAGAACACCTCGAAGCCGACCGAGATCGGCGTCGCGAGCTCGGGCGTCACGTTCTTCCGCAGCCTCGGCGGCACCATCGGCGTCTCGGTCATGGGCGCTGCGCTCGCCACGAAGGTCACCGAACTCCTCGGCGACGCCAAGGACGACATCATGGCCGCGATCATCAGCCTGGGCGCCAAGGGCGCCGAGGTCGCCGAGACCATGCAGTCGGGCGCCATCCCGAAGGTGTCGGACATGCCCGAAGTGCTGCGCGTGATCTTCGAGGACATCTACGCACAGGCCATCTCGCACTCGTTCCTGATCGCCGTGCCGTTCGCGGTCGTCAGCCTCATCGCGGTCATCTTCCTGCCGAACATCCCCCTCAACCGGATGACGACGAAGGAGCGCATCGAGGCGACCGAGGCCGACCTGGCGACGGTCTCCGTCGCCGAGGGAATGCAGACCCTCGCCCACGTCGAGTCCGACGCACCGGCCGAGGCCGACAGCGACGCCGAGACGGCGGAGCGTACGGATGCCTCGGCCGAGGCACCCACCGGCCGATAATGTCATCCACGATGACTGATTCGCATGACCTCGAGGCCCGCACCGCTGCGGTGCGGGCCCTCGAGGGCGAGTTCAGTGAGCTGCTCAACCAGTTCCGCCAGATCGTGGCGGAGAACGCACACCGTCTCAGCCCCGGCCTGCTGCCGGGCGCATACAAGGTCTTCACGACCATCGCGCGTCGCGAGCGGGTGACGGTCTCCGCCCTCGCCGAATCGCTGCTGATGGACAAAGGCCAGCTCAGCCGGACCGTGCGCGAGCTCGAGCACCTCGGACTGGTGCAGCGGACCGCCGATCCCGCGGACGGCCGCTCGAGCCTGCTTTCCCCCACCGCCGAGGGGCTCGAGCGCCTCGCCGATGCGCGGCGACCCTACGAGAGCTCGCTCGTGACCAGGCTCGCGGACTGGCCGATCGACGAGATCGAGCACTTCACGCGACTGCTCGGCGCACTGAGTTCGGGCACCACGCCCTGACCTCGCGTCTGCGGCATCCTCCGCCTGCGCGCACTCTTCCCGCTCGGATCTCACATCCGCTCTCGGCATCCGCATGGCCAGGATTAGCCGCCCGGTAGCACCCGCGTAACACCGTCGAGACATTGGCGGAGTTGACTGGGTCGCATCCAAGGCAACCAGTGCTGCCAACGCCGACACGCACGGGGAAGGAGCGACCGATGCGATTCCGGCCGCTGCGACCGACATCCGCTCCGCACGGGGAGCTCGCTCCCGTGCCCGACCCGCCAGAGCTGATGCGTGCGGTCGTCATCGATGCCACCGGCGCTGCCGACGTGCTGCACGAGGTCAAGATCCCGGTGCCCCGGCCTGTGCTCAGCGAGCTGCTCGTGCGCGTGGTGGCGGCAGGGGTGAACCCGATCGACGCGAAGACCAGAGCCGGTGCCGGCGTCTCCGCGTCAATCGAGCACTACCCCGCGACGCTCGGCTACGACTTCAGCGGCATCGTCGTGCATGCGCCTTACGAGGCGCACCCCTTCCCACCCGGCACCCCGGTATTCGGGATGCTCCCCTTCCCTCGCTCGGGCGGAAGCTACGCCGAGTACGCGGTCGCACCGACGCTCTCGGTCGCGCGCAAGCCGTCGTCGCTGTCGCATGTCGAAGCCGCCGGGGTTCCGCTCGCGGCGCTGACCGCGTGGGGCCTGGTCGTGGAGACCGCGCACGCGCATGAAGGGCAGCGGATGCTGATCCACGCCGGCGGTGGCGGCGTGGGGCACTTCGCCGTGCAGTTCGCTTCCTATTTCGGGGCGCACGTGACGGTCACCGGCTCGGCGCGCAATGCGGCGTGGCTGCGTGAACTCGGCGCGTCCGTCGTCATCGACCACACGACCACGCGCTTCGAGGAGGTCGTGGCGGCGGTCGACGTCGTCATCGACCTCGTCGGCAACGCGGATGCCGAGACCGGCCGTCGCTCCCTGGGCGTGCTGCGACCCGGCGGACTGTACATCCTCGTACCCACCGGCTCGTTTCCGGGGTTCGTCGACGAAGCGGCCGCTGCCGGCGCGCGCGCCACCGGCTACAAGGTCGTTCCGGACGGCAGCGCACTGGCCACGGTGGCCCGGCTCCTCGACTCCGGGGCCGTGCAGGTCTATATCGATCGGGTGTTCGACCTCGCCGATGCGGGGGCCGCACACACGGCGGTCGAGGAGGGGCACACCCGCGGCAAGATCGTGCTGCGCGTCAGCGACGACTGATCGAGCGGCTACGCCGCCGCGGGTGCGAGCACTCGACGCCCCTCGTCGATGATCTCCGCCGCGATCGCCTCGAGCAGGGCCGAGCGCAGGTTCCACTGTTGCCAGTACAGCGGAACGTCGATCGGCGGACCGCCCAGCCCCACGAGCGCACCCGTGTTGAGCGCTTCGGCCGCCTGAAACCCCGGCAGCAGACCCCAGCCGAGACCGAGCTTGATCGCCGTGGCGAAATCGCCTGATGCCGGCACGTAGTGCCGCGGCGGCGCGGCCGGATCGACCTCGCGGGCCCGCAGCCATTGGGTCTGGAGGTCGTCGCGGCGGTCGAAGTCCACAAGCGGCGCGACGCTCAGCGCCTGTGGCGAGGAGTCATCCAGCATCCATCGCTCGATGAAAGCCGGCGTCGCAACCGCTTCGTACCGCATGGCTCCGAGCGGACTCACCCGGCATCCGGCGACCGGGGTCGCTCGCGAGGTCACCGCGCCCATCACTGTGCCCGCCTCGAGGAGGCCGGCGGTGAAGTCCTGGTCATCGCGGTGCAGTTCGAAGACGACCGGATACCGCTGCCCGAGGCGGACGAGCGGCGGGAGGAACCACGTGGCCAGCGAGTCGGCGTTGACGGCCAGGGGCACCGACATGGTGCCGCCGTCGGTGTCGCCGGCGTCCGAGCCGAGCTCAGCGACGATGTCATGCTCGAGCAGCGCGACCTGACGGGCGAGCCGGACGACCGCTGCCCCGGCTTCGGTCGGCCGTACCGGCTTGGAGCGGACCAGCACCACCCGGCCGAGCTGCTCCTCGAGCGCCTTGATGCGCTGACTCACCGCAGAGGGGGTGAGGTGCAGGCGGCGGGCCGCGGCATCCAGCGTTCCCTCGTCGACGACGGCGGCGACGGTCTCGGCCAGCTCGATCGGAATGCGCATGATTTAGCCATGCTAATGCAACTGTAGAATCATGAGCTGGAGTAACTCTACGGAAGGCCGTAGCGTCGTGTCGTGCTCTCCCCCGTTCTTGCCGGCATCGGTCTCGGCTTCTCACTCATCGTCGCGATCGGCGCCCAGAATCTCTTCGTGCTTCGCCAGGGACTCCGCCGCGAGCACGTGTTCGTCGTGGCTGCGATCTGTGCGATCTCGGATGCGGCCCTGATCGCTCTCGGCGTCTCAGGCGTGGGCTTGGTGCTGCACGCCGTGCCGTGGCTGATCGACGTCGTCCGGTGGGCCGGCGCCGGGTTCCTCGTCGTCTACGGCGTCCTGGCCGCGCGGCGGGCATGGCGTCCCACCGGGCAGGCGCTCGCGATCACCGCGGCGGAATCGGACGCGGAAGCGGAGGGCACCGTGACCGCGGCCGCGACCACCACAAGGACCCGCCTGCTGCCCGTCGTGGCGACCTGTCTCGCGCTGACCTGGCTGAACCCCCACGTCTATCTCGACACCGTGTTCCTGCTCGGCACCGTCGCGAACAGCCACGGCGACGACCGCTGGCTCTTCGCCGCGGGCGCGATGCTCGCCAGCGTGGTGTGGTTCTTCGGCCTCGCCTACGGAGCCCGCTTCCTGGGGCGCTGGCTCTCCACCCCGCGCGCCTGGCGCATCCTGGACGCGGTCATCGCCGTCGTCATGATCGGGCTCGGCGTCAGCCTGGTGCTCCCCCGCTGACTCCGTCAGCCGTCGATCTGGGCGCGACGCGCGGCGATGAGCGCCCGCACCGCGGCATCCGGCAGCGGCCGCTCGGGTTGGAAGCGGATCGTTCCCTTCGCCAGGTCGTAGCCCGCGAGGTCGTCCGCCACGAGTTCGATCGCCCCCGGGCTGAACGGATAGACCCCGATGTGCCCCTTGGCGCGCATGACCGAGATCAGCGGCTTGCCTTTGTAGACCAGCGCGGGCATGCCGTAGCCGCGGCCCTGCTCCGCCTCGGGGACGACTTCTGCAGCGAGGGCATAGACGTTCCCGATCGCCTCACGATCGCCGGGCTCGAGTTCAGCCAGATATTCGTCGACGGTTCCCATGGCGGCATCCTGCCACCCAGTCCAGACACTCCGACAGTGCCCATCGGCGTCGCGTGCGGCACGATGGGTGCATGAAGCGGGTGCGCGTCGTGGTGTCGGGCGAGGTCCAGGGTGTGGGCTACCGGTACACGATGCGCATGATCGCGCGCGAGGTCGGGGTCACCGGCTGGGTGCGCAACCGGCGCGACGGAAGCGTCGAAGCCGAGATCGAGGGCTCCGACGCACAGGTCGACGAGGTGCTGGCGTGGATGGCCGTAGGGCCGCCGGGCTCTCAGGTTCAGAGTGCCCGGGTGACGGATGCCGAGCCCCAGGGCGATCGCCGGTTCGAGGTGCTCGACACCGCCTGAACCGCTCAGTCCAGCGGCCGCAGGATCCGATTGAGGAATCGGCGCGTCCGCTCCTCCTTGGGAGCCGTGAACAGGTCGGCGGGGCGGCCGCGCTCGGCGACGACCCCCTGATCGAGGAACAGCACTTCGTCGGCGGCCTCTCGTGCGAACCCGATCTCGTGCGTCACGACGACCATCGTCCAGCCCTCGTCCGCGAGCTCCTTGACGACCTTGAGCACATCGCCCACGAGCTCGGGGTCCAGGGCGCTCGTCGGCTCATCGAACAGCAGCAGGTCGGGCTTGAGCGCGAGCGCCCGCACGATGCCGACGCGCTGCTGCTGACCACCGGAGAGCTGAAAAGGGTAGACGTCGCGCTTCTCGGAGAGCCCCACGCGGGCGAGGAGCGCCTCGGCGTTCGCGACAGCCTCGTCCTTGGCGACCTTCTGCACCCGCACCGGGCCTTCGATGACGTTCTGCAGGACGGTCTTGTGCGGGAAGAGGTTGTGGTGCTGGAAGACCATCGCCGACCGGTCGCGCAGCGCGAAGCGGTCGGAAGGCCGCAGCGGCGTCGAGAAGTCGATCACCGGACCCCCGTCGGCGGTCAGGATGCCGGCATCCGGCGTCTCCAGTCCGTTCAGGGCGCGCAGCACCGTCGTCTTGCCGGAGCCGCTGGGTCCGATGAGCACGACGACCTCGCCGCGACGCAGCTCGAAGTCGACTCCCCTGAGCACCTCGTGGTCGCCGAAGCTCTTGCGCAGGCCCTCCACGCGCAGGAGCGGGGTGTCGTCCGACGGGATCGGCGGCGCGAGCGGATCGTCAGTGGGCGACATAGCGGTCCAGCCTCTTCTCGATGCGACCCTGACCCGACGAGAGGACGAGGCAGAACAGCCAGTAGATGAGCCCGGCCTCCATGTAGATCAGGAGGAACTCGAGGCTGAAGGCCGCGATCTCCTGCGCTTTGCGGAACAGCTCGGTGACCAGGATCAGCGACGCGAGCGAGGTGTCCTTCACCAGCGAGATGAACGTGTTCGACAGCGGCGGCACCGACACCCGCGCGGCCTGCGGCAGGATGATCCGCGCGAGTGCGGTGCGCCGCGGCATCCCGATCGTGTAGGCGGCCTCCCACTGGCCCTGCGGGACCGAGAGCACCGCGGCGCGGATGATCTCGGCCGCATAGCCGCCCACATTGAGCGAGAACGCCAGGATCGCGCAGGGCCATGGATTCCACACGATGCCCAGCGATGGCAGCCCGTAGAAGATCACGAACAGCTGCACCAGCAGCGGCGTGCCCCGGATCACCGAGACGTAGAACCGGGCGATGTTGCCGAGCACCGGGTTGCCCGAGATCCGCATGAGGGCGATCCCCAACGCGATCAGCATGCCGATCGCGAAGGAGATCACCGCCAGCGGAATCGTGCCCGTCAGACCGGCCAGAGTGATCGGCCAGAACGAGTCCAGGAACAGCTGCCAGAGGTCCCCCGACGAGTCAGCCACGGCGGTCGGCGAGATCGAGTCGAGGAACGGCTGCCAGGAGGTCATCGGCAACAAGTATGCCGTGCGGTCACTGCGAAACGTCGACGCCGAAGTACTTCTCGCTGATCTTCGCGAGCGTGCCGTCCGCCCGCAGGTCGGCCAGCGCCCCGTCGACGGCAGCCTGAAGGGCGGTCTTGTCCTTGGTGAACGCGAACGCGTTGAGGGCAGGGTCGTCGGTCTCGGCGGCGATCTTCAGACCGGTCGGACCGTTCGTGGTCTCGTAGTCGAGGTAGGTGAGGTTGTCGTTGATGGTCGCGTCGACGCGGCCCTGCTCGACGAGCGCGACAGCCTGCGCCCATCCTTCGACGGCTTCGACCGTCGCGCCGCTGTCCTGCGCGAGCGTGTACCAGTTGCTCGTGAGCGACTGAGCCGTCGTCTTGCCGTCCAGGTCGTCGAAGCTCGAGATCGAGTCGTCGTCCTCCTTCACGACGATGACACCCGGCGAGACCGTGTACGGCTCACTGAAGAGGTACTTCTCCTCGCGCTCCGGGTTGATCGAGACCTGGTTCGCGATGACATCGAAGCGGCCCGCGTCGAGCCCCGCGAAGATCGCGTCCCACTGCGTCTCTTCGAACACGATCTCGAGGCCGAGCTTGTCGGCGACCGCTTCGGCGATCTCGACGTCGTAGCCGACGAGGTCGCCCGAGCCGTCCTCGTGGTAGGTGAACGGGCGGTAGGTGCCCTCGGTGGCCACGGTCAAGGTGCCGGCCGTCACGAGTCCGTACTCGTCCGCGGGGGCGCTGGACTCGGGCTCAGCGGTGCCGCCGGCGCAGCCGACCAGCAGCGCGGCGGCTGCCGCGGTGGCGACGGTGAAGATGAGGGCGCGATGACGCGTCATGAGAGGACTCCTCGGTGCTGTGGGCCTGCTGTGACCCGTGGGGCGGAACGGTCCACCGTAACCCGCGACCGCCGCCCAGGGCGAAGTTCGGTTACGTTCTGAGACAGCGCCGGTGGACAACGAACCCGATCACGCCACGAAGACGCAGAAGAGGCCCCACCCGAAGGTGGAGCCTCTTCACGCGATTGCAGGTCAGAGCGCGTTGACGTCCAGCGGGATGCCGGGGCCGAACGTGGTCGACACCGCAGCCTTCTGGATGTAGCGGCCCTTCGAGCTCGACGGCTTCAGACGCACGATCTCCTCGAGCGCAGCGTTGAAGTTCGCCTCAAGCTGCTCGGCCGAGAACGAGACCTTGCCGACGACGAAGTGCACGTTGGCGTGCTTGTCGACGCGGAACTCGATCTTGCCGCCCTTGATCTCCTCGACGGCCTTGGCCGCGTTGGGGGTCACGGTGCCGGTCTTCGGGTTCGGCATGAGGCCGCGGGGGCCCAGCACCTTGCCGAGACGACCGACCTGGCCCATGAGCTCGGGCGTCGAGACTGCCGCGTCGAACGCGGTCCAGCCTGCGGCGACCTTCTCGATGAGCTCGGCGCCGCCGACCTCGTCCGCACCGGCGGCGATGGCAGCCTCAGCTGCCGGGCCGGTGGCGAACACGATGACGCGGGCGGTCTTGCCGGTGCCGTGCGGGAGGATGACGGTGCCGCGCACCATCTGGTCCGCCTTGCGCGGGTCGACAGCGAGCTTGAGCGCGACCTCGACGGTCGAGTCGAACTTCGCCGAACCGGTCTGCTTCGCAAGCGCGACGGCCTCGGTGGACGTGTAGAACTTGTCAGCCTCGATCTTCGCGGCTGCGGCCTGGTAGGCCTTGGACTTGGTAGCCATTTTCGTTATTCCCCTCAGTCCTCAACCGTGATGCCCATGGAGCGGGCGGTGCCGGCGATGATCTTCGAGGCGGCCTCGATGTCGTTCGCGTTCAGGTCGGGCTGCTTGGTCTCGGCGATCTCGCGCACCTGTGCCTTGGTGAGCTTGGCCACCTTGGTCGTGTGCGGGGTCGGCGAGCCCTTGGCGACGCCTGCGGCCTTCTTGATCAGCTCAGCCGCCGGGGGCGTCTTGAGAATGAACGTGAAGCTGCGGTCCTCGTAGACGGTGATCTCGACGGGGATGACGTTGCCACGCTGCGCCTCGGTGGCGGCGTTGTAGGCCTTGCAGAACTCCATGATGTTGACGCCGTGCTGACCGAGCGCGGGCCCGATCGGCGGTGCCGGGTTGGCGGCGCCAGCCTTGATCTGGAGTTTGATCAGGCCGGTCACCTTCTTCTTAGGTGCCATGTTCCTTTTCCTCTCATTCGACCGGCACTTCGACGGGCTCAGTGACCTGTCGAGTGTCCGTTCTCCCGCGCGCCCGGCCATTCCGGACCGCGGTTCCCCCGAGAACGAGCCTCGGGAAGTCTTGTGGTGGCTAGAGCTTCGTGACCTGGTCGAACGACAGTTCGACCGGGGTCTCGCGCTCGAAGAGCGAGACGAGGACCGTGAGCTTGCCGCTCTCGGGCTTGATCTCGCTGATCGTGCCGGGAAGACCCGCGAACGAGCCCTCCTTGATCGTGATGGTCTCGCCGACCTCGAAGTCGACCTCGGCCGGGAGCACCCGCGAGACGGCAGTGCCGCCGCGCTTGGCGGTGCCCGACTTGGCGGTCACGACCTCCTTGATCTCGACGAGGCTCTTCAGCATGTTGAAGGCCTCTTCGAAACGCAGCGGAGTCGGGTTGTGGGCGTTGCCCACGAAGCCCGTGACGCCGGGGGTGTGCCGGACGACCGACCAGGTGTCTTCGGTGAGCTCCATGCGCACCAGCACGTAGCCGGGGATGCGCACGCGCGTGACCATCTTGCGCTGGCCGTTCTTGATCTCGACGACGTCCTCCATGGGGACCTCGACCTGGTAGATCTCCTCCTCGACCTCGAGCGTCGACTTGCGCTGCTCGATGTTGGCCTTCACCTTGCGCTCGAAGCCCGCGTAGGAGTGGATGACGAACCACTTGCCTGGCAGGGTGCGCAGTTCGGCACGGAAGGCCTCGTACGGGTCCTCTTCGGCGTCCTCGTCGGACTCCTCGGCGCCGTCCTGGACGTCGGCGGCGGCATCCGATTCTTCGCCGAGGAAGTCCTCATCGAGGACGGATGCGTCGGGCTCGCCGTTCACGTCGGGGCCGTCGTAGCGCGACACGGTGTCGGCAGCGGCGGCTTCACGCGCGGCCTGCTCCTCAGCCAGTGAGTCGTTGAGGACCTCCGCGGCGGCTTCCGCCTCCGCAGCTTCGTCGATGTTCAGCGCGTCGTTCACGATCGCGTCAGCCTCCGGGTCGTCGATGTCGATGTCGTCAAGGTCAGCGAGGTCGTCGCCGGCCCCGTCGTCGACCACGTGCAGGGCCGCGTGCTCAGCAGGCTCGACAGAGCGCTCCTCCTCGGCCAGGACGTTGCCCTCTTGGGCCTCGTCGTCTTCCGAGGACTGCTCGGCGGCCGTCGCCCAATCGGCGTCGTCGACATATCTTTCAGACACTTCGTTCTCTTCCGTTTCGTGGGCGCCTGGACGTGCGCCCGCGCTGTGGCTCAGTGGGTACTACGCCCCCGCCGGCACACCGAAGACGACAGTGGTCAGCCAGACGAACAACAGGTCGAGGCCGTAGACGATCGCCATCATCACAACGACGAATCCCAGCACGACACCGGTGAACTTCACCAGCTCCTGGCGTGTCGGCGTGATGACCTTGCGAAGCTCGGCGAACACCTGACGGATGAACAGCGCGATGCGAGAGAAAACGTTCGGCTTCTTCTCGCGGGGTGCGGCGCTCTTCGCGACGACCTCGCCCTTCGGCTCGTCCTGAACCATCGAACCCACCTGATTACCTTCCGTGTGTCAGCTTCCGCTGACGCGCAGGGCGGACAGGAATCGAACCTGCAACCTGCGGTTTTGGAGACCGCTGCTCTGCCAATTGAGCTACCGCCCTAAGGCCTTTTGGCCCAAGGTCGCCCGCAGTCCTGCGCCGTGTCCTGACAGTGAGGGGTGTTGCCCGTATCCCCGGGCACGGCGAAAGAATGCAGACTTCAACTGCACTCTCAAGTGTACGGCATGGCTCTCCGAGCCGCGAACCGAGCCCGGTCCAGCTAGTAGTCGGCGATGCCGTAGCGATCGGGTTCAGGCGCACGATGGAAGCTGCGGCCCGAGACGCCGGACGGGCGGATCCGCACGTAGTTGTACTTGAGCGTGGGCAGCCAGGGCCGCAGTGGGAGCTCGTCGGCCGCGGCGACGTCTTCGCTCGTCTCCAGCCGCTGCGCGCTCCCCCGCACGACGACACTCCAGGCATCGGTGTCCGTGTGATCGTCGACCTCGAACAGCACCTCGTCGTTGACCATCAGCTCGAAGAGCTTGCTGCCCTCGGCCGTGCGGAAGACGATCGTCTCGCCATCCGTCACGTAGTTGACCGGGAAGATGTCGAGGACATCGCCGACGTGCGACACGAGGCGACCCAGCTCCTGGCCGGAGATCAGGCGCCAGCATTCCGCCACGGTCAGACTGACGAGGGGGTTCACGCCGGACTCGTTCGCATCCACGTCTCCATCCTGCCGCGATGCTCGGTCTCGCGGCAGGGGCATCGCCGTGAAAACGATCTATCCGGCGACGCGGATGAGCTTCTTGTTGACGAATTCGTCCGCCGCCAGCAGGCCCATCTCACGCGAGGTGCCCGAGCGCTTCACTCCCCCGAAGGGAAGCTCCGGCGAGTCCGCCAGCACGAGGTTGACGTAGACCATGCCCGCCTCGATCTTCTCGGCGACGCGGGCCGCCTGTTTCGGATCGGTCGTGAACACGTACGAGCCCAGGCCGAAGGTGGTGTCGTTGGCGATGGCGACCGCCTCGTCCTCCCCCGCAGCCTTGTAGACGACCCCGACCGGCCCGAAGAACTCCTCGCGGTAGGCGTCCATGTCGCCGGTGACGCCCGTCAGCACCGTGCCCGGGTAGTACGCGCCGTCGCGGGTACCGCCGGTGACGAGCGTCGCGCCCTGGGCAACAGCCTTGTCGACCTGTTCGGCGAGGCGCTCGGCCGCGATGAGCGACGACAGCGGCCCCAGCACGGTGTCCTCGGCGAACGGGTCGCCCACCTTCGCCGCGCTCATGGCCGAGGTGAACTTCGCCAGGAACTCGTCGTACAGCCCGTCGACCACGATGAAGCGCTTGGCGGCGTTGCAGGACTGCCCGTTGTTGTCCAGTCGCGCATCCACGGCGGCCTGGACCGCACCGTCGAGGTCGTCGGTGGACAGCAGGATGAACGGGTCGGAGCCGCCGAGCTCCAGCGCGACCTTCTTGAGGTTGCGTCCGGCCACCTCGGCGACGGCCGCGCCGGCGCGCTCCGAGCCGGTCACCGAGACACCCTGCACCCGCGGGTCGGCGATGACATCGGCGGCCTGATCGTTCGTGATGTACAGGTTGACGTACGCGCCCTCCGGCAGGCCGGCGTCCCGATAGATCTCCTCCATCGCGGCCGCCGAAGCCGGGCACTGCGAGGCGTGCTTGAGCAGGATCGTGTTGCCGATCGCGAGGTTCGGCGCCGCGAATCGCGCGACCTGGTAGTACGGGAAGTTCCAGGGCATGATGCCCAGGAGCACCCCGATCGGCGAGCGCCGGATCAGCGCGGTGCCCTCGCCCAGGATGTCGAACGGCTGGTCGCCGGTGATCTTGTCGACGTTGTCGGCGTAGAACTCCGTGATGTCCGCGGCGAAGTCGACCTCGCCGAGCGCCGCGGCGAGCGGCTTGCCCATCTCGCGCACCATCGTCGCGGCGAGCTCGTCACGGCGCTCACGATGCAGTTCGGCGACGCGCCGCAGCAGCGTGGCCCGCTCGGCGACGGGCGTCACGCGCCAGTCGCGGAAGGCGGCATCCGCAGTCCCGATCTTCTGATCCAGCTGCGCGTCGGTCAGCGTGTCGTAGGTGGCCAGCGTCTCGCCCGTGGCGGGGTTGACGACCGCGTAATCACTCATCCGTATCTCCGATTCGTCTTCAGACAGTCTGTCGCGCCTTGCGGGCGCTCGGGGGTGCGTCCATGGCGAGGGTCTCGCCGCGGAAGAAGGCCGGCCGCTTGATCGCCTGCCAGATCATGATGACGATCCCGAGCCCGATGATGACCATCCCGAGGATGAACACGATGCCGATCCCGCCGATCTGCGAGCCGCTGCCGTAGGCAGGGTCCATCGAGTCGATCAGGGTCGTGAAGAACAGCACCGCGAGGATGACGCCGCCGACGAGCGGGAACAGGAACGTGAAGAACACGTTGCGCACGGAGTCGAACCACTGCTTGCGGAAGTACCACACGCAGGCGAACGCCGTCAGCCCGTAGTAGAAGCAGATCATCATGCCGAGGGTGAGGATCGTGTCCCAGAGGGTGTCTTCGCTCACGACCCGCATGACGGCGTAGAACACCGACGCGACGACGGCCGACACGATGGTCGCGTACCCGGGGGTGAAGAAGCGGGGACTCACCTTGGCGTACGCCGGCGGCAGCGCCCCGTAGTGGCCCATCGCGAGCAGCGTGCGCGCCGGTCCGACGAAGGTGGACTGCAGCGACGACGCGGAGCTGGTGAGCACCGCGAGCGAGACGAGGAACGCGAGCGGGCCGAGGATCGGACCGGACAGGTGGAAGAAGACGTTCTCCTGGATCTGCTCGTTGCCCAGGCCCAACTCCCCCGTGCCGACGCCCGCGAACATGATCATCGCGACGGCCAGCAGCAGGTACAGCAGGACGATGATGAGCACAGTCCCGGTCGCGGCGCGACCAGGGGTCTTCTCCGGGTTCTTGGTCTCCTCGTTCATCGTGAGGGTGACGTCCCAGCCCCAGAAGATGAAGATCGACAGCGACAGGCCGGCAGCGAAAGCGCTGAACGATGACACCGCGAACGGGTTGAACCACGCCCAGTCGAACGGCATGAAGTCGAAGGCGTTGCCGTTGACGGCCTGCACGATCGCCGCGACCGCGAAGAAGATCAGCACGACGACCTGGAAGGTGACGAGCACGTACTGCAGCTTCTGGGTGGTCTGCATGTCGCGGTACGAGATGAAGGTCGCACCGAGCATGAACAGCAGGCACACCGTGATGTTGATCCACGTCACGCTCGCGAGGTCGGCGAGGGCCTCATTGCCGGTGATCTGCGAGAGCAGCAGGAACAGGAAGTCGACCGCGACCCCGGCGAGGTTGGACAGCACGAGGATGGTGGCGGCGATCAGGCCCCAGCCGGCGAGCCATCCGATCCACGGGCCGAACGCGCGGGCCGCCCAGGTGAACGAGGTGCCGGAGTCGGGCATCCGGTTGTTCAGCTCGCGGTAGCCGAACGCCACCAGCAGCATCGGGATGAAGCCGACGAGGATGATCGCCGGTATCTGGGCGCCCACGACGGATGCCGTCGGGCCGATGGCGGCGGTGAAGGTGTACGCCGGCGCGATGCACGAGATGCCGATCACGATCGCGCCGATGAGGCCGACCGTCCCGGCGCTCAGGCCCTTCTTGGACAGTCCGCCGGCACCTTCGCCGGTGGTAGGGGCAAGGGGCGCCGGGGCGCCTGCGGGAGCACTCATTGCTCTCCTTCAGGGGTGATGGTGCGAGGGACGACGACCATCGGCACGGGAAGCTCGTGCAGCATCTTCGCCGCCGTCGAGCCGAGGAAGAGCCGCCGCGGCTGGGCCAGGCGGCTGGAGCCCACGAGCACGAGCTCGCCCGGCTCCCAGTCGAGGTGCGCGACCGCCGATTCGATGCTGTCGCCGCGACCGACGACGACCTCGCTCGGGATGTCGGCGGGGAGAGCCGCCTGCGCGGTCTTGAGCACCTGATCGGCGTGCGCGGCGCCGGCGATGCGGATCACGCCGGTGTCGACGGTCGGCGGCAGATCGACGGTGACCAGGGACAGCAGTCGCACCGAGGCGCCGGTCGCCTCGGCGAGCGCGACGGCCTCGCCGATGAGGACCTCCGCACCTGGGCGCGTGCCGATCGCCACGGTCAGGCGGGTGACGCCGGTGGAGGCGGCGACCTTGCGCGACCCCTTGGGTGCCAGCACGACCGGCACGTCCGAGCTGTGCAGCAGCTCGGACGTGGTGGAGCCGAGGCGATGCCGGCCGCGCAGACCGCCGTTGGCCGTCCCGACGACGATGTGCGTGGCCGTCAGCTCAGCGGCTGCGGCCACGAGGCCTTCGCCGAATGAGTCGGCGAACCGCACGTGCTCCTCATGGGCGACGCCCGCCGGCACGCTCGCGGCGGCTTCGGCCAGCCACAGCTCCGCCTGCGCGGTGATGTAGCGGTCGTAGCTCGCGTCCGGCGGCGTGATCACGCTCCGGCTGTCCGCGGGCAGCACCTGCACGATGTGGAGTTCGGATCCGGATGCCGCGGCCAGCCGCGCCGCGAGGGTGACGGCATCCTTCCCCGCCTTGGTCGCAATGTAGCCGACGACGATCCGCCCGGTCATGTGCGGTCCCTCTCGACGATCGCGGCGGCGACGAAGCGGCCCATGCGGATGGCGCCGTCGACGTGCTGGTAGCCGGCGCCGGCCATGTCGCTGCACGCGAAGTGGATCGGACCGACGGGCGTGCGCTGGTCGACGCCGTAGCGGGCGAGGCCGCCCAGATCGAAGCTCGCGGCGTAGGCGCCGCGGGTCCACTCCTCGCTGCCCCAGTCGCTCTCGTAGTAGACGATCGGGTTCTTGGCCTCGGGTCCGTAGTAGTGGGAGAGGGATTCGAGGATCCGCTCCTTGCGCTCGTCGGCGGAGAGGAGGAATACGTCGTCGGCGTGCTGGTCGGAGACGAAGCCGACGAGGGTGCCGTGCTCGTCGCCGTGGTTGGTGTTGTCGTAGGCCTCGTGGGAGAGCTCGTAGGGGCTGAACGCGGTACCGGACAGCCCCTGCTCGCGCCAGAACGGGCGGTCGTAGACGGCGTGCACCTTGATGACGAAGCCCATCGAGATGTGCTGGTGCAGCTGGTGCTGCCGGCGCGGCAGGGCGGGGACGAACTGGATGCGGCTGTAGAGCACCGGGGCGTGCGCGAGGATCGCATACCTGGCTCGGACCGTCAGCGAATCGGTGGTCGCTGTGACCCCGGTTGCTGAGCCTGTCGAAGCATCCGACCATTCCAGCGTGCGCACCGGCTGCCCGAGGTGGACGTCGTCGCCGAGGCGCTCGGCGAGGAGCAGCGGAACCTGCTGAAGACCGCCGACGACCCGCTTGTCGAGGATGAAGTCCGCGTCGACGAGGTTCGAGTAGCTCCCGGCGCTCGCTGCCATCAGCAGGGACTGCAGCAGCGAGAAGGCATGGGTCGGCTTGGTGAGCATCGCCGAACCGGTGGCAAAGGCGAGGTTGCGGACCGCCTCATCGTCGTCGGTCTGCGCTCGCAGCCAGGCATCCCACGAGATCGTGTCCCACTCGGCGGCCTTCGCGTGCTCCCATGGGCGGTCGGGGTCGATCTCGGCGACCATCGCGTCGAGCCGCTCGGTGATCTCGGCGATCACGCGCTCCGTTTCCGGCGCGACGGGGAACATCTCCCCCGTGAACCTGTGCGTGACACCGTCGGGGCCGACGTAGACGCTGTCGCCGTCGCGGTAGCGGCTGAACGTCTCGAGCCCCAGGTCCTCGATCGTCTCGATGAGTGCGTCCTGGTCGGGCGAGACCCACTGGCCGCCGATCTCGAGCATGGCGCCGTCGATGACGTCGGTCCAGAGGCGGCCGCCCACCCGGTCGCGCGCTTCCAGCACCGCGACCGACAGGCCCGCCTTCTTCAGCTCGTTGGCGGCCGTGGTTCCGGCTGCGCCCGCGCCGATGATGACGACGTCCCTCGTGATCTCCGTCATTCTGACTCCTTCGTCTGGCTGGTGGTCGGTCCCTGAGCCTGTCGAAGGGCCGAGCGTTCTCATGGCGGACGCTTCGACAGGCTCAGCGACCAGGTTTCTGTTCGGTCAGGCCGCGGCCAGCGCCTCGGCGACGACGTCGATGCCCTCGTGCAGCAGGGCGTCCGGGATCGACAGCGGCGGGAGGAACCGGATGACGTTTCCGTAGGTGCCGCAGGTCAGCACGATGACGCCCTGGGCGATGCACGCCTTCGCCACCGCGCCGGTCAGCGCCGCATCGGGCTCCCCCGTCGCCGGGTCGACGAACTCCGCGGCGATCATCGCGCCGTGGCCTCGCACGTCGCCGACCCGCGCGTCGGTCGCCTGCAGGGCGCTGAGCCGGTCGGTGAGGATCGCGCCGATCTCGTTCGCCCGCTCGATCAGCCCCTCGGTCTCGTACACCTCGATCGCCGCGACGGCAGCCGCGCACGCGATCGGGTTGCCGCCGTAGGTGCCGCCGAGGCCGCCGGAGTGCGAGGCATCCATGATCTCCGCGCGTCCGGTGACCGCTGCGAGCGGCAGTCCCCCGGCGATGCCCTTGGCCGTCGTGATGAGGTCGGGGACGATGCCGAAGCGCTCCGACGCGAACATCGCGCCGGTGCGGGCGAAGCCGGTCTGGATCTCATCGGCGATGAAGACGACGCCGTTGGCGCGGCACCACTCCACGACCGCCGGGAGGAACCCCTCGGCGGGGACGATGAAGCCGCCCTCGCCCTGGATGGGCTCGATGATGACGGCCGCGAGGTTGTCGGCGCCGACCTGCTTCTCGATGATCGAGATGGCCTTCTTCGCGGCATCCGCCCCGGAGAGGCCATCGCGGAAGGGGTAGGACATCGGCGCGCGGTAGATCTCCGACGCGAACGGGCCGAAGCCGCTCTTGTACGGCATCGCCTTCGCGGTGAGGGCCATCGTGAGGTTCGTGCGGCCGTGGTAGCCGTGATCGAACGCGACCACCGCCGAGCGCTTGGTGAACTTGCGGGCGATCTTGATCGCGTTCTCGACGGCCTCGGCGCCCGAGTTGAAAAGGGCGCTCTTCTTCTCGTGGTCACCCGGCGTGATGCGGTTCAGCGCCTCGGCGACGGCGACGTAGGACTCGTACGGCGAGATCATGAAGCAGGTGTGGCTGAACTGGGCGACCTGCGCCTGCACCGCGGCGACGACCTTGGGATGGGCGTTGCCGATCGTCGTCACGGCGATGCCCGACCCGAGGTCGATGAGCGAGTTGCCGTCCGCGTCGACGATGACGCCGCCGCCGGCGGCGACGGCCTCGATCGGCGCCGTGTGGCCGACACCGGCCGCCACTGCGGCGGCCTTGCGATCGAGCAGCTCCTGGGAGCGAGGACCGGGGATGCTGGTGACCAGGCGCCGTTCCTGGGGAAGCGAGGGTCCGCCGACGGGGGGCGCGGTCAGGGTGTCTAGTGCACTCATGCTCGTGAGCGTACGTATTCGGACGCGGCACCCGCACTCGCCTCGGTGTACATTCTCGAACGGTGGCTGTACACCTCGTACAGCTCTTGGGAGGTGTCCGTGGTCGCGGCGATCGAAGAACCCACACTGCGTGCCCTCCTCGGGCGACGCGAGCTGCATCTGCGACTCGAGTCGGGCGAGGCGGACCTTGCGCCGGGTGCGCTGGATCGCTCTATCCGCTGGGTGCACAGCTCGGATCTCGCCGATCCGACGCCGTTCCTCTCCGAGGGCCTCGCGCTGCTCACGACGGGGACGCAGTTCCGCGATGCGAGCGACGAGGACTACGCCGATTACGTGCGCCGCCTCGCCGAGCGGGGAGTGCTCGGCCTCGGGTTCGGCACCGAAGTGGTGCGCGACGGCATCCCGCCGGCCCTCGCCGACGCCTGTCGTGCGGAGCGGATGCCGCTGTTCGAGGTGCCCTATCGCACCCCGTTCATCGCCCTGGCGCGCGCGAACGGCGAGGCGATCGCTGCCCAGTCGTACGCACGGCGCAGCTGGGCGCTCGCCGCACAGCGCGCCATCTCGCTCGCCGCGCTCCGGCCCGACGGGCTGGGTGCGACGCTCGCCGAACTCGCCCGGCAGCTCGACACGTGGGTCGGCATGTTCGACGCGGCGGGAGCCCTCAGCCGCGAGCACCCGGCCGGAGCCCTCACGACCGAGGTGCTCGACGGGATCACCGCCGAAGCCGGCGCCGTCCTGCGCCGGGGTGCCCGAGCGGGCTCATCGCTGCGGCTCGGCGACACGCCTTTCTCGCTGCAGACCCTCGGCCGAGGCGGTCACCTGCGCGGCGTCATCGCGATCGCCACCGGCGACCTCGATCAGGAGGGCCGCACCGTCGTGACGTCGGTGGTGGCGATGGCGGGCCTCGCGCTCGAGCAGCAGCAGAGCCTGGCCCGCGCGCACGGCCTGCTGCGCGCGGGGCTCGTCCAGTCGCTCATGACCGGCGACCCGGCGCTTGCCCGGCGCATCTCGCGAGAGCTGTGGAACGGATTCCCGGCCGCGCCGGTGCGCGTGGCGATGACGGATGCCGCGACCGCCCGGTCGGACGCGGTGGCGGAGTGGCTCGCCGTGCGCGCGACCGAGCGCAAAGGCGGGGTCTTCTTCGGTCGCACCGAGGACGGCCTGCTGGTCGTCGCGCGGGACGAGGATGTCTTCGTCGAGCTCGCGGAGCTGTTCGGCGCCTCCGTCGGCATCTCCGAGCCGATGTCGTATGCGGCCTTCACCCAGGCCCATGCTCAGGCAACCACCGCCCTGCACCGCGGAACCCGACAGGTCACGAGGTTCGCCGAGGTCGCGGCATCCGGAATCCTCTCCGCCCTCGACTCGGACGCCGCTCGCTCGCTCGCGGGGGCCCGACTCGCCCCGCTGCGCGAGCACGATGAGGCCCACGGCTCGGCGCTCATCGAGACGGTGCGGGTGTGGCTCGAGCAGGATGCGCGGATAGACGCGGCGGCCACGACGCTCGGAGTGCACCGGCACACCGTGCGCGCACGCATCGGGCTCGCCCAGACCCTGCTCGGCGCCGATCTCGCCTCGTTCGCAGCCCGCGCCGACCTCTGGGCGGCCCTGCAGGTCGCGGCGAGGTGAACCGCCGGGTCGTCAGCCCCGAGACGGGCGCTCCCGGACCGTCGCACCTCCGCTGAGCGGAGGGTATCGGTCCAGCGGAGGGCCGAAACCCGGTGCCTGTTCCTCCCCTGCGCCCTGCCCCTCCGCTCAGCGGAGGAGAGGCGCGAAGCGCGCCGAACCGGTGGTCAGCGCGGGGCGTGCGCCTCGAGGAACTCGTAGACGTCGGTCGTGTCGACCCCCGGGAACGCGCCAGTGGGGAGCGTCGCCAGCAGCGTGCGCGGTGTGCGGACGTTCGGCCAGGACTGGTCGCGCCACGCCTCTTCGAGGTCGGCCGGCGGCCGTCGGCAGCACACCTCGACCGAGTGCTTCGACACCCCGCGGTTCGGGGTGTCGCGGCCGATGAACCAGCGCGTGTCGTCGAAGCGCACTCCGACGCTGACCGAGTGGGCGCCTTCGCTGGATGCCTCGACCCGGGCCGTGCACCAGTAGGTGCCGTTGCCCGTGTCGGTGTACTGGTAGTACGGTTTGAAGTGGTCGTCGACGTCGAAGATGGCGCGACTCGTCCAGCGGCGACAGCACAGCTGTCCCTCGATCGAGCCGAGCCGATCGGTCGGGAAGTTCACGTCGTCGTTCTCGTACGCCTTCGTGATCGTGCCGGACTCGTGCACCTTCAGGAAGTGCACCGGGATGCCGAGCTGCACCGTCGCGAGATTCGTGAAGCGGTGCGCGGCGGTCTCGTACGAGACCGAGTAGGCGTCGCGGAGATCTTCGATCGAGATCGCCTTGTCCTTCTTCGCATCCTGCAGGAACGGCACGGCGTGCGATTCCGGGATGAGCAGCGCACCGGTGAGGTAGTTGGTCTCCACTCGCTGCCGGAGGAACTCCGCGTAGCCGGTCGGCTCCCGGTGGCCGAGGATTCGGCTGGACAGGGCCTGCAGCACCGCGGTCCGGGGGTCGCCCTTCGCGGTCAGCCGGCTCGAGAGGTACAGCCGGCCGTTCTTGATGTCGGCCACGGAACGAGTGGTCTGCGGCAGATCCGGCACGTAATGCAGGGTGAACCCCAGATGGCCGGCGATGTCGGATGCCGTGCGCTGCGTGAGCGGACCACCCGGGTGGTCGACGGCGGCGAGGAGCGCCCGCGCCTGCTGCTCTAGTTCGGGGAAGTAGTTGTTCTGCGTGCGCATGAGCCGCCGCAGGGCGAGGTTGGCGCGGCGGGCTTCCTCGGGGGTCGCGGCGCGCTCGTCCCGAAGGCGGTCGATCTCGGCCTGCAGCGCGAGCATCGCGCTGAGCGCCTCGGTCGGCACGGCCTTGCCGATGCGGAAGGGAGCAATGCCCAGCGCCTGGAACGTCTGACCCTTCATGGCACGCTCGAGTGCGATCTCCAGGGTGGCTCGCTCGTCGAGGTGCTCCGACTCCAGCAGGGCATCCAGTGTCGTTCCGAGCGCCCGAGCGATCGCACGCAGCAGCGTGAGCTTCGGCTCGCGGTGCCCGTTCTCAATCATCGAGAGCTGACTGGGCGCGCGCTCGACGGCCGCAGCGAGCTGGTCCAGGGTCAGGCCGCGCTGGGTGCGCAGCTGACGGATGCGTCGGCCGAGGGTGAGGGGATCCACCTCTTCATCTGACTCCACGTTCGCGTCCAGGTGACCCGCGGCTCCGGTATTCATGACAGCATTCTGTCACGAAAGCAGAAGAAGTCTGGATCTTCACATCCGCTTTGGCCATGACACCGCTCGAACTTCACACAGTGTGGTGACACGACCAGCGATTCGAGGAGAACCGACATGACGATCCACGCCACCCCCGGCCAGCCGCCCCTCCGTGCGGGCGACCAGACGCAGACCGCCGCCGAGCTCCAGGAGGTCTGGGAGACCGACCCGCGCTGGGACGGCATCGAGCGCACCTACACCGCCGATGATGTCGTCGCGCTGCGCGGCTCGGTCCGCGAGGAGTCGACCCTCGCCCAGCGCGGCGCCGAGAACCTGTGGAACCTGCTGCACACCGAGGACTACATCCGGGCGCTCGGCGCCTACACCGGAGGTCAGGCCGTCCAGCAGGTGCGCGCTGGCTTGAAGGCGATCTACCTGAGCGGCTGGCAGGTCGCCGCCGACGGCAACCTCGCCGGCCAGACCTACCCCGACCAGAGCCTGTACCCCGCGAACTCCGTCCCGGCCGTCGTCCGTCGCATCAACAACGCGCTGATCCGGCAGGACCAGATCGAGCACGCCGAGGGCGACATCACCCAGGACTGGATCGCTCCGATCGTCGCGGATGCCGAGGCCGGCTTCGGCGGACCGCTCAACTCCTACGAACTCGCGCAGTCGCTGATCCAGTCCGGCGCCGCCGGCATCCACTGGGAAGACCAGCTCGCGAGCGAGAAGAAGTGCGGACATCTCGGCGGCAAGGTGCTCGTACCGACGCAGCAGCACATCCGCACCCTGAACGCCGCTCGGCTCGCCGCCGACGTCGCCGGCGTGCCGACGGTCATCATCGCCCGCACGGATGCCCTCGCGGCGGACCTCCTCACGAGCGACGTCGACGAGCGGGACCAGGAGTTCACGACCGGCGAGCGCACCAGTGAGGGCTTCTACCGGGTGACCCCAGGCCTGGACGCGGTCATCAGCCGGGGTCTCGCGTTCGCGCCGTACGCCGACCTGCTGTGGGTGGAGACGGGCGAGCCCGACATCGAGCTGGCTCGCGCGTTCGCGGCGGCGATCCATGAGCGGTTCCCCGGCAAGCTGCTGGCCTACAACTGCTCGCCGTCATTCAACTGGAAACGCCACCTCGACGATCAGCAGATCGCGACCTTCCAGCAGGAGCTGGCTGACCTGGGCTACAAGTTCCAGTTCATCACGCTCGCCGGCTTCCACGCCCTGAACTACTCGATGTTCGACCTCGCCAGCGGCTACGCCGAGCGCGCCATGAGCGCGTACGTCGAACTGCAGGAAGCCGAGTTCGACGCCGAGGCACGCGGCTACACCGCGACCAAGCACCAGCGAGAAGCCGGAACCGGCTACTTCGACCGGGTGTCGACCGCACTCAACCCCGACAGCGTCACCCTCGCCCTGGTGGGATCCACCGAGGCCCAGCAGTTCCACTGACCAGACCGGAGAACAGATCATGACCATCACACACACGGGCTCTCCGCCCAGGACGACCACCCACACCCCGTCGATCGAAGTGCTCGGCACCATGCGCGAGCGCTACGACGAGATCATCACCCCGGACGCACTCGCGTTCCTCACCGAGCTGCACGATCGGTTCGCGGGACGCCGGCACGACCGGCTCGCCGATCGCCAGCGCCGCCGCTTCGAGGTCGGCAACGGGCACGACCCGCGGTTCCGCGATGACACCGCCCACATCCGCGACGACGCCGAGTGGCGCGTCGCGGGCGCGGGCCCCGGGCTCGAGGACCGCCGGGTGGAGATCACCGGACCGACCGACCCGAAGATGACGATCAATGCGCTGAACTCCGGCGCGAAGGTCTGGCTCGCCGACCAGGAGGATGCCACCTCCCCCACCTGGCGGAACGTCATCGAGGGGCAGCTCTCGCTCCACGACGCGATCCGAGGGCGGCTGCGCTTCACGAGCCCGGAAGGCAAGACCTACGAGGTCACTGCCGAGCGGACGCCGACCATCGTGATGCGCCCGCGCGGCTGGCACCTGATGGAGCAGCATCTGCGGTTCATCGACCGCTCCGGACGCGGGCTCGCGGCATCCGGCTCGCTCGTCGATTTCGGACTCTACTTCTTCCACAACGCGAAGCAGCTGATCGCGAACGGCCGGGGCCCGTACTTCTACATCGCCAAGCTCGAATCCAGCGAGGAGGCGAAGCTGTGGGATGACGTCTTCACGTTCAGCGAGCGGCACCTCGGCATCGCGCACGGCACGATCCGCGCCACGGTGCTGATCGAGACCCTGCCTGCGGCGTTCGAGATGGACGAGATCCTCTTCGAGCTGCGCGATCACTGCGCGGGCCTGAACGCCGGACGCTGGGACTACATCTTCTCGATCATCAAGAACTACCGCGGGCGTGGGGCGCGGTTCGCGCTCCCCGACCGCAGCGAGGTCACGATGACGGTGCCATTCATGCGGGCGTACACCGAACTGCTCGTGCAGACCTGCCACAAGCGGGGCGCCTTCGCGATCGGCGGCATGAGCGCCTTCATCCCCAATCGCCGCGACCCTGAGGTGACGCAGCGCGCGTTCGAGAAGGTCGCCGCCGACAAGAAGCGCGAGGCCGCCGACGGCTTCGACGGCACGTGGGTCGCGCATCCCGACCTGATCCCCACGGCGAGGGCGGAGTTCGATGCCGTCCTCGGCGACCGGCCCAACCAGCTCGACCGCCAACGCGACGATGTCGACGTGAAGGCCGCCGACCTGATCGATGTGCACATCGGCCGCCCGATCACTGCGGCAGGCGTACAGGGCAACGTGTCGGTCGGCATCCGCTACCTCGAGGCCTGGCTGCGCGGGCTGGGTGCGGTCGCCATCGACAATCTCATGGAGGATGCCGCCACCGCGGAGATCTCGCGCAGCCAGGTGTGGCAGTGGATCCATCAGGACCGCACGACCGACGACGGCACCCCGATCACGCGCGACTACGTCGAGGGGCTCATCGAGCAGGTGCTGGGCGGGACGCAGCGGACGGCAGGCGACCGCTTCGACGATGCGGCCGAGGTGTTCCGCGAGGTCGCGCTCGGTGCCGACTTCCCCGCGTTCCTCACGCTCAACGCGTACTCGCGCTACCTGGTCGACGTCGACTGAGCAGCGCCGGATGCCCCGACCCGGCCGGGTCGGGGCATCCGTCAGTCCACCACCGAGTGCACGGGGAATTTCTTTCGCGTTCTGTCGATCCCGCCATGTCGGGATCGACGCCCTTCACGTAGCGTCACTCAACGGAAAGGACAGCGCGATGAAATACCTCATGCTCGTCGTGGTCGACCCAGATCTCGCACCCGAGGAAGACCCGCCCCTCTCGATCGAGGAGTGGGTCGACGAGACCTACGGCAGTGGTCACGCGACCGACGGCGACCGGCTGCGCCCGCCCGCGGAGGCCAAGACGGTGCGGCGCCGAGGCGGCAAGGTCATCGTCACCGATGGGCCCTTCGCCGAGACGCACGAATGGATCGCGGGCTTCGACATCCTGGAGTGCGAGAACCTCGAAGAGGCGATCGAGATCGCGTCGCGGCATCCGATGTCCACGTCCGGGATCATCGAGCTCCGGCCGGCGTGGCCGCTCGACCTGGCCTGATCGCGTCAGACGCGGGACTGGTGCGCGGGCTCGCTGTCGGCGAGTCCCGCCGCCGGTCGCGCTTGAGCGGGCGCGACGGGTGCCGGTGCTTCGCGCGCGAGGCGCTGTGCGCGGATACCGCTCGCGAGTGCCCAGGACAGCAGCCACACCGCGGAGATCACGGTGAGGATCGGAGACACCCGCAGTGCCGCCTCAGGATCGATCAGTATCGCGAGGCAGGCGAGCGCGGCAAGTCCTCCGAGGATCGCGCCGACCGCGCCGATGATCGCCACTTTGCATCCATTGGCGATCCACCAGGTGATTCCGCCGGCGACGATGAGCACGATGGCCATGACGACGGCGCCCCACATCCATGCGCCCATGCCCCCCAAGGTACTCGCTGGGCGGCGTGCGCGCGACAGACCTGCTGTCGGGCCGGCGCAGACCTCCCGCCTGAGCGCGGGCCGGGTTCGGCCGGTAACCTCATAGGCGTGACTGAACGCGCTCCGCTCTCCCGCAAGCTGTCCGCCATCGCCGAATCGGCGACACTCAAGGTCGATGCCAAGGCCAAGGCGCTCCAGGCCGCCGGCCGCCCCGTCATCAGCTACGCGGCGGGCGAGCCCGACTTCGCGACCCCGCAGTTCATCGTCGATGCCGCCGCTGAAGCCCTCCGCGACCCCTCGAACTTCCGCTACACCCCGGCCGCAGGTCTCCCCGTGCTGCGCGAAGCGATCGCCGCGAAGACGCTGCGCGACTCGGGGCTCGAGGTCGAGGCATCCCAGATCATCGTCACCAACGGCGGCAAGCAGGCCGTGTACCAGGCGTTCCAGGCGGTGGTGAACCCGGGCGACGAGGTGCTGCTGCCCGCGCCCTACTGGACCACCTACCCCGAGGCCATCGCCCTCGCCGACGGCGTGCCCGTCGAGGTGTTCGCCGGTGCCGACCAGGAGTACAAGGTGACCGTCGAGCAGCTCGAGGCGGCGCGCACCTCCCGCACCACCACGCTCGTCTTCGTGTCGCCCTCGAACCCGACCGGTGCCGTCTACACGCCAGAAGAGACCCAGGCGATCGGCGAGTGGGCCGTTGAGCACGGCATCTGGATCATCTCCGACGAGATCTACCAGAACCTCACGTACGAGGGTGCGCGAGCGGTCTCGATCGTCGAGGCGGTTCCGGATGCCGCAGCCCAGACGATCCTCGTCAATGGCGTCGCGAAGACCTACGCGATGACCGGATGGCGCGTGGGCTGGATGGTCGGCCCCAAGGACGCGATCAAGGTCGCCGCGAACCTCCAGTCGCACCTTTCGAGCAACGTCAACAACATCGCGCAGCGCGCGGCGCTGGCCGCGCTCACCGGCCCGCAGACCGAGGCGGAGGAGTTCCGCGTCGCCTTCGACCGGCGCCGCAAGCTCATCGTCGGCGAGCTCTCGAAGATCGACGGCGTCGCCGTGCCGAACCCGCTCGGAGCCTTCTACGTCTACCCGGATGTGACCGGGCTGCTCGGCCGCACCTGGCGGGGCAAGACGCCGACCACGAGCCTCGAGCTGGCCGACCTGATCCTCGAAGACGCCGAGGTCGCAGTGGTGCCCGGTGAGGCGTTCGGACCGTCGGGATACCTCCGGCTGTCGTACGCGTTGGGCGACGAGGCGCTGCTCGCGGGCATCAAGCGCCTGCAGGAGCTCTTCGCGTCTTGACCCGGACCGCGCCTACAGCTCGACGCCGACCAGCACCGGCTCGGGCTGCAGGATCAGGCCGAACTCGGACTGCACGCGTCCCTGGATGAACCGGGCCAGCTCGGCGATCTCCTCGGCGGAGGCCGAACCGCGGTTCGTCAGCGCCAGCGCGTGCTTCGACGACAGCGCCGCGCGCGACCGCGGGATCTTGAACCCGCGGCGCAGCCCGGCGTGCTCGATGAGCCACGCAGCGCTGACCTTCACCTCGGACTCCCGCGCGGTCGGCGCCGGAACGTAGCCGTCGTAGGCCGACAGCGGGATCACGAGCACCGGGTCGAGGTCGGGGGTGACCTGCCACCGCGGGCACTCGACGGGCAGCGTGCGCGCGAAGCTCGCCGAGACGATGGCGTTCTGGAAGAACGATCCCGCGCTGTACGTGTCAGGGTCCGCGTCGTCCAGCACCATGCCCTTGGCGCGGCGCGTGGACAGCACGTGGTCGCGGACCCACTCCAGCGTCACCGCCTCACCGGGCCGCAGGCCGAGTGCGCCGCGGAGCTGCTCCCCCGCGATCGGCCGCGCGCCGGCGCCGACCTCTGCGAGATCGAGCGTGACGGAGAGGATGACCGCCGACCGCAGCGGCACGGAGCCGTAGTGGTTCTTCAACACGGACGTGCGGAAGCCGAGACCGAGATCGGCGGCGGAGACGGTCGACACTTCGCCCGTCGGCTCGTCGATGAGCTCGACCTCGATGAGGCTCTGCACGATCTCCTGGCCGTAGGCGCCGATGTTCTGCACGGGCGCGGCGCCGACGGTGCCCGGAATGCCCGACATCGCCTCGATGCCCGCCAGTCCCTCGGCGACCGCGTACGCGACGAGCGCGTCCCAGCTGTGCCCCGCCTCCACCCGCAGGCGTACGTATCCCGGCCGAGGCGACGGCATCCGCTCGATTCCGGTCGTCCGCACGCGCACGACGGTCCCCTCGAACGGCGCGTCGCCGACGAAGAGGTTCGATCCGCCGCCGAGCACGAGCCACGGCTCGCCGCCTGCCCACACCTCACGGAGGGCATCGACCAGCTCATCGGCGGTGAGCGGCTCGATCATGCGCTCCGGGGCGCCGCCGGTGCGCAGCGTCGTCAGCCGCGCAAGCGGAACAGGCTCGACTTCGGGCATCATCTAGGCGAGACGAACGCGCGCCTGCGCTTTGCCGAGCACAGTCGTCTCGCCGTGGGTCACCGTCAGATCGATGCGGGCGGTCTCGGCGTCGACGGCGCCGACCTTGGCGACGACCGTGAGGTCGGCACCGGACTCGGGATCGACGACGACCGGGCGGGTGAAGCGCACGCCGACCTCGACGAGGCGTCCGGAGTCGCCCAGCCACGCCACGATGGTCGAGACAGACAGACCCATCGTCAGCATCCCGTGCGCCAGCACTCCGGGAAGCCCGACGGCGGCGGCGACGTCATCGCGGTAGTGGATCGGGTTGAAGTCGCCTGAGGCGCCGGCGTAGCGCACCAGCGACTCGCGGGTCAGATGCACGGTGCGCTCGGCGACCACATCGCCGACGGTGAGCTCGGCCATCACTCGCCCTCTCCGACCAGAAGGATGGATGTCGCGGTCGCAACGTGCGCCCCTGCGGCATCGGTGATCGCGGCTTCGCTCGTGACCATCGCGTTGCCACCGATCGTGCGGAGGCCGGTGACCGTGAGCGCCGCGGTGAGCTCGTCGCCGGCGACGATCGCCCGGGAGTAGGCGAACCGCTGCTCGGCGTGCAGCACGTGGGACAGGACGATGCCCGAGTCGGGCTCTGCGAGCAGCTGCTGCAGCGTCAGCTCCTGCATGATGATCGCGAAGGTCGGCGGGGCGACGACATCCGCGTAGCCGAGCGAGCGGGCGACCTCCGGGTCGGTGTGCTGGGGGTCATCGGCGAAGACGGCGCGCGCGAACTCGCGCACTTTCTCACGACCGACGAGGTAGGGCGCCGTCGGCGGAAACGTCCGGCCGAGGAGTTCGGGGTTCACTGGCACCGTGCCATCCTACCGAGCCGGGGGCTGGCGCCCCGTCGGGGAGGGATGCCTCAGCGCCGCCGTCCGCGAACGGCCCGGAGCGCCATCTGCCCGGCGATCACGGTGAGGAACAGCGCGAAGAGGATGTTGGCCACGAGGGGATCGACCTGCACGGCGATCCACGCGCCGAGCGCCGTCGTCGTGCACGCGGCAAGTCCGATGAGCGCCGCAGCGACGAGGTCGACGTTGCCCCGGCGCACGTTGCCGATCGTGCCCGACACCGCGGTCGGAATCATCATGAGCAGCGACGTTCCCTTGGCGATGAGGTCGCTCGTGCCGAACACGAGCATGAGCGCGGGCACCACGATGATGCCACCTCCCACACCGAGCAGTCCGGCGAGGATGCCCGTCACGACACCGAGTGCAAGCAGGCCGACGACGGTCAGCGCGTCGAGCACCAGTTCGGCGTCACGAGACGGGACCACCAGGAAGAGCGTCACGATGACGGCACCGAGAAATGCGACGAACCCCCAGCGCAGTGCGGTGATCGGCACCCGCGGCAGCAGGTACGAACCGATCTGCGCGCCCACGATCGCCCCTGCCGCAAGGAGGAGGGCGGCGATCCAGTCGACCGAGCCGTGCACGGCATACGAGATCACCCCGACGGTCGCGGTCGGCACGATCGCCGCCAGCGAAGTGCCGGCAGCCAGCCGCTGGTCGAACTTCAGGATCAGCACGAGCAGCGGCACGATGACCGTTCCCCCGCCGACGCCGAACAGCCCCGACATGAGGCCTGCCAGCAGGCCGATGCCGAGGCACGCCACGATGAACGCGGGTGTCTTCGCGGCGCGCGGAGCTGCCTCGGACACGATTCAGTTGCTGTTCGCGGCGTCGATGGCCCAACCGCCGTCGGCCGGGATGACGGTGTACGACCAGTGCTCTTCGACCTGCTCCGGCTCGGGCAGCGGCGCGCCCGAGTCGTCGACGGTCGCCTGGTAGGTCTCGGTGGTCGACACGACGACCTGGGCGTCGTCGTCCTGCTGGACGTCGGTCACTTCGAGCACGTAGTCGTCAGTCGTGTCGTTGAAGTACCTGGCCTGCTCCTCGAAGCTCCCGCAGTCCGGCAGCTGGATCTCGTCGCGGAACGCGGCCGTGGTCGAGCCCATGTACTTGTCGCAGTTCGCCTCATCCCATGCCTCGTCGTAGGTGTTGACGGCTGCGACCGCGGCCTGGGTGTCGGCGTCGTCCGACTGGACGGAATCCTCGACCGCGCCCACGATGAGCATCGGCAGGTAGACGGCCGCACTGATCACGATCCCGAGGGCCAGGACGCCGATCGCGATCCACATCACCCACAGGTTCGACTTCCGATGCGGCGACGGCGGAGCGGGCAGGTAGGGCCCACCGGGAGCCCCGCCGTAGTGGGCCGAAGCGGATGCCGCCGCTCCCGTGGCCTCGCGGGTGTGCTCGCTCCACTGCACGCCGTTCCACCAGCGGACGGCGCCGTGTCCGTCGTCGTACCAGCCCGCGGGTGTCGTCGTCACGTCGGCAAGACTATCGGCCGCGCCTTCGAGGTCAGAGGCGGCCGTTCGTGGCCGAGAGCCTGGGGCGCGCAGCGGACTCAATCATCGACGATTGCGTCGATCGCCCAGCCCCCAGCATCCGACCTCCACAGCTGATATTGGAACCGATCTTCGTAGTCGACAGACACACCCAGGTCATTGCCGTTGTCGTCGTAGGTGCTCGAATACGTCTCGGTCGTCGACACGGCGATCCACACACCGAAGGTCACGGCGCCGCGGATGAACGTCCCGTAGTCGTCGACCGAGCCGGCGAAGTCCTCGGATGCAGCGGCGAATTCGGCGCAATCGGTGAGGTCCATTCCCGCACGGAACTCCGAGGTCGTGGTCTCGAAGAAGGCGTCGCAGTCGCCGGTGAGCCACGCCTCGTTGTACCGCTCGACGGCATCGACGGCCGCCTGCTCATCCGGGGTATCAGGCTGATCGGCCGTGGGCTCTTCGGCGGCCGGCTCATCGGTGATGACTTCGCTCGGGACCGCGCCGGACGACTCCCCCGAGGTGGACGACAGCACGCTGAAGACACCGAAGAGATACATGAGCCCTGCGCCGAGGAGGATGACCCCGAGAACCACCCACACGATCCACAGCCGTGACTTCGGCGTGACTGCAGGAGCGGCGGCGGCAGGGTCGCCTCCCCAGTAGGGACTGAGCGTCGGGGCTGTGGTCTGAGGCAGGGCGACATGCTCGGTCCACTGACTGCCGTCCCACCACCGCGTTCCGCCATGGCCGTCGTCGTACCAGCCGGGAGGCACCGTCGTCATGGCCAGACGATACTGCCTCGCCGCCGGCGCGCGCTCAGGTTGAGCTGTCGCGGCACGCCGGGGCGCGGCATCCGTCCACCGCCGTCCGGATCAGCGACTGCTGAAGGCGGCGTCGAACGCAGCCTCGGGTGCGGCGAAGGCGTTCTTCTTGACGAATTCGAGCGCCTCGGGGGCGCCGAGCAGGCGATCCATGCCCGCGTCCTCCCACTCGACCGAGATGGGGCCGTCGTAGCCGATCGCGTTCAGCGCGCGGAAGGAGGCCTCCCACGGCACATCGCCGCGCCCGGTCGAGACGAAGTCCCAGCCGCGGTGCAGGTCCGCCCAGGCGAGATGCGAGCCGAGCCGACCGTTGCGGCCGTTGCCGAGGTTGAGCTTCACGTCCTTGCAGTCCACGTGGTAGATGAGGTCTTTGAATTCGAGGATGAAGTCGACCGGGTTCAGCTGCTGCCAGATGAAGTGCGACGGGTCCCAATTGAGCCCGAACGTCTTGCGGTGCCCGATCGCCTCAAGGGTGCGGACAGTCGTCCAATAGTCGTAGGCGATCTCGCTCGGGTGGACCTCGTGCGCGAAGCGAACGCCGACCTCGTCGAAGACGTCGAGGATCGGGTTCCAGCGGTCGGCGAAGTCCTGGTAGCCGGCGTCGACGGCTTCCTGCGACACCGGCGGGAACATCGCAACGTACTTCCAGATGCTCGAGCCGGTGAACCCGACGACCGTCTTGACCCCGAGCTTCGCCGCGAGCCGGGCGGTGTGCTTCATCTCCTCGGCGGCGCGCTGGCGCACCCCTTCGGGGTCACCATCGCCCCACACCTGGTCGGAGAGGATGTCGCGGTGCCGCTGATCGATCGGGTCGTCGCAGACCGCCTGTCCCTTGAGGTGGTTCGAGATGGCCCAGACCTTCAGGCCGTGACGCTCGAGCAGTTCGAGCTTGCCTTCCACATAGCCAGGCTCGTCCCAGCGCCACGGGTCGAGGTGGTCGCCCCAGCAGGCGATCTCAAGGCCGTCGTACCCCCACTCGGAGGCGAGTCGGGCGACCTCCTCGAGCGGCAGGTCGGCCCACTGGCCGGTGAAGAGGGTGATGGGTCGCGTCATTGCGGTGTCCTTTCAACGTCAGGGTCTTGCCAGGTCGCGAGGTCAGTCGCCGACCGGCGTCCAAATGCTCCCGGCATCCGAGCTGCGCTCGACGGCATCGAGGACGCGCTGCACGTGCAGCCCGTCCGCGAACGACGGGAGCGGCTGGCTGCCGCTGTCGATCGCCGAGACGAAGTCGTAAACCTGGTGGGAGAAGCCGTGCTCGTAGCCGAGCATATGACCCGTCGGCCACCACGGCGCAAGGTAGGGATGGTCATGCTCGGTGACGAGGATCCGCCGGAAGCCGAGCTCCGTTTCGGGCAGGGTCGCGTCGTAGAAGTCGAGCTCGTTGAGGCGCTCGAGGTCGAACGAGATGGCGCCGAGCGACCCGGCGATCTCGATGCGCAGCGCGTTCTTGCGGCCGGTGCGGAATCGCGTCGCCTCGAACGAGGCCAGCGCGCCGGAGTCGAGTCGTCCGGTGAACAGCGCGATATCGTCGACGGTCACGGCGCCGCGCTCGCTGGAGGCGGTGCCGGAGAGTCCGATCCCCTCTCCAAGGAGGGGGCGTTCCGAGACGAGCGTCTCGAGGATGCCCGAGACTGTCGCCAGCCGCTGACCGGTGATGTACTCGGTGAGATCCACGGCGTGGGCGCCGATGTCGCCGAGTGCACCTGACCCGGCTTTGTCCTTCTGCATGCGCCAGGTGAGCGGCGCCTCGGCGTCCATCAGCCAATCCTGCAGATACTCGGCGCGCACCTGACGGATCTCGCCGATCCGCCCCGCCGCGACGAGATCACGGGCGAAGGTCGTCGCCGGCACCCGACGGTAGGTGAATCCCACCATGGAGCGGATGCCGCGCTCGGCCGCCCGCTCGGCTGCGGCGGTCATCGCCTCCGCCTCGGCGACGGTGTTCGCGAGCGGCTTCTCGCAGAGGACGTGCTTGCCGGCCTCGAGTGCGGCGATCGCGATCTCGGCGTGCGTGTCGCCCGGTGTGACGACGTCGACGACGTCGATGTCCTCACGCGCGATCACCTCGCGCCAGTCGGTCGCGCTCTCGGCCCAGCCCCACTTGCGTGCGTTGGCCGCGACGCCTTCGGCATCCCGCCCCACCACGACGGTCATCTCGGGCTCGACCGCGAGGTCGAAGAATCGGGCGGCGACTCGCCAGCCCTGGGAGTGTGCCGCGCCCATGAAGCCGTGGCCGATCATGGCGACGCGAAGCTTGTTGGTCAACCCAGTGTCCTCTCGGGTGGTTGGCGCGGGGCGCCCGTCGTCAGACGGACGCCCCGCGATGATCTCGTGTCTACTCGAACGCGAGGTCGATGTACTGGTCGACGTTCTCCTTTGTGACGACGGGAGCGTCGAGCACGATCCGGTTCGGGATGCCAGGTGTGATCAGGTCGCCCATCGTCTTGCCCTGCGCGATGAGACGCGCCAGCGCGACGCCGTCAGCGCCCTGCGTCGACGGGTAGATGACCGTGGCCTTGAGCACCGTGTCGTCGGCCTGGATGGCCTCCATGGCGCTCTTGCTGCCGGCGCCGCCCATCATGAAGAACTCGTCGCGACCGGCGGAGTCGATCGCCGCGAGGACGCCGATGCCCTGGTCGTCGTCGTGGTTCCAGAGTGCGTCGATGTGCGGGTTGGCCGCGAGCAGCTGGGACGCCGCAGCCTCGCCGCCGGCGACCGTGAAGTCGGCAGCCACGCGGGCGGAGACCTCCAAGCCACAGTCATCGAGTGCATCCTTGAAGCCCTTGGAGCGGTCCTGCGTCAGCGGCAGTGAGTCGATGCCGGCGATCTCCGCGACGATCGCGTCGGGGTTGTCGCCGAGCTGCTCGCAGATGTAGGTTCCCGCGCTGACGCCCATGCCGTAGTTGTCACCCAGGATCGTGGCGCGTGCCGCGAACGGGCTCGAGAACAGCCGGTCGACGTTGATGACCGGGATGCCGGCCTCCATCGCCTTGATCGCGGCTTCGGTCAGAGCAGCGCCGTCGGTCGGCAGCAGCACGATCGCGTCGACCTTCTGGTTGACGAAGTTCTCCACGGCGGCGATCTGTGCGATCGGGTCGTTCGTGCCCTCCGCGACCTGCAGGTCGACGTCGCCGAAGCTGTCGGCGGCGGCCTTGGCGCCGGAGTTGATCGCGCCGAGCCAGCCGTGGTCGGCCGCAGGGCCCGAGAAGCCGATGACGACGGTGTCGCCCTCGGCGGCGTTCTCCTCCGTCGTGGTGCCCTGGTCGACGACGTTGTCCTCGTCTGCTCCGGAGCCGGTGCAGCCCGCCAGCAGTCCGACAGCGGCGATGACCGCGGTGCCGGTCAGTATCAGGCGTGTGCGCGCCTTCAGGTGTGAGCGCATTGTTATTCCTCCTTGAATGTGATGCAGCCGTGGCAGCGTGCTGGATTCGAGAGGGAAGTGCTGCCCGCACTCGAGGGATCCACGCTGACGGGATCAACGTAACAGAACTGCGCTTCTGGGTGTCAGCTTTTGTTTTTCTGTCGTCAGAAGTGGGTGGATCGTTATCTTCGCGTGATTTCGGCGGTGGTAAGTCTTCCACCGTCCCATTCGTTCGCAGACAGCAGCCCGAATTGGCACTCGGCAGAGCGGACCGGGCGTGTTATGTTCAGCAAGTGATCAAAGTTGACCATGGATCGGCGTTACTCACGGTGACCGGCGTGACAAAGTCCTTCGCGGGCGTGCAGGCCCTGCGCGGTGTCGACCTGGATGTGCTGCCGGGCGAGGTGCACTGTATCCTCGGCCAGAACGGGGCGGGCAAGTCGACCCTGATCAAGGTGCTCGCGGGAGTACATCGTCCTGATGAGGGTGAGCTCTCCTGGCTCGGTGAAACGGTCGAGATCCCCACGCCTGAGGCGGCGATCGAACTCGGCATCGCGACCATGTATCAGGAGCTCGACGTCGTCGACGGTCTCACGATCGCCGAGAACATCTTCCTCGGCCACGAGCTCGCGCGGGGTGGATTCACCCAGCGCTCCGAGGCAGCACGCCAGACTCGCGAACTGCTTCGCCGACTCGGACACGCCAATCTGTCACCCAACATGGAGGTCGGCCAACTCAGCGCGGCGAGCAAGCAGATCGTGAGCATGGCGCGCGCTCTCTCGCACGACATCAAGCTGATCATCATGGACGAGCCGTCGGCGGTGCTGGACGGCGAAGAGGTGAAGAACCTCTTCCACGTCGTGAAGGAGCTCACCTCCGCCGGCATCGCCGTCGTCTACATCACGCACCGTCTCGCGGAGATCCGCCAGATCGGCGACCGCATCACGGTGCTGAAAGACGGCCGGTCGATGGCCAGCGGCCTGCCGGTCGCCGACACCCCGACCGCCGAGCTCATCCGGCTGATGACCGGCCGGTCCGTGGCGAACGTCTTCCCGCCCGCGGTACCTGTCCCCGCCGACGCACCCACCGTGCTCGAAGTCGACGGGCTCGCGCTCGCGGGCGTCTTCGAGGATGTGTCGTTCTCGGTCCGCGCCGGCGAGGTGATCGGCCTCGCCGGGCTCGTCGGGTCGGGGCGGTCCGAGATCCTCGAAACCGTCTACGGCGCGCGGCGCGCCACCTCCGGAGCGGTGCGAGTGGGCGGCAGCACCCTTCGCCGCGGCTCCGTCGTGCACGCGGTGCGGGCCGGGATCGGCCTCTCACCCGAGGAGCGCAAGAGCCAGGGTCTCGTCCTCGACGAGCCCATCTTCGTGAACGTGACACTTTCATCCATGTCCCGGTACGCCAAGGCGGGATTCCTCGACGAGCGCGCCGAACGCAAGGTCACCCGCGAGCAGATCGAGGCGCTCGAACTGCGTCCCGCCGACCCGGACCGACCCGCCATGACGCTGTCGGGCGGCAACCAGCAGAAGATCCTCCTCGCCCGCTGGCTGGTGCATGGCACGAAGGTGCTCCTGCTCGATGAGCCCACCCGCGGCGTGGATGTCGGTGCCCGCGCCGAGATCTACGCTCTCATCCGCCGTCTCGCCGCCGCGGGCAATGCCATCGTGGTCGTCTCCAGTGAGATCGAGGAAGTGCTGGGTCTGGCCGACACCGTCCTCGTCATCTCGGACGGCCGCGTCGTCGCGTCACTTCCCGCCTCGCAGATAGACGAGCACGGCGTACTCGATCTCGTCATGAAAGGAACGGCCGCGTGAGCGAGCAGACCACCGGGATGCAGAACGTCCCCCAGCCACCCGCCGGACAGCCCGCCCCGCCGAGCGGCGATCAGCACAAATCCGGGTTCCAGCGATTCATGTCGGGCTCAGTCGGTCGCAACCTCGGCCTCGTGGTCGCGCTGCTGCTGCTCGTAGTCGTCGGCGCCATCACCGCTCCCGACACCTTCACCAGCCTCAGCAACGTGCTCACCATCCTGCGCCAGGCATCGATCATCGGCGTGATCAGCATCGGCATGACGCTCGTCATCATCGCGGGCGGAATCGACCTCTCGGTCGGCTCGGTGATGGGCCTGGCATCGGTCGTCGCCACGATCGCCGTCGTCCAGAACCTTGCCGACAACTCGCATTGGATCGTGATGGTGGTCGCCGCACTCGCAGTGGGTGTCGCCGCGGGGCTCGTGAACGGCGTGGTCATCGCGTACGGAAAGGTCGTGGCGTTCATGGCGACCCTCGCCATGCTCGTCGCTGCGCGCGGACTCGCCGAGATCCTCGCGGAGCGTCGCACGCTCCAGGTCGGCGACCGGGGTTTCATCCTGTTCATGAATGCCGACCTGATCGGCGTCGACATCCTGATCTGGATCTTCGCCATCGTCGCAGCGCTCGGGTGGGTGCTGCTCAACCGCACGACCTTCGGCCGCCGTACCGTCGCCATCGGCGGCAACCGCGAGGCCGCCCGTCTCGCGGGCATCAACGTGAGACGCCACATCATGTGGCTGTACGCACTGTCGGGTCTCACCGCCGGCATCGCCGCCGTCATGATCCTCGGACGCACGACCGCCGGCACGTCGACGCACGGTCAGCTGTACGAGCTCGACGCGATCGCCGCCGTCGTCGTCGGCGGAACCCTTCTGGTCGGCGGCCGCGGCACGATCACCGGCACCGTGTTCGGCGTCCTCATCTTCGCGACTCTGACGAATGTGTTCGTCCAGAACAACCTCACCTCTTCGGTGCAGGCGGTTGCGAAGGGCGTCATCATCGTCATCGCGGTGCTGCTGCAGCAGCGATTCGCCAAGCCCACCGGACGAGCGACATGATGGATGCCGCGCCTGGCGCCAGCGGACTATTGAACGTCTTGCGGCACCTGGGCGCGGCATCCCCGTCCGAAGTCACGCGATATTCGGCGATCCTGAGCCGAAGGTAGATGAAATGTGGCGCGAATGAGCATCGAATCGTCTCCCACCGTGTCGGGTGTGGGGCAGCTGTTCCAGCTGCTGCGCGATGGCGTGCCGCGAACCCGCGCGGAGCTCGCGAAGTCGACGGGCCTGGCCCGTTCGACGATCGCGGTCCGTGTCGACGAGCTCCTGCGGATGGGTCTCATCATCCCGATAGCCGACACGGTGTCGACCGGCGGGCGGCCTCCCTCGCTGTTCGCCCTCAACCCGAGCGCGCGCCTCGTGCTCGCCGCCGACATCGGCGCCTCGCATGCCACGCTGGCGATCACCGACCTCGCCGGCTCGATCGTCATCGAGCACAGCGAGCCGCTCGATGTGGCCCTCGGTCCGGTGCCCGTGCTCTCCTGGGTCGTCGAGAACGCCGTCGCGATGCTCGAGCGGATCGGGCGCTCGACGAAGGATCTCGCCGCGATCGGCATGGGCGTCCCCGGTCCGGTCGAGCACTCGACCGGACAGCCCGTGAACCCGCCGATCATGCCCGGCTGGGATCGCTTCGACGTCCCGGGCTGGGTGCAGCAGCATCTCGATGTACCGGTGCTCGTCGACAACGACGTCAACATCATGGCGCTCGGCGAGCGCGCGGTGGCGTGGCCTGGCGTCGATCACCTCATCTTCGTCAAGGTGGCCACCGGCATCGGCGCGGGGGTCATCTCGGGCGGCGTCCTGCAGCGCGGCGCGCAGGGCATCGCCGGGGACATCGGACACGTCCGGGTCGCGCGCGGGGCAGGCGTGCCGTGCCACTGCGGCAACACGGGATGCCTCGAGGCCCTCGCGTCCGGCCCAGCAATCGCCCGTGCGCTGCGCGCGCAGGGAGCGCCGGCCGAGAACGGCGACGACGTCGTCAACCTCGTCAAACGCGGGAACATCGACGCCATCCAGGCTGTGCGCCAGGCCGGCCGCGACATCGGCGAAGTGCTGACGACGTGCGTCAGCCTCGTGAATCCCTCGGTGATCGCGATGGGCGGGTCGATGTCCCGCGTCGGCGAGCACCTCATCGCCGGGGTGCGCGAGGTCGTCTACACCCGGTCGATTCCGCTGGCGACCGAGCACCTCGCGATCGTCCAGTCTGCGGCGGGAAAAAACGCCGCGGTGCTCGGAGCGAGCATTCTCGCGATCGAACACGCGCTCTCCCCCGAGACGCTCACCGCGCTCGTCCACGCCTGACCGAGCGCGCCAGAAGAAGGCGCCCCCGGCCCGCGGGTCAGGCCGCGACCGCGACCAGGCGATCCACGATCGCACGGTAGCGCTCGGCGACGGCCGGCCAGGACGAGTCCTGCGCGTCGCGCAGCGCGGCGTCGCGCATGCGCTCGGCCGCGCCGTCCTCCTCGAAGACCAACCGGATCGCGGCGGCGATCGAGTCGGGATCCTCGTGCTCGACGATGAGTCCGGCGCCCCGGCCGAGCAGTTCGACGGCATGCGGGAAGCCGGTGGCGACGACGGGCACGCCGGCTGCCACCGCTTCGGCGAGCACACCCGACGTGGCCTGGTCGCGCGCGTCGTAGGGCAGCAGCACGACGTCGGAGCCTTCGACCAGTTCCGCCAGTTGCGTCGGGTCGAGGTAGCGGTCGTCGAGGGTGACGACGTCCGTGAGATCGAGGTCGATGATGAGCTGCTGCAGCGATTCGCGGTAGCGCTCACCCTCGCGCGCGAGCACCTTCGGGTGCGTCCGGCCGGCGATCACGTACTCGATCGAGGGGGTGGACTCGCGCAGCTGAGCGATGGCCCGGATGCCCCATTCGAGGCCCTTTCCCGGGGTCATGAGTCCCCAGGTGAGAATGCGCTTCGGCCCCGCGTGCGCGATCGCCGGTGCCGCACGAGGCGCTGTGACGCCATGCGGGATGACGCGGACCTTGGACTCCTTGACGTTGTACGACCGGCGCAGGATCGCGCGGGCGTTGTCCGTCATGACCACCACGATCGCGGCCAGCCGGCACACCGTGTCGAGGACCGCGCGCTGATGCGGTGTCGGTTCGAGAAGCACGGTGTGGAGCACGACGATCGCGGGGGTCGACAGCGATCGCAGCAGCGGGATGATCTCGTCGCCGTCCGGTCCGCCGTAGATGTCGTACTCGTGCTGGATGATCGCGACATCGCACTTGTCGAGGGCGCGAACTGACGTGCGCATGCTGACGCGATTCCGGGAGATCAGATCGGCGGTGGTCGGGATCAGGCCGATCACCGGAGGGCTGAGGCGGCCGTCCCGCACATCGAGCACACGCACGATGGTGGGAGGCTGCGCGTCGCCGGCGGTGAGTGCCTCGGCGAGCGCCTCGGTGAACGTGGCGAGCCCGCATCGGGTGGGCGGATACGTGGAGAGAAACCCGAAGTGGGTCATGGCGACCATCTCTGTGGGCCCGGAGTCATCGACCCTGGGATTCTTCGAGACGTCTGCCGAACGGCATCCCTCGTGGAACTGCGCCTGCACCGCCGCGGTCCGGTCCACGCGACGTGCCGAAGCCACCGCGCTGTGCCCCCAGTCTACACGTGGGGTATGGCGGCCTCCCGGCGACGGGAGCAGCGAGGGCCTCGCCGGTGTCGCCGGCGCACCCCAGACTGGACTCATGAGCGACGGACCTGCGCGGTGGGTGCTGCACGTCGATCTCGACCAGTTCATCGCCGCGGTCGAGGTGCTCCGGCATCCCGAACTCGCCGGCAAGCCGGTGATCGTGGGCGGCCGAGGCGATCCGACCGAGCGTGCCGTGGTGTCGACCGCGTCGTACGAAGCGCGGGAGTACGGTGTCGGCTCCGGGATGCCGCTGCGCATCGCCGCCCGGAGGATTCCGGATGCCGTGATCCTTCCGGTGGATGCTCCGGCCTACACGGCGGCGTCCGAACAGGTCATGGCGACCCTGCGCGCGCAGCCGGGCGCGGTCGTGCAGGTGCTCGGCTGGGATGAAGCGTTCATCGGCATCGCGACGGATGATCCCGAGGGTGTCGCGCGGCGCCTCCAGCAGGCAGTCCTCGACCGGACCGCCCTGCACTGCAGCGTGGGCATCGGCGACACCCTCGTCCGCGCGAAGGTCGCGACCGGGTTCGGCAAGCCGCAGGGCATCTTCCGGCTCACCGCCGAGAACTGGCCGGCGGTCATGGGCGCACGCCCGACCATCGAGTTGTGGGGCGTCGGCACGAAGGTGCAGCGCCGCCTGGCCGGGCTCGGCATCCGCACCATCGCGGAATTGGCGTCCGCCGACGATGAGCTGCTCGCGGGTGAGTTCGGCCCGAAGATGGGTCCCTGGTACGGCCAGCTCGGGCGTGGCGAGAGCACCGCGGTGGTCGACGACACACCGTGGGTGCCCCGCGGGCACAGCCGCGAGACCACGTACCAGCAGGACCTCACCGAGCGCGACCAGATCGAGGAGGCCGTGGATGAGCTGCTGCTCCAGGTGCTCGACGACGTCGCCGCCGAGGGGCGGCCGGTCATCGGGCTCACGCTGAAGGTGCGCTACGCACCGTTCCTCACCAAGATCTTCACGAAGAAGATTCCCGCCAGCTTCGACCGAGACATCGTGCGGGCACGGGCCATGGATCTGCTCGCGAAGGTCGAACCAGAGCGCCCGATCCGACTGCTCGGCATGCGTCTCGAGATGGCCATGCCCGAGGACGCACGCGAGGGCCACTCCCCCACGCGCAGCGGCTGGTAGCCGAGCTCCGCCGCTACGGCGTCCACCAGGGTCGCAGCGGCAGACCGCTGATGCCCTCGCGATCGTCGGGTCGGCCCATCAGCACCTGGTGCAGCTGGATCCCGCCGGCCTCGAAGCCGAGCCGCGATCCGGCCATGTACAGGCCCCACACCTTGGCGGCGGGAAGCCCGACCTCGCTTACCGCCTCATCCCAGTGCTCGACGAGGTTGGCGCACCAATCCCGCAGCGTCAGCGCGTAGTGGGGGCGGATGTTCTCCTCGTGCAGCACCTCGAGTCCGGCATCCTGCGCTTCGGTGATGATGCGACCGGACCCGATGAGCTCCCCGTCGGGGAAGACGTACCGGTCGATGAAACCGGGGGCCGATGGCTCGCCCTTGTTGCCGGGGCGGGTGATGCAGTGGTTGAGCAGCAGCCCGCCCGGGCGCAGCCGGGACTGCAGGAACCGGAAGTACGCCGGATAGTTGCGCACGCCGATGTGCTCCAGCAGACCGATGGACGAGACCGCATCGAAGTCACTCTCGGCGATGTCCCGGTAGTCGCCGTAGCGCACCTCCGCCAGCTCGCTGAGTCCCTCCTCGACGATCGCCTGGTGCGCCCAGGTCGTCTGCTCCCGCGAAAGCGTCACGCCCGTCGCCCTCACCCCGCGGCGAGCGGCGTAGCGCACCATGCCGCCCCACCCGCATCCGACGTCCAGCAGCCGGTCGCCCGGCTGGAGTCGCAGCTTCTCGAACACCAGCCGGTACTTGTTCTCCTGCGCCTCTTCGAGCGAGGCGTCGAGGTTCGGGTAGCACGCGCAGGTGTAAGTCATCGAGGGCCCGAGCACCCACTCGTAGAAGGTGTTCGACACGTCGTAGTGGTGGTGGATCGAGTCGGCATCGCGCGACTTGCTGTGTCGGAGACCGGCCGCGACGCGGCGCCAGCGCGGGGGAACCTCCTGCGGAGGGGGCGCAACCGGACGCAGGTTCTCGAAGCCGATCGTGCGGGCGATCTTGGCCATGAGCCGCGCCGGCGGCCGCCGGAACACGAGGCCCTCCGAGAGCGCCTTGAGCAGCTCGTAAGGGTCGCCGGGGTGCACACCGTGGATGTCGAGGTCACCGGCGATATACGCGCGAGCGAGCCCGAGGTCGCCGAATCCGGTGGCGAGATACGCCGTGCCGCGAGGGGTCTTCAGGTCCAATCCGAACGGCGCATCCTCCGGTCCCGCTGAGCTTCCGTCGTAGGCGGTGAACCGCAGCGGCAGCTGCCCGCCGGCGAAGATCTCAAGCACCTCGGCCAGGGTGAGCTTGCCGCTCTCTTCAGCCGGGCCCCCGGCATCCGTCTCATCTTCCGTCGCGCGGTCCTTGAATGTGGTCATCGCCGTTGCACCGCCTTCGCATACAGGTCGAGCAGTCGTGAATCCGGGTCGTATCGCTGCTTGACGGCCCGGTAGGTCTCGCCACCGTAGAGCGCGTCGAACTCCTCCGCGGAGTAGAACGCGTCGGAGTAGAGCGACTTGTGGCCGTCGAGCTCGCCGACCCGGCGCTCGATCATCCGGTTGCTCTCGCCCTCGACCTGACCGACCGGCACCGTCGACCAGAAGCCGACGTTGACATAGGTGCGATTCGGCTCGATCGGGTACAGCGGCCATCCCTCGCTGCCGCGCAGCCGCAGCGGGCACAGCCAGATCGGCTCGATCGGCACGTTCGCCAGGAACCAGTCGAGGAATTCGACGCAGCGCTCGATCGGCACCTCGACGTCCTGGATCACGCGTTCGCGCGGCGGGCGTCCGTGGAGCTTCTCGAGCCGGTCGCCGATGTCGTACCGACGCTCCAGCCTCATGAGCTTCCAGTAGGCGCTGCTGCGCAGATAGCGCCGCGGCCAGAATCGACGGACGAGCGGATGCTGCGCCCCGAACGCGCCGGAGCACCAGAACCAGTCGGTGTCCCACCGCCACAGATAGTCGTGGATGGTGAGCCGGTCGGTCTTGACCCCGTCGTCGTGCTGGAGGGATCGGTAGTAGATCTGCTGCCCGGTGTAGTCGCTGACGGGTCCGGATGCCGCGGTCTGCACGCCGACGCACAGGTAGCTCTCGTCGGCGCTGAACACGACACCGTCGAGGTAGTCCACCGGGATGCCGTCGAGTTCGCCGGTCTGGATGATCCGGTCCATCGCCGCGACCAGTTCGGTGAGGCTGTGGAACCGGACCTGGCGAAGTGCAACGAACGGCTGGACCTCTTCCAGCTCGATACGCAGCCGGACGGCGTAGCCCAGCGTGCCGTAGGAATTCGGGAACGCGCGAAACAGGTCGACGTTCTCGTGCGGCGAGGCGGTCACCACCTCTCCCCCGCCGGTCAGGATGTCCAACTCGAGCACCGACTCGTGCGGCAGCCCGCTGCGGAACGACGTCGACTCGATGCCGAGGCCGGTGACCGCACCGCCGAGGGTGATGGTCTTCAGCTGCGGCACGACGAGCGGCGCGAGGCCTGCGGGCAGGGTCGCCGCGACGAGATCCTCGTAGGTGCACATGCCGGCCACGTCGGCGGTGCGCGCCTCCGCGTCGATCGCGATGACGTCCGCCAGCCCGGAGGTGTCGAGACCTGGGGTGTTCGTCTTCGTACGAGCTCGGAACAGATTCGAGGTGTGCTTCGCCAGCCGCACCGGGGCGGCCACTGGGACAGCGCGATAGCTCTCCAGAAGCCGCTCTACGCCGGCGGCGTGAGCGGTCCGTGCGTCGGTTGCCGGGGCGGACACGCCTCCACGCTAGTCCTCGACGGAATTCGCGTGAAGAGGAGAAGGCGCGAGCGATTCGGACGCTAGTTGGACTCGACCGAGGTCGTGTGGTGCGGCGTCCCGACCGGCTTCGACTCGCTCGATCCGCGCTGGCGCAGGTAGATCGCGAAGGTGACCATCGCACCGACGGCAAGGAACTCGGACTGCCAGTTCTGCAGCGTGCGGTTCCAGAAGTCCGCGGACACCACGTAGTCGAGCCACGTCTCGGCGGGCATCCCGTGCTGGGCGTTCTCGTCGTTGGCCACGGCGACACCGCCGACGGACTGGGCGAACCAGGACAGCAGGAAGATCGTGCCCATCACAAGGAGCAGCGAGTTCGAGTACACCCACTGACGCCATCCCTCGACGCGCGCCCAGCGTGGCGAATCAGGCCGCGCGTGCGCCCCGACGAGCTGCTCCTCGTCGGACCCGGGACCAGCATCACCGGGCTCCTTCGATTCGGGCGAGCCCCGCTGGATGAGCCAGACCGTCGCAGCGATGAACAGGAAGAACTGCAGGAACTCCGACTGCCAGTTCTCCGAGACATCGACGAGGAACGCCGACGAGGTGACGAACTGCCCGTACGAGATCGCGGATTCGCCGTGCTGCATCAGCTCCTCGTTGTTGTTCGCGAGCCCGACGAAGGACTGACCGATGAGCGCCGCGGCGAACAGCGCGAGGAAGAACAGGCTGAGTCCGTTGTCCCGGAGGAATGTGCGCATCTCAGCGACCCAGCAGCGGCAGCAGGATCATCACGGCAAGGCCCGCGGCGATCAGGATCATCCACGTCCAGAACATGCTCCGCATGCCGATCGTCTCCTGCTCGGTCGGTGTCATAACGCTGACGCTAGACCTCGCAGTGCACACCCGGAGGGGGCTTGACGTGGTGCCTCGCATCCGTCGCACCACTCACCGGCAGGCTTGTCAATCCCCACCCGGGCGGCACGGACGCGACGCAGAATCGTCTGACAGAACTCTCCTCGCCGAGTGATCTACGACGATGCGACACCGATTGTCGCTGACAGAGCGCGGAGCCTGCCATGACCGACACCACCCTCACCCAGCGGTTCGCGCTGGAGCGCGTCGACCCGAGCACCTGGGTGATCACAGACACGCAGGCGACGGATGCCGCGGCCTCGCCCATCGCGCACCTCACGCTCAACGATTACGAACAGGTCGAAGTGATCTGGGGAGTTCCGCTGCCGCTGCCCGTCACTTTCGCGAACCTGCAGGACGCCCTGGACAGCCTCGACGAGTGGGCCCACCGCAAACGCGGAGCCACCAAGCCCATCCCGATTCCGCATTTCCCGCCCCCGCCGCACTAGGCGCTCAGGTCTCAGCGCTCCGCGGGGGTGCGAGGCGCTTTGCACCGTGCTCGACGACGATCCGAACGAGTTGCGTGCCGGGGACGAAGATGTTGACCGCCTCCACGCCGACATCGAGCAGGAACTTGGGCTCGAGGATCTTGCCCAGATACTGCTCGAACGTGGCGCCGCCCGGATGGGTGTCGCCAGTCAGTCCGTCGAACTCGATCACGGCCTCTTTTCCGGCGTGACGATAGCGAAAGGCGTACACCGGCCGATAGACGAGGTCGACGACATCCACCGTCACTCGCTCCTCCAGCACGCGGTCCGCGCCGATCTTGCCGATGGCCGCCGCCATCACCTCACGCACGAGCATCGACGCCTTCGCCTCCGGGGGAACCACGACGGTGCCCGACGTGGCTTCGGCAGCCAGCGTCTCCGCGTTCGCCAGCGTGCTCGCGAAGCTGTCGTACCCGCTCAGCGTCGGGTTCTCGGCGCGGGTCAGCCCGTCGTACGCGAAGGCGCGCGCGTTCTCGTCCCGGCAGGACTCGAGGCCGGACAGCACGAAGCGTCCCTGGCTGACGAGAAGGGTCTGCTCGGCGATCTGGACGCTGCGGACACTGGATGCGACGGGGACGGCGTAGGTCCGCGTCCGTTCGTATTCGGCCACCGTCGTCACGTGCAGCCGCCAGAACGGCTGCAGCCGGCGCTCCCGGTAGACGCACTCGTAGTCCTCGGAGGTGGCGCGATTCAGCAGGCCCCCCAGCTTCGCCCCGGTGCCGAACGCGTCCGCTCGCCGCGACCACGCACGGCCTTCGGCGTGGTCGAGGCTGAATCGATCGGTCAGCAGGAGGATGCGCTCCTCGGCGACCTCGACCTCCATCGCGACACCCCCTATCGATGTCGGGGTCAGCATACGACCGCTCGACGCCGGGCGGGAGGGGCTCCGCTACGACGCGAATGCGCTCCGGTGGTCGACCGCCCACTGTGACAGCGGCGTGGGCGTGATTCCGAGGGGCGGGGCGAGCGGCTCCTCCGGCTCCTCGATGGTCTCGGACCAGTACCCGAGCAGCATGTCGAGGATGCCCTCGGGGATGAACCGGCCGACGTCCTCCCGGAACTCATCGGGAGTCACCTCGATGAGGGGCACCTCGCATCCGATCGCATCCGCGACGGCGGACAGCTGCTCGATCTTCGTGAGACTCGCGGGGCCGGTGAGCTCGTAGATCCGGCCCGAGTGTCCCGGTTCGGTGAGCACGATCGCGGCGGCAGTCGCGACATCCGCTTCATGGATGAGCACCTGCGAGGACGTCGGGTACGGAACGCGAACGCCGTGGCCGGCGCGGACGGCGAACGACCACGAGAGCAGGTTGGTGGCGAGGTTGCCGGGACGGAGGATCGTCCAGTCGTCGGTGCGCGTGGTGACGACCTCCTCCACCGCGCGGTGGTGCAGTTCGCTGGCGGATCCCACATCGCGCGAGTTCCTTGCCGACACCGCGAGCGAAGACAGCACCACGAAACGGCTGACACCCGCGGCGATGGCGCGGTCGACGAAGGCCGCGACCCCTTCGTCCGCCGGGAAGAGGTACACCGCGTCGACGTGGTCGAAGACCTGGTCGGGCGTCGTCGCGAGACTGCCTTCGTACACAGCGACACCGTCGGGAAGTTCGGCTGCCGCGGCGGCTCGACTCAGTGCGCGCACCGCGACGCCTCGCTCGAGCAGTTCGTTCACGAGGCGACGGCCGATATTCCCGGTCGCACCGGTGATGAGAATCGTCATTTCAGCTCCTTGGGTGGTGTGAACCCCAGGCTATGAACTGATTAGGTCTTGATCGGTCCTAATTCACCGGCAGGATGGACGGGTGACCGATGCCACCACGACCTCGCGCGTCCTCCGTCTGCTCAGCCTCTTGCAGACACGTCGCTCGTGGCAGGGCACCGAACTCGCCGAGCGCGTCGGCGTCAGCCCTCGCACGATCCGTCGTGACATCGACCGGCTCCGCGAGCTCGGCTACCGCATCGCGGCCGAGCGTGGCGCCATCGGCGGCTACCGCCTCGAGGCGGGCACGGAGCTTCCACCGCTGCTCTTCACCGCCGACGAGGCGGTGGCTCTTGCTCTCGGGCTGCGTGCCGGCGCCGCGGACGGAGCCGTTCGCGACCTGTCCGATCTCACGGTCTCGGTGCTCGCCAAACTCGAGCAGGTGCTGCCGGCCACGGTGCGGGCGCACGTGCATGCCACTCAGGTCGCGGTCTCATCCCCCGCCCCCGTGCGAGCCCGCGAACAGGTCGATCCGGAGATCTTCGCATCGCTGGCCCTCGCCTGCCGCGACTCCGAGGTGGTGCGCTTCGGGTACGTCGCCGCCGATCGCGTGCGCACCTCGCGTTGCGTCGAACCCGTCTCGCTCGTGCCTGTCGCGGGCCGGTGGTATCTCCTCGCCTGGGATCCCGGAGCAGACGATTGGCGCACGTTCCGCCTCGATCGCATCAGCGCTCCGACTCACACGCGACTCATCGTGGCGCGTCACGCCGTTCCGGGAGCGGATGCCGCCGCCTTCGTCGTGGAACGGCTCGCGGCCGCGGTGACACCGCGCTTCACGGCGACGATCCGGATTGCTGCGCCGCTGGCGGAGGTCGATGCCCACCTCGGTCCGTATACAACGGGGCTGAGCGCCGACGGGCCGGCGCACACACTCTGGGTCATCCACGACGACCACCTCGAGATCCTCGCCGGCGCACTGACCTGGCTCCGATGGGAGTTCACCATCGTCGAAGGCGAGGAGCTCCGGCACTTCACCCACGACTTCGCGTCGCGGCTGTCCGCGTGAGGATTCTCTGACCTCAGCGGTTGCGGTCAGGGAGCGGTGTCGGCGCTCGTTCGGTCCGAAACGGCCCGGGCCAGCGCTCTGAGGTGGGCGTCGCCGGTGCGGGAGTCGGGTTCGAGGTAGCTGCCTTCGGTCCATTCGTTCCACGCGTTGATGATCACGACCTGAGTGCCTGCGCTGTCGGCCGCGAAAACCAAGGCCTCGGTCACCGATGCGCCGAACGACTCCGGAGTGTTGCCTACGACGACCGGGTAGTACGGCCACTCCGAGACGACCAGCGTGTCGTCCTGATCAACCCGGGTCGTGGAATCCCAGCCCATGGCGACGGTGGGAACGAAGTCGATGGCGTGCGTCTCCCGCAGCGAGTGCCACTCCTGCTGGGCGGCGGAACGCCACTCCTCGTATTCGAAGGTGAGCTGACCGGCGGGCAGGCTGGCCCACTGATCGGAGGGCCACCCGTAGGTGCCGACCGAGTCGAAACCCAGCGCGGCGATCGCCTGGGGATCGAAGGCCTCGTATGCCCCGAGAACGTTCAGGTGAAGCTCGCCGCAGCCGGCGGCACGAGCTCGTGCCCGGAAATCGGCAAGGAGGGCACGGGTGCGGTCGGCTCCCCCGAGCCCGGTCACCAGCTCCTCAAGGAGGAAGACGGTGAACCATGCTTTTCCGTCAACGCGCCAGTATGCGGGGTGGGCGAAGTATCGCTGGATGACAGCATCCGTCATCCGAAGGAATTCGGCTTCGTCGACAGCGCCCTTGAACCACAGTTCGGGGTCTTCGCCCACGTTGCCCGGGAACACCCCGCGCCAATCGTGGTTGGCCCACATCAGGGCGAACTTGATCCCCGGATCGGGCAGGCTGAGGAAGGTCTCGTCAAGGGGCCGATTGAGGAAATCCGCGCCGTCGTACCAGTACCAGTCCCACAGGAACGCGTCGATGCCGGAGCCTGCGGCCAGATCGCAGCTGCGCTGCATGTTCTCCGGCACGGTCTCATCGAGGTACCCGAGCGTCGGGATCTGAGGCTGATAGTGACCCTCGAACCGCGGTCGCCCCGCCTTTATCAGATCCCACTCGGTGAAGCCCTCACCCAGCCATGGCGCTCGACGCGGCTCGTCGTGCCAGCTCGGGAAGTAGATCGCAGCGACTTCAACGTCATGGGACACGGGGCTGCTCCTCGGGCGATGCGCGTGCCCGAGGAGCTTCCCCGGCCGAGGGTCAGATTAGCGCGTACCCGTCACGCGGCGGCGTGCGAAGAAGACGTACAGACCCAGCACGATAATGGCGCCGATGATCGAGCCGATGATGCCGGAGGGCTGCAGGAAGCCGCCGTTCGGGTCGCTCCCGAAGATCAGGAACCCGAGGAAGCCTCCGACGAACGAGCCGACGATTCCGAGCACGATCGTCAGCAGGATGCCGATGCTCTGCTTGCCGGGAATGACCGCTCGGGCGATCAACCCCGCGATGAGGCCGATGACGATGAGGCCGATGATGGTCCAGAGCATGATGTTCTCCTTCGAGTGGCGAGCGCCGTCGGGAATGCGGCGCTCAGGTCGGCGACCAGGCTATGACCCATGGTCCAGACGCGACGGGCCCTTCACATCGAGAACGCAGCGCGGTAGCATGCCGCACTCCTGCGGAACGGGCATGCGCTGCTGCGCTGTGAGTGAGCACATCCGTCATGCTGCAGTCGCGTCACTGCAGCAGCGGGAGGAGCAGTTCGCTCAGCGCGATCTCGGTCTCGGCGGGGTCGAGGCCGCCGTCGAATCGCAGGATGCGCCACGTGTTGGCATCGCAGATCGCGACGATCTGCGCGCGCCTCCTGGTGCCCTCTGCTTCCGGCAGTGACGGATCGAGCGTGAACGCGCGGCGGCACCAGTCCACGTGGAATGCGCGCCCGCGAGCGGTGATCTCGGGCAGGCCGGGCACGAGTGGGGCCTCGGAGTAGGTCTTGAGGATCAGCACCCCGTACCGCTCGTAGTGCAGCACGAGGTTGTGGATCGTGTCGACTGCGGACGCGTCTGCCGCGGCTTCGCGGGCCGCGACGATCCGAGCCAGTTCGCGTTCGACTGTCGCGTTCATGAGCGCGGGCTTGCTGCCGAATCGACGGATGACGGTCTGCCCGGTCACGCCGGCATCGGCGGCGATGTCCTCGATGCGAATGTGCTCGTACGGAGTTGATATCAGCCGCGCCAGCATGGCATCGACGATCCGCTCCGCAGTGAGCTCGGCATCCTTCGCCCGCGCTGTCATCCGGTACGGCCGCGTATTCATGTTAGTTACGCTAACAGCTAATTCCGCCGGTATTGATGTTAGTTCCGCTAACTTCAAAGCATGAACACCTACACCGAACACACCGAGCGGATCGAAACCCGCCTCGGAACCCTCAATGCCCGCGTCACCGGCACCGGGCGCCTCACGATCCTCTGGTCGTCGATGTTCGTCGACAGTCACACCTGGGATCGGATCCTCCCTCTCCTCATCGACGGGAGCGCGATCCGGCGGCGATTCGTGCTCATCGACCCACCCGGCTTGGGGCTGAGCGACGCGCTGGTCCGACGATCCACGATTTCGGAAGCCGCGGATGCCGCGCGCGACGCACTCGTGTCGCTCGGCGCCGATGAACCCGTCGACTGGCTCGGCAACGCCTTCGGCGGCCATGTCGGTCTCAACCTGGCGACGGATCCCAACACGCTGCGAAGCCTCGTCGCGATCAGCTCGCCGACCGAGCCGATCGCCCCCGCCCTGCGTCGCAAGATCGGTCTGCTGCACCCGATGCTCTCGATGGCCGGCCCGGTCGGCCCGGTGCGGGATGCGATCGTCGAGGCGATGCTGACCGACGAGTCCGCGGCAACAACCTCCACCCTCCAGGTCGTGCTGGACAGCCTGGCGCGTCCCACGAAGGCGAGCATGAGCCTTGCCCTGCGTTCCTTCATCATCGACCGCACCGACGTGACCGACCGGCTCGCCGACATCCGCGTCCCGAGTCTCTTCATCGCCTCCGACGACCGCGGTGACTGGAGCCCCGCCGATGCGCAGCGCGCGGCATCCCTCGCACCAGGCGCCCAGGTCATGACCGTCACAGGAGCACGCACCCTGGTCCCGCTCGAGCAGCCCGGGCAGCTCGCCGCGGAGATCATCGCCTTCTGGGATCAGCTCACCGACTGAACAGGACTCCCGTGCTGCGCGCCCGGGTGCGATCCCACCGGACCGCGCCCGGGCGCTCTGAGTGATGTCAGGCCTGGTCGGGCCGCTCGACCTCGGTTCTCAGATCGCCTTGTGCCGCACCCGATCCGCTGCGGCCGCCACCTGCGCCTCGCAGCACGAACGCCACCCCGACGGCGAGGACCGCCCCGAGGATGGGACCCACGATGTAGACCCAGTACCCGGTGAAGTCCCCCGCGACCAGATCCGGTCCGAACGTGCGAGCCGGGTTCATCGAGGCTCCCGAGATCGGGCTGCCCCACAACCCGGCGAGGGCGATGTACGCGCCGACACCGAAGGCGCCGACGATGCCGATGTTCTGCGCGCCCGAAGCTGTGCCGAGGATGACGCTCACCAGCCCGAATGTCAGCACCGCCTCCATCGTGAGGGCGGACCAGTCCGACCAGCCGTCGGCCGGGTAGTTGGACCCGAACGACGAGGACACCCCGATGACCAGCGTCAGGAACCACGCCGCGAGAGCGGCGCCGGCGAGCTGCACGACGATGTAGCCCGGCACGCGTCGCCATGGGAAATCTCCGCGCAGAGAGAAGGCGAGCGTTACGGCGGGGTTGAGATGTGCGCCGGAGACCTTTCCCATGAAAAGAATGATGGCCATCACCATCAGCCCGGGCGCGACCACGGCAGCACCTCGGTCGATGGTGTCAGGAAAGGCCTCGCCCATCATCCCGCCGCCGGCCGCGACCAGGACCAGGAAGAACGTCCCGAGAAACTCCGAAACGAGGCGACGCCACTCCTGCTTCCCATCTTGGAAGTCGGATATCGGCTGGATCACCTCGGCTTCGAACCACCGATCGAAGCGACCCTTTTCCGTTGCACTCGAATCCTGCGCCATCGTCAACTCCGTTGCTTGGGAACGACTTGAACGGCGCCCGGGACTCAAGTCGGCGAGTACTCGACGTCGGCATTCGCGAGCATAGGGGTGTCGTTCCGCACCCCACAAGAGATCGTCTGGTGCCGACTATCGTTGTGACTCGTGACTGACGGGCCGGCAACCAGATACGCGCGCTCGGTGAGCGCTTGGACGCCGCTCGATTGGTGGAAGCTCGAAGCCAGAGCGCTCTACGGCGTCCCGGAACTGCGCAAAGCGATGGCGTACTTCGCACCCGCCCCGGCATATCGGGACCTGGCGAAGGACGTCGCCCCGCGATGGGGCATTCTGCTGACGGCCTCACACATCGCGAGCTTCACCTTTCCGATCCTCGCCGCACTCGTCGTCTTCGCCCCGGTCATCCGCGGCGGAGTCGCCCAGGTCGGATTGGGCGGTGCATTGGCGGGAATCGCGGCGCTGATCGCCGTGATCGGGTTCATCACCGACAGTCGTGACCCCCTCGGAGTCGATCCCCACATCGGGCGGCTCCTGGGGAACCTGCACCTGCTGCCGTCGAGCATCGGCTCGGTCCTCGCGATCATCGCGATCGCGCAGGACAACGCCGCCGGAGCGATCGGCGTCATCGGCTTCATCGCCGACGCCGTCGTCGGCGCCCTCCACTACTGGTTCTACCGCGGTCCCGCTGATTCCGGCACCGCCCGCTGGACGCGCAACATCACGCGGCTGCAGCTGGCGTTGGACGCCACGCCGCCGGATGAGCAGGCCCGCATCAACTCCGACATCCAGCAGGCGCTCGCGGTGCTCGGGGAACGAGGCATCCTCCCCGACGAGACGCTGGCGCCTGCGAGGGCCGTGGCGATCGGGCGGCTGGGGATGACCATGGCCCCGCGGGATGACCTGAAGCCGGCGAAACGCTAAACCGCGCGTCCCTGGGGCGCCCGCGGTCACGGCCCGACGTCGAACCAGAAGTCAGCGCGGTCGCCCCCGTCGCGTTCGAACGCGATCTGCCAGCATCCGGGCGCATCGAAGGAGAACCCGATTCCCCATTCGCTGCCCGGACGATGAAAAGTGCTGCCGCCGTGAGGATCGGGGCCCCAGGCGAGCGGCCGCTGCAATCCGTCCGGAGCGAGAACATGCACGTGGAGTGTGCCACTGCCGGTCATCCGCACCGCCATCTTCGTCGTGCTGCCGTCGCCGACGATCGCATCGGCGTCTGGACCGAACAGCAGGCCGTAGGCGGTGACGCCGGTCGAACCGGTGCCCTGGATCACCTGCCCGAGGGTGGGCGATGGAGGGTCGCAGTCCTGGCCGCCGAGAGTGCCGAGATTCGATTCCGTGACCGATGGCGCAGCCGCAGGCGCCGGCGGAGCGGTGCACGAAGTCAGCACGAGCGCCGCGCCGATGGCGAGGGATGCGCCCCAGCGGCGGGAAGAGGACGGCCGATCAGACATCTCAGTAAGTCGCGCGCCCGCCGCTGATGTCATAGACGGCGCCCGTCGAGAAGCTGCATTCGTCGGAGGTGAGCCACGCGACCAGCGCGGCGACCTCCGACGCCCTGCCGACCCGGCCCATCGGGATCAGCGATGTGATGTGCGCGAGCACATCAGGCGCCGTCGCCGCGTTCATCGGGGTGTCGATCACGGCCGGCGCTATCACGTTGACGAGCACGCCGGTCTTCGCCAGTTCCTTGCCGAGCGATTTGGTCAGTCCGATGACGGCGGCCTTCGAGGCCGAGTACGCACTGAGATTCGGATTGCCGTCTTTGCCCGCCATGCTCGCGATATTGACGATGCGCCCCCAGCCCCGCTCGACCATGCCCGGCACAACCGCCTGGATGACGCGGAAGGTGCCGTGCACGTTGACGTCGAAGGTGCGCGCCCAGGCCGCGGGGTCGGTCTCGATCAGGGGCTTGTTCGGTCCGACGATGCCGGCGCTGTTGATCAGGATGTCGACCGGGCCGACCGCGGCGACGGACGCGGCGATCGAGGCGGGATCGGTGACGTCCACTCGGTAGTCCGCTTCCGAGGACACATCGAAGGTGATGACATCGATGCCGTCGGTCCGCAGTCGCTCGGCGCAGGCGGCGCCGAGTCCGCTCTCGCCGCCGGTGATGATCGCGCGCCTCATGCGGGGCCTCTTAGGTGTGTCAGTGAGATTCACGGCTGACCTTGTCGCCGCTCGCGCCCACGAGGAAGTCGAGGTCGGCGCCGGTGTCGGCCTGCATGACGTGGTCGACGTAGAGCTTCGCCCAGCCGCGCACCGGCGCAGCGTACGCAGCCTCGCTTGCGGGGGTCTGGCTGCGGGACTGCAGCTCCCCGTCGGTCACGTCGAAGCTCAGGACGCGGTTCTCGACGTCGACGGTGACGATGTCGCCGGTGCGGATGAACGCGAGCGGTCCACCCGCGGCCGCCTCAGGCGCGACATGCAGGATGACGGTGCCATAGGCCGTGCCGCTCATCCTCGCGTCGCTGATGCGCACCATGTCACGCACGCCCTGCTCGAGGAGCTTCTGGGGCAGCGGCATGTTCCCGACCTCGGGCATCCCGGGGTAGCCGCGCGGACCGCACCCGCGCAGCACGAGCACCGAGTCTGCGGTGACGTCCAGATCCGGATCGTCGATGCGGGCGCGCATGTCCTCGACGCTGTCGAACACGACCGCGGGTCCGACGTGCTGCAGCAGCTCCGCGGTGGCCGCCGACGGCTTGATGATCGCTCCGCGCGGGGCGAGGTTGCCGCGCAGCACCGCGATCCCGGCATCCTCCATCAGTGGCGTATCGCGCGGGAAGATCACGGTGTCGTCGAACACGGGGTGATCGACGAGGTAGTCGACGAGCGGCTTGCCGGTCACCGTGATGGGCTCGGGGTGGAAGAGGTCCTTGACCTGCGTCAGCAGCGCGAGAAGGCCGCCGGCACGGTAGAGGTCGTCCATCAGGAACTTCCCGCTGGGCTGCAGGTTCGCAAGCACCGGCACTCCTGCGCCGGCCGCGTCGAAGTCCTCGAGCGTCAGATCGATCCCCAGCCGCCCGGCGATCGCCAGCAGGTGCACGACCGAGTTCGTCGATCCGCCGACGGCCGCGACCGCGATGATCGCGTTGAGGAAGGCGTCCTTGGTCATGATGTCGCTGGGCCTGCGGCCGACCGCGACCAGGTCGACGATGAGCCGACCGGTGTCATGCGACAGCGCGAGGAGACGTGCGTCCGCGGCGGGCGTGCCAGCGAAACCTGGGATGGTCATGCCGAGGGCTTCGGCCACGACGGCCATCGTCGACGCGGTGCCCATCGTGTTGCAGTGCCCCTTGCTGCGGATCATGGACTGCTCGGACTTCATGAACTGCTCGTTCGAGATCGTCCCTGCGCGGGCTTCCTCGCTGAGTCGCCAGACGTCCGTGCCGCAGCCGAGCGCCTGACCCCGAAAGTGGCCCGTCAGCATCGGCCCGCCAGGCACCACGATCGCCGGGATGTCGACGGATGCCGCGGCCATCAGCAGCGCCGGAATCGTCTTGTCGCAGCCACCGAGCAGCACGAGCCCGTCGATCGGGTTGGCGCGGAACATCTCCTCCATCGCCATCGCGGCCATGTTGCGCCACAGCATCGCGGTCGGCTTGACCTGCGTCTCGCCGAGCGAAACCACCGGCAGGTTGTACGGCACGCCGCCCGCGGCCCAGACGCCCTGCTTCACGCTCTCGGCGACCTCATTGAGGTGCATGTTGCACGGAGTGAGATCGGAGGCGGTGTTCGCGATCGCGATCTGCGGCTTCGTGGCGTCGAGCGCCTCGACGGGGTTTCCCCGGCGCATCCAGGCCCGATGGATGTAGGCGTTGCGGTCGTTTCCCTCGTACCAATCGGCACTGCGGAGATCGTTCACCATTGAACCTCGTTTTCCACCATATTGAACCTTCCGCTAACATTCTGAATCATGCCACAGGCGGCATCACGCACCAACGCACGGGAGCCATGACCACTTTCACCGCTGAACAGGCCACTGACGCCGAGTTCGACCTCGCCGAGGGGATCATCTGGGACGACCGGGCCAGTCTCGTCCGCTGGGTCGATATCTGGAAGGGCCGGGTGCTCTCGGGCAGCCTGCGTGAGGGACGGATCGTCGACGTCGCATCCGTCGAGCTCGGCCAGACCACCGGAGCGGTCGCCCTCGCCGAGGACGGCGGGCTCCTCGTTGCCGCCGCACGCGGGCTGGCGACCATCTCCCCCGACGGCGCGATCTCGTTCGGCCCCGATCTGCTCGGCGAGCGCCGCGAGGTGCGCTTCAACGACGGCTCGGTCGACCCGCAGGGCCGGTTCGTTGTGGGCACTCTCGCCCTCGGTGCAGCGACCGGCGAAGAGGTCCTGCTGCGCGTCTCGCCGGACGGCTCCGTCGAGACGCTGCGGACCGGCATCGGTCTCTCCAACGGCATCGGCTTCGCCCCGGATGGCGGCACGATCTACCACGTCGACACGCTCGCCAACACGGTTTCGAGCCACTCCTACGGCCCCGACGCGTTCGACGATGATGAGCCCTGGGTGCACGTGGTCACGGACTTCCCGCACTTTCCCGACGGCCTCACCGTCGGCACCGACGGCACGCTGTGGGTCGCGCTGTGGGGCGGGTCCAGCATCCGTCAACACTCCCTCACCGGCGAGCTGCTCGACGTCGTCTACGTGGATGCGACCCAGGCATCCTGCCCCGCCTTCATCGGCCCCGACCTCGCGACGCTCGGAATCACCACCGCGCAGGAGGGCCTGAAGGACTGGACGGATGCCTCGGGCGCACTGTTCCTCGCCGAGGTCGGCGCGACCGGACTGCCGGTGCCGCGCTGGGCGGGCAGCACCACCACTCCCTACTGGAACAACGACAAGGAAGCACTCGCATGAGACTCGTTCGCCTCGGAACCGCCGGCTCGGAAACCCCCGGAGTGCTCGTCGATGACGACACGTTCGTCGACCTGTCCGACGTCGTCTCGGACTTCGACGAGAAGTTCTTCGGTTCCGGCGCACTCGCCGGCCTTGCCGACGTCGTCGCCGAACGCGTCGCCGCCGGTCGCACGGAGCCCGTCGGCGACCGTCGGTTCGGCGCCCCGATCGCCCGCCCGCACCAGCTGCTGTGCATCGGACTGAACTACAGCGACCACGCCGCCGAGACTGGCCAGGCCGTCCCTGCTGAGCCGATTCTGTTCACGAAGTCGCCGAACACCCTGATCGGCCCGAACGACGATGTGCTCATCCCCCGCCGGTCGGTCAAGACCGACTGGGAGGTCGAGCTCGGCGTCGTGATCGGCAGCCACGCCTCCTACCTCGCCGACGAGGCAGAGGCCGCCGCCGCGATCGCCGGGTACGTCCTCGTCAACGACGTCAGCGAGCGCGAGTGGCAGACCGAACGAGGCGGCCAGTGGTCCAAGGGCAAGTCGGCGCCGACGTTCAACCCGGCCGGGCCGTGGCTCGTCACGCCCGACGAGATCGGCGACGTGCTCGCCCTGGACATGCGGCTCGACGTCGACGGCGTACGCCGCCAGACCGGTTCGACGTCGACGATGATCTTCAGCCCGGCCTTCATCGTCCACTACCTCAGCCAGTTCCTCGCGCTCGAGCCCGGCGACCTGATCAACACCGGCACCCCTCCCGGGGTCGGCATGGGCCAGAACCCGCCGACGTACCTGCACGGGGGCGAGACCATGACCCTCAGCATCACCCGCCTCGGCACTCAGACGCAGCACGTCATCGCGGATCCGACCGCAGCGGGCTGATGCGCGCCCTCGTCGTCACCGCACCCCGCCAGGCCGCGGTGCTCGAGGTGGCCGATCCCGTCGCCGCTCCGGGGCAGCTGCTGGTCGACGTCGAACGCGTGGGCATCTGCGGCACCGACATCGAGCTCTACACCGGTGCGATGGCCTACATCGAGCACGGCCACACGCACTTCCCGATCCGCCTCGGTCACGAATGGGCAGGGCGCGTCGTCGGCGTCGGCGATCCGGCAGACGAGCAGTGGATCGGCAAGCGCGTCACCGGCGACACGATGCTCGGGTGCGGCCGCTGCGAGTACTGCCTGGCGGGTACCCATCACGTGTGCCCGAACCGGTTCGAGGTCGGCATCCGGGACGGCTGGGCCGGAGCGCTGGCGGAGAAGGTGCTCATTCCGACCCGTTTCGCCTACGAAATCCCCGAGCATGTCAGCCTTGCGGCGGCCGCGCTGATCGAGCCGGGCGGAAACTCGCTGCGCGCCGTTCGGGCGGCGAACATCACGCCGGGACAGAAGGTGCTCGTCCTCGGATCGGGCACCATCGGCCTGCTCGCGGCGCAGTTCGCGCTCGCGGCCGGCGCGGAGGTGCATGTCGGCGGCGTGCGCGAGGGCTCGCTGGCCCTGGCCCGTTCGCTGGGGGTGCCGCACACCTGGCAGCTCGCTGCCCTCGTGGACACGGCATCCGATCAGTTCGACGCTGTCATCGAAGCCACCAGCAACGAGACGATGCCGGCCCTGTCGGTGCGGCTCGCGAAGCCTGCCGGGCGCATCGTCTACATCGGGCTCTCGTCCACCCCGAGTCTCGTCGACACGCGCGATGTCGCGCTGAAGGACATCACGGCGGTCGGCATCCTCTCCGCCTCCCCCGGCCTCGCCGGGGCCATCGAGCACTTCGCCGACGGATCCGTGATCCCCGACGCGATCGTCAGCGAAGTGGTCTCGCTCGAAGACGTGCCTGCGCGACTCGAGGGGCGTCGTGGCGCCGATGCGGGGCCTGGCCCCAAGGTGCATGTCGACCCGCGCCGGGGCGGCTAGTCCGAAAGGGATGCGACGATGACCGACCTGAATTCCCCAAGCGACGGCCGCCTTCTGCCGGAGGAGAAGCTGGTCGGGGCCGACCGCGTCATCGCCGTGCTCACCGAACTCGCCGACCACCCGCTCGGCGTCACCCTCGACGAGCTCGCCGGCATCCTTCGCAGCTCGAAGCCGACCGTCCACCGCGCCCTGGCAACGCTGCGTCGGGCAGGGCTCGCCGACATGACCGGGCGCGGGGTCTATATCCTCGGCGACGAATACCTGAGGCTCGCCTTCCGCAACCTCGACGGACGGCCCGAGAACGCCCGCATCCAGCCGCTGCTCGAGCAGCTCGCCGCCCAGTATGGCGAGACGATCCACTACGCCGTCCTCTCCGGCAAGGACATCGTCTACCGGGCCAAGATGGATCCCCCGCAGGGCGCCGTCCGCCTCACCTCAGTGGTCGGCGGTCGCAATCCGGCGCACCGGACAGCTGTCGGCAAGGCGCTTCTGAGTACTCGGCTTCTCGTTCTCGATCAGGTCATCGACTGGTTCGGTGAGTTTCCGCTGGACCAGAAGACGCCGAACACCCTGGTCACCGCCGAGGCACTTCTCGCAGAGTTCTCGAAGACCCGACTGCGCGGCTTCGGCATCGACAACCAGGAGAACGAGATCGGCGTCAACTGCGTCGCCATCCCGATCCACCTCGACGGCTCCGCCACCCCCTCCGGCGCCATCAGCGTCAGCGCCGTCACCTTCCGCTGCCCGCTGGAGCGCCTCGTCGACGCCGTTCCCGACATCCGCGAGACGATCGCACGGATGCTGGGGCCCCACGCGCTGGGATAGCCCTGGACGTCAGCTGTCCTCGCCGGGTCCCGATTCGACGATCTGTCGCATGACTTCGAGCGAGATCTCGTGGCGCTCCCCATCGATCCATTCCTGAACCGTGAACGGGACGTCCAGACCATCGAGGTAATCGGCGGTCTGCTCGAGCCGGGGCACGACCCGGATGTGGTCGTTGCCGAACAGGGTCGCGGCGTAGACCGGCTCCCCGCCGCGGATCGCGCGCCGCAACTCGCCCGTCGAGCGCCCCGTGATGCGGTGCAGCGACTTCAGCACTTCGCTGCCGAAGTCGGGGGTTCCGACGATCGTGAGTGAGAGGGCGTTCTCGGGCGCGGTCATGATCCATCACATCACGTGACGCAGCCATCGGAGTGCGCGCCGAACCGCATCGGGATGGATGCCACCGCCTTCGCGATACGCTCACGGTTTCTGATCCTGGTTCCCCAGGCCGCAGCCGCCCAGAACGAGGCAAACATCCAATCGGTCGCCGCGCCCACTTCTGCGGTCGACGAGATCGCCAAGGCGAAGACCCTCCTCGACTCCGGAGCGATCACGCGGGCCGAATCGCGCATAGCCGAATCCAGCCGATCTTCGCAAGCCCCTCGGACGCGCCTTGCGACCGACTTAGATTCAGGTCAGACCCGCAAGGATGCAGGTCGGGGGGAGAAAGCATGACGAGCACACTCGACGCCTGACGCGCTGGCGACGCACCTCGCTGTCGCTCGAGCCGCACCGCAGTCCCATCGCATGTCCGCGCCCAGAGTCGATCTGGCGCTGGCTGGCTCCGCTCGCCCGAGGCCTTCCGTCGTCGGCAGAGCGCCGACGACTCTCTCGGCGGATTCGACCGCCGAGGATCTGTCAAGCAGCCGGCCCGCAGAGGGCGCTGCAGCTCTGGGAGGGGTATCGAATGAACAGTTGGAAGCCGCTGGCGAGCGTGACGCTTGCCGCCGCGCTGATCCTCGCGCCGATGGCATCGATGGGTGCCTATGCTGACGAGGTCGCGCCGCCCGACGGGGTCGTAGAAGTCAACGAGGCGGCCGAGGCCGTCGTCGATGAAGCCGCGCCACCGCAGGAAACGGTCACCGCTCCGGCGGAGAACCCGGGAACGACAGAGGCCGCGCCTGACGTCGCAGCTCCCGTCGAGGAAGCACCGGCTGGAGAGCCGGTCGCCGCGGCTGTCGCCGAACCGCTCGCAACTGCGCCGGTCGCCGCACAGGCCGACCCGCAGCCCGACGAGAAGTGGGTCTTCGTCTGCAAATACGTCGGCAAGCCCGGCGTCGATGAGCGCCTGCAGACGGGCAACAATCCCATCTCCGTCAGTGTCAACTCGATCAAGAATTGGGACGGGATGACGATCCCCTCGCCGCTGTTCGCGGACGCGCAGGGTCGTTCCGCGGTGATCGCCTGGGACCCGGACAAGGGTGAGGGCCAGAACAACGAGCCCTCGGTCAACGATTGTCCGCCCGCAGATGGTCCGGATGAGGTCACGCCGCTGTGGAGCTACACTCCCCCGACGTGCGACGCGGACGGCACGCTGACGTTCACCGACGTCGTCGGTGTGAGCTGGACCGCGGTGTCCAATGGCAACGGCACCACGACCTACACCGCCGTGGCTGCCGAGGGCTACGTGCTCTCCGCACCGGTATCGTTCACCGCGCTCGATGGCCTGGACCAGCTGACCGGGGAGCAGTGCGGGCCGGACGTCTACCCGGTGCCGGCACTGTTCAACGCTGAACCCGATGAGCCGACATGCGCGTCTCCGGGCACGTTCGCCACCGGATTCCTCGGTGAACCCACCGAGGTCTTCGGCGACGTCGCGCTGTACGAGTTCGAGAACGTCTTCGTGACCGTCGACCGTTCGGTGGACGGCGAGGTCACGCTCACCGTCGAGGCGATGCCCGGCTTCACGCTGGACGGCCTGGAGGAGCCGAAGTGGGACGTGAACGGGGACGCGACATCCGCGACACGAACGATCGTGCTGGGTGACCAGCGCAGTGGACCCGAGGCATGCCCGCTGGTGGTCGTCCCCGCTCCGGCAGCTCCGACGTTCGTCGATGTCTGCGGCACGGTGAATGACGAATACACCGTTCCGGCAGACACGGCGACGGTGCGCTACGAGGTCGCCGAGGACGGCGACACCGTGACCATCACGGCTGTGCTCGTCTCCGAGGCCGACGAGTTCCCCGCCGGTGCCGTGACGGAGTGGACGTTCACATTCACGGATGACGCCTGCCCCGCGCCGGCTGGAGGGTCGACACCGCCATCCGCGATGCTGCCGGCCACCGGTGGCGGCGACATGATGCCGTGGGGCATCGCGGCCGCGGTGATGCTGCTCGCCGGCGCAACCTTGGTCGCTTCGCGGCGCCTCGCGCAGCACTAGTCCGACAGTTGAGCGGCCCCGCCTCGATCCCCGGATGGAGGCGGGGCTGCGGTCGTTCTGGCGGCGAAGCGCTCAGCGCCTCGCCTCCCGCACCGCCTCCGCTACGAGCTCCGCGCTCGTGACGTCATGCCCGCTCGCACCGCCGCCGGGGCCCGAGGGAGCGTCGGCGCCCGAGCGCTGACGCGCAGAGAGGTGCACTGCGTCGACACCCGCCGCGAAGAGTGCGGGAATGTCTGCCGCTGTCACACCTCCGCCTGCCATCACTTCGATACGGCCGGCGGATGCCGCGGCGAACTCCGACAGCAGCGCGATGCCGTCGATGCTGCGCGCAGCGCCCCCCGAGGTGAGGACGCGATCTGCTCCCTCTGCGATCAGAGAATCGAACACCGCTCGCGGATCGGCGCTCGCGTCGATCGCACGATGGAACACGACCGTCGCAGTGCCCGCGGCATCCCTCCAGCGGCGCATCGCGTCGAGATCGAGCAGACCGTCTCGGGTGAGCGCACCGACCACGACGCCTCCGGCTCCCCGCTCCACGCACGCCCGGATATCGGCCTCGACGACGGCAACCTCCTCCGCGGAATACACGAAACCACCCGCGCGCGGACGCACGAGGACGTTCACGAGGAGCGGGTCGACCGCGGCGAGCACCGACTCCAGGATGCCCAGCGATGGAGTGAGACCGCCGGTCTCCAGCGCCTGGCACAGCTCGAGCCTGGCGGCCCCGGCGTCGAGCGCAGCACGCGCCCCTGCGGCGTCCTGAACCGCGATCTCGACGGCGGGGCCGACCATGGTCACCCCGAGAATTCGATCTGCGCGTCCGCGTTGTTGAGCACGATCACCGGTGTGATCGCCGGATGCCCAGCTGCTGCGATCTTCTGAAGGTCGAACTCCAGCAGCGGAGTGCCCGCTGTCACCCGGGCGTCCTTCGCGACAAGCGTCCGGAATCCATCGCCCTTCATCTGGACGGTGTCGATCCCGACGTGGATGAGCAGCTCAGTCCCGTCGTCGAGTACCAGCGCGATGGCGTGGCTCGTTTCGAACGTGGCGCCCACGGTGCCGTCGGCGGGCGCGATGACGGTGTTCCCGGTGGGTTCGATCGCGAGGCCCGGGCCCATCATCTCCTCTGCGAACGTCGGGTCGGGAACGGCGCTCAGCGGCACGACCGCGCCCTGGACCGGCTGACGGAGCTTGAGCGTGGTCCGAGTCATCGTTGCCGTGGCCGTTTCCGTGGCCTGTGCGCGCTCTGGTTCGATGGTGTCCACGACGACCTCGCCAGACATCACGCGCTCCATCGCATCCTTGACGAACTGCACGTTCGTGCCGTAGACCACCTGCACCGAGTGCCCGCCCGTTTTCATCGTGCCCGCGGCGCCTGCGCGCTTGAGTGCGACGTCGTCGACCTGCGACACATCCGCGATCTCCATGCGCAGCCGTGTTGCGCAATTCTCGAGGTCTGTGATGTTCGCCTTGCCTCCGAGCGCATCGATGAAGCGCACGGCGGTCATGTTGTAGGCATCGTCCTTCGAGTGGGTGTCGAACTCCGTGCCCTCGCCGAGGATGTCGTCGTCCTCGCGACCAGGGGTCTTGAGGTTGAACCGCTTGATGAAGAAGTAGAACACCCCGAAGTAGACGAAGAACCAGAAGACGCCCATGATCGGGATGATCCAGGGGTTCTGCGCCATCGGATTCTGCCAGTTGAGGACGAGGTCGACGAAGCCGGCCGAGAATCCGAAGCCCATCCGCACCGGAAGTATCTGGCTGATCGCCATCGAGATGCCCGTGAACAGCGCATGCACGACGTACAGCACCGGTGCGAGGAACATGAACGCGAATTCGAGCGGTTCGGTCACACCGACGAAGAACGACGAGATCGCGCCGGCGAAGAGGATGCCGTACGCCAGCTTCTTCCGCGTGGTCTTCGCGGTGAGATACATGGCAAGCGCGGCACCGGGGAGACCGAACATCATGATCGGGAAGAACCCCGTCATGTACTGGCCTGTGACGCCGTAGGTGCCTTCGCCCGACAGGAAGTTGTTGAGGTCGTTGATGCCTGCGACGTCGAACCAGAACACCGAGTTGAGCGCATGGTGCAGACCCACGGGGATCAGCAGCCGGTTCAGGAAGCCGTAGATACCTGTGCCGAAGGGGCCGAGCGTGACGATGAACTCACCGAAAGCGACCAGTCCGCCGTACACCCACGGCCATACGAAGTAGAGCCCGATGGCGACGACGAGTGAGATGCCGGCGGTGACGATCGCCACAGACCGCTTGCCGGAGAAGAAGGACAGCGCATCCGGCAGCTTCGTGTCTTTGAAGCGGTTGTAGCAGAAGGCGCCGATCAGACCGCAGATGATGCCGATGAAGACGTTCTGCACCTTCAGGAAGGCCGGGTCGACCTCGTTGACATCAGCGACTCCGGTGTACAGCGCGACAGTCTCGGGCTTGAGCAGCGTCGTGATCACAAGCCACGACACGAGGCCCGCCAAGGCTGACGTGCCATCGGACTTTTTCGCCATGCCGATCGCGATACCGACCGCGAACAGCAGCGCCATGTTGTCGAGCAGCGCTCCGCCGGCGGCGCCGAGGAACGCCGAGAAGATGTTGGGACTCGCGCCGCCGTCGCTGATCCACCAGCTGATGCCGGACAGGATCGCTGCGACCGGAAGCACGGCGACCGGAAGCATGATCGACCGGCCGAGATTTTGAAGGAACTTCATGCTCTTCTCCTCGTTGAAAAGTGGGGCGTGATGGAAAAGTGGGGCGTCAAAGCCCCTGCCACTCCGGCTTGTTGTCGTACGCGTATCGGTAGTAGTCCAGATGCTCGAGCTTCGACGCCGCGGCCTCGTCGATGACAACGGTCACGTGGGGATGCAGCTGGATCGCCGAACCGGGAAGCGATGAGGTGACTGGACCCTCTACAGCGCCGGCGACGGCATCCGCCTTCCCCTCCCCGAATGCGAGCAGCACCAGGTGGCGGGCGCGCAGGATCGTTCCGAGTCCCTGCGTGACGCAGTGCATCGGGACCTGGTCGATCGAATCGAAGAAGCGCGCGTTGTCGCTGCGGGTCTGGGCAGTCAGCGTCTTCACGCGGGTCTGCGACGCGAAGGAGGAGCCCGGCTCGTTGAATCCGATGTGTCCGCCGGTGCCGATGCCGAGAATCTGCAGCTCGACCCCGCCCGCGGCGAGGATCGCGGCTTCGTAGTCATCGCCCGCGTGCTCGATGCCCTCGGGGGCGCCGTTCGGGGTGTGGATGAGCTCTGGGGTGAGGCCGAGCGGCTCCACCACCTCGCGCATGATGACGTTGCGGTAGGACTCCGGATGCCGCGGGTCGAGCCCGACGTACTCGTCCAGCGCGAATCCCCGCACACGGGAGACGTCCACTCCTTGCAGGCGCGAAGGCAGCGCCTCGTATACGGGGGTGGGAGTCGAACCCGTCGCGAGTCCGAGCACGACGTCGGGCTGCCGGCGGATCAGAGCCGCGATTTCGTCGGCGATCAGCGCGCCGGCGGTCGCCTTCGAGTCAACGACAACGATTTCAGCCACCGAGCACCTCGACTCTGCGGCGTCCGTCACACCGCGATCGGGGCCCACGATAGCGCTTCATCGCTCGCGCGCACCAGTAGCCTGATCGCCGAAAGCACGTAAATGCCGATTACGGCATGTCAGCGCAGGCGACGGCCCCGTGCGAGGTCGACCAGTCGCGACAGCACGTCGCCCGCTCGAAGGCCGTTGTGCTCGTGCTCGCTGGTGATCCACGGTCTGACTCCGGGCAGGAGGGCCGAGGTCTCGATGGCGAACTCGAACGGCACGTAGACGTCGTTGACGTAGATGGCGGTCGCGCCGCGCGCTCCGGATGCCGCGATCGCCGCGGCATCGTAGAGCCGTGGCCACTCGTGGTCGGCCAGCGCCAGCGTGACACTCCGCCAGGGCTGCAGGCCCGGCACAGTGTCGAGCCACTCTCGACGCGCGTGCTCTCCGGTCAGCAGGGTCGGGTCGGAGCGGAAGTCCGCGGGCTCGACCCGATCCGCCGACCACCGCGTCGCGTGGCCGTCGGCATAGCTCGACTCGTGGAACACGTAGTACAGCGGGTTGCGGACACTGAACGGAAGCGCTTTGCCGAGGTCATGACGGAACGCGTTAGTCGCGGGGTCGGCGTCGAGCAGCGACCAGAGGGTCTGCCAGCCGTCGTTGGACCCGAGGAGCATCCCCAGCGAGCGCAGCCGCGTCACCGAGACGACCTCGCGGTCCTCGAGCACGATGCGTCCGGCATCCGCCCGATCGACGAGGCGCCGCATCGCATCTCGATGGCCGGGAAAGCGGCGGTAATACCGCTCCGACTCCACGCGCATCTTGTCGTACGTGAGCGAGTAGACGTCGTCCGGATGCCGCCCGATCGCACTGAGCCCACCGGTGATGTAGACATCCGAGAGGGACGCGGCATCCGTCGACAGATAAGCGAGCGTCGTGAAGCCGCCGAAGGATTGCCCGAGCACACTCCAGGTGTCGACGCCGAGATGCGCGCGCACGGCCTCGCAGTCGCGCACGATCGAGTCCGCGCGAAGGTGCGTGATGTACTCGGCGAGCTCGTCGGCACCGCGCTCGAGGTCGGAGTCGCCGATCGGGGTTGATCGGCCAGTTCCGCGCTGGTCGAGCATCACTACGCGGTACTCCTCGAGCGCCGCGTCGAGCCACGCCGGCTGCGTCGGCGAATGGAACGGCTGCGGCGCCTCGCTGCCCGGTCCGCCCTGGAGGAAGACGAGGTATGGGAGCGCCTCGCCACCGGAGCGCGTCGCGACGGCCGCGTGGATGTCGATCGTGCGCCTGTCGGCTGGGTTCGACCAGACGAGGGGAACCGTGAGGGTGTGGTGGTCGATCGTGAGGTCCAGGAGGGAGCGGCGCGTCGAAGGCATGTGACGACCCTATTCGCCGGCCGCGCGGTGGGCTGCGGCTCGGGAGCCCGCCGTTAGGCTGACCGTGGGAGGGGCAGATGCCGACCATCGCCGTCATCGGACCGGGCGCAGTGGGCGGCGCCATAGCCGCCTGGCTCGCCCAGAATCCCGAGAACGATGTCACGGTCGCGGCCCGCACCCCGTTTCGCCGGCTCGTCGTCGATGTGGACGGCCACGTCCTGCGCGCCACGCCGCGGTTGATCACGGAACCCGCCGAGTCCGCCCCCGTGGACTGGGTTCTCGTAGCGACGAAGGCATACGCCGTGCGCGGCACGGCGATGTGGTTCCCGGGATTCACCGAGGCCCACACCCGCATCGCGATCCTGCAGAACGGCGTCGAGCACGTCGAGCGATTCGACCCGTACGCCCCCACCGAGCGCCTGCTGCCGGTGATGGTCGACCTGCCCGCCGAGCGAGGAGCACCCGGCCGAGTGAGGCAGACGGGTCCTGCTCACCTCGCCATCGCTCGGTCGCCCGACGGTGCCGACTTCGCCGAGCTCTTCGCCGGCACCGGCATCGAGGTGACGCAGGAGGATGACATGAGATCGGTGCTCTGGCGCAAGCTGTGCCTTAACGCGGCCGGTGCGATCTCGGCTGTGACCCTCTCGCCACCGCGCATCGCGCGGCATCCGGCCATCGCACGGTTCATGCACGAAGTCGTGGAGGAGTGCGTCACCGTCGGCAGAGCGGAGGGCGCGAATCTTGAGGACGAGATCGCCGATCGGGTCGTCGCCGGCGCGCAGTCGTCCCCGCGTCACGCGGTCAACTCACTGCACGCCGACCGGCTCGCGGGAAGACCGATGGAGATCGACGCGCGCAACGGTGCGATCGTCCGGATCGGACGGCGGCACGGCATCCCAACCCCTCAGAATGCCCTGCTCGTTTCGCTCCTCGAGGCAGTGACCGTGGTTGGGCAGCCGCCCCTCGGTACGGTCGAGGGATGAGCGATGCTCCAGTCTCCGGCTTCGATGGGCGCGAGCCTGGTTGGGTCGAGCACGCGATCTGGTGGCGTGTGTATCCGCTGGGGTTCGTGGGCGCCTTCCCCGAGACGTCCGCAGGACCAGCGACGGCGGACGAGCACCGGCTGCTGCGCCTGATCCCGTGGCTTGACCACGTCATCGAACTCGGCGCATCCGGGCTTGCGCTCGGCCCGATCTTCGCGTCATCGACACACGGATACGACTCGCTCGATCACTTCCGGATCGACCCGCGCCTCGGCGACGATGGCGACTTCACGACTCTCGTCACCGAGGCCCGCGCGCGCGGCCTTCGAATTCAGCTGGACGGAGTCTTCAACCACGTCGGCCGCGGGCACCCCCTCGTCGCGACAGAGTCCGAAGCTGTGAAGCGAACGAAGGACGGCCGGTTGGTTCCGTTCGAGGGTCACGACGCCCTCGTTGAGCTTGATCATGCCCGGCCGGCAACCAGGCGCCTCGTCATCGACGTGATGCGGCACTGGTTGGACCGTGGCGCTGACGCGTGGCGGTTGGATGCCGCATATCGGGTGCCTGCGGACTTCTGGGCGGCCGTGCTGCCCGAGGTCCGCCGCACCCATCCGGAGGCGTGGTTCGAGGCGGAGGTGATCCACGGCGACTATGCCGCGTTCGTTCGCGATGGGACGGTGGACAGCGTCACGCAGTATGAGCTGTGGAAGGCGATCTGGTCGAGTCTCGACGAGCGCAATCTCTGGGAGCTCGCCTGGGCCCTCGGGCGGCACAACGAGATGCTCGACGTCTTCGCGCCGACCACGTTCATCGGCAATCACGACGTCACCCGAATCGCGTCGGCCATCCGCGACCCGCGCCACCACCCGCACGCGGTCGTCCTCCTCGCGACCTTGGGGGGCACGCCGACGGTCTACGCCGGAGACGAGTGGGGGTTTCGCGGCGTCAAAGAGGAACGCGCCGGCGGCGACGACGTGATCAGACCGGAGTTCCCGGTCGACGGACCGAGCGCCCTCCCGATCCCCGACCGATCGTTGGCGCCGCTCTACAAGCAGCTGCTCGGGCTGCGTCGAAGGCACCCGTGGCTGCACCGCGCGAAGACCTCGAAGCCGCGGGCGCTCAGCAACGAGCATCTCGAAGTCGACGTGGCCTTCCAGCGGAACCGGCTTACGATCGCCCTGAACCTGGCCGACGCGGAGTTCCCGCTCCCGGTTGGCACGCTGCTGGCGTCGGACGCGGCGACGGCACAGAGTGCCGGGCGGCTCGCTCCGCACGGGTGGGCCATCCTCGACTGACCCGATCTGAGTGGCTCTCCCGACACTTTCGCGTTTACACCTATTGACGTCAAATGAGATTTGGCGTTATCGTGCACTTACGCGAAATGATTCGCACTCGCCTACATGAGGAAGCCCTGCGATGACCGGGCCACAAGTCCCTGCCCCCCGCTCGTATCGGATGCGTGCCCGTGCCGACGCCGCGGAGCAGACGCGGCTGCGCATCATCGGCGCGGCGATCGAACTCGCGTTCGAGAAGCCGGTCGCTGCGATCACTCTCCCCGTGATCGCAGAGCGAGCGAGGGTCTCGGTGCAGACGGTCCTGCGGCAGTTCGGCAGCCGCGAGGCACTGATCGACGAGGCCGCCGAGTCCGGCCGCGCGGCGGTGCGTGCCGAACGGCCCGCCGATCCCGATGACATCGAAGGGTCACTCGACGCCCTGATCGAGCACTACGAGGCGCGCGGTGACGGAGCGCTCCTGCTGCTGGGCCAGGAGGGCTGGGACCGGATCGCTGCGGACCTCACACGTGAGGGCAAACTGCTGCACCGGGACTGGGCGACCCGCACGTTCGCGCGGACCCTCGACGCGCTTCCGGATTCACGTCGAGTGGAGACACTCGATCTTCTCGTGGTGGCCACAGACGTCTACGCCTGGAAGCTGCTGCGACGTGACCGCGCCCTCACGCGCGGCGACACGGCATCGCGGATGCGGATGCTCGTCGAAGCGATCATTTCCACCGCGTCCGCAGAGATCCAGGAGTAGATCATGTCCACGGACTTCATCGAGACGCGGATGCGGGCGCTCGTGGCACGGGTGTTCGCATCATCAGACCAAGGGGGCGCGTCGTGACATCTGTACTTTTCGTTACATGGGATGGCGGTGGCAACGTGCCGCCAATTGTTCTGATGGCTCGCGAAGTCGCGAGGCGCGGCGGCTCCCCACGCGTGATCGGCCATCCTTCGCAACGGGCCGCGGTCGAGGCAGCCGGTCTGGACTTCGAGGCGTACCGGCGGGCGAAGCCATGGTCCGTGGTCGCGCCGAAGGCAGGGCTGCGCGCCGATCTCGGCTATGCCGCCGTATTCGGCGACCGCGGCATGGGAGAAGACGTCGTCGACTTGGTGCGGCGCAACCCGGCTGATCGGATCGTCGTGGACGGCCTGCTGGTCGGGGTCATGTGGTCGCTCGCGCGCGCCCACATCCCGTACACCATCCTGATCCACACCCTTCGATCGGTGATGTTCGGAGCGCTGGTCAGCGGCCCGCTCGGGATGATCATGCGGCTCAGGGGCTTCCGGCCCCGTGACCTCTATGCAAGCGCCGAGGGCGAGCTGGTCGCTACCGAACCGACGCTCGACCCAGGATCCGACCAGCTGCCGCCGTCCATCCACTACACCGGTCCCATCATTCCGGCAGTCGCCGCGCCCTCCCATGCGTCGACCCCTCCGACCGTCCTCGTGAGTCTCAGCACCACATTCGTCAACGGGCAGGTCGAGCTCCTCCAGACCATCATTGATGCCCTCGCTCCGCTCGAAGTCCATACGGTGGTCACCACAGGGCCCGCCATCGACCCACTCGCACTTCGACCGGCCGAGAACACCGTCGTCCACGCGTTCCTTCCACACGCCGACGCGATGGCGGGTGCCTCGTTGGTGATCGGGCATGGCGGACACGCAACGACGATGCTGGCTCTCGCGCACGGACTCCCCCTGCTGGTCATCCCCACCAACCAGTCCTTCGACCAGCCCGCGATCGCAAAGATGATCGCCTCACACGGCTTCGGCCTCACCCTCCCGAAACGCGCGTCGGTGAAGCAGATTCGCACCGCGACCACAGAGTTGCTGAGCAATCCCGGCTACGCCGCCGCGGCCAGGGAACTGGGCGACCAGATTCGCTTGCGACCTGCCGCAGAAAGGGCCGTCGACACACTCACCGCCGCCCACAAGAGCTGACCAGTTGATCTCCAGGCGACCAGCACAAACACGGAGTGTCGGATAGCGCCGGCTGACCGACGACAAAAGAACCCCAGTCACCCGCGGCGAGCGGCGGACTCGACGAGCTTGGAGAAGTTCGCGCCGACTCGGCACCCAGCCAGGTAGAGAACATGTGCCTACCACCGGGCATTGAGGTAGTCGACAGCGGCCGTGATCTCCTCTTCTTTGCTCGAGTACGGGGAGTCACGTGTCTCTAGTTCGAGGACGATGTCCCCGATGTAGCCTGTGTTCGCGAGGGCAGTGAACAAGCGTTTGAAGTCGACTCGGCCCTGCCCGACCACGCGACGGATGTCGCCGCTGACGGCATCGCGGAGGTGGACGATCCCCGCGCGAGGCGCGAGCAGACGCCACGCGTCGACGACGGATTCGTCGGCAGCCTCGATGTGGGAGACGTCGAATGCCAATTCGATGTCGGGATCGAGTTGGTTCATCAATGCGATCGCACGGCCGACGGTGTCGACCGGCCGCCCGAAGTAGGGTGCTTCGACCGCGAGTCGAACACCTCGTTCCTGAGCACGGATTGCAACGTCGTTCAGTGCGTCGGCCATCCGGGCGATCTGAGGATCCTTAACCCGTCGCGGTGATTTCTCCCCCGCAGGGAGTACTAGGAGGGGGCTCTCCGTCTCGGCAGCGAACTCCGGGAGAAGATCCACCCGATGCATGACGTCCTTGATGTCGTCGAATCCGTCGAACGATCCGGGATCGGCGTTGACGCTCGCCGACCGGAATCCTGAGTCGGCGAAAACCTGCGCCGCGCAGCGCATTTCGTCGCGCGATCCCATCACTGGGACGTGCTCGCAGAGCCCACGGAGCCCAACGAGATCCACAGTGTCGAACCCGAGCTCACGAGCGACGCGGAGGGCTCGCTCAAAGTCGTACTGACGCAGACAGACGGTGGAGAGTGTGAACGGATGTGCGGAAGATGCCTGCGTCGGGGTCGACCCGACCGTGTGGGTCATCCCAGCCGGAGGATGGATCGACACGTCGAGCTCACCCCAGTTCGCGCAGCACGGTCGCGACGATCGAATTCACCGCTAGGCCGTATCGCTCGTGGAGGGTCGGGAGCGCACCCGCGTCGAGGAACTCGTCCGGAAGCCCGACGGGCACCACACGGCGAGTGACGCCGCGGCGCACCAGCGCCGAGGCGACCGTCTCGAAGAGTCCTCCAACCACCGTGTGGTTCTCGAGCGTCACCGCTAGCCGGAGTGTGTCGATCTCGCGGATCACGGTGTCTTCGTCGAATGGCTTCAGCGTCGGAGTGTGGACCACCGCGACGTCCACCTTGTGGGCAGCCAGGGCCTCGGCCGCTTGCAGCGCGCGCATCGTCATGAGCCCGCTGGAGATGAACACGACATCTGCACCTGGGCGGACGACCTTCGCTTTGCCGAGTTCGAACGTGTAGTCGTACTCGTCGAGGACTGTCGGCACGTTGCCGCGCAGCAGGCGCAGGTATGTTGGCCCCGGGGTTGCGGCGAGCTGGGGCACGGCCTGCTCGAGGTCGATCGAGTCGCACGGGTCGACGATGGTGAGGCCCGGGATGCCGCGGAAGATCGCGACGTCCTCAGTGGCCTGGTGACTGGGACCGTATCCGGTGGTCAGGCCAGGAAGTCCACCGACGATGTTGACATTCAGGCCGGGCTCGGCGATGTCCAGGCAAATGAAGTCATACGCCCTACGCGCGGCGAATACCGAATAGGTCGACGCGAACGGTACGAGTCCCACTTCGGCCATACCTGCGGCGGCCCCGAAGAGCAGCTGCTCGGCCATGCCCATCTGGAAGAAGCGCTCTGGGAACGCTTCCCGGAAGATGTGCATGTCGGTGTACTTCGCGAGGTCGGCGGAGAGACCGACGACGCGGTCGTCCTTCCCAGCGAGCGCCGCCAGCGCGTGACCGAACGGCGCGGATGCCGTCTTCTGACCGGGATCGGCGAACGAGGCGATCATCGCCGAGGTCTTGAGCTTCGGCTTGGCTGCAGTGGTGCTCATGATGCCGCTCCTTCGGCCGCGGTCGCGGCATCCGATTCGAATCCTGCGATCAGCTGGGCACGGCAGATCGCCCATTCCTGTTCCTCGATGCGCATGAAGTGGGATTTCTCACGCGTCTCGAGCAGCGGCACGCCGCGGCCGACCTTCGTGTCGCAGACGATGACATGAGGTGGGCCGACCGGATCGGGGTCGCCGATAGCGTCGAACGCGCGGAGCACGGCCCCCGGGTCGTTGCCGTTCACGCGCTGGGTGTGCCAGCCGAAGGACTCCCACTTCTCCTCGACCGGTTCGATGTTCAGCACGCCCACGGTGGGACCGTCTGCCTGAAGCGCGTTCATGTCGACCAGAGCGATCAGGCGGCCGAGTTGATGGGATGCCGCGCCCATGGCGGCCTCCCATGTCGAGCCTTCGTTGAGTTCCCCGTCGGAGAGGAAGTTGATCACGCGCGAGTCGCTGTCGAGGTGGCGGAGCCCGAGCGCCATGCCCACTGCCACGGTGAGTCCGTGTCCGAGCGATCCGCCGGAGATCTCCATACCGGGCGTATAGCTCGCCATGCCCGACATCGGCAGACGGGAGTCGTCGGATCCGTAGGTGTCGAGTTCTTCGACGGGGATGATCCCGGCTTCGGCCAAGGCGGCGTAGAGGCCGATCGCGTAGTGACCGGTGGAGAGGAGGAAGCGGTCGCGCCCCTCCCAGTGCGGGTCTTCCGCGTGGTACCGCAATTGATCGGCGTACACGACGGAAAGCATGTCGGCGGCGCCGAGCGCCTGGCCGACGTAGCCCTGGCCCTGCACCTCGCCCATTGCGAGTGCGTTCAGGCGGATGCGCTGTGCGGCTTCGCGCACGCGGCTGAGCCTCGTTGTGAGGTCGAGCACGGTCGACGCTGTGGTCATGGTCGGAACTCCTTCGTTCGGTCGCAAGTCTGAATCGGGTCGGCCGTCAGTGCATGTGGCTGCCGCCGTTGATGTCTACCGTCGTGCCCTGCAGGTAGCTCGCGCCTTCGCTGGAGAGGAACACGATCACCGCTGCGATCTCGTCGGGCGTCGCAGTGCGTCCGAGCGGGATGGCGTCGACGATTGCGGCCTCGATCTCGTCAGTCGTCCCCACTCGGATGTTGGTGTCGACCGCGCCCGGCGTGACGGCGTTCACAGTTACTCCGCTGGAGCCGAGTTCACGCGCCAGTGCCTTGGTGAAGCCGAGGATCGCCGCTTTGGCTGCCGAGTACGGGACCTTGCCGAAGACGCCGCCACCGCGCTGCGCTGAGACTGACGACATATTGATGATGCGGCCGAACCCCTGATCGATCATGTCGGGCAGGAACGCCCTGGTGACGAGATAGGTGCCTGTGGCATTGACCGCCAGGACCTTGTTCCAGAGGTCGAGGGTGGTCTCAAGGAATGACACCGGTGAGGTGATGCCAGCGATGTTCGCGAGAGCGCCCACGGGCGGCAATGCTCCGTCGGCCACCCGCGCGCCGATCGTCCGCTGTGCTGACGCCACAGAGGCTTCGTCTGCCACATTTACGGGGCCACCGTATGCCGCCACGCCATGCTCCGAAGCGATGTCGGCGGCGACGCGAGCGGCGAGTTCGCCGTCGAGGTCCAGGATCGCGACGGCCCAGCCGGCCTTCGCGTATGCCCGAGCGGTCGCCTGCCCGATGCCTCGTTCTGCTGCTGCGCCGGTGAGGACGGCGGTGCGAGTGAGTGTCATGAGTCTCCTGCCTTCTGCCGCTCCGTTGCGGCGGCATGTCGATAGTACGACGAATTTACCGACAGTTCAATAGTTGACTGTTTGATTGTTGACAATGACGGAATCTGCTCACATACTGGCTTCACCGCTCGCGCCGCGAGTCGGACACAATGACGTGAGAGAGGCAGAGAGATGAGCGAAGCAGCCATCACGATGCGGGGTGTGGTCAACGGCACTCCCGAACGAAAGCGCGTGGCAGTCGGTTCCGGCGTCGGCGCGGTCATCGAAACGTACGACTTCATCGGGTTCGGCACTGCCGCGGCTCTCTACTTCGGGACAGCGTTCTTCCCCGGCTCCGATCCGGTCACCGGCACACTGCTGTCGTTCGCGACGCTCGGCGTCGGCTTCGCCGCCCGACCGATCGGCGGGATCATCGGCGGACACCTCGGCGACCGCGTCGGCCGGAAGCCCGTCCTCGTGGGATCACTGATCGTGATGGGCCTCGCCACCTTCGCGATCGGCCTGCTGCCGACGTACGCGATGGTCGGCATCCTCGCGCCGATCCTCCTGGTCATCGTCCGCATCATCCAGGGCCTTGCGTTCGGCGCCGAGTGGGGCGGCGCGATCTTGATGACCTACGAGCACGCACCATGGCGCTTCAAGGGAGGCTTCACCGGCATCGTGCAGGCGGGCTTCCCTGTCGGTCTGCTGCTGGCGAACCTGGTCTTTCTCGTCAGCGTCCACTTGCCCGGCGACTGGGCGTGGCGCGTGCCATTCCTGGCCAGCATCCTCCTGGTCATCGTGGGCCTCATCATCCGCGCCAAGGTTCCCGAGTCCCCCGTGTTCGAGGACGTCAAGTCCGAGGGAAAGGTCCTCAAGGCGCCGATCATCGAGGTCATCAAGACCGACTGGGGCAACATCCTCCGGGGCATCGGCCTTCGCGTCGCTGAGACCGCCGGCTACGCGATCTCGATCACCTATCTGATCTCGTACCTGAACACGAACAAGATCACCGAGAGTTGGCAGACGCTGACCGCCCTGTGCATTGCGGCAGCAATCGGCATCTTCGCCACCTGGGGATGGGCGCGACTCACCGACAAGATCGGACGACGCCCGCTCTACCTCGCCGTCACCGCGATGGGTGTGTTCTGGGGATTCCTGATGTTCCTCGGCGTGAACACCGCCGTCTACCCCATGGTCATCGTGGTCATCGTGCTCTCCTACGCCGTGTTCCAGAATGCCCTCGCCGGAGCTCAAGGCGCATGGTTCCCCGAGCTGTTCAACGCCAACACCCGCACCTCTGGGGCGTCGCTCGCCTACCAGATCTCCGCCATGGTCTCGGGCTTCACGCCTTTCATCACGACTCTCCTGTTCGGAGCTTTCGGTTGGGTGGGACCAGCCGCGTTGTTCGCGCTCTATGCGCTGATCGGATTCATCTCCGCCTTGGTGACACCCGAAACGTGGACCAAGGCGCAGCGCGAGTACGCCGCGCAGGCATCTTCTGAGGCACGCGAGCTCGAGCCGGCGCGATGACGACCGAGATGTGATGAGAGGGCGGCGGACTCCGCGGAATACGCCGCCCTCTCTAGACTCAACCTGAGGGGGGCGAGCGATGACCGACGGACCAGCGATCCTGGGTCTGCAGCGCAACACTCTGCGCATGCAGGCGATCGAGGCGCTCCGCCGAGCCATCACCACCGGTGAGCTTCCCCCGGGTTCCCATGTCTCCGAGATCGAGATGTCCGCACGCCTCGGCATAAGCCGAGGCACCCTCCGCGAAGCCATGCGCACCCTGGAACTCGAAGGCCTGCTGACAACCGGTTCCCGCGGGCGACTGCTCGTCCGGCTCATGGACGAGGAGGAACTCCGAGACCTTTTTCGGGTGCGGGCCGCGCTGGAGGCGCTCGCCGCCCGTACCGTCGCGCAGAGTCCAACACGCGAACAAGCTGTCACGGACCTCAGAGCCGCCGCGGATCGCATGTCGCTCGCCGAGAGCGAATCTCTGGAAGCCCGGATGCGGGCAGACCTCGACTTCCATCGCGAACTTTGCCGCCTCAGCGGGAACGCAACGCTCGTCAGGGCATGGTCCGCCCTCGAAGGCTCCATCCTGATGTCGATCACCCGCTCCGGAATCGAACGGGCCGTTCAGAACATGGACGTGCCGCGCCACCTCCAGATCGTCGATGCGATCGCGACAGGCGACGCCGAGCACGCCTCCGCCGCAGTGGAATTGCACATGCGACTGGCCACCGAGACCCTCGTGTCCTGAACTGCGCTGCGTCCAGTCCGGACTGATCCCGGTGCGGTCACGCAGGCAGCCTGCCGGCCGCGATGAGCGCGGCTCGAACCTCATCGGCAGTTGACGTTTCGCCCGCATCCAGCTCCTGGATGCCTCGGCGGATCGCTTCGACCTCCGACGCGCTGCTCAGCACGTCGACCGTTTCCAGCAGCGAGTCGTAGTCATCGGCGCTCATCAGCACCGCGGCACGATCCCCATTGCGGGTGACCTCGAACCGTTCACGGGTCGTCACGGCGGACTCGACGACCTTGGAGAGATTCGCCCGGGCATCTGCCAACGAAAGCGTCGTCATGTACAGAATTCCAGCGCAGGAACGTTCAGCTTTTCGGGAGCCGCAAACTAAAGAGCCCCGGATTTCCGGGGCTCTGAACTTGTAGCAGGAGCGGGGCTTGAACCCGCGACCTCACGATTATGAGTCGTGCGCTCTCACCAACTGAGCTACCCTGCCACACGGCATCCGGTCGCAAGAATTGGATGCTGCGAGCCCCGAGTCAGGATTGAACTGACGACCCCTTCCTTACCATGGAAGTGCTCTACCACTGAGCTATCGGGGCGTGCTGCCCGCGAGCAGGCAACTAGAAGAGAATACCAGAGCCTCGGCATCCCACTTAATCGGCGTCAGCCGAGCGACGACCTTCCCGCGTTCGCACGCAGCCATTCGATCGGGTCGATGGCGGTGTCGCCGCCGGCCAGAATCTCGAAGTGCGTGTGGGCGCCGAACGAGTGACCCGTGTCGCCCGTCTCGCCGAGGATCGTGCCCGCCTCGACGTGCTGACCCTCGGCCACCTTGATCGAGCCGTAGAGCATGTGCGCGTAGCGGCTCGAGATGAGCTGACCGTCGATGATGTGGTCGATGACGACCTCGACGCCGTATCCGCCGCCGCTGCTGGTCGCGGTGCGCACCGTGCCGGCAGCGATCGCCTGGATCTCGGCGCCCTGTCCAGGCACGAAGTCCGCACCTTCGTGCATGCGACCAGACCGCATGCCGAACCCGTAGGTGATCGGCACACCGACCGCGAACGGCCATTGGATTGCGGCGTTCGGGTCGTTGACGAAGAAGTTCGAGTAGTTGCTGATGCCGAGCTCGGATGCGATCTCGCCCAGCGACACTGTCGAGTAGTTCTCGTCGCGCTCGATTCCGGCGCTCTCGATCGTCGACGGCGTCACGTAGGCCTGAATGTCCTCGTTCGCCTCAACATCGCCCGCCGCGGTCACGGTAGCTGCGGGGTTGTCGGAATCGGCCACGGCGAGTGCGTCGGCGGGAGTCGTCATGCCGACTGCCAGCAGGCCCACGATTCCCATCACACCGACCGAGAACGACGCCGTCGCCAACTGACGCCTGCGTCGACCCGGAACTCGCTCGGCGGGGGTAGCGGCCCCCTCGGCATCGACCGCCGCCTTGGGTGCGGGCGCGGCATCCTGCTTCTGCACCGGTGTCTCGCCCGTGAACGCGAACAGTCGCGCGGCCATCTCGAACTCGTCGACGACGGATGCCGGATCCTCCGTCGCAGGTTCTGTCTGCGGTGCGCGGGCCGCTGCGGGCGCAGCCTGCTCGGCCGCCTCCGGCTCAACCGCGGGCACAAGCGTTTCCGCTTCGAGCGCCGGTTCGGGCTCGACGGTCGGCTCGAGGAGCTCGAACGGCTCCACCGCGACGAGGACGGGCTCGAGGTCGGCACGCATGGCGGCCTGCTCGGCGACAGCGATCACGGCATCGACGACGGCCGCGGCATCCGGAATCGAGGATGCGGGCGCAGCGGTGCGGGAGTCACTCGGAGTCGCCCACACGGTCGACTGGGGCCCGGTCTCGGACGCACGCATCGCGCGAGCATCGCGGCGGCTCAGCGGAGCCACGGGACCCGCGGTCGGCGCAGACGCGACGGGGGTTCGACTGGATCTGCGCGTGCGCGCAGGCTCAGCCATCGTGGGTTCGAAGGGCAAAACGCAGGCTCTCGGGGTCGAGTCGCTAATGGGGCAACGAAGTCGGTCGATGTGCTCTGATCACCCTCGCCGTTCGGGCGGCAAAGGTAACGAATAGATAAACACTACCCTCTCCGGCCTGGGAAAGCGGTGTGCGGAGGGGCTGTGGCGCTGATATATCTCCTCAGGTTGCGCCGCCTGCCGGTGCGCAACGCCGCCGATCCGCTCAGTCGATGGCGGCCTCGAGCAGTCGTTCGAACATGCCGGGACCCGAGGCCACGATGAGGATGCGACCCCGCGCGTCGGCCGGTGCGCCACCGACCATGCCACCGGCCTCCTCGACCAGGAGCGCACCCGCGGCGTGATCCCACGGTTGCAGTCCGCGCTCGAAATAGCCGTCGAGTCGGCCGGCGGCGACGAACGCGAGATCCAGCGAAGCCGCGCCGATGCGGCGGATGTCACGGGCCAGGGGCATCACCCGCGCGACGCGGGCGAGGTCGGTGGCGTGCGTCGCCGGGTCGTAGCCGAAGCCGGTCGCGAGGAGCGCACCCGCATCGCTCGGCTCGGCGTTCACCACGAGCCGGCTCTCCCCCAGCCAGGCGCCGCCACCGCGGGAGGCGCGGAAGAGCTCGCCCGACGCCGGGTTGAAGACGGCTGCGGCGAGCGCCTCCCACCGACCGGGAACGGGCTCGCCGGCGACCGCCGCGATGCTCACCGCGTAGGACGGGATGCCGTAGGCGTAGTTGACGGTTCCGTCGATGGGGTCGACCACCCACGTTATGTCGGTAGAGGCGCGTTCCGCGCCGGACTCTTCGCCGAGGAATCCGTCCCCCGGCCGTTCGGCTGCGATCCGCGCCCGGATGAACTGCTCGACTTCCCGGTCGGCCTCGGTGACGATGTCCGCGATGGCCGATTTCGTCGCAGCGATCGATACCCCTTCGCTCCGACGCCGGCGGGCGAGCTCGCCCGCCTCCTGGGCGATCTCGACGGCGAGTGCTTCCAGGTCATGTGCGAGGGGCATGGCTCCACGGTATCGCCGCAGCTCGGGACGCGTCGGGTTACCGTAGGCGGATGAGCACCGCGAGCGCTGCCACCCACGATGTCGTGATCGTCGGCGGCGGGCACAATGCCCTGGTCGCCGCGGCCTATCTCGCCCGGGCGGGGCGCACCGTCGTCGTGCTCGAGCGCCTCGACCACACCGGCGGCGCGGCCGTCTCGGAGCGGCCGTGGGCGGGCGTCGATGCCAAGCTGTCGCGCTACTCCTACCTCGTCAGCCTGCTCCCCCAGCGCATCATCGACGACCTCGGCCTCCGGATCGAACTGCGGCGGCGCCGCTACTCCTCTTACACACCCGATCTGCTCGATCCCGCCCGAGGAATTCTGGTGGATTCCGCGGATGCCGCGGCCACCACGAACTCGTTCGCCCGCACGACCGGCGACCCCGACGAAGCCGCGCGGTTCGCCGCGTTCTACGAGCGACTGGCCCCCCTCGCGTCGCTGATCTTCCCGACGATGACCCAGCCGCTGCTGCGCGCCGAGACGCTGCGGGCGCGACTGGGCGACGACGCACTCTGGGACGACGTCATCGAGCGCCCGCTCGGCGACCTGCTCGGAAAGTCGCTGCGCAGCGACGTCGCCCAGGGCATCGCGCTGACCGACGGGCTCATCGGCACGTTCGCCCGCAGCGATGACCCGGGCCTCCGCCAGAATCGCTGCTTCCTCTACCACGTGATCGGCGGCGGAACCGGGCACTGGGACGTGCCCGTCGGCGGCATGGGCCGCGTCACCGCGGAGCTCGAACGAGCCGCGCGGGATGCCGGAGCCGACCTGCGCACCACTGCCGAGGTCACCGCCATCTCGCCCGACGGCGAGGTGAGGATCCACAACGCGCCGCCGCTCCGCGGGCGCCTCGTGCTGAGCGGCGTCGGACCCGCCGTGCTCGCCACCCTCATCCGCGCGGGTGGCGGGACCGCGGCCCCGGACACCCCGGCCGAGGGCGCCCAGGTCAAGGTCAACATGCTGCTGCGCCGGCTCCCCCGGCTCAACGACACCACGGTCAGCCCCGAGGCGGCCTTCGGCGGAACCTTCCACGTCAACGAGACGCTCTCGCAGCTCGACCGGGCGTTCGACGTCGCCGCGACCGGCGGCATCCCGAGTCCGCTCCCGGCGGAGATCTACTGCCACTCGCTCACCGACCCCTCGATTCTCGGGCCAGACCTTCGCGCTGCTGGAGCGCAGACGCTGACGCTTTTCGGACTCCATACGCCCCACCGCCTGCTGGCAGGGCGGGATCCGGATGCCGCGCGCGCTGAGCTGCTCGCCGCGGCACAGGCGTCTCTCGACGAGGTGATCGCGGAGCCGATCGCGGACTGCGTCTACGAAGCGCCGGATGGGTCGCCCTGCATCGAGGCGCGGACCACCGCCGACCTGGAGACGTCGCTGGGGATGACCGGGGGCGACATCTTCCACGGCTCCCTGTCGTGGCCGTGGGCGGAGGATCGCGAGCCGCTCGAGGACCCCGCCGCACGCTGGGGCGTCGCCACCGAGCACGACCGGGTTCTCCTGTGCGGCTCGGGGGCCCGGCGCGGCGGCGCGGTCAGCGGGTTGGGCGGACACAACGCGGCGATGGCCGCGCTGGAGATTCTGGGGCGCTGAGGGCGCTCCCGCTCAGGGCCGCGGCGGCAGCGGCGGCCGAGGCGGGTAGCCCTCGTAGCCGGACGGCGCGGTGCCGGGGTTGCCAGGCGCGGTCGGCGCCTCGGTCGCGGCCGGCGCCTCGGGCGCCGGGCTCTCGTCGACGGACGGTGCCCAGCCGTACGGTGCGCCGCCTGGAGGCGCCACGGGACCCCACGCAGTGGGGGCGATGGCCTGCGACACCGTCGATGGATACCCGGTGTAGTAGGCGGTCCAGTCCGGCGAGCCGTCGGGCATGACCGGGAGCGGCGTCACGCCGTCGGCGTACGTCGGCCATCCGACCGGGTAGGGCTGATACGGCGAGGTGTAGACCGGCTTGGGCTTCTTCGGCGCGAACAGCGCGTTGAGGAGCGGAATGAGCACGGTGCCCAGCGCGGCAAGGATTGCCAGGGCGACGACCCAGCGCCAGTAGGTGCTGGAGAAGATGAGGTACTCGCCGAAGGCGAGGGGCAGCACGAGCATGACGGCCAGGACGATGACCAGCGCGACAGTGATGACCGCCACGGTGCGGGTGAACCCGGTGACGTACCGCTGGTGCGCCCGCAGGTAGAGCCGCACGTGCAGCAGGGCGAGTTCGAGGATGAGCACGATCAGCACGAACGCGACGAAACGCGGATGCCGCCAGCCGTAGTCGATGCCGGGCATCCAGATGAGCAGGGCGCCGAGGATGAGGATCGCGACCCATGTGATCATGCTCGCCAGCGCGAACCACGCCGGTCGCCGGGGGGCGAGATGGGTGTCCAGCAGCGCGGCGCCGGCGAACCCCGCGAGCAGCAGGATCGTCAGGAACGCCTTGCCGATGATGCCGTTCTGCGGCCCGAGCAGCACCCATAGCACGCAGACGATCGCGGCGGCGATGAGGGCGCCGATCGCGGTCCAGATCGCGACCCGGATGACCCCGGACTCGGCGGGTCCGTTCGGTTCAGGCACGCTCATGACGATCCCCACTCTCTGCGAGTCCCGGCCCGCACGCTCATCCTGGCAGACGGTGCAGGTCGGCCCTACTCCCTGGTCAGCACGATGGCGGCCGGAAAGCGCGCGACGATCGGGTGGAAGAACGGCCTCGCCAATGCGGCGGCCTCCGCGGCCTCGACGATGCGCGGGCTGATGGTCTGCAGCATCCGTCCCTTCCAGGTGATCGGTGCGCCGCCCGCCGCGACGATGTTCCGGGCCCAGTTGGTCCTCGGCCCCCAAGGGAGTCCGATGAGGATGACGTCCGCTCTGGTGGTCGGCACGACAGCGACCGGCGTCTCATAGGGGGTGCCGCTCCGGCGGCCGCGATGGTGCACGACGGCCCACAGCGGAAACCACCGCCGGCCGGCGAACGCCCGCGCCATCGGCGCGGTCGCGCGCAGCACCCATCGGGGCGGGCCCGACTGACCGGCGAGTTCGCTCATGTTTCCAGCATCCGCCACATCCGCGGGAATGTCTCGGAGTCGGATGCCGCACCCGGCGCTGTGGGATTTCCGAAGCACCCGTAAACGACGGAAGCGCCCCACGAGGGGGCGCTTCTTTACTGGTGGCGAGTGAGGGATTCGAACCCCCGAAACTTACGTGTCTGATTTACAGTCAGATCCCTTTGGCCGCTTGGGTAACTCGCCAGTCGCGCACCCGCCCGGCTTTTTCAGTCGATCGGAGGCGCGATCAGCAATCTTACCCTTACTCGCGCGCGCCTCGAAATCGACGCCGGCCGACCACACGACGGCCGTCGACAGCAGGGTTCAGGTGCCGATGCGGTCGAGGTCGAGGTCGCCGATCGCCGAGGGAAGGCGCAGCAGCGCGCCTTCGAATCGGCAGGTCGCTGCCGCGACATCCATCGCCCGTTCGAGCGCGTCCCCCCACCCGTCAGCGTCGCGGGGGGCGTTGCCCCGCACCGCCGCGATCGCGGCCGCGAAGGCGGCGTCGCCGGCGCCCATCGTGTCCACGATCCGACCAGGAAGCGACGAGATCGGTCGGGTGACGACATCCGTCCCCGACTCGATCGTGGCGCCCGCCGACCCCTGCGTCGCGAGCACCGCGGCTACGCCCAGGTCGACGAGACGCGATCGCAGCGCATCGAGGGGTTCGCCGTACAGCAGCGCCGCTTCGTCTTCTCCGACTTTGACGAGGAATGCCCCGGCCGCGAGCGCCTCGAAACCGCGGACGAACTCGGCGCGATCCCGCATCATCCCCGAGCGCGGGTTGGGGTCGATCGCGAGCGGAGCCGGGCCGCGGACGACCTGGGCGAGTTCGAGGGTCTGCGAGACATCGTCGAACGGGAAGCAGCTGACCGCAACGAGTCCGGCATCGGCGATCGCGGCCCGTTCGGCATCCCCGAAGTGGATCTTGCGGTTCTTGGCGGCGTCGTTGAAGACGTAGACGGGCTCTCCCCCGCCGCTGCGGGTGCTGACCGCGCGAGACGACCCATGCGTGGAGGGGGTTGAGATCAGGCCGACGCCGTAGTCCTCGAGGTAGGACCGGATGTGGGAGCCGGCCTCGTCGTCGCCGACCATCGCGATAAGGGTGGCAGGCACTCCGAGTCGGGTCAGCCCGACGGCGACGTTCAGGGCGGCGCCACCCACGAACTCGCGGACTCCGCTGTCGTCGCGCAGCTCGTCGATCAGGGCAACGCCGATGACGACCACCGGTCCGGTCATATCCTGCTCCCCGCGGACTCGAGGACGGACTCCACGAAGGCCTCTGCCCGTCGCGTCGTGCCGTCGATCTTGCGGTCGACGCTCGCCCGCACCTCGTTCGGTGCGAGGGGCGCGGCCAGACGCACCGTCTCGTGACAGGAGAGGTCCGCGCAGATGTAGGTGCCGATGCTGTCGCCATGCGATCCGGCGGTGCCGGACTTGCGGGCGGTGAACAGCGAGACCTGATCGGCCGGCTGCATCGTGTGGCACACGTTGCACATCGCCGACCGGGCGCGCGATGTGCCCTCCGCGGCACGCAGGACGACACCGACGGGCCGTCCGCCGATCTCGGCGATGACGTAACCGCGGCCGCGCGCGCGAGGATCGCGCCAGGCCAGGAAGTCGAGGTGGTCCCAATCGGTGATCAGGAAATCGCTCGGAAGCGCCATGAGCCGAAGCTCATCGTCGGCGGCATTCACGAACGAGGTACGGACCTCTTGTTCAGTCAACGGGCGCATCGGACCTCCTCGCCGTTTCCCGACAGTCTACGAACCGCACCCCCGCTCGGCATCCGTCTACTTGACGGCGCCGGACGTCAGACCGCCCACGATGAAGCGCTGCAGCGACAGGAAGAGCGCCATCGGAAGGATGGCGGCCAGGACCGCCCCCGCTGCGAAGACACTCCAGTTCTTCGACTGGGCATTCGAAACGAACTGGAAGAGGCCGACCGAAAGGGTCTGCTTCTCCGGATCGATCAGGATCACGGAGGCGATCACGAACTCGCCGAACACCGAGATGAATGACAGCAGCCCGATGACCGCGAGGATCGGGGCGACGAGCCGCAGGATGATCGTGAAGAAGATGCGCGCGTGTCCCGCGCCGTCGATCTTCGCGGCCTCGTCGATGGATGCCGGCACGGTGTTGAAGAACCCGTACATGAGGTAGGTGTTCACGCCGAGCGCCCCACCGAGGTACACCATGATCAGACCGATCAGGGAGTTCAGGCCGAGCGCGGGGAAGACATCGGAGATGGCCGACATGAGCAGGAAGATCGCGACGAACGCGAGCAGCTGCGGGAACATCTGCACGAGCAGCAGAGTGAGCAGTCCGAAGCGCCTTCCGGTGAACCGCATCCGCGAGAACGCGTAGGCCGCGAGTGCGCAGAGGAACACCGTCCCGGCGGCGGTCGTGAGCCCCACTACGAGGGTGTTGACCCACCACGCGGCGTACGGGTAGTTCGGGTCCTGGAACAGCGCGACGTAGCTGTCGAAGCTCACGTTGGAGAACAGCGAGTTCGCGGTGAGCAGCGTTCCGCCCGGATTCAGCGACGCCGAGAAGACGTAGACGAGCGGGAAGATCGCGAACAGCAGCACGACGATGCCGACGATGTGCCGCCACCCTGTCTCGCGGAACCACTTCGGGAAGGGTCGACGGGGAAGCTTCACCTTCTTGCCGTCGGTGCGCTCGAAGACCGCCGCGTAGTCGACGGCTGTCATCTCCGGTACCGTGCCGGCGGACTCGACGCTCATGTCAGTTCAGCTCCTCGAGTGCTTTGGTCTGTCGGAACGCGATCCACGAGATGGTTGCGACCACGACGAAGATGATCACTGAGAACGCGCTGGCGAGCCCATAGTCGCGTTCCGAGCCCACGAACGCGACTTTGTAGACCATCGAGATGAGGATGTCGGTCTGACCGACGTTGATCGACGCGTCGGGGAACCGCGGACCGCCGCGTGTGAGGAAGTAGATCAGGACGAAGTTGTTGAAGTTGAAGGCGAACGACGAGATCAGCAGAGGCGCGACCGACACCAGGAGCAGCGGGAACTTGATCAGTCGGAAGATTCCCCACGGCCCCGCGCCGTCGACCCTCGCCGCCTCGAGGATGTCGTCCGGAATGGACTGGATCGCACCCGTGCAGACGAGGAACATGTACGGGAAGCCCAGCCACAGATTGACGGTCAAGATCGCGATCTTGGCAAGCCATGGGTCCTGCAGCCAGGGTATGGGCGCGCCGCCGAAGAACCACTGGTTGATGATCCCGAAATCCTGATTGAACATACCGGCCCAGACCAGGGCCGTGAGGAACCCGGGGAACGCGTAAGGCAGGATGACGACGACCCGGTAGAACCGCCTGCTCTTCATCCTGGGGTCGTTGAAGACGATCGCGAGGAAGAGTCCGAGCGCGAACGTCGTCGCGACCGAGAGGATCGCGAACACGAACGTCCAGACGAGCACGTACAGGAACGGACCTCGGATCGACTCCTCGGTGAACGCGGTGATGTAGTTGTCGAGACCGACATAGACCTGCCAACCAGGGAGCAGTTCGGTGCCGTCCTCCGCGGTGAACGCGCCCGTACCGATGTCGCTGTAGACGACTCCCGTCGTCGTGTCGGTCATCGTGTCGGCGACGGGGTCCCATTCGAGACTCGAGACGAAGATGTAGGCCGTCGAGCCGTCCGTGGTGCGCAGGAACCCGTCGTTAGGGTCCTCCGAGACGGGGACCGCGAGCGCCGCGATCTCGGTCTGATTCGCAAGGATCCCCGAGAAGTCGAGGGTCGTGTACCCGTCGACAGCGACAGCCTGGCCGCCGTCCATGGTGGCGTCGACCTCGGCGAGCGGGTCTTCGGCACCGCCCAGCTGAGCCTGACCGTCTTCATCCGTCACGAGGAAGAAGAAGGCGCCGCCCTGTTCCAGGATCTTGACGGGGTAGGCGGGCGAATCCTCCACGCGACTCTGCGACTGGAGGAGGAGCGCGTTGACCGCGTCGTCCTTGCTCGAGTTGTGACCCGATCCGAAGTTGGTCAGGGAGATGTAGACGGTGTAGACGATGAGGAAGATCTGAAAGACCAGCAGGAAGAGGATGCCGGGAGTCAAGTATTTCGCCGGCAGCAGGCCCGGCCAGAGGTAGACGAAGTTCACCGCGACGACGACGACGGCGATGATCAGCGGCGTCAGCCAGTCGCCCTGGGCCAGCAGCAGGAAGATGCCGTAGACGGCGAGCGCGTCGATGACGCTCAGCGACACGATCTTGACGAGCCAGACCTTCCATCCGGCGCCGGCCGCCTCGGCGATGGCGGCCGCGCGCTTCTGCTTGCGCAGAAGGGCCTTGTCGGCATCGTTCGCGGGCCGCTTGTCTTCGACCATGGGCCCCGTCATCGTCGGCTCCTGTCTGGGGCTGCGCCCGCATAGTTGTGAGAGTAAGTGATGGGGCGGCGCCCGACCAGGCACCGCCCCACCGCGCCCCGACTATCCGTCGATCTTGGCCTGGATGTCGGCAGCCATCTTGGTCCAGGTGCTGGCGGGGTCGGCCCCGCCGATGATCGCCGCCTCGGCGATGCCCCAGGCCTCCCACACGGATCCCATCTCCGGGATGCTGGGCTGCGGCGCACCGTTGGCCCCGACCTCACCGAATCCCTTCGTGATCGGGTCGGACTGCGCCTTCTCGTATGCGGCCTTGAGCGCCGGCGGGCGGTTGCCCGCCTCGTAGAGGGCGGTCTGCACGTCCTCGCGCGCCATGTAGTTCACAAGGAACTCGTTCGCGGCGAGAGTGTTCTCCGACTTCGCGCTCAGGTAGAAGCCCTGCACACCGACGAACGGACGTGCCACCTCGCCCCCCGCGGTCGGGATCGGGTCGATCGCGATGTCGATGCCCTTGGCCTGGGCATCCGCCACGTTCCACGGCCCCGTGATGATGAACGGCGTCTCACCAGAGTTGAAGGCCTCTTTTGAGAGGTCCTGCGTCAGGTTGAGGTTGACGGTGCCCGCCGCGCCCTGCGCGCCGAGCCAGCTCGCGTAGGCGAGTCCGGCGTCGTCGCCGATCGTGAGCTTCGAGCCGTCATAGGTGCCGTCGGCGTTCTGCGCGAACACCGAGTTGCCGAAGGAGGTCTGGAACCCGTAGAGGTGGTACGGGTCCGCATTCTCCGGGTCGAGGCCGACCACGAAGGGGTATTTGGTGCCTGCCGCCGTGCCCGCCGCGATCATGTCATCGAACGTCGCGGGAGCCTCACTGGCCAGCGCGGTGTTGCGCATGAGCGCGATGTTCTCGATGGCGTAGGGAAGGCCGTAGACCTTGCTGTCGTACGAGAAGGCAGAGACGGCGACGTCCAGGAAGTCCCCCGCCTTGTTGCCGAGCTCGATGGGCGCTACGAGACCGTCCTGCACGAAGGCGCCGAGCCAGTCGTGTGCGCCGATCGTGATGTCGGGACCTTTGCCGGTCGGGACCTGTGCTGTGAAGTCGTCTCGGATCTTCGCGTTGTCCTTGACGACCAGAGTGACGTCCACGCCGGTCTCGTCCTCGAACGTCTTCACGATGTCCTTGAGCGCGTCAGCACGGTTCTGGTCGACCCAGACGGTCAGCTTGCCGGACATCTCAGGAGCCGACGAGGCCGACCCTCCGCCGCCGGCGCAGCCGGCGAGTGCCAGCATGCTCCCTGCGATGAGCGCGCCGAGTGCGAGCGCGCTCTTCTTGTTCACCTTCATTGGTGTGCCTCTCCATAAGGGGACGAGCACGGTCCCGGTCGGCACCTCGATGCCTTCCAACACCGTCTTCCTGCTCGCGATTGCAAGCGCGTGCAGTTCACCACACTCCATAATTCGACCAACACTTTGGAGTCTGATTCGATACGTGTTCGTGACCTGTTCGCGCATCCGCTCGACCGCCCTGCCGCCCGCGGCCCGCGTGGCCGTGCACGTCGGAGCGGCCGGGCGCGGCATCCGTCCCCGGCGGTAGACTCGCCGGCATGGCCGACGCATCCTTCGACATCGTCTCAAAAGTTGATCACCAGGAGGCGGACAACGCCCTCAACCAGGCCCGGAAAGAGGTCGAGCAGCGCTACGACTTCAAGGGCACCGGGGCGTCGATCGACTGGAGCGGCGAGGCGATCCTCATCAAGGCGAACACCGAGGAGCGGGCCAAGGCCGTCCTCGACGTGTTCCAGTCGAAGCTCGTCAAGCGGGGCATCTCGCTCAAGAGCCTCGAAACGGGCGAGCCGGTCGCAGGCAGCAAGGAATTCCGCATCACATCGACGCTGAAGGATGGCATCTCGCAGGAGAACGCCAAGAAGATCGGCAAGGTCATCCGCGACGAGGGGCCCAAGACGGTCAAGTCGCAGATCCAGGGCGATGAGCTCCGTGTGCAGTCGAAGAGCCGCGACGACCTCCAGGAGGTCATCCGCATCCTCAAGGCCGCCGATCTCGACGTCGACCTGCAGTTCGTCAACTACCGCTAGCGCGCGCCCCCGGAAGGGTTCCGGATGCCGCGCCCCCGCGTGGCCCGCAGGACTCCACTCCCGTAGCCGAGGAGATTCGCACTTCCGAGGACGCTTCGACCTCTCGGCATCCTGAGCAATGCGAATCTCCTCGGGAGCGAAGCGCGATCACTGCTCCTTGGGCGCCCGGTGCAGGCCCTGGGCGACAGCACGCATGATCTGCTCCTGAACGTGCGGCCAGCCGTGCACGACGGCCTGGTAGCCGACGCGGATGACGTGGTAGCCGAGCAGCATGAGCTGGGCATCGTGATCGATGTCGGCGGTGCGCTGTGCGCCGACGTGGTGCGCACCGTCGATCTGGAGCACGAGGCGCTCGCCGATCAGGAGGTCGACCCGATGCCCGGCGATCCACACCTGCCGCCTGAGCGGAAGGCCCATCCACCGCAGCCGCGGAACCACCATCGTCTCGAGGCCTGAGTCGGAGTAGATCTCGGCTTCTCGCAGGATCCGCCGGGCTGCCGGGCCGAGCGGCAAGGCTGCGAGCCCCTCCTTCGAGACGAGCTGCTGGCGAAGGGCCGACTCCCATATTGCGAGTGCGCGTTCGTATGGCTGACAGGCCGCCACCGCGGCAAGGACATTCTCGATCGGGTCGACCAGCTGCCCGGGCGCACGCGCGATGAGGGGGCGCGACCAATGCACGACCACCTTCGTGGCGGTCGTCACCCGGCTGGATCGAGGGTCGGCCCCGACGTGGTGACGGTCGTCGTCTGCCAGAACCCACAGCCCGAGCCGCTTCGCCTGGGTGACGCAGGTGAGCACGACCCCGCGGTGCGCAGCAGCCACCAGGAACCGGTCAGCTGCTTGCAGCGCGACCCAGCCGCGTCGCACCCGCTTCAGCGCCCCGATCTCCAGCGCCTTGTGAAGAACCCAGCGACTGTGGCCCGCATCCACGATCTTGGCCACTGTGACGACCCCACCGTTGTCCCGGACGAGGGAGCAGAGGCGCTCGATGTCGGTCGACGCTTCGGTGGACGGGTCGGTGTGCAGGTCGAGCTCAGGCCGCGGCATCCGTCGATCCTGGATCCGTCGCCACAATCACGCATCGCTCGGCGGCGAACTGTGGAATGACCCGCCGCGGCCGGCGGCGGGGAGGATCGTCCGCCCCGCGTCGCCGCGTTGCAGCCGAGGAGATTCGCACTTCCGAGGATGCCCGTTGGGCAATTCATCCTCGGTACTGCGAATCTCCTCGGTTGTGCGAGCAGGTGAGAGCGAGAGCGGACGCGCGGGAGCGGATGCCTCGGCCCGAGGCGCCCGCTACTTGCTGCGGGAGATCGACACCATCTCGTCGCGGGGCACGACCTTGATGCGCGCACGGCCCTCCGGCTGACCGAGGGCGATCTCGTGCTCATCGAGCGAGTGCCAGCCTTCGAGGTCGGTCCAGGTCACGCCGCGCGACTCGAGGAGCGCGGGGATCGACGCCTCGGACGGGTCAGCGGGCTGCCACCACGATCCCTGGTCGTTGATGACGTGGCGGATGGTCTCCATCGCGTCCGACTTGGTGTGGCCGATCAGCCCGACCGGGCCGCGCTTGATCCAGCCGGTCGCGTAGACGCCGGACACGCGCTCGTTGTTGTCGTCGCGCAGCACCTGACCCTCGTGGTTGGGGATCACGCCGTGCTTCTGGTCGAACGGCACACCCGGCAGCGGGGATCCGAAGTACCCGACCGCGCGGTAGATCGACTGGATCGCGACCTCGCGGATCTCCCCGGTGCCGACGACACCGCCCTCGCCATCCGGACGCGTGCGCTCCCACCGGAAGGCGGACACTCGCCCGCTGTCGTCGGTGACGACCTCGAGCGGCTTCGCGTAGAAGTGCAGGTGCAGACGGCGTGATGCCCGCTCGCCCGGCTCCGCCGCGGCGTAGTTGTTGGCCGACGGGCGCTTGCGCCACGACTGCAGCACCCGGTCGATCACCATGACCTGCTTGTTGCTGGCGATCGCCGCCCGGGAGGCGTCGTCGTAGTCGAAGTCCTCGTCGTAGACGATCGTGTCGACGTCGCGCATCTCGCCGAGTTCGCGCAGCTCGAGCGGCGTGAACTTCACCTGCGCCGGCCCTCGGCGCCCGAACACGTGCACGTCGGTGACCTGGCTGGCAACGAGCCCGCGGTGCACATTGTCCGGGATCTCGGTGGGAAGCAGATCCTCGGCGTGCTTGGCGAGCATGCGCGAGACGTCGAGCGCGACGTTGCCGTTGCCGATCACCGCGACCGACGAAGCGTCGAGGGGCCATTCGCGCGGCACGTCGGGATGCCCGTCGAACCAGCTCACGAAGTCGGCGGCACCGTAGGAGCCGACGGCGTCGATGCCCGGAATGTCGAGGTCGGTGTCGCGGATCGCACCGGTGGAGAAGATCACCGCGTGGTAGTGGTGCTTCAGATCGTCGAGCGTGATGTCCTCGCCGAAGCGGACGTTGCCGAAGATGCGGATGTCGCCACGGTCGAGCACTTCGCGCAGGGCGGTGATGATGCCCTTGATCCGCGGGTGGTCGGGGGCGACGCCGTAGCGGACCAGCCCGTAGGGCGCCGGGAGCTGCTCGAACAGGTCGATCGAGACGTCGAACTTGCGCTCCGCCTTGAGGATGATGTCGGCGGCGTAGATGCCGGCAGGCCCGGCGCCGACGATCGCGAGTCGGAGCTTGGTCATACGGGTCCTTTCGAAGTCACCCACCGCAGACATCGCGAGAGCGAAGGCCGCGGCGCGGTGAGCGGGGTCAGCTGGAGCGGTCTGCGACGGCCTCGGCGAAGCGGGTGAGCGCCTCGCGCACCGGTCCGTCGGGAATCGGGGCGAGGGCGTCGATCGCCTCGCGCGACCACTGGGAAGCGAGGTCGAGGGTCGCCTTCGTGGCGTCGTTGTCGCGCAGCGCGGCGAGCGGCTCATCGAGGATCGCCGGGTCGGCACCGTCGGCGATCTGCGCGACGCCCTCGTCGATCGTGGTGCGCAGCGAGACGGATGCCGCGTCAGTGCGCTGCCCGAGGAGCAGGTAGGGCATCGTGGGCACGCCTGCGCGCAGGTCGGTGCCTGGCACCTTGCCGGTCTCGTCCGGGTCCGCGGAGAGGTCGATGACGTCGTCGAGCAACTGGAAGGCGACGCCGGCCTTCTCGCCGAAGATGAAGATCGGGGCCTCGAATTCGGCCGGGCCGTCGCTGAAGATCACACCCGCCTGTGCGGCCGCCGCGATGAGCGATCCGGTCTTGTCCGCGAGCACCTGCAGGTAGAACTCGACGGGGTCCTCCCCCGGCTGCGCCCCGACGGTCTCGTGCATCTGGCCGAGCACGAGACGCTCGAAGGTGTCGGCCTGCAGCCGGATGGCGCGGTCGCCGTAACGTGCCATGATCTGGCTCGCCCGGGAGAACAGCAGATCCCCGGTGAGGATCGCGACGCTGTTGCCCCACACCGCGTGCGCGCTGGGCACGCCGCGGCGCTTGTCCGCGGCATCCATCACGTCGTCGTGGTACAGCGATCCGAGATGGGTGAGCTCGAGAGCGGCGGCACCGTCGATGACGGCCTCGGTCGCTCCGTTGCCGAGCTGGGCGGTGAGCAGGGCGAGCATCGGCCGCACCCGCTTGCCGCCCGCGTCGTAGAGGTAACGACTGGTGGTGTTCGCGAGCGCGTCGCTGACCTGGAGTTCGTGGCGCAGCGTCTCGTCGACCCGTTCGAGGCCGTCTTCGACCACCCGGATCAGCTTGCGGGCCCGTGGCCCCGCGAAGATGCGATCGGAGAGGCCCAGCTTGCTCGCAAGTCGAGGGCCTGGCATCGACGGAGTCACGATCACAGCCTACCCGGCGGCTTTGCGGGCGCGGTGGAGGGCGACGATGCCGAACGAGAGGTTGCGGTACGCGACATCCGTCCACCCCACCGTGCGGATCCACGAGCTGAGCGTCGGCTGATCCGGCCAGTCCTTGATCGACTCATTCAGATAGTCGTACGCCTCGGCGTTGGAGCTGACCGCCTTGGCCACCGTCGGAAGGATCCGGTTGTTGTAGAAGCGGTAGAGACCGTTGAAGGCCGGCGACGGCGGGTGCGAGAACTCGCAGATCACGAGCCGCCCGCCGGGCTTTGTCACCCGCAGCAGCTCGGCGAGCGCCTTCTTGGGCTCGTTGACGTTGCGCAATCCGAACGACATCGTGACGGTGTCGAACTCGGCGTCGTCGAACGGCAGGGCCGTGGCATCCGCTTCGACGAAGGAGAGATTCGAGGTGCCGCGGTAGCGGCGACGGCCCTCGGCGATCATGCCCGGCGAGAAGTCGGCCGCGACGATCTGGGCTCCGCTGCCGGCGAGCGCGATCGAACTCGCACCGGTTCCGGCGGCGAGGTCGAGGATGCGCTGCCCTGCGCGTGGGGCGACCGCCCGCGTCGTCGCTACGCGCCAGAGGCGGTCGTTTCCGAGGCTCAGGACGGTGTTGGTGCGGTCGTAGCCGCTCGCGACCTCGTCGAACATGCCGCTGACCCGCGCCGGATCCTTGTGCAGGTCTGCGCGGTTGGGCTCGTGCTCGGTCACCGCTCGAGTCTAGAGGGCGGGTCGATCGGCCGTGAGTTCGGCGAGACGCGCGAGCCAGGCATCCGTCGTCCGCGTGTCGAACGGCGCCGCCCGCGCGGTGACCCGCCGCTCGAGGTCGAGCGTGACGGTCTCGAGATGCTCGACGATTTCCTGCGGGTAGCCGTACTGCACCCGGTGCTCGTCCCATTCGTCGCGGTCGTCGATGTAGATGCCGCGATCCTCGTGCTCGACGACGTCGAGGTCCATATCGATCCCGCGCGGCTCGCCCGCTTCCCATCGCAGGTCCCAGGCGAGGTCGATGTAGATCTTCGTGCGGGCGGGGCTGGCGTTGTGCGTGAAGGCGAAGTCGCCGCTCGGCGGGACGAGGGTGACATTCGGATGCCGCGGCACGACCTCGCGCCCTGGCCGGACGCTCGACCAGCCGGGGAGCTGGCCGAGCCAGTCGCCCCACTCGTCGGCGCCGAGGTAGATGCACTCGTGCAGCCAGTGCTCGCCGCCGTCCCACTTGCGCCACCGGAAGGTCAGCGGCGTACCCGGCGCGGGGCGGGGCTCGTCGATCACGGTGCGAGTCTAGGGTGGAAGGGTGATCGCAGAGCTCCGTCCGCCGCGTCTGGTGGCCGAGACCCGCGAGATCGATCACATCGACGATCTGCTGCTCTACGCCGACCCCGACGACCCGCTCGCGTGGCTGCGCCGGTCGGACGGAATCGTCGGGCTGGGCAAGCCCGTCATCGCGATCACCCGCGGTGGCACCGCCGACGATGCCCCGGTGACGGCAGGCGCGATCCCCGGCCACGCCGAGGCGTGGCGCTGGGCCACCTCGAACGCTGCGACCGACGATCCGGTGCGCCTCCCCGGCACCGGGCTGGTCGCGTTCGGCGCGTTCGCGTTCGACCCTCGATCCGAGCGCTCGAACCTGCTCGTGATCCCCCCGCTCGTGATCGGCCGCCGCGGCGGGCGCAGCTGGATCACCCGCATCCGCAACCTCGACGCCCCGTCCGCCGATCCCGCACTCGTCGAGACGCCGTACGGCCAGTACTGGTCGGCGACCCTCGGCCCCGGGTCGCTCGATCCGGCGGGTTACGAAGACGCCGTCCGCGCCGGGCTGACGGCCATCGCCCGCGGCGAGGTCGGCAAGGTGGTGCTGGCCCGCGATCTCGTGGGCACCGTCCCCGCCGGGGCCGACCTGCGCCGGCTCGCCCGCGCGCTGTCCACCGGGTACCCCGACACCTGGACGTTCGCGGTCGACGGTCTCATTGGTGCGAGCCCGGAGACCCTGGTGACCGTGTCGGGCGGTGCGGTGACCGCCCGCGTGCTCGCCGGGACCTTCCCCCGAGGGGCGGACGCGGATGGGGATGCCGCGGCATCCGATTCCCTCGCGCACAGCGGGAAGGACCTGAACGAGCACCGCTTCGCCGTGCAAAGTGTCGTGGACGCCCTCGCGGGCCACACCCGCACGCTGCAGGCGGACGCCGAGCCGTTCGTGCTCGAGCTGCCGAACCTCTGGCACCTGGCCACCGACGTCGCCGGCGAACTTGCCGACCACGCATCGGCCCTTGATCTCGTGGCGGCGCTGCACCCCACCGCGGCAGTTGCAGGGACACCGACGGATGCCGCGATCGAGGTCATCCGCCGCATCGAGCCGTTCGACCGGGGCCGCTACGCCGGGCCGGTCGGCTGGGTCGACGCCAACGGCGACGGCGAGTGGGCGATCGCCCTGCGCTGCGCCCAGATCGGGGGTGCTGCCGGTGGCCCCGAGGGCCATGAGACGATCCCGGTCGTCGCACACGCCGGTGCGGGAATCGTCGCCGGGAGCGACCCCGACACCGAACTGCTGGAGACCCGCGTGAAATTTCGACCGATCGTGGATGCGCTCGCATGACCGCGGATTCGGAATCGGCGGAGTCGCGGCATCCGGACTCCGCCGTCAGCGAGCTCTACGACCTGAGCGTGGTCGTCGAGCGCATCGAGGGGCGCTCGGTGTGCGGCATGAAGGTCGGCGACCACATCGATCTGGTCCAGAGCAGCCGGCTGTGCCTGCCCGACGGCGGGCATTTCTGCATGTACGCGCTGCAGGCGGTGCTGCCGCTCCTGCCCGCGAAGCAGCGCAGGCTGCCACCCGGAGACTGGCTGGAGCGGGACGACCTCGTCGCCTGCCCCGACCCCGAGGAGCGCCTGATCATGCGCGTGGTGCGCACCGGCATCCGCTCGATTCCGACGGATGAACTGACGTGACGCGAATTCCGGTGTCGCTGGGGCTGCAGACCGATAAGGCACCCGGCGAGTACGCGAAGCTCGCCACGCTCGCCGAGGACCTCGGCTTCGACGGCGTCAGCGTGTTCTCGGACCTGCTGTACCAGCCGCCGGTCGCGGCGCTGCTCGAGATGGCTTCGGCGACCACTCGGCTGCGGCTCGGCTGCGCGTGCTGGAACCCGTACACCCTGCACCCGTACGAGATCGCGGGGCAGTTCGCCGCGGTGGATGCCGCCTCCGGCGGTCGCGCGTATCTCGGGCTCGCGAAGGGGTCGTGGCTCGAGGCGATCGGCGTCGACGCACCGAAGCCGATCGCGCACCTGCGCGATGCGGTGGGGTTCATCCGGGCGCTCCTGGACGGTTCGGTTCGGGGATATGAGGGCTCGGCGTTTCGGCTGGAGCCCGGGGTTCGGCTGCGGTATCAGCTGGTGCGGCCCGACGTGCCGATCCTGCTGGGATCGTGGGGACCGCTGGGCATGACCCTCGCCGGCGAGGTGGCCGACGAGATCAAGGTCGGCGGAAGCGCGAACCCCGCGATGGTCGGGGTGGTGCGCTCCCGCGTCGACCGCGGGATCGAGCGGGCCGGACGTGCCCCCGGCTCGGTCGGGGTGGTGCTCGGTGCAGTGACCGTGGTGGATCGGGATGGGGATGCCGCGCGCGCCCACGCCCGGCGCCAGGTCGCGATGTACCTCGACGTGGTCGCCGCGCTCGACCCGACCGTCGAGCTGCCCGAGGACCTGCTGCCGGCGATCCGCGCGCGGCTCGCCGAGGGCGACGACGAGGGCGCCGGGCGCCTCGTCCCGCGGGACGTGCTCGACCTGTTCGCCTTCGCGGGCACCCCGGACGACATCGCAGCCCAGTCCCAGCGGCTCATCGCCGCGGGCGTCGACCGCATCGAGTTCGGCACCCCGCACGGCATCGACTCCGCGGCGGGGATCGAACTGCTCGGGCGCGAGGTGCTCCCCCAGCTCGAGGATTGAACGAGGACGGATGCCGCCACCTCAGCCGCGGCATCCGCTCGTCTGACGTTCCTGCGAACGTGGCGCGAGTTGTCGCCTCAGCTCAGGGGAAGCGACCATTCGCGACCCGTTCGCGGCGGGCCCGCCCGAGAAGGTGGCACATGTGGTCGCGTGGGCACAGGCGAGGCGACAATATGCGCCACCAACGCGGCCGGCACGGCTGGCGTCAGGGCCGGGTGAGCAGCGCGCGGAGCGGATCGAGGCCCATCGGGCCGAGGCCGAGGGCGTCGCGGTGGAAGTCGCGCAGCGAGAAGTCGTCACCCAGCTGCGCCGACCGTGCCGCGCGGGCCTCGTTCCAGAGCCGGGCGCCGACCTTGAAGGCGAGCGCCTGCCCCGGCCAGCCGAGGTAGCGGTCGACCTCGAACCCGGCGAGCGTGGGCTCGACCAGGGCGTAGTCGACGAGCATCCGCTGGGCGAGCTCGGGCGTCCACTCCCCTTCCGGCACGAGCGACCCCGCCGGGATCGGCCACCCGGTGTGCAGCCCGATGTCGGCGACGATGCGCACCGCGCGCCAGATCTGGCCGAGCACGAGTCCGAGCCGTTCGGCGGGGTCGCGGATCAGCCCGAGCTCGTCGGCGAGCTGCTCGGCGTAGTGCGCCCAGCCCTCCGCGTAGCCGTGGATGTGGCACAGGTGCCGCTGCCATGGGTGCAGGTCAGGGTACGACGCCGTGACGACGAACTGCAGGTGGTGCCCCGGCAGCCCCTCGTGGTGCACGCTCGACACCTCCTGCCAGGTCGCGGCGACCGGCACGCCGCTCGGGATCGTCCAGACGATCCGGCTCGGCGTGGACCCGTCCGGCGCACCGGGCGTGTAGTAGACCACGCCGGAGGCCGCCTCCGAGACGAGGCACTCGACATTCCGGATGCCGGGGGGCAGGTCGAACGCGGGCTCCAGTGCGTCGGTGGTCTCGGCGACGCGCTGGACGAGCCAGTCCCGGATCGTGTCGACGCCATCGAGGCGGTAGCGCGGGTCCACGTCGAGCCGGGCTGCCGCATCCCGGACAGGATCGTCCCCCGAGCCGCCGAGGTCCGCGGCGAGCGCGCGCGCTTCGGCGACGAGCCGTTCGAGCTCCGCCCACCCATAGGCATAGGTCTCGGCGAGGTCGACCCGGGCGCCCAGCATCGCGGCGGCAAGGTCCTGGTAGACCTCCTCGCCCACGCCGTCGACCTCGGTGGCGACCGGGCCGAGCTCGTCGCGGAGCAGGAGCACGAGTTCGTGCAGCGCGACGTTGATCTCGTCGGCCGCCGCTCGCACGCGGGGCCCTGCCGAGGCATCCGTCCCCTCGGCGATGGGGACCGAGCCGAACCAGTCCAGAGCGACCCACGACTCGACCTGTGCGGCGAGGGTGTCGAGCTGGCGAACGGGAGCGATGCCCGTGCCGGTGAACCGGTCCGCGTGATCGCGAGCCCAGCGCAGCGACCCGGCGTACTGCCGCACCGCGGCCGGCGCCGCCTCGAGCCGGCGCAGGAGCGCCTCTCCCGCGGCATCCGGAGTCACGGTCAGTCCCTCGATCGCGTAGCGGACGAGGTGCACCGGCGTCGCGAGACCGGCGACGAGTCGAGGCGTGAAGCCGGCGTCGAACAGCAGGCGCTCGCGCTCCAGCCGCTCGCGCAGGGCGGCGCGCAGCACCGGGTCGCCCGCATCCGGGGCGAGTGCGTCGAGCGCGGCGATCGTCTCGCCCTGCAGCTCGTACTTGCGCTGCAGCCACTCCAGGCCCAGATCGGGAAGGTCCGGCGTAGCGTCCGACCCGATCGCCTGCGCCGCATCAGGCTCGTGCCGGGCGAGTTCGGCGACATAGACGTCGGCGACGGCGTGGACGGGATCGGCTTGACGAAGGCTCACCGATCAAGCCTACGCACGGGAGCGACGGATGCCGCAGCCCCGGTCTCGCGCTGTCCAAAGCGCCATCCGCTGCCGCTTCAGCAGCGCGGCGATTGCTCGCGCTGTCGAAACCGCCATCCGCTGCCGTTGCTTTCGGGCGCGAGAGGCGGTTTCGACAGCGTGAGACGGGGTAGACCTTGCGTGAGGTCGCCGCGCTGGGTCAGATCGAGCGCTGGTACGCCCGGATCGAGCGCACCGCCCAGACGAAGGCGAGTGCCGCGAGCAGCGCGAGGCCGCCGGCCTGCCACCAGCCGTTGTCGGGGTAGGTGCCGCTGAGGCCGCCGCGGCCGAGCTCGACGGCCCACGTCATCGGGTTCCAGCGCGACACGCTCTGCACCCACTCCGGCATGAGGTCGGCGGGCATCATCGTTGTCGACAGGAAGGTCGCGGGCAGCACGATCAGCTGCGACAGGCTGATCAGCGCGATCTGGCTGCGCGCGCGCAGGGCGACCGCGGTCGAGGCGCAGCAGAAGATCGTCGCCAGGAGCGTCGCGATGCCCAGGGCCACGAGCATCCCGCCGATCCCACCGGGGTAGCGCGCGCCGGCCAGCCAGCCGATCCCGAGCACGACGACGGACTGGACGACATTGATGATCAGCTGCTGCGCGAGCTGCCCCGAGATGATCGCGGTGCGCGAGATCGGCGAGGTGAGGTACTGGTCCATGACGCCGGAGTTGATGTCGTCGATGTAGCCGGTGCCGGCCCACGCGCCGGAGTAAAGCACGGTCATCATCAGGATGCCGGGCACGAGGTAGTCGATGTAGCCCGCGCCGCCGAACTGCGGCAGCGCGCCGAGCGACGAGAACACCGACCCGAACAGCAGGATCCAGATGACCGGCTGCACGAGCGACATGATCGGGCCCCAGGCCTGACGCCAGGTGGAGAGCAGCCAGCGGCGCAGCACCTGCCCGGTCTGGGTGAACCAGCCCGCACGACGGGGGACGGCGGCGACCACGGGGCCGCCGAGGGTGAGAGTGGTCATGCTGCTGCTCCTGTCTGGGTCGCCTCGACGCCGGTCCCCGAGCTTGTCGAGGGGTCGCCGATCGTGTGTCCGACGAAGTGGAGGTACACATCGTCGAGGGTGGGGTGGGATGCCGCGACCTGACCGAAGCGGATGCCCGCGGCATCCAGCGCGGCGATGACAGCCCCGACCGCCGCGGAGGCATCGTCCGTGCGGGCGGCCAGGACGCCTTCGACCCCGGAGACCTCCACGACGATGTCGCGCAGATCCGCGACCCCGGCCACGGCCCGTCGCACGGCATCGGGATCGGGTTCGATGAGGCTCACCCTCAGCGAGTCGCCATGCAGCGCGGCCTTCAGCTCGGCAGGCGTGCCCTGCACGACGGCCCGCCCCTCGTCGACGAGCAGGATCTCGTGGGCGAGCCGATCTGCCTCTTCGAGGTAGTGAGTGGTCAGCACGACGGTGAGCGCCTCTTCGCCGGACAGCCGGCGGATCTCCGCCCACATCGTGGCGCGTGCCTCAGGGTCGAGACCCGTCGTGGGTTCGTCGAGGAACAGCACCTGCGGGCGGTGCACGAGCGCGGCCGCGACATCCAGCCGCCGCCGCATGCCGCCGGAGAACGTGCTGACGGGGCGCCGGGATGCCTCGGCCAGGCCGAACTCGTCGAGCAGCCGGCGCGCGCGCGACCGGGCGTCGGCGGCGCCCATGCCCCGCAGGCGGGCGGCGATCTCGAGGTTCTCGACCGCGGTGAGGAGCGGATCGGTGCTCGAGCCCTGGGACACATAGCCGATGGCCGCGCGCACAGCGTCGGCCTCGCGGGCGACATCGTGACCGGCGACCCGCGCCGTGCCGCCGGTGGGCCGCGAGAGGGTGGTGAGGATCTTGGTGGTGGTGGACTTGCCGGCCCCGTTCGGGCCGAGGAGGCCGAAGACGCGACCGGGCGGAACGGTGAAGCTCAGTCCGTCGAGGGCACGGACGGCGGGGCGCCGTCCCCGACCCGGATAGACCTTGACGAGGTTCTCGGCGACGATCGCCTGGTTGTTTTCAGGCATGGCGAAGCATCCCTTCCTTCTGATGGGTTGTGTGAGAGGAGTGGGCCGGCGGACCGGCTACGACTTCTTGGCGCCGAACATCATGCGGGCGAGCACCAGCATCATGACGGCGAAGCCGCCGACGAAGGCGAGCAGCGCCCACCACCAGCCGACCGTGAAGACCAGCGCGATCATGAGGGCGAAGGTGAGGATCCAGATGACCGCCGTGTAGATCCCGAACCGGGCTGCGGTCTCGGGCTCCTCCTCGAAGCGGTTGGGCGGCATCTGAGCGTCGCGCTGCGCGGCGACGACCCACGCCTTGTGCCGGTTGGTCTGCGTCGCTCCGAGGAACGAGACCAGGACGATGCCCAGCACGCCCGCGACCGCGGCCAGGACGACGACCCACATCGCGAGGATGCCGGTGAGGATGAGACCGGTCAGCCCGAGCCCGACCACGACGAGACTCGTCGCCAGGGCGAAGCCGGCGGCGCGCCTGCTCGGCATGGGATGGTCTGATGTCGTCTCCTGCGAGAGCGACGACCCCACGATCCAGCCTGCGCCGGCGGCGCCGAGCACCAGGATGGCGATCGTGCCGGCGACCGGGAGGGTCAGCACGCCCGTCGCGGCGAGTGCGACCACGATGAGCGACGCCACGGTGACGACCGACGCGACGACGACCCCGACCACGAATCCAGGTTTCGGGCGCACGTGGTGGCGCTGCTGCACCATCGCGTACGACTCCTTCTGCGCGGGAGCGATGGATCCTTCCAGCAGCTCGCGCACGTCGCCGAGCTCCGCGATCGCCTGGCGCGCGGCATCCGCTGCCGACAGGCCGGCGGCCTCGAGCTCGTCGGCGCGCGCGACGAGGTTGGCGCGCACCTCTTCCTTCAGGTCCTGTGCGTCGGGCGTCATCTCGATGCCGGCGAACGCCTCGTCGAGGAGACGATGGATGTCGGAGTTCATTGCTGTTCCTTCAGGTCGGTGCCCTTGAGATCCAAGAGAGAGTCGATGATGCGTCGGGTGGCGACCCATGCCGTCACCTTGCCGCGGTAGACCGCACGGCCGGCGTCGGTGATGCGGTAGTACTTGCGGCGGCCGCCCTGCGTCTCGTCGCCCCAGTAGGACTCGACGAGTCCGTCCTTCTCGAGCCGGCGGTAGGTGGCGTACAGGGTCGCCTCCTTGATCTCGTGATCACCGCCGGTCGCGTCGCGGATGGCTTTGTAGATCTCGAAGCCGTACTGGTCGCCGTGACGCAGGACGCCGAGCACGATCGTGTCGGTGTGTCCCCGCAGCAGATCCGCTGCGAACGCGTCTTCCTGTGTCATGACAAGTACTATATCACATCAAGTACTCGCTGACACAGTGATCTCTAACGGCTCAAACCCGGCGAGCGTAGACTCGCTGCCATGTCGTTCGATGTGGCCGCCGAGGCCTACGACAGCTTCATGGGGCGGTACTCCCGTCCGCTCGCCGCGCTGTTCGTCGAGAGCGCGCGCCTCCCCCGCGAGGGCCGCGCGCTGGACGTCGGCTGCGGTCCTGGTGCCCTCACCGAGCAGCTCGCCGCGCGCTACGGCGAGGCCGAAGTGGCCGGTGTCGATCCGTCCGCGAGCTTCGTCGCCGCGGCGGCCGCCCGCCACCCGTGGGCCGACATCCGCCACGGCGTCGCCGAGCACCTGCCCTTCGACGACGACATCTTCGTCGCGACGCTCGCCGAACTCGTCGTGCATTTCATGACGGATGCCGCGGCAGGCGCCCGCGAGATGGTTCGCGTCACGCGACCCGGCGGCGTGGTCGCCGCCTGCGTCTGGGACTTCGCCGGTGGCCGCGCCCCGCAGAGCCTGTTCTTCGCGGCCCTCGGATCCGTCGTGACGGGCATCGACGACGAGTCCCACAAGGTGGGCGCCCGCCACGGCGACCTGGGTGCGCTGCTCCGTGCCGCCGGCTGCGGGGCCGTCGAGGAGGGTGAGCTCACCGTGGAGGTGCGGTACGCCGGATTCGAGGAATGGTGGACGCCCTACACGCTCGGCGTCTCGCCCGCGGGGGCACAGCTGGCGGCACTGCCCGACCTGGAACGCGACGCCGTACGAGCCCGCTGCGCCGAACTGCTGCCGGACGGTCCGTTCACGGTGACCGCGACAGCCTGGACCGCACGCGGCGAGGTCTGAGCCGGATCAGGTGGCGGCGAGGCGGGCCTTCTCGGCGGCGATGTCGTAGGTGGCCACCGGCCACTGCGGGTCGATCTGCTCGAGGGTCTCGAGCAGCAGCGCCTGCACCGCAAGCCGCGCGAACCACTTCCGGTTCGCGGGGATCACGTGCCAGGGCGCGTAGTCGGTCGAGGTGCGCTCGAACACGACCTGGAAGGCGTCCATGTACTTCGGCCACCGCGCGCGCTCGTCGACATCGCCCGGGTTGTACTTCCAGTGCTTGTCCGGTCGATCGAGCCGCTCCGCGAGCCGCTCCCGCTGCTCCTCGGGTGAGATGTGCAGCATGACCTTCACGACGCGGGTTCCGGCATCCGTCAATCGCTTCTCGAAGTCGTTGATGGCCCCGTAGCGCCGTTCGATCTCCTCCGGCGGCGCGAACTCGCGCACCTTGCCGATCAGCACGTCCTCGTAGTGCGAGCGGTCGAACACGCCGATGAACCCAGGCTCGGGCACGCGTTTCTCGATCCGCCAGAGGAAGTCGTGCGCGAGCTCCTCCTTGGTCGGCTTCTTGAACGCGGTGAGCGAGATGCCCTGCGGGTCGACCGAGCCGACGACGTGACGGATGATGCCGCCTTTTCCCGCGGAATCCATCGCCTGCAGCACCAGGAGGACTCTGGCGTCGGTCTGCCCGGAGCGGCTCTCGGCGAAGAGGCGCTCCTGCAGCTCGTCGAGCTCTTCGACGCCCGATGCGAGGTCCTTGGCGCCGTGCTTCTTGCCGCCTGTGAATCCCGGCGTCGACTCAGGGTCGACGTCCGTGAGGCGGAATCCCGCCCCCACGCGCAGCAGCTGTGCGGGGTCGCCGGTCCAATGCTTCTGGCTTTTCGCAGTCATGGGCCCATCTTGCCCCTGCCGGCCCCCGCGCGTGCGGATCAGCGCGGCAGCGGAACCTCGATGAGCTGCCTGCCGCCGACCGGTGAGGTCAGCGCCTGATCGAAAGCGCTGCGGGTGGTGACGCGCCGGTACTCCCACCCGTAGGCGAGCGCGAGCTGCTCGAGTCGCACGGTGTGCGGTGTGTAGAGCACGCGGTCCATCGCGTCACGGCCCGCGACGCCCGCAACCTCGAGGCCGTCGAAGATCGTGCCGCCGCCGTCGTTGCCGACGATGACCTGAAGGCGCGGCGCGCGCTCCCCGGGGGCGAGGAGCAGGGCGCCGACGTCGTGCAGGAACGCGAGGTCGCCGAGCACGACGCGCGTCACCCCGGGTCGCCCCCCGGCCTGGCTGGCCAGCGCGATGCCCATCGCCGTCGCGACCGTGCCGTCGATGCCGGCGAGACCGCGGTTCGCGTGCACGGGCACCTTCTTGCCGCCCAGCACCGCATCGGCGACCCGGACCAGCCGGGACGAGCCGAACACGAGCCGATCGTGCGGCCACGTGGCCCGCCACACCGCGTCGACCAGCCCGGCGCGGTCGAGGGGTGCCCGGATGGCGCCGAGTTCGGCGGCGATGGCGCCGAGGCGCTCCCCCGGCACGGCGGACGACAGCCCGTCGGCATCGGGGGCGGGCGGCGAGAGATCTACGGATGCCGCGCGCGAGGCGCGCAGCCAGTCACCCAGCCACTCGCTGTCGACTTCCCCGGGGGCCACCGCCAGAGCATCGAGTGGCACCGTGGCGTCGTTGAGGTTGAGCGGCTCCCCTGGGCCGCGGACCGCGAAGACCGCGATGTCGGGATCGGACAGCAGTGCGGCCACCTCGCGGCTGAGCGTGGGGTGCCCCAGCACGATGGCGCGCTCGATGCGCCCGCCGAGGTCGGGATCCGCCAGCAGTTCGCGATAGCCGTGCACGAGGTTGCGACCGAACCGAGCGCCGCTGACGATCTCAGCGATGAGGGGCCAGCCCCCCTCGTGTGCCAGCAGCTCCGCGTCGGGGCCGGCATCGGCGCCCGCGATGACGATGGTGCGCGGTCCGCGCTCGATGACGTGGGGCCGGTCCTCCGGCTCGATCGGCACATCGGATTCGCCGATGCCTCCGCCGCCCTGGTAGAGGGCGCCGAACACCTCTTCCTCGGCCTCATCCTCGACCGGCGCGGCATCCGGGTCGGGGTCGGCCTCGACGATGAGCTCGACCTCGGCGGCGCTCAGCCAGACGGGGAGATCTCCGGCGAGCGGCTCGCGGAACGGCAGGTTGAGGTGCACCGGACCCGGCGAACGGGTTCCCGCGCCGAGCGCCGCGGCGACGGCGTCGCCGGCGATGGCGCGGAGCATGGCGCTCTGCTCGGAATCGCCGTCGGGGTCGGTCAGCTCCGGAACGGGGACGTCGGCTTCGAATCGCACGTTCGGCGCGAACATCCCGGGCTGCCGAGTGGTCTGGTTCGCACCGACGCCACGCAGCTCGGGCGGGCGGTCCGCGGTCAGCAGCAGCAGCGGGACGCCCGCGTGGTGGGCCTCCAGTGCCGCCGGCAGCAGGTTGGCCGCCGCAGTGCCGGACGTGCAGACGACGGCCGCCGGCATCCCGTCCTCACGTCCGATGCCCAGGGCCGTGAAGCCGGCCACCCGCTCGTCGATCCGCACGTGCACCGACACCGCTCCGCGTGCCTCGAGCTCGGCGGCGACGAGCGCGAGGGACTGAGAGCGCGATCCGGGGCTGAGCACGATGTGGCGCACGCCGTGCTCGAGGAGCGCGGCGATGAGCGCGGCAGCCGCATCGGTCGCGGGCGCCGGAGTGGCGCGCGGATCGTCGCGCGGCTCGTTCGTCTCGGGGACGGCGTTTTCGCCGCCCGCTTCTGGGTCCATGCTCAGCCGACGGCTCCGCGCTGGCCGCGGCCGTCGTCGTCGGCATCGGGTGCCGCCCCACGCACCGGCGGATCGGCGGGGGCGCCGGTCTCGGTGGGGGCCGCCGACGTCTTCGGGGCGCTCGCGTCCGGAGTCTGCCACTTCGGGTCGTCATCCTCGGCGTCGAGCTGCGCGAGCTCCTCTTCGAGCCGACGGATGCGCTCGTCCTGATCGCTCATGGTGCCGATCCGGCCGAGGAACTCGATGTCGTCGTCTGGCGCGGAGCGGGTCGGAAGGGCGCTGGCGCGCACGCGGCCGACCACGAACCAGAGGATGCCGCCGAGCACCGGCAGCAGGATCACGATGAGGATCCACACTGGCTTGCTGACGCCGCGGTGGCGATACGAAGGCTGGGCGGCGCAGTCGACGATGGTGAAGACCCAGAACGCCGTCAGCACCAGGGCCAAGATAAGCAGCACCCTCGTCACAATCCCCATCCTAGGCGTGCTGCGCCCGGTCTGGCCGGGTCGTGACCGAACCGTCGCCCGCAGGTATGCCCCCGACGACCCGTGAACCATGGCCTGGCCGAACCGAACGTACGATGAACAGGTGAAAGTCCGCTCCGCGCTCGTCTACACCGTCCTGCGGCTGCTCGCCTTCCTGGTCCCGTTCGCGATCCTCATGCTGTTCCCGATCTTCCGCGAGCTGTACTGGCTCGCCGCCATCTTCGCCGCGCTGATCGGGCTCAGCCTTTCGCTGCTGTTCCTGCGCCGCCCGCTCACCAGCGCGACCGAGGGTCTGGCCGAGCGTCCGCGCAAAGCGCGGAAGACGCCGAGCGATGAGGACGTCGAGGATGCCGCCGCCGACGCCGCGGACGGTTCTCCGCGCTGAGCGTCAGCCGACGAAGGCCCAGAACAGGAACCCGCCGTACGCCAGTGAGGTGGCCGAGGTGAGCGCCAGGGCGATGACGAGCTCCTTCGGCAGCCGGTAGGTCCACACGATGAGGATGGCGGGCAGCGCCGCGAGCAGGGCGAGCAGCGTCAGCCAGGCGATCGGGTAGAACACCGCCAGGAAGCAGGCGATCGCGAAGGCGACGAGCACGAAGGCCGTGAAGAGCCACTTCGTCGCTTTGCGGCCGATCAGCACGGTCAGCGTGCGCTTGCCGGCGATGCGGTCCTGGTCGATGTCGCGCAGGTTGTTGGCCAGCAGCACCGCGCAGGCGAGCAGTCCAGCGCCCACTCCGCCGAACCACGCCTCCTGCGGGATCGCGAGCACCTGCACCCAGGCGGTGCCCACGGTGGCGACGAGCCCGAAGAAGACGAAGACGAACAGCTCACCGAGCCCGTAATAGCCGTAGGGCCGCTTGCCGCCGGTGTAGAACCAGGCGGCGACGATGCACAGGGCGCCGACCAGCAGCAGCCACCACTGCTGGGTGCGGATGACGACCGCGAGACCGGCGAGCGCCGCGATCGCAAAGAACGACAGCGCGACGATCAGCACAGTGCGGGGCTTCGCCTTGCGCGATGCGGTCAGTCGGGCGGGCCCGACCCGGTGGTCGTCGGTGCCGCGGACGCCGTCGCTGTAGTCGTTCGCGTAGTTCACGCCGATCTGCAGGCTCATCGACACGACGAGGCAGGCCAGCGCGAGCACCCAGTGGAGCTGCTGGTCGACGAGGTGCGCGGCGCCCGTGCCGATCAGGATCGGGGTGACCGCGAGCGGCAGCGTGCGCAGCCGCGCAGCGCCGATCCAGTCCCCTGCTGTCGCCTTCTGCACCCGCACCGGGCTGCCCGACTCACGCACCTTCTGCGGATTTCCCCGCGACGGCTGCTTCTTCGGACCGGACGTGCTGCGCTTCTTGCTGGGGGTGCCTGCCACGAGGTGAAATCCTAGATCCCCGAGACAGCTCTTGCCGCCACCCCCTGGCCGTGGCATCCGTTCCCGCGCGAAAATGTCGGCATGCTGACCATCGCAACGACTGTGCTGACCGTGGAGGACATCGATCGTGCGGGGGAGTTCTGGCGCGCGGCCCTCGGCTACGTCAATCGCGCCGAGCCCTCCGATGACTGGGTGATCCTGGATCCGCCCTACAAGAAGCATTGGGACGCGCCGGGTGCGAGTATCGCGCTGTCGGTGACCGGCTACCCGCAGCACTACCCGCCGCGCATCCACCTCGATCTCTACGCCACCGACCAGTCCGGGGAGATCTCCCGACTGCTCGCCCTCGGCGCGCGGGAGGTCGACTGGGACGACTACCCCGAGGACGCCGACTGGATCGTGCTCGAAGACACCGAGGGCAACCGGTTCTGCGTCGTCGACACCGGCCCGGCCGACGCGGCCTGAGACCCGGCGACCTACACCTAGCGGAGCGCGCCGATCGCGCGGCGAATCGCCTCGCGGTCGGGCTTGCCCGAGGGCAGCGTGGCGAGCTCGTCCACGAGCACGAGCCGGGTCGGCCGGGCGTGCGCTCCGATCTCGGCGGCGACGGCGTCGCGCGCCTCCTCGAGCTGCACGGATTCGCTGCGGCGGAGGGCCTCGCCACGAGAGGCGACGACGACGGATGCCTCGCCCCAGCGGTCGTCGGGCACCCCGACGACCACGGCGGAGGCGAGCCCGGGCACCCCGCGGACGATGCGCTCCACGCGGTCCAACGAGATGTTCACCCCACCCGAGACGATGACATTGTCGATGCGCCCTCGGACGCGCAGGATGCCGTCCTCCCAGAGCCCGGAGTCGCCGGTGCGGTACCACCGGGTGCCGTCGGCATCGCGGCGGAACGCGGCATCCGTCGCCGCCGGCTCACCGAGATACCCGTCGGCGAGCGTCGGGCCGGCCACCTGCACCTCGCCGTCTTGGATGCGGAGCGAGACGCCGTCGAGGGGCGCCCCGTCGTAGACGCAGCCGCCGCTCGTCTCGGTCGAGCCGTAGGTGCGGACGATCCGGGCTCCCGCGGCCTGCGCGCGCTCGAGGATGACGGGCGGCAGCGCCTGCCCGCCGACGAGGATCGTCTCGAAGGAGCGCAGGGCTGTGGCGACGGAGCTGTCGTGCTCGGCGGCGTCGAGCAGCCGCGCGAGCTGCGCCGGCACCAGCGACGTGTAGGTCGGCACTCGCCGGCCGCCGTCGCTGGAGACCATGAGGTTCGCGGTGGCGGCGAACGCGGTCGGCGTGAAGGAACCGGAGAGGATCGCGGGCTCGCGGCCCGAGACGATGGCCCGGACGAGCACCTGCATGCCGGCGACATAGCTCGCCGGCAGGGCGAGGAGCCAGGCCCCTTCACCGATGCGCGCGCCCGTCGCCAGCGCGCTGGCGGTGAGCGCGTCGCGGCTGAGGACCACGCTCTTCGGCACGCCGGTCGAGCCCGAGGTCGTCACGACGACCGCCGTGCCCGGCCGCACCTCGGCAGGCAGGTCGCTCACCATCCCGAGCCCGAGGGCGGGGCCGGCGCCGTGGATCGCCGAACGCAGGGCCCGCATGATGTCGCGGGGGTCGTCTCCGATGACGGGTTGGAGCTTCATTTCCTGCCTAGTACTGCCATGGGTAGGGCGCCCAGTCCGGGTCGCGCTTCTCGAGGAAGGAGTCGCGGCCCTCGACGGCCTCGTCGGTGCCGTAGGCGAGCCGGGTGGCCTCACCCGCGAAGACCTGCTGGCCGACGAGCCCGTCGTCGACCGCGTTGAACGCGAATTTGAGCATGCGGATCGCGGTGGGCGACTTCGTCAGGATCGTCCGCGCCATCGCGATCGCCTCGCGCTCGAGCTCGGCGTGCGGGACGACCCGGTTGACAGCGCCCATCTCGAAGGCGCGCTGCGCGGAGTACTCCTCGGCGAGGAAGAACACCTCGCGCGCGAACTTCTGCCCGATCTGCCGGGCGAAGTACGCCGAGCCATAGCCCGCGTCGAACGAGCCCACGTCGGCGTCGGTCTGCTTGAACCTGCCGTGCTCGGCGGACGCGATTGACAGGTCGCACACGACGTGCAGGGAGTGACCCCCGCCTGCCGCCCAGCCGGGGATCACGGCGATGACGACCTTGGGCATGAACCGGATGAGCCGCTGCACCTCGAGGATGTGCAGGCGGCCGGCGCGCGCGGGGTCGGTGACCGCATCGGACTCGGAGTATTTGTAGCCGTCGCGGCCGCGGATGCGCTGGTCGCCGCCGGAGCAGAACGCCCAGCCGCCGTCCTTCGCGCTCGGGCCGTTCCCGGTGAGCAGCACGACGCCGATGCGGGGATTCTGCCGGGCATCGTCGAGTGCCCGATAGAGCTCGTCGACGGTGTGCGGACGGAACGCGTTGCGCACCTCGGGGCGGTGGAACGCGATGCGAGCGATGCGGCCGTCCTTCGACACGTGAGCGGTGATGTCGGTGTAGGAATCGGCGCCGGATGCCGGCACCCACTCGTCTTCGTCGAAGAGATCGGAAACGGTCACCTGGTCAGCCTACGGCCGGTCGCGGTCGGACGTCATGCGGCCGCAGGCGGCGGATCGGGGGCCGTAGCCTGGAACGGTGACTTCGACTCTTCGCACACTGACCGCCACGGCGGCCGTGGCCCTGCTCCTGTCCCTGGCCGCGTGCTCGTCCTCTCCCGCGTCCGACACGGCTGCGCCGTCGGCCTCGGCATCCGCCGACGGAAGCTGCGCCGGCGTCACCGTCGTCGTCGACGCGAGCGCCTTCGATGAGGCGGACGACATCTCCCAGTCGCAGTGCATCGAGACGGACGAGGCGATCGCCGCGAGCGACGCACTCGCCGAGGCGGGGGTCACGACCGAGGGCACCACCGAGTACGGCGACCAGGTGGTGTGCCGCGTCGACGGCCTGCCCGCCGAGGACGTCGCGCTCACCGCGGAGGACGGCTCGGAGTACTTCGAGACCTGCGAGTCGATGCCCGCCGGCTTCGCGTACTGGTCGCTGTGGGTGCAGCCCGAGGAGGGCGAGTGGGCGTACGCGACCGAGGGCCTGTCCACCCTTCAGCTCGAGCCGGGCGAAAGCGTGGCGCTGCTGTTCACGCTGAACGGCGAACCGGCCGCGCCGACTTCCTAGCCCCATGACCGTGCGACTCGAACCCCTGCGCGCCGCGGCGGCGCTCGCGGCGGGGTTCGTGGTCGTCCGGGTCCTGTACCGGGTGCTGTTCCACGGCGCCGACGGGTCCGGGGCGGTGCTGCTCGACCTCCCCGAGGTGCCGCTGCCTGCACCGTTCGCGCACGTCGTGCTGCTCGGGCCGGTCACGACGGGTGGGCTGTGGGATGCCGCGGCGAGCGCACTCCCGATCGCCATCACGATCCTCGTGTTCGGCCTGATCAACGCCGTGGTGGATCTGCCCCGCGTGATCGCGCGCGGCGCGCGTCGGGGTCCGCTCCGCGGCGTCGCGCGCACCCTGGCGGTGGCGTGGGCGACCCTGCCCGCGCTGGCCGACGCGGTGCGCGCCGTGCGGTTCGCACAGCGACTGCGCGGCGAGCGGGGCGGTGTGCGGCTGCTGGCTCCGGTGCTGAGCAGGACGCTCGCCCGGGCGACCGCGGTCGCTGCGGCCCTCGAACTGCGCGGGCTCGCCGGGCGGCCCGTCGAGGGCGACTGCCTCTTACCCGTAGAGGTGCGAGGCGCCGTGCTCCGCCATCGAGGTGCCGCCGAGGGCGCGGTCCGTGTGCCCGACCTGCTGCTCGAGCCTGGCACGCTCACCGTCCTGGCCGGACCCACGGGGGCCGGCAAGTCGACGCTGCTGCGGGCCCTCGCGGGTCTGCACACCCACGTCGACGGCGGCGGCATCGACGGCATCGTGCGGGTGGTCGGGCATGACCGCACGGCCGTACCCCCGCGCAACACCGCACAGCTGGTGGGTGTGGTGCTGCAGCATCCGCGTGAGGCGTTCGCGACCGACCGCGTGCGCGACGAACTCGGACTCGCGCTCGAGCTTCGAGGCGTCGCCGCCCGGATCGTGCACGCGCGCGTCACCGACGTCGGCGAGCGCAGCGGCATCACCGACCTCCTCGACCGCCCGCTGCGTGGCCTGTCGGCCGGTGAGGCGACGAAGGTCGCCATCGCCGCGGCGATCGTCCAGCACCCTATCCTGCTGCTCGTCGACGAACCGCTCGCCGACCTCGACGCCGACTCCCGTCGCGAGATCGTCGAGCTGCTCAGGGCGCTCGCGCACGACGCCGGCGTGTGCGTGGTCGTCGCCGAGCACCGCGTCACCGAGCTCGACGCGATCGCCGACCGGCGGATCGAGCTCGGCAGCGCACCCTTTGTCGACGAGAGCGTCCCACCGCGCGCGACGGCACATCCCGACCGTGCGACATCCGCTGCGGGAGGACTCCAGGTCGATCGGCTCGATGTGCACCGCGGCTCGCATCTGGCGGTCGCGGGGGCCACGTTCTGCGTCGGGTCGGGTGAGATCGCGGCACTCGTGGGGCCGAACGGGGCCGGCAAGTCGAGCCTGCTCGCCGCGATCGCGATCCCGGATGCCGCGGCCGCTGTCACCGTCGGCGGCCGGCCCGCACGCGGGTCCGCCTCCAAGCACGACCGACGCGCCGGCGGGGTCGCCCTCGTCCCCGACCTGTCCGACGACCTGTTCATCTGCGACACCGTGCGAGCGGAGTGCGCCCACGCCGACCGGCGCGCGGGAGAGCCGCGCGGCACGACACTGACGAGGTGGGCGGGCTTCCTTGGCAAGGCTGCCGACGACCCGGAGGTCGCGGCCCAGGCGGCGCGGCATCCGCTCGATCTCTCCGTCGGCCAACGCCGATGCCTTGCCATCGCGCTGCAGCTCGCCGCGGCACCGCGCGTGCTGCTCGTCGACGAGCCCACGCGAGGGCTGGATGCCGCGGCTCGCGCTCTCGTCGCCGCGACGCTCCACGACGTCGCGTCGGCGGGTGCGGCCGTGCTCATCGCGACGCACGACCCCGACTTCGCCCACGCGGTCGCTGCCTTCCTCCTTCCGATGGAGGCCGGGAAGGTGGCGCCCGCACGCGTGCCGGTCGGCGCTCGACCATCGGCCGTCGAGCGGGGTGCGCAGGGCGAAACACCTCAGCCCGCCGCGGCGCGTTTCGTCTCGCTTCGCTCGCTCAACGACCCTTCTCCGGTAAGCGAGGGCCCTTCGCTCCCGCGCCCCGCGGCGCGTTTCGTCTCGCTTCGCTCGCTCAGCGACCAAGGCCGGATCCGCACCATCGCCGTCGCCGCGGCGAACCTCGTCGCCTTCGCCGCGTTCGCCTGGCCGCTCGTCGTCTACGCGGTGCCCGCGCAGGCACAGGCCGCAGTGCCCGCGGCGGCATTCGCGCTCGCACCGCTCGCGGCCGTCGTCATCTTCGGCGCCCTCGACGGCACCGTGCGCACCGCGCATACCCTCGCTCTGCTCGGCACACTCGCCGCCATCGGCGCAGCCATCCGGATCGTCGGCACCGGCGTCGGCGGGGTCGAAGCGGTGTTCGTCCTGCTGATCCTGGCCGGGCGCGCGTTCGGTGCGCGGTTCGGCCTGCTGCTCGGCCTGTTCGCGATCCTGCTGTCGTCGGTCTTCACGGGTGGGATCGGCCCGTGGACGCCGTTCCAGATGTTCGCCTGCGCGTGGGTGGGCGCGGGTGCGGGTCTCCTCCCCCGCCGGGTGACGGGCACCGCCGAGGTCGTCATGCTCTGCGTGTACGGGGTAGTCGCCTCCTACGCGTTCGGGCTCATCATGAACCTGTGGTTCTGGCCCTTCGCGGTCGGTTCCGGCACGGAGATCTCCTACGTCGCGGGTGCACCGATCGGCGAGAACGTGGCGAGCTTCCTCCTGTACTCGCTCGTGACGTCGACCGTCACGTGGGACACGCTGCGCGCGATCGTCAGCGTCGTCGGGATCGTCGTCGTCGGGCGGGCGATGCTCACCTCGCTGCGGCGGGCGAAGGCCGTCACACCGACCGTGTGACGCGGCCCTCTCGACTCAGACCGAGAAGTACTTCGCTTCGGGGTGGTGGAAGACGAACGCGTCGGTCGACTGCTCGGGGTGCAGCTGCAGCTCTTCGCTGAGCTCGACGCCCATCCGCTCCGGGCGCAGCAGCTCGACGACCTTCCTTCGGTCCTCCATGTCAGGGCACGCGGGGTAGCCCAGCGAGAAGCGCGCGCCGCGGTACTCGAGCTTGAAGTGACCTGCGATGTCGTCGGGATCTTCCTCGGCGTGGCCGAGCTCCGACCGGATGCGCGCGTGCCAGAACTCGGCGAGCGCCTCGGTCAGCTGCATCACGAGGCCGTTCAGCTCGTAATAGTCGCGGTACTTGTCTTCGGCGAACAGCTTCGCCGTCACGGCGTCGATGCGCGAGCCGGCTGTCACCAGCTGCACCGCCATCACGTCGATCTGGCCCGACTCGCGGGACCGCACGAAGTCCGCGAGGCAGAGATGCCGGTCGCGGCGCTGCCGCGGGAAGTGGAACCGCAGTCTGTCCGTGCCCAGCGCGCCGCCCGAGCCGCCGTCGGGGGCGAGCAGACCAGCCGCCCCGAGGATGCCGGACGCGTCGTCGCCATGGTGCAGGACGACGATATCGTCGCCTTCCGAGACCACCGGGAAGTACCCGTACGCGACCGAGGCGTCGAGCATGCCTTCCGCGAGGATGCGGTCGAGCCAGTAGCGCAGCCGCGGTCGTCCCTCGGTGTCGAGGAGCTGCTCGTAGGAGAGCCCGCCTTCGCCGCGGCCGGGCTTGAGCCCCCACTGCCCCATGAAGGTGGCGCGCTCGTCGAGGAACGCGGCGTAGTCGTGCAGCGCGATGCCCCGCGAGATGCGGGTGCCCCAGAACGGCGGCACCGGCACCGGGTTGTCGGAGACGACATCGGACCGCGCGGGCATCGCCTCGGGCTCGGTCAGGGTGAGCTTCGCGCCCGCCCCATGGATGCGCTTCTTCAGCGGCGGCAGTCCGACCTCATCCGGCGCGGCGCCGCGCGCGATCTTCACGAGAGGCTCCATCAGGGTGAGGCCCTCGAATGCGTCGCGCGCGTAGCGCACCTCGCCGTCGAACTGCCCGGCCAGGTCGTCCTCGACGTACGCACGGGTGAGCGCGGCACCGCCGAGGATCACCGGCCAGCGCTTGGCGAGACCGCGCGACTGCAGCTCCTGCAGGTTCTCCTTCATCACGACCGTGGACTTCACGAGCAGGCCCGACATGCCGATCACATCCGCGTTGTGCTCCTCGGCGGCGGCGATGATGTCGGCGATCGGCTGCTTGATGCCGAGGTTCACCACGTCGTAGCCGTTGTTCGTGAGGATGATGTCGACGAGGTTCTTGCCGATGTCGTGCACGTCGCCGCGTACGGTCGCGAGGATGATCTTCCCCTTGCCCGAGGCATCCGATTTCTCCATGTGCGGCTCGAGCAGCGCGACCGCGGTCTTCATCGTCTCGGCGGACTGCAGGACGAACGGCAGCTGCATCTCGCCCGACCCGAACCGCTCGCCGACGATCTTCATGCCTTCGAGCAGGTGGTCGTTGATGATCGAGAGCGCGCTGAGGCCGCCGGCGCGCGCGAGGTCGAGGTCGGCCTCGAGTCCCTTGGACGCACCGTCGATGATGCGTCGCTCGAGGCGCTCGCCGACCGGCAGCGCGGCGAGCTCGGCCGCGCGCTGATCGCGGACCGCCGCCGTGTCGACACCGGCGAACAGATCGAGCATGCGGGCGAGCGGATCGTAGGTCGTGTTCCCCTCGGCATCGAACTCGCGCCGGTCCCACACCAGGTCGAGCGCGACCTGGCGCTGCTCCTCCGAGATCGAAGCGAGCGGCACGATCTTGGACGCGTCGATGATGCCCGAGTCGAGTCCCGCCTCGACGGCCTCGTGCAGGAACACCGAGTTCAGCACGCTTCGTGCAGGAGGGTTCAAGCCGAACGAGACGTTCGAGACGCCGAGGGTCGTGTGGATGCCTGGGTACTTCGCGTTGAGGCGGCGGATCGCGTCGATCGTCTCGATCGCGTCGCGCCGCGTCTCCTCCTGGCCTGTGGCGATCGGGAAGGTGAGGCAGTCGACGACGATGTCCTCGACCTTCATCCCCCACTCATCGACGAGGGTGTCGACCAGGCGCGATGCGATGCGGATCTTGTCGTCGCCGGTGCGCGCCTGCCCCTGCTCGTCGATCGTGAGCGCGATCACGGCCGTGCCGTGCTCCTTGACGAGCGGCATGATGCGTCCGAACCGGCTGGTCGCGGCATCCCCGTCTTCGAAGTTGACGGAGTTGATGACGGGTCGTCCGCCGATGAGCTCGAGCCCGGCACGGATGACGGCGGGCTCGGTCGAGTCGATCACCAGGGGCAGCGTCGACGCGCTGGCGAAGCGCGACACGACTTCGCGCATGTCCGCGACGCCATCGCGACCGACGTAGTCGACGCACACGTCGAGGAGGTGCGCGCCGACGCGGATCTGGTGGCGCGCGATCTCGACGCACTCGTCCCAGTTCTCGGCGAGCATCGCCTCGCGGAACGCCTTCGACCCGTTCGCGTTCGTGCGCTCCCCGATCGCGAGATAGGACGCGTCCTGCTCGAACGGCACGTGCTGATACAGACTGGCGACGCCCGCCTCGACCTCGACCACGCGGTCGGCACGCCTCGTCTCGCCCGCGGCCTCGGCCGACACCCGCAACGGGCGCAGCCGGTCGACGACAGCGGCCAGGTGCTCGGGGGTCGTGCCGCAGCATCCGCCGATCAGCCCCAGCCCGAATTCGCGGACGAACTGCTCATGTGCGGTCGCGAGCTCGGTCGGGCTCAGCGGGTAGTGCGCTCCGTCGGCAGTGAGCACGGGAAGGCCCGCGTTCGGCATGCAGGCCACCGGCACTGTCGAGTGCTTGGAGAGATGGCGCAGGTGCTCGCTCATCTCGGTGGGGCCGGTCGCGCAGTTGAGCCCGATCGCGTCGACGCCGAGCGGTTCGAGCGCGGTCAGCGCAGCGCCGATCTCACTCCCCATGAGCATGGTGCCGGTCGTCTCGACGGTCACCTCGACGAAGATGGGCAGACGGATGCCGCGGCTCACGATCGCCTGCTTGCAGCCGTTGACGGCCGCCTTGGTCTGGAGCAGATCCTGCGACGTCTCGATGAGGAACGCGTCGGCGCCGCCGTCGATGAGACCCTCGGCCTGCTCCGCGAACGTCTGCTTGAGGTGCTCGTAGGTGGTGTGCCCGAGGCTGGGGAGTTTCGTGCCCGGACCCATCGAACCCAGGACCCACCGCATCCGTCCGTCGCCGGCTTCTGCCGCATCGACCCGTTCGCGCGCGATCCGGGCGCCCGCTTCAGCGAGCTCGGCGATGCGATCGTCGATGCCGTAGTCGCCGAGGTTCGACCAGTTCGCGCCGAACGTGTTCGACTCGACGGCATCGATGCCGACCGCGAGGTACTCGTCGTGGATCGCGCCGATCATGTCGGGGCGGCTGATGTTGAGGATCTCATTGCAGCCCTCGAGCTGCTGGTAGTCCTCGAGCGTCGGGTCGTGACGCTGGAGCATCGTGCCCATCGCGCCATCGGCGATCACGACGCGCGTGCGCACCGCGTCAAGCAGCGCCTGGGAGCGCTCGGGGCGGGGAACGCCGTCGATGTCGAGGGCGAAACGGGGCTGAGGGGTATCGCCGGTCACCAGCGCGAGTCTAATCGGGCGAGCGCGTGACGGCGCCGTGGTTACGGGGCGCCGCCGGATGCCTGTCGTACCCGCACCCGCTGTGCGATGATCGCGCCATGGCAACGGATCCTTCTCCCCGGCCGACCTGGAGGGCGCGCCTGCGGCGTGTGTTCTTCGGCAAGCCGCTCACGCACGAGCAGATGACGGGGATGGGGTCAGCCGATGCGGCCTCGCGGCGTGTGGACCCGGTGGCACTCGCAGCCCAGACCGCGCATCACAACGCGCGCTTCCAAAGCCCGAGCATGTAACGCCCGGTCAGGACCCGTTCTTGGCGTCGCGCCAGCGCAGCCAGGAGCGCACGAGGTCGTAGTCGTAGTCGGGGCCCGGGAATGCGAGGGTGAAGATGCGCGTGCCGACGTCGTACAGCGCATCGGCGACGTCTTCGCCACGGCGATGAAGCTCGTTCGAGATGACGAGCGTCGAGGTGTCGCGCTCCTCTTTCTCCGCCCACTGCTCGATCACGCTGAGCTTGTGCGCCACTTCCTCAGCGGGCACGAAGCTGTGCCAGATGTCGGCGTGCCGCGCGACGAGCCGGAGCGTCTTCTGCTCGCCCTTGCCGCCGATCATGATCGGGATGCGGCGGGTGGGCGGCGGGTTGAGCTTGTCCCACCGGGTCGTGATGCGCTCGAGGCCATCGGCGAGGTCGTTCAGGCGCGATCCCGGGGTGCCGAACTCGTACCCGTACTCGTCGTAATCGCGCTCGAACCAGCCGGCGCCGACGCCGAACAGGAATCGCCCGACGCCGTCACGCGCACTGATGTGGTCGAGGGTGCGGGCCATATCGGCCTGCAGGTCGGCATTGCGATAGCTGTTGCAGTGGACGAGGCATCCGAATTCCACACGCTCCGTCTGCTCGGCCCACGCGCCGAGCATCGTCCACGCCTCGTAGTGCAGTCCGTCGGGATCGCCGGAGAGCGGGAAGAAGTGGTCCCAGTTGAAGAGAATGTCGACGCCGAGGTCTTCCAGCTGCAGCACCGCGTCGCGCAGCTGCGGGTAGGTGACGTGCTGGGGCTGCAGCTGCACGCCGAGGCGCACGGGAGTGTCGAGAAGCATGGGGCCAGCCTAGGGCGCCGGGCACAGCTCGGGCCCCGGACGTTTCGTCCGGGGCCCGAGGCCGTCAGCGGGCGCGACGCGCCTTCAGGAAGACGTCGATGATGCCCCAGATGGTGAACCCGACGATGCAGAACCCCGTGATGACAGCGATGATCGAGGCAACCTCGGCGGCATCGGAGGCGTCGGGGATGACCGCGGGGAAGAACGCCGGATTCAGCAGCCGGCCGTTCACGAGCAGGATCATCGCGGGGACGGCGATTGCCAGATCGAGGAGCGTCTTGGTCACGGCGAGGGGAATGGTCCAGCGGCCGACGAGGTACACGATCACGCCGAGGCCCGCCTCCACCGCCATGAGGATCAGCAGCACCGCGATCCACCACGGCCACAGTCCGGGGTTGAGGACCGGAGGGAGATCGTCGATCCAGGCGAAGCCGAAGCCGATCGTCTGGTCCCAGACGAGAGCGGCGGCGCCGATCGCGAGGAACACGATGTTGGCGATCATGTCGACGAACCCTGCGCCCTGAGCGCGCGGCTCCGGCAGGTGGTCCACCGTCCAGACCGTCAGGGGCTTCGCGCCGGCGGACCCGCTGCGCTCGACCACGGCGAACACCAGCGTCGTCCAGAAGAAGAGGTGCACGGTCGTGGTGAGCAGCACGACCCAGACCGTGCCGACGATCTCGCCGAACGGCTTGCCGGCGAGTGTGAGGCCGAGGGCGACGCCGAACGCTGCGAAGGGCAGGACGATCCACAGCAGAAGCTTCAGCAGCCGCCACCAGTCGAGATAGTACCGAGGCCCGATCAGGTGCAGCGGCCGGTCGGTGTAGCCCGCCGCCAGCTTGTCGGGGTCGCCGAGGTCGGTGAGCACGGCTCGCTCGGCCGCCTCCGGGGCATCGCCGCCTTCCACGCGGGCGTCGATCTGGTCGCCGATCGACGCGCGGAGCTCGGCCGACAGGTCGGGGCGCTGCTTCTCGGGGACGGTGCGCATCGCAGCGTCGACATAGCGGTCGGTGAGTGTCGAGGTCATGTCAGTCCTCCTGTCCAAGTGCGTCGATCGCACCTGCGATCGCGCGGAATTCATCGGTGAGTGCTGCGGCCAGGCGCGCGCCTGCCGTGCTGGTGCGGTAGAACTTGCGAGGCCGCGCCTCGTCGGTGTTCCACTCGCTCGTAAGGTGCCCCTGCTTCTCGAGTCGGCGCAGCAGCGGGTAGAGGGTGTTGGCATCCGTGTCGAACCCGCGCGCGCCGAGCTGTTCGAGCAGCCCGTAGCCGTAGCCGGGCTGCTCGAGCAGTCGCAGGCACGCGAGCACGACGGTGCCGCGACGCAGCTCCTGCAGGTGCGTGTCGAGTGCTTCCGTCTCGCTCATGTCTCACACTGTACTGTGTCTCACACACTATAGTCAATGACACATTGATGTTCTCGAGCGCGTTGCGCTCTTGCCCATCCATCGCCGCCGTGCAAGCCCCTGCCCGGCGCGACCCGCCTCGGCGAGACTCGGGCGATGGTCTTCATCGGGTACCACGCCTCGCACGAGCAGCTCCCCCCGAGCATCCTCCTCGATTCCGTCCGTCGCGCCGAAGCTGCCGGATTCGATGGCGCGATGTGCTCCGACCACTTCGCGCCGTGGGGAATCCGGCAGGGCGAGTCAGGATTCGCCTGGAGCTGGCTGGGTGCGGCGCTGGCCACGACATCCTTCTCGCTCGGCGTGGTGAACGCCCCCGGCCAGCGCTATCACCCGGCGATCGTGGCACAGGCCATCGCGACCCTCGGCGAGATGTTCCCCGGCCGATTCTGGGCGGCGCTGGGCAGCGGCGAGGCGATGAACGAGCACATCACCGGCGACCCCTGGCCGGCCAAGGACGACCGCGACCAGCGCCTGGCCGAGAGCGTCGACGTCATCCGCCGGCTCCTCGCCGGCGAGACCGTGACGCACGACGGTCTGGTCCGCGTGCACCAGGCCAAGGTATGGAGCCGCCCGGCGACACCCCCGCCGCTCTTCGGCGCCGCGGTCGGCGCCGAGACCGCGGCCTGGGTCGCCGGCTGGGCGGACGGACTCGCCACGGTCGCCCAGCCGCCCGCCGCTCTGGAACAGGTCGTCGCCGCCTATCGTGAGCACGGTGGACGCGGACCTGCGGTCCTGCAGCTGCATCTCTCGCTGGAGCGGACGGATGCCGAGGCCCTCGCCGTCGCGAAGGATCAATGGCGCAACGGCCTCGTGCCGCCGCATCAGGCCTGGGACATCGCCCAGCCCGAGGCCTTCGATGCGGCCGCCGGCGAGCCGACCGATGCCGAGATGCGCGACGCGGTGCTCGTCGCCCAGGACGCCGGCGAACTGGCCGAACGGATCGCCGAGCTCGTGCGATGCGGCTTCGGCCGCGTCTACCTGCATCACGTCGGCAAGGACCAGGAGGAGTTCCTGCGTCGCTGCGAGCATGAGCTCATCCCCCGGCTGAGGGAGGCCCTGTGAAGATCACCGACACGAGCGACCTGTGGTGGAAGACCGCGGTCGTCTACTGCCTCGACGTCGAGACCTTCTTCGACGCCGACGGCGACGGGGTGGGCGACCTCTCCGGGCTCGCGCAGCGGATCGACTACCTCGCCGACCTCGGGGTGACGTGCCTGTGGCTGATGCCGTTCTACCCGAGTCCAGACCGTGACGACGGCTACGACATCACCCACTTCTACGGGGTCGATCCGCGACTGGGCACGCATGGCGATCTCGTCGAACTGCTCCGCACCGCCAGCGATCGAGGCATCCGCGTCATCGTCGACCTCGTGGTCAACCACACCTCCGACAGGCACCCGTGGTTCGTCAATGCGCGGCGCGGCCGGAACGCGAAGTTCCGGGACTTCTACGTGTGGGTCGACAAGCCCCCCAAGAAGCAGGCGCAGACCGTGTTCCCTGGCGAGGAGTCGAGCGTGTGGGAGCTCGACAAGACCAGCGGGCAGTACTACCTGCACAGCTTCTACCGCTACCAGCCCGATCTGAACATCGCCAACCCGCACGTGCGCGACGAGATCGCCAAGGTGATCGGCTTCTGGATCGAACTCGGCGTCTCGGGGTTCCGGGTTGACGCCGTGCCCTTCCTCATCGAGGCGCCGCCGGGCGTCGACATCGGCGACCCCCACGAGTATCTGCGCGATCTGCGCCGCTTCCTCGCGCGTCGCCGTGGCGATGCGGTTCTCCTGGGAGAGGTGAACCTGCCCTACGCCCAGCAGGTGGAGTACTTCGGCGTGCACGGCGCCCAGGAGCTGACTCTGCAGTTCGACTTCAACTCGATGCAGGCGCTCTACCTCTCGCTGGCGCGATCGGATCCCGCCCCGCTCATCCGCGCGCTCAAGGCCAGACCCGAGATCGCGCCGGAGTCGCAATACGCCAACTTCGTGCGCAATCACGATGAGCTGACCCTCGACAAACTCACCGAGGCAGAGCGCCAGGAGGTGTTCGATGCGTTCGCGCCGGACGAGCGGCAGCGCGTCTATGGACGCGGCATCACCCGTCGGATCCCGCCGATGCTCGGGGGCGATCCTCGTCGCATCCGCATGGTCTACAGCCTGCTGTTCACCCTGCCCGGCACCCCCGTGCTCTTCTACGGCGAGGAGATCGGGATGGGCGAGAACATCGAGATCCAGGGACGCCAGTCGGTGCGGACGCCCATGCAGTGGACCCGCGGCAAGAACGGCGGGTTCTCGTCCGCGCCGCCCGCACGACTCGTCGCGTCGCCCCCTGCCGACGGCTACGCGCCGCAGCACGTCAACGTCGACGACCAGCTCGGCGACGACGACTCACTGCTGCAGTTCGTCCAGCGGCTTGCGTCGCGCTACCGCTCCTCCGCCGAGCTCGGCTGGGGCCGGTTCGAGGTGCTCGAGCAGGATCAGCCCGCCGTCCTCGCGCACTCGCTCGCCGCCGACGTGGGGCGCTTCATCGCCCTGCACAACTTCGCGGACGTCCCGGTCACGACGACCATCACGCTGAGCGACGATCCGGATGCCGTGTCCCTATCGGATCTGCTCGGCCCCGACCGGATCGCACTCGACGACCGCAAGAGCGTCGTGATCGAGCTGCCGCCCTATGGATACCGCTGGCTCCGGGTCGTGCGGCCCGGGGACGGGCGACTCTCCTGACCGCGGCGAGTGACACGCGACGAGCGACACCGCCGCCGAGGGGCATGATGGATCCGTGAGCACTGACGCCGCGGCATCCCTCCCCTCCCTCGACGACCTCCTCGGCACCGCGCGGGTGGTCTCGCTCCCGCTCGCGACGAGATTCCGGGGAGTCGAGAACCGCGAGGCGGTGCTGCTGCAAGGCCCGGAAGGCTGGACGGAGTTCTCCCCCTTTCTCGAGTACGGCGACCGCGAAGCCGCGACGTGGCTGGCTGCGGCGATCGACTTCGGATGGATGCCGCAGCCTGCGCCGCTGCGCCGCGAGATTCCCGTCAACGCCACGGTGCCCGCAGTGGCCGCGGCATCCGTCCCCGAGGTGCTGGCGCGCTTCGACGGCTGCCGGACTGCGAAGGTGAAGGTCGCGGAGCCGGGGCAGAGCCTCGCCGACGACATCGCGCGCGTGCGCGCCGTGCGGGACGCGATGGGCGCGGAGGGACGGATCCGCGTCGACGCGAACGGCGCCTGGAATCTCGACGAGGCCGAGCACGCGGTGCACGCCCTGGCGGAGTTCGACCTGGAGTACATCGAGCAGCCGTGCGCCACGGTCGAGGAGCTCGCCGAGCTGCGCCGCCGGGTGAAGTATCTCGGCATTCCGATCGCGGCCGACGAGAGCGTGCGCAAGGCCGAGGATCCCCTCGCCGTCGCCCGCGCGGGCGCGGCCGACCTGCTCGTGATCAAGGCCCAGCCGCTGGGCGGGGTGCGCCGCGCGCTCGAGATCGTCGCGCAGGCGGGGCTCCCGGCGGTCGTCTCCAGCGCCCTGGACACGTCGGTCGGACTGGCGATGGGCGCGGCGCTGGCCGCCGCCCTGACCGACCTCGACTACGACTGCGGCCTTGGCACCGCCGCACTGTTCACCGCGGATGTCTCGGCGACCCCGCTCCTGCCGCGCGGCGGAATGCTCCCGGTCGGAAGGGTGACTCCCGACGTGGAGTCCCTCGACGCGCGCGCCGCAACGCCGGAGCGGCAGCAGTGGTGGCTCGCCCGCCTCGAGCGGTGCCACGCGCTGCTCAGTGCGCCGGCGGCTCGATGATGAGCTGGGCGACGCGGCCGAGCTCGTCGTTGGTGCGGCGGCACATCTCGGCATAGTCGACACCGGCCATCGCCGCCCGCACCGAGGTGCCTTCCCAGATCGTGATCATGAGCCGAGCGGCTTCGACGGCGGAGACCCGCAGGCGCAGCGCGCGCACCCGGACGATGTCCTCGATGATCTGCGCGACGCTGCCGATCATCTCGGCCTCCTGGGCGAGGTAGGCCGCGGCGAGCTGGGGATCGCGCAGCGCGCGAATGCGGATCTCGCTCATGAGCAGGATGCCGAGCCGGTCGTCCGCGGAGATATCGAGCACCTGCTGGATCATCGCCGATGCGTCGGTCGGCGCAGACCCGAGGTCGCCCTCGGTCTCGAGATCGGCGACCCGCGCGCGGACGGCCGCGACGCGCTCCCCCGCGACCCGGCCGGCCAGTTCGAGGAACAGCTCGTCCTTCGAGTCGAAGTTCGAGTAGAACGCGCCGCGCGTGAAACCGGCGCGCTCGCAGATCGCTTCGACGGATGCCGCGTCCAGGCCGACCTCGGCGAAGACCTCGGCGGCGGCATCCAGCAGCCGTTGGCGCGTCAGATCGCGCCGGCGAGACGTGACGACATCGGTCACCGTCGCTCCTTTCGCTGGATTCACACCGCACGTTCAGGTTTGCGTTGAGATCCGAATCTACGATACATCTATGTATTGGATACACCGGCGTATCGAGACTGTACTCAACTGACCCTGCCGGACCACCGGCGCATCGCAATCTGTCGACCCGGAGGCTCCCGTGTCCACCATCCTCTATTCGCTCGGGCGTTGGTCGTACCGACACCCGTGGCGTGTGCTGGTCGCCTGGCTTCTGCTGCTCGGCATCGCGGGCGGCAGCGCCGCTCTGTTCATGAAGGGCACCGACAACTCGTTCTCGATCCCCGGCACCGAGTCCCAGGCCGGCATCCAGCAGCTCGGCCGGTCATTCCCGCAGGCGAGCGGCACCAGCGCACAGATCGTGATCGTCACCGCGGACGGCGACAGCGTGCACGACGAGCCGTACGCCTCGGCGATCGAAGACGCGGTCAGCTCTCTCGAAGACCTCGACGGGGTGCTCGCCGTCACCGATCCGTTCAACGAGATGGTGTCGGGACTGGTCTCGGACGACGGCGATGCCGCCATCATCCGCATGCAGTTCGAGGGACAGGCCACCTCGGTCTCGCCCGAGACCAAAGCCGACCTCAAGGAGGTCGGCACCGACCTCGAGCAGGCGCTGCCCGAGGGCTCGCAGGTCGCCGTCGGCGGCGACCTCTTCTCGAACTCGCTGCCGACCATCTCGCTCATCGAGGCGGCCGGCGTGCTGATCGCCCTGTTCGTGCTCATCGTGACGTTCCGCTCGTTCCGGCTCGCCTGGTTCCCGCTCACCAGCGCGATCATCGGCGTGGCGCTCTCGGTTTCGCTGATCTTCGTGGCGACCGCGTTCGCCTCGATCTCGGCGACCACGCCGCTTCTGGCCGTCATGCTCGGTCTCGCCGTCGGCATCGACTACGCCCTGTTCATCACCGCGCGGCATCAGGACCAGGTGCGCACCGGCATGGCTCCGGACGAATCGGCCGCCCGCGCCAACGGCACCGCGGGGTCGGCAGTCGTGTTCGCCGGCGTCACGGTGCTCATCGCCCTGATCGGCCTCTCGTTCGCGAACATCCCGTTCCTCACGACGATGGGCATCGCGGCATCCGTCGCGGTCGCCATCGCCGTCCTCATCGCGGTCACGCTCACGCCGGCGTTCCTCGGCTTCGCCAAGGGCCGGGTCGTCGGCTGGAAGGCCCGCGCGCCGCGCCGCGCGCGGAACGCGGATGCCGTGGTCAAGCCCGCGCGACGGGGCTTCGCGACAGTCTGGGTCAACGGGGTGACGAAGCATCCGATCATCACCACGGTCGCCGTGGTGGTCGGCCTCGGCATCCTCGCGATCCCGGCTGCGAGCCTGCGGCTGGCTCTGCCCAACGCCGGCATGCAGCCCACCTCGAGCGAGGCCCGTCAGGCGTACGACCTGGCGTCCGAGCACTTCGGCCCCGGCTTCAACGGCCCGCTCATCATGACCGGCACGATCGTCACGTCGACCGATCCGCTGGGCCTGATGGCCGATCTGTCCGACGAGATCGAGAAGATCCCGGGCGTCAAGGAGGTCGCCCTCGCGACCCCGAACGCGACGGCCGACACCGGCATCATCCAGATCGTGACCGAGACCGCTCCGGACGACCCCGCCACCGCTGACCTCGTGCGCGAGCTGCGCGACCAGCACGACCGCCTCCTCGACGAATACGGCGTCGACCTCAAGGTCACCGGATTCACCGCGGTCGCCATCGACATCTCCGACCGCCTCGGCGCTGCACTGCTGCCCTTCGGCATCTTCGTCGTCGGTCTGTCGCTCGTGCTGCTCACCATCGTATTCCGCTCGATCTGGGTGCCGATCAAGGCCGCCGCCGGCTTCCTGCTCTCCGTGATGGCCGCCTTCGGCGTCGTGGCGGCGGTCTTCGAATGGGGCTGGTTCGGCGAGGCGCTCCACGTCAGCAGAACCGGACCGATCATCAGCTTCATGCCGATCATCCTGATGGGCGTGCTGTTCGGCCTCGCGATGGACTACGAGGTGTTCCTCGTCTCACGCATGCGCGAGGACTTCGTCCACGCCCGCGCCCGCGCCGGCGGCGCCGATCGCGCACTCGCGGTGAGCACGGTCCGGTCGGGGTTCACGGCATCCGCCCGCGTCGTCACCGCGGCCGCCGTCATCATGTTCGCGGTCTTCGCCGCGTTCGTCCCGGAGGGCGACGCCACGCTCAAGCCGATCGCCTTGGGGCTCGCGGTGGGGATCGCGATCGACGCGTTCGTCGTGCGCATGACACTGGTTCCCGCGGTCATGGCACTCCTCGGCGAGAAGGCGTGGTGGATGCCGCGCTGGCTCGACCGGGTGCTCCCCCACTTCGACATCGAGGGCGAGGCCGTCGAGCGCGAGCTGGCCCTCGCGAACTGGCCAGGGCCGGACTCCACCGCGGTCGTGGTCGCCGAGCAGCTCGAGGTGAACGCCGACGGGATCCCGCTCATCGAGGCGGTGTCCGTGCGCGTCGAGCCCGGCGCGGCGCTCGTCGTCACGAGCGCGTCCCCCGCGGCGAACACGGCGCTGCTGCTGACCATCGCCGGGCGCGTGATGCCCACCGGCGGCCGCCTCCGGGTGGCCGGTCACCTGCTGCCGGAGCGCAGCGCCTGGGTGCGGGCGCACGTCGGGGTCGCGCTGCTGCACGGCTCCCCCGACCCGCTCCACGAGCTGCGGCTCGCCCTGCGCGGGCGCACGTCGCTCCTCGTGATCGACGGGATCGACGCGATCCCGGCCGGGGCCGAGCGCGACCGCGCCGCCGCCATGCTGCGGGACGCGGCATCCACCACCGTCCTCGCCTCCGCGGTCGACCCCGTCGGCGCGCAGGCGTTCTTCGCCGAGGCCGGCCGCGCGAGCGTGCCGGTGCTCGATGTCTCCCGCTCTTCCGTTCCCACTCCCGCCGAGGTGTCCGCATGACCAGCGCCGGAATTCCCCACATCATCGAACGCGCCCGCTCGCGGCGGCCGGTCACCTGGATCACACTCATCGGGGTGCTGCTGCTGCCCGTCGTGATCGGCGGCATCCTCGTGGCCGCGCTCTACAACCCCGCTGAGCGGCTCGACAGCCTCAACGCGGCGATCGTGAACGAAGACGAGCCGGTGACGATCAACGACCAGCTCGTGCCGCTCGGACGCCAGCTGACCGCGGGCCTCGTCGAAGGCTCCGACGAGCAGGACAGCAACCTGACCTGGACCATCTCCAACGCCGACGACGCGGAAGAGGGCCTCGCGGACGGCACTTACGACGCCGTCATCACGATTCCGGAGAACTTCTCCGCGGCCGCGACTTCGACCGCGCCGGGCGGCACGCCCGAGCAGGCGACCCTCGAGGTGCAGACCGCCCCCGACGCGCTCATCGTCGACGACGCCATCACGGCGCAGGTGACCCAGGCTGCGGCGTCGCTGATGGGCGAGCAGCTCTCGCAGGTGTACCTCGAGAACGTGTTCCTCGGCTTCACGACACTGGGCGACCAGCTCGGCGAGGCAGCCGGCGGCGCCCGCACGCTCGCCGACGGCGCGCAGCAGGCGTCCGACGGCGCGGCTCAGCTGCCCGGCGGCGTCACGCAGCTCGCCGCCGGTGCGGGCGGGATCTCGTCGGGAGCCACCGCGCTCGCCGGCGGTCTCGACCAGATCGCCTCGGGCATCGGCCTCGCCTCGAACGGTGCGACCGACCTGGCCGCCGGGCTCGATGGCGCTGCCACGAAGGTGCAGAGCCCCGAGCTGAATGGCGCCGCCCAGGCGACTGCCCAGTATGCGAAGACCGCCGCCGACCAGACCGCCGCCCTCGCCGGGAAGGTGGGCGGCGTCGCGCAGTCCGCCGGAGCCCTCGCCACGACCCTGGGTGGTCTCGACGCCGACTGCGCGGCATCAGGCGCGTCGGTGGACTACTGCACGCGCGTGACCGCGGCACTCGCGAGCGCACAGACCCTCGCGACGGATGCCGGAGCTGCCGCGCAGGACGCCGGCGCGGCGGCCGTGAGCGCCGGCACGGCCAGCGGCTACGCCGCCCCCACGGCAGCCGGCATCGGCACGCTCACCTCGCAGACCAGCAGCGGACTGACGGATGCCGCAGACGGCGCGCGCGGACTCGCGAGCGGCCTCGACAAGCTGGCGGCCGGTACGACGCAGTCCGCGGACGGCGCACGCCAGCTCGCGAGCGGCGCGTCGCAGCTCTCGAGCGGCGGCGATCAGCTCGCCACCGGCGCGCAGAGCCTCGCCGACGGAGTAGCCCAGCTCGCCTCGGGCACCGACCAGCTCGCCACCGGACTTGAGACCGCGACCGAGAAGATCCCCACCTACACCGACACCGAAGCGGCCGACCTCGCCGACGTCGTCTCCAACCCGGTCGTCGCCAAGGGCGCGGGCACGAGCCTGTTCGGAGCTTCGGCGATCCCGCTGCTGGTGACCGCCGCGCTGTGGTTCGGCGGCCTGGCGACCTTCGTCGCCCTGCAGGCGGTCAGCCGCCGGTCGCTCGCCTCGCGCCGGCCGTCGGCGCTGCTCGCCTTCCGCGCCTTCCTCCCCGCCGCCGCGCTCGGCGCCCTGCAGGGGCTGATGGTCGCAGGCATCGTGCAGCTGGCCGCCTCATACGACTGGTCGCAGTGGTCGCTGTTCGCAGGGCTCTGCGTCGCGGCCGGCGTCGCCTTCGCTGCGGTGAACCAGGCGCTGGTCGCCGTGTTCAGCGGCGCAGGCCGGTGGATCTCGGCCCTCGTCGGCGCGCTCACCATCGCCACAGGGGTGGTCTCGACGGTGCCCGGGGTGCTGGCATCCGTCGCCTCGCTGATGCCGACCGCGCCCGCCTACAACGGCATGCTCGCAGCGCTGACCTCGACATCCGGAGTCGGCGCGGCCCTTGCCGGCCTCGCGATCTGGACGCTCCTGGCGTTCGGCGCGACGATCCTCGCGGTCGTCCGTCGCCGGACGGTCTCGGCACGATCGCTGCTGACGTCGTCGCCCGCCACCGCGTGATCGACGTCGCGTGACGCCGGGCCGCCGCGGGGGGCAGAGCTCCCCAATGCTCTGACCCGCGCGACGTCGACCCCCAGGCCTCCGCGCGGCTGCTACGTGATGGTGACTTTGCCGCTGGACTTCTTCAGGTTCGCCGCAGCGTTCGGCGTGAGCCGTACGACGAAGAACTCGTTCGGATCGCTCAGGCTGTCGCCCACGATCGTGTAAGTGATTGTCGCGGTGGTCTGGCCGTCCGCGAAGTTGACCACGCCTGAGCTCGCTCCGGTGTAGTCGCTGCCCGCGGTCGCGGTGCCACCGGGGTCGACGGCCCAGCTGATCGCCAGCGCACCCACCGACGACGATCGGGTCACCGTGACTGTCACGGTCTTGGTCGTGCCTGAGGCCCCCTCGGCCACGGAGACGTCCGCGATCGAGACGGTCTGCGGCGGTGGCGGCGCGCCGCCGTAGGCCGCGGCATCCGTCTTCAGGTGGTAGTCGGCGATCGACACGACCGTGCCCGTGCCCAGGCCGAACACTCCCTGTCTGCCGTCGCCGAGCGGTGCGTTGAAGGTGATCGACGCGAGCACCTGCCCGGCGAAGGTGACGGTGACGACGTTCGCCTTCAGGACGATGTTCAGGAGGTAGTCGGCACCGGCGGTGAAGGTGCGGGCGATCGCATAGTCGATGACCCGGCCGGCACCGATGACGTGGCCGACGATGATGCGCTGGCCCGCGGTATCCATCGCGACGAACTTGTAGTCGGTGCTGGAGTACCAGTCGAACATGAACCCGGTCGTGCCGATCGCCTTGAAGGTCGCCTCGAGCTCGATGTAGGTGAGCGGGTCGAAGGTGGGCACCTTGGTGACGCCCTTGACGCTGGTGGCGACGCCGAGGAGAGCGGATGCCGAGCCCCCGGTCGCGGTGCCTTCATAGCGACCGCCGGTCTGGGTCCACGTGCCGGTCTGCGGCGTCTTGGTGGCGTTGTCGGTGCCCTCGAAGTACTCGGTGCTGTCGAGGGTGATCGCCGGCGAGATGACGGTGAGGGCGATGTTGTCGAACAGACCGTGGGCGCCGTTGGATCCGAAGCCGACGAGACCCTTGTTGAGCGCGACCTGGTCACCGCCGATGATCCGTGGCAGGAACATGTACGAGAACGCGTTCTTTCCGTCGATCGTCACGGTGACGACCAGGCCGTTCACGACGACGTTGAGGTTGTAGTAGGTCCCGGCCTTCACGCCGCCGGGCACCGTCCCTTGCGCCACGGTGTGCCAGCCGCTCGCGTCCCGGTAGCCGATCACCATCTTGTTCGTGGACTGGTCGACGCCGGCGAACTTGAAGTCGGTCGGGCTGAAGTAGTCGAAGATGACGTACGCGTTGGCCTTCCAGCCGCCCGTCGGCTTGTCCATCGAGATCTTGGCGGCAAGCTCGAAGTAGACGGTCTTGTAGGCGTCCGAGTACCAGACCGCAACGGCATCACCGGAGGTGTCGGTCGCCGTCACCTGCAAGATGCCCTGGGTGATCGTGAACGCCCCGGAGTCCGTGGCGAAGCCCTGCATCGTCCCGTCGTTGAAGTCGGATCCCCTCAGCGTGTCGCGCCGACCGCCCGGGATGTTGCCGGCCTGCGGGTCGGTCGGGCCGCCGGTCTGCGTCTGCCACAGGCCGTGGTCCTCCTGGCGGATCAGGCCCAGCTCGCCGTACGGCTCGCCGTTGCGCTGGGGGTTGCCCTCGCCATCGCTCGAGCGGGTCATGTCGACGCCCTGGCTGCGGCTCAGCGCGTACAGGAACTCCGGCAGCTGCGGCTCGTTCTGGCGGCTCACGGTCGCGATGCCGAACGGCGCGAACGGAACGAGGTAGCTGTTGTACTCCCCGACCCAGTCGATCAGCCGGTCGCCGCCCGTGTTGCCGATCAGGATGTCCACGCCCGCGCCGCCGTAGACGCGGTCCTGGAAGCTCGAGTTGACGCCGTCGGGGGTGTCGTTGAGGTACGTGTCGCCCGTCTGCGTGCAGGTGCCGTTCGGCTGGGCCGTCACGCATCCGGAGTGCAGGTCGTCGTCGGCGTTGTTGAGGTCGTTGCCCCAGCCGCCCCACAGTGTGTCCTGTCCGGTGCCGCCGACGAGCCAGTCGTTGCCGAGGTCGCCGAAGATGACGTCGCTGCCGTCCGTGGGCTGGTTGAGCTTGGTCGCGGTGCAGTTTCCCTGGTTGTCGACGGCGACGCACGCGCCGGGTGCCGCCACGTAGTTGCCGAACAGGTCCTCGTTGTTGAGGAAGAACTGGTTCGGGAAGAGGCTCGACGCCGGGCTGCCGGTGCAGGTGTGCCCGCTCGGGGTGTAGGAGGTGCAGCCCCACGTCTGGCCGGCCGCATTGAAGCGGATCTCACGCCGCGGGTCGTACTCGTCGTAGAGGAGGAACTCACCGAGTCGCAGCGCGTTGTGGTGGTTGGAGTGCCATGCGTTGGTGTCGGCGCCGAAGTGCAGCACGTCTCCTGGGTTCCACGGGTGGGCGAAGTCGATGTACTCGAGGCCGCTCAGGTTGCCGGAGCCGTCGAAGTGCTGGTTGTAGCCGGAATCGGCGACCTTCGGTCCGTCCACCCCGCCCCAGCCGCGGCTGTCGTCGGGGTCGGTGCCGATCGCCTCGGCGCCGCTGATCGCGTCGTCGCCCGCGCCGCCGTGGATCCAGTCCGATCCCCAGCCGCCGAAGATGATGTCGTCGCTGTTGTTGGCGTCGTACATCGGGGCGTCGACGACCTTGTTCTGGCTGATGTTCTCGTTGGGGCCGAGGTTGTAGACGGTGAGGTCGACGGCCTTCACGAGCTCGTTGGCGATGTTGATGGTCGCCGTCTGCACCTGGCCGGGCGTGTAGATGAACTCGTTGAGGACGTCGCCCTGGCTGGTCTTCGTGTCTGGGTCGAGCCTGCGGAAGCTCTTGATCCCGAACAGGGGCTCAGCGAGCTCCTGACAGACGGTCGTCGAGGACGCGAGGCATCCGGTGTTTCGGCTGGTGAAGATCCGGCCGTCGTCGCCCAGGATGCCGTCGGCTCCGGTGCCGCCCGAGATCCAATCGTTGCCCCAGCCGCCGATGATGTCGTCGTTCTGCGCGTCGCCGTAGATGACGTCGTGGTCGGCGCCGCCGTAAACGGTGTCGTCGCCGGTCTCGCCGTGGACCTCGTCACGACCGCCGATCTGCGTCGTCTTCCAGGAGCCCTGCGTCGTGTCCAGCACGTTCGAGCACGTCGGCTGGGTCGGCGAGCCATTGGGGTCGGGGCAGTTGGCGCCGACCGGGAACCCGAAGTTCTCCGGCTTGAAGTCCGGCCCTCCGACCGTGTAATCGAGCAGGTGCACACCGCGGACGACGAGACGCTGCGTGCCCGCCACGATCGTCAACCCGGCCGCGAGCCCGCTGAAGGTGTCGTAGTTGAAGGTCAGGTAGTTCGGGTACGTGACCGGCTGAGTCGCGTCGAACAGGGGCGGCACACCCGTCGAGCCCTTGTTCCCGTTGCCATTGACGTCGTTGCCGCTGATGCCCACGATGCGGATGATCCGGCCGTTGTCACCGACGATCGTGTCGGCGTCGCGCGCGTCCATGTCCTGCGGGAGCGTCGAATCCACCAGCACCCCACCCGGCGCGGCGATGGTGCCCGCGACGCCACGTGTCTGGTCGTTGATGGCGATGCGCGTACCCGAGCCGCCGAAGATGATGTCCGCACCGCGGTCGTCGCGCACGCCGTACCAGTCGCCCGGGTCGGCGAGGCCGTCGGGGCGCTGCGCCGCGTTCGTCAGGCTGAAGAAGTCGCTCGAGCCGCCGACGATGTCGTCCTGGCCAAGTCCGCCGAAGATGCGGTCGTTGCCCGCGCCGCCCTCGATGTAGTCCTGACCGTCGGTGGCGGCCTCGAGCGAGGCGACGACCACGAGTGTGCCGGTGAAGTCGCACACGACTGCGCCGGCAGGTCCGACGCATCCGGTCGGCGTGCGGCTCGCCCCCGTGTGAATGGTGGTCTTCTGCAGGCCGTTGCGATCCTCGTCGGTCGCCCGAGCGAACGCACGCTCACCGTCGCCGTCGCCCTCGAGCACGTCGTTGCCGACCTGGCCGAAGATCAGGTCATTCGCGGCGCCGCCGAGCAGGTGGTCGTTGCCGAAGCTGCCCGCACCGACGTCGCCGTGGTCGATCGCGTACGTGTGCCACAGTTCGTTGACGTTGTACTCGGCCCACCACGGTGCCCCATCGGGATCGCGGTAGGGACGCTCGATGCCGTCGGTGAGAAGTTCACCGGAGCTGTCGGCGGTCGGCACCGGGTGCAGCGGGGTCGAACCGGCGATCGGGCAGAGGTTCGCAGGATCGATGATGTCGCTGCGGCTGTACAGCAGCGTGCCGCAGAGCGTCTGGAAGCGTCCGCTCTCCCAGTAGCCCGGCGTCCGGCCGAACAGGACGTTGTCGCCGAACACGATGTCGTCGGCGGCATCGCCATCCACGAGGTCACTGCCTGCCCCGCCGACGAGCACGTCGCGGCCCAGCCCGCCGAAGATCGCGTCATCCGCTCCGCGCTGGATGTTGCGGCTCTCGATCGAGACGATCGTCGAGATCGCGGTGGTCTGGATCTTCTGCAGGCGGATGTCGGGAAGGTTCGTGTCGGCGGTGTTCCAGGCGTTCGGGCCGTCCTGGATCACGACGCCGTAGTCGCCGAAGATGATGTCGTCGAAGACCCACTCGGGTCCGGTGGGCACCGTTGCGCCGCGCGCCGGGTCGTCCTCGCCCCAGAGAAGGTCGCGGCCGGCGACGAGGAGTTCGTCGCGAACCGGCGATCCGTAGGGCTGGATCGTCGTGCCGTTGTTGATGTACCCGGCGCCGGTCACGCTCGGCCGCGGCGACCGGTCGGTCACGGCAATGTCGAGCGCGCGGGTGAAGATATCGACGTTGATGCCCGCGTCGCCGTAGATGTGGTCGACTCCGCGCATGCCGCGGATCTCGTCGTCGCCCGAGCCGCCGGCGAGGTGGTTGCCCGCCTGGCTGCCGATGATGAGGTCGTCACCGAGGCCGCCGTAGGCCGTGATGCCGACCGTCGGGAGGTTGCTGCAGGTCGTGTTGCACACGATGTTCGAGAACAGGCCGCTCGCGTCGATGATGTCGTTGCCGGGGTTGTCGAACGGGTCGGCGAGGCCGAACAGCCACTCGTCGTCTTCGTTGCCCGCGTCGGGGATGTATGTGAACGGGTCGAACGGCTTCGGGCCGAACTCCATGCCGAGCACGTCGCCCGGACGACCCGAGTACCAGACGCCGTCCTGCGACGTGTCGCCGTAGACGACGAGCGGCGAGTTCGGGCCGGCCGTGTTCGCCTGGTCGCACGCGACGGTGCGTGCCCGGTTCGGATCGGCCGGATCGATCGGCGAGGCGAGGTTGCAGACGGTGAGGATGTCGCCGCCCATCCGCTGGCCGCCGCTCTTGGCGTCTTCGTACCCGGTGATCGTCAGGAACGTGGTGAACCAGGTTGCGACGTCGCCCACGAGCTTGACGGTCGGCTGCAGGGCCGTGTTGGTGAAGATGAGCTCGGTAGCGGTGACCGAGGCAACGGTGTAGACGCCGGGCAGGCCACTCACGCGGACCTGCATGCCGGCCCGGAATCCGGCGAATGCGCCGGCAGGGCCGACGAGCCGGTCGAACTTGATCTGGAACTGCCCGGTGACTTCGATCTTGAGCGGCTCGACGACCTGCACCGAGACGTTCTTCGTGCCCGCTGTGAGCACCGTGCCCGCCGGGGAGGCCGGGGTGGGCAGGATCGGTGCACTCAGGTACATGATCGAACCGGCGCCGCAGCCCGGGAACGGGTCGTCTGCGGGAAGGCACACCGCGTCGCCGAAGCCGAGGATCAGACGCGTGTAGGTCTCACCGGCGAGCTGGACGTGCTGGTAGGCCGTGCCGTAGGGGTTGCCGGCGACATACCCGCTGCCGGCGTAGCCGTTCGTGTACGCCCACGACAGCCGGTCGAGGCGGGAAAGGGCGAGCGCGGATCCCACGGGTACGCCGGCACCGGCCACGGGCACGGTGACCGTCATCTGGAAGTCGTTGCGGATCGGCGAGTTGCCGCCGCCGTGCACGGTCGTCAGGCCGCCCTGAGGTCCCGGCACGAACACCGTGCGCGCGCCGCCCATTTCGGCGGTCATGAGGTCGCCGCGCGTGAGGGTGAGCACCGATGTGATCACACCGCCGACCACCGTGTCGGTCACCGCGATGATCCGCCATTGGCCGACGACGTTCTGGATCCGTACGAGCTGGCCGACGACGAATCCGTCTGCGGCCCAGCTGCTGCCGGACCGGGAGACGGTGCCGCCGTCGCCCGCGATGTTCGGTGCGACCGTGATCGTTCCGGTGAAGGTCACCGGGACGTCCGTCGCGACCACCGTCGTCGCGCCTGCCGAGATTCCTGTGGCCGGAGCGGTACCGGTCAGCAGCTGCAGGTACATCACCGTGTTGTCGGTCGTGTCGCCCGGGAACGAGTCGGCGAATCCCACGACCTTGAACTGCCGATCGGGCTGGTTGCCGATCGTCACCGTCTGGCCGATCAGGAAGCCCTGCGCCTTCCAGTCGAACGGCGCGCCGCGCGTGAGCTGGAAGCTTCCGGCCGGCGGCGCCCCGAACCCGGGGTAGGTCGCGGCGGTCGAGAGTGTCACGGTTCCCGTGAGCTTGACCGGCACATCCGGCTGCAAGGTGCCCTGGATGTCCAGGCGATCGTTGCCCGAGCCGAGCAGCACGTTCACGACCTCGATCGTGGACTTCGCCGAGTCGGCGAGGTAGGTGCCGTCGACGAACTGGATGCTGCCGAAGCTGATCCCGCCGGCGAAGGTGATGTGGCCCGCGTTCGTCGCCTCACCGTAGGTCTCGCCCGTCCCGACGAGGAAGTCGAGGTCCTTGGCCATGCCGAAGCCCGTGAGGCCCGTCTTGGTCATCACCCCGACGCCGTGGGCGACGCTCGAGTCGTTGTAGACGGTGAGGATGTCGATCTGCTTCGACTCCGGCGCCTGAGTGGCGATCGCGAACAGCGGGCCGTCCTGCTCACCGGGGAGCTTGAGTCCGAGCTCGAGCGAACGGTCGGCGCCGGTCACGCCACCCTCGACGGCGAGCGGACCGCGCAGGCGAGAGAGCAGGTGCGTGTTCGCCGGGAAGATCTTGACGCCCTGGCGCTGCAACGGCTGCGAGTAAGACGTGTCTGCCTTGAGCTCGATCGGCTTCTCGGTCGCCCAGTCGCCGTTGAACGTGACGACCGCGGCGATGCGCCGGACGGTGAACCCCGCGCCGGACGTGAGCGCGGTGAGTGTGTCGCCGCTTGCCGCCTCGAGTCGCAGCTCGAGGATGTTGTCCTTGCCGAGGTTGGTGCCGCGGATGACCGCGATCTTGGCCCGGACGCACGTGCCGCCCTTGCAGATCTCGACCCACTGGCCCTCGAGGAACCCGTCGCCCAGCCACGAGCTGCCCGCCGCGGCCGGGTCGCGGACGAGCCGCCAGCCGGCTGTCGCGGTGCCCGCCACGACCGTGGCTGATCCGTCCCAGGTGCCGACGCGGGTGAGGACGTTGATCCTGGCGCCCGTGATGGTGGCGGGCGCGCAGGCCGGCTGGCCGCTCTTCAGCGTGATGGCGGATGCCGTGACCGAGTCGATCGTGTAGATCGTCGGTCCGCAGGCCGAGATCGTGATGCGCTGATCCTTGAGGAAGCCTTCGTCGATGAAGCTGCCGAGATCGCTGCCGTTCGCCCGGGTGAGGAGGAGTCCGTTGATCGTGAGGTTGCCCAGGAAGCGGCGGCTCGGGACGTCTCCGCCGATCACCACGTAGTTCGTCGGGGTGACGGTGTCGATGCCGACCTTGACGACATCGGCCAGTCCGTCGGTCACGAGCGCGATCTGCACCTGGCCGTTGGGGGCCATCGTCAGGCGGATCGTGTAGCTGTCGTTGCACGTGGCGGGGTTGCCGCACGGCGCCAGGACCGTGTCGGTGCCGGTCGGGATCGAGACGACGTTCGGGGTCTCGTCGTCGTAGACGAGCACATCGGTGCGCTGCTGGCCGCTGCGCAGGTTCGGGAACGGATAGGCGTTCGCGGTGGCCGTCGCGGTGCGGGTCGTGTCGAGCGTGTAGTTGATGACCGCCGTCGTCGGGTCGCCCGGGTCGTCGTTGACGCGCGCGTGCACCTTGATGCGGACCGGGATGTCCCAGTTGCTCGCATCGAACCAGATCGAGTACCAGGTGCCGGTGCTGTCAGTCGTCTTCACCCAGCGCGGGTCGACGACGGGCGACGGGATGCCGCTGAAGTCGAGCGTGATGAGGCGCTGGCTGTCGGCATCCATCGAGATCTTGACCCAGACGCGGTCCGACACCGCGGTGCCGGCCGGTGCCTTCGCGAGCGACAGCAGGATGTCGTCGGTGCGCTCGACGCCCGGCGCTCCTTCGATCACCAGGGTGCGCCCGTCAAGCACGGTGCCGCCGGGCGTGACCGGGATGGCGTAGACACCCGGCGTGTCGTTGTCGTACACGGTCGCGTTGACCTGGCGCACGGCGACGCCGTTGAACCGCTGGTCGGCCGAGATCACCGAGTGCTGGATGACGACGATGCGGTCGCCCTCAGCCCGGGGGTCGTCGACGGCCCAGAGGTACACGCGCTGTTCGACGCCGGCGGCCGAACCCGCGAGGAAGGTGAGGACGACGGCCCTTCCGTCCTCGTACACCCACTGCCCGTTGACGACGTGGCCGCGCTTGAACTCGTTGAGTTCGTCGCACTGCGCCGCGGTCGCGCCGACGCACAGCAGCACGGTGTCGCCGATGCCGTTGGGAAGCGGAGCAGGGTTCTGGAGTGTGCCGTTCGCCTCCTGCGACGGCGACCACGCGGCCGAAACCGTAACGTAGACGTTCGCAGACGGCATGACGGCGAGGGAGACCGCGTAGGACGCGATGGTCCCGATCGTCGACCCGCCGCCCTCACGCACCACCGTGCCGCCGGTGGCCTCGCGGATCACGACATTGCCCTGCGTGCCGGTCGCGACGTTGTACGGCATGCCATCGGTCGGCAGCCCGTTGTAGCCGGCGTCGGTGCCCGACGTCACGATGTGGTCGACGGCTCCGGAGAGGCCCTCGAGCTCGCGTGTCACGATGTCGGCGGTGACGTCGCCGCCGACGTTGATGCGGTCGGACCCGAGGCCGCCGATGACCCGGTAGGCCACGCCGAAGGCCGTCGAAAGAACGAAGAACTCGTCGTCGCCCTCGAGTCCGTCGATCTCGAGCACCTCGATCGTCGTGTACTTGACGTTGAGTCCCCCGCCGTAGACCGCCTTGTCGGTGATCGCGAAGTCGTCGGCGAACTCGGTGCCCAGAACGACGAGCTTGTCGAAGCCGGTCCCGCCGTCGACGTTCACCGGTGCGTTGACGTTGTACTGCACTTCGTCTTCGCCGCCGCCGGCGCGGATGTCGAGCGGTCGAGCCGTCGAGAAGCCGAGGCCGATGACCGGGACCGCGACGCCGTTCGCGTCGAGCGGGATGAGGTCGTCCTGCCACTTCGTGTTGTCGAGGTCGACATTGGAGCCGGGCAGGTGGGTGAAGGTCATGTGCGCGTCGGCGTTGTTGCATGTGCCGTCGCCGTTGTTGTCGGTGCGGCTGTAGTTCGGGACGGTCACCCCACCGCGGGTCGTGTAGGTGCCGATCACGCAGGTGCCGAACGGCGCCGTCGTCGGGAAGTCGCCGTTCGCAGGACGGTAGTCGACGTCATCGAGGCCGCAGCCGGCGATGCTGTCGGCGTTGGTGTCGCAGACCGCGGCGATCGCGAAGGCGCGGACGATGAAGATGTCGTTGTCGTCGTCGCCGTTGAGCTGCACCTCGGCCTGGTTCGAGTAGACCGTGAACCGGTCGTTGCCGGTGCCGCCGGTGGCGAGCAGCGGGGCGTGGGTGCCGGGGCTCAGCCATCCGCGCGTGGTCGCAACCAGTGCCGGGAACGTGTCGGCCGGCAGCAGAGCGCCGCCGTCGGGCGCCGCCTGGCTGTCGCGCTGCGTGCCGAAGATCTGACCGATCTGGAACGTGTCGTTGCCGGCGCCGCCGTCCAGCGTCATCGTCGCCTGCGTGTCGTCGACGTAGAAGGCGTCGTTGCCGCCCTGGCCGAAGACCGTGATGCGGCCGTTGATCGCGCGGTCGTAGTTGATCCGCTGGACGAGGGTACTCGGGTGAGTGGCGGGGTCGCGGTCACGATAGAGGCCGATGCCGCCGTCAGGGCTGTCGTTGCCTGCCAGGAGGGCGACGAAGGCGGGGTGGTCAGCCGGTTCGGTCGCGTTCGCTCCGCACGAAGCCGGGACTCCGGTCACCGCGAACGGCGACTCGTTGTCGATGCACGTGAGGGCGCGCATCAGGAAGATGTCGTCGGTCGTCGCGTCGGTGACGCCGACGCCCGGTGCGGCCTTGTCGTATCCGTAGATCGCGAGTTCGTCGACGCCGGCGCTCGGGGCGCCCGAGTCGAGCACGTTGATGACGTAGTTGCGGGTGCTGCCGTGGCTGCCGTTCGTGTAGATCGCGTAGTAGTCGGTCTCGCCCTGACCATCCAGGTTCAGGACGCGGCCGAACCCGGTCGCGTTCGCCGGGCTGGTGGCGACGCTCATCGTCTGCAGGTACCAGACCGTGATGCGGTCTTCACCGTCGGCGGTGAGCGATGCCGAGGTCGCGTTGCCGTGCACCGTCGTCTTGGAGCCGAGGAAGATGTAGCCCTGGCTTCCGAGCGTCGTCTTGGAACCGGTCTGGACCGTGTCGAGGCCCGACGGATCCCCGAGCTGGATGTTGTCGACATCGCTTCCGCCCCAGACGTGCGTCTGGTTCGCGGACGGGTTCGCGCTCACCGGCCGGCAGTCGCCCATCGGCTCGTCGCCGGGGCCGCCGGCTGCGACGTCACAGTCGGCGATGATGCTGCCGCGCAGGATGATCGACGTGCCCCACTCGGGGCCGGGGCTGCCCTGCGTTCCACCGCTGTCGGCGTTGCCGAAGTCACCGCGGATGTGGATCGAGAGGTTCGCGAGGATCTGGCTGTTCTGATGGGTCGTGATGTCGTCGCCGATCCGGAGCTCGACACTGCCGACCTCGGCGAAGACCGTGCCGTTCGTGATCACGCGGGGGGCGTCGAGGTCGGAGTTCGGACCGCGGCCGTTCGACTCTGCGAATCGGGCGTCGCCGCTCTTGATGAGGTAGAGGTCCTGATCGTTCGCCGCTGCCGTGCTGCCGGTGCGGTCGGGGACCGTCAGCCGGATGCTGCCGTTGAGCGAGTGGGCGAGCACGAGGCGGAGGTACTTGGCCGTCTCGGTGTAGGCGATGTCGCCGGTCGCTTCGAGGGCGACGTCGTCGCCGGCGGTGGCGAGCGAACTGTCGGACGTGCCGTTGAGGTTGTTGCCGCAGTTGAGGTTGACGCACTCGAACGGGGGCGCGCGGTTGGAGTCGACCATGACGTCCTTCGACAGCAGACCACCGATCGAGCCGCCGTTCGCATCCAGGTCGACCGAGTCACCCCGGATGTTGTCGGTGTCGGCGACCTTGGCGTTGATTATCGAGCCGCCGACCGTGCGAAGCGAGACGTTTCCGGTGCCGAGAGCGGCGCTGCCCGTCGTGAAGACTTCGAACAGCGGCATGTCGCCGGTGAGCTCGTCGAGGAAGATGCCCAGCGTGCCGCCGTCGGCATCTGTCGTGTCGTAGGCCTTCAGCACGCCGTCAGCCGGCGATGCCCAGGCCGTCGCGCCGATGAGCGCTGCCGTGTTGATCTCGAGGAAGTCGGTCGGAAGGCCGATTCCACCGAACAGACCTGCAAGACCCGCGTGGAGCGTGATGTTGATGCCTGTGACGTCGATCGTGGGACGGTGGTCCGCATCCAGAATCCGCTCCGGGGAGTTCAGCGTGACATCGCCGTTGGTGGAATGGATGTGCCCGACGAGCATGTCGCCGGCGAGCTCGGTCGCGGTGATGTCGCCGTTCGTGCGGATGAAGATCTGCGACACGTTGGTCGAGCCCATTCCAGGGTCATCGGCCGCGCCGGGCGCACCGCCCGTCCACGCGACATCCGTGTTGATGACGATGTCGATGGTGGTGTCAGGCGTCGTGTCGGCGGTGACGACGTGCGTGGCGCTGTCGATCGCCGACGTGAAGCAGGTCTTCGGCTCCTCGCCGCCGGTGGTTACGTGGCAGATGTCGATATCGTCGCCGGCGCGCACCTCGGTGAAGTTGTAGGTCGAGTCGATCTCGCCGTCGTTGTCGGTGCCAAGCGCACGGAGGATGTGGATGAGGTTCAGGTTCGAGACATCGGGACGGAAATGCGTCTCGTACTGACCAGAGCCGGTGCCGCAATCGCCCGGGTACGTCCCGGCGCAGTCGCCGCGCTCGATCGAGTCGCCGTCGTTGATCGCCGGAGTGAACGTCGACGGGAAGGTGAAGCCGTAGTACGTCGATGTGGCGGCGGGATCGTACTGGTCGACGACGACGAGGACGAGGCCGGTCGGGTCATCGCCGTTCTTCGAGTCGTTGAGCACGATATCCACATCGTCGCCCGCACGGATCCGGTCGATCACGATCGTGAGGGCGCTTCCGAGTGCCTCATCCGTCCGGCGGAAGAACGTGAGATCGATCACGGCGTCCTTGCCTGCGTCGACGGTGACGACCGGCACCTTCAGGCACGGCGCGCTGCCGGTGCAGAAAGTGGCGTCGGGGTGCTTGTAGAACACCAGTTCGACCTCGATCGGGTTGCGCTCGCCATCGGGGTTCGCGTGGGTGGGGCTCTGGTGGCCGATATCGCCGTGTGGCGCGTCGAGATCGAGAACATTCGTGCGGATGAGCTCGTGGCCGGATCCGGAGAGGATGTCGCCCGACGCGTTGAAGATCTCCGTCTCGCCCAGGGGGTTCTCGATGTAGTCGTCGAGGCGGATGAACGGGTTGCGGACCGGGCAGGTGAAGGCACAGGTGTTGTGGACCTGCACGAAGGTGGGCGGGAAGGTGTACTTGATGTCGAAGTCGAACGTCGTGTTCGGGTCGCCCTCCGACAGACTCACGTTCGCAGCGCTGCCGTTCGTCCAGATCTTGTCGACGCGGATGTCGATCCGCGGCGGGTTCAGCGTGTTGACCACATCGATGATGTTGGTCACGAGGTTGAGGTTCGAGGCGTTGAGGATGCGGACGTAGTCCCAGGTCTGCTGGAACTCGAAGCGTCCGACCGCTCCCCAGATGTGGCCGATCGTGCCGCTGACCGATGAAAGGTCGTTGGCCAGGAACCGCGCACGGGCACCGTGGTCGTAGACGATGTCGTCGACCGTGGCTGTCGTGCCTGACAGGGCGCCCTGGGTGTGGGTGTCGGTGAACGGGTTGTCCTCGTAGCAGTGCCCCGCGTTGTCGCACACTTTGACGTTCACGATCTTCGTGATGTTGCCGCTGCCGTCGATCTCGAGGACCGGGTTGGGCTCACCGAGCATGATGACGCGCACCTCCCAGAAGATCTCGCGCGTGAGGCTCTGGTTGTCGCCCGGCTCGAGGCCGTCGTTGCCTCCGTCGAGGAGACCGCCGGAGGTGGTGGCGTGGCGGCGGAGCTGCGTGACCTGGTCGTTGACCTGCACGGTCAGGTCGGAGGTTGTGATGACGGCGAGGTTGAAGCCCAGGACCTTGGCTTCGAGGGTGGGGTGCAGCCGACCATACGAGTCGGTGTCGCCGCCACCGCAGTCGCATTCCGCGTAGGCGTCGGAGTTGAAGTCGATCGCCAGCCACTCCGCGAGGATCGCGGTGTCGACCTGACCAGTGATCGCGACGTTCGGCTTGAGCGTCGTCCGCGTTGAACCCACGACGGTGATCTCGGAATCGGCATCCGAGTCCGCTCCGAGCGCGATCGCGTACGTGTAGGTGTGCGCGTAGGCCTTTGCGGAGTCGACGAACGCGCCGATGCGAGTGTGCCGACCGGTGAGGCTGCCGCCGACCTCGGTGAGCGTCTCGGCGTGCCCGCGCAGATCGGCGGCATCTGTGCAGATCGTGACGTCGCACGACCCGATGAGCACGTTGGCTTCGGTCTCGGCATCAGCACCGAGGCCGCCGACGTCGGCGGTGGAGTCCGAGAACCCGTCGAACGATGTGTGCGACTCGACGGCGAGGTGGTTCCCGGCGAGAAGCGTGCCGTCGGAAGTGGTCTTCGTCGTGTAGCCACCACGGGCGTCCGTCGAGCCGAACGAGCCCCCGACGAATCCACCCTGCTGAGTCGAGGCCAGCACCTTGGGGTGCAGATCGGAGTGCGCGGCGATGGTGAGGTCGTCGGTGGCGGTGATGGTCGCACCGGCCAAGACCGTGATGTCGTTGTCGACGAGGGTCGTCGCGCGGGCGGCGGAATCGCCGATCGAGATCGCGCCACCGCCCGCGTTGCCCGCAATGCCCTTTGCCAGGCCGGTGGCGTGGGTCGTGATCTCAACATCGGCACCCGAGATGTGGGCGTTCGTCCCGACCGACACACTGACGGTCACGGAAGTGCTCGCGGCAGAAGTGGCCTTCGAGACGTTGATCGCACCGCCGCCGCCACCGGCGGCCGACGCCGAGATGACACCGTCGGACGAGCTCGTCGCGCCCGACGGCCCGCCGATCCCGTTGAGCTTCTGGATGCCGCTCGTCGCGCCGATCTGGAGGATGAAGCGCTGCGCACCACTGCCGTTGCCGGTGAGGTTCAATCCCTCGACCCGGAAGATGTGCGGGTACCCGCCGCCGTCGCTGAGGTTGATCGCGGTGCCGCCGAACGTGTTCGACAGCTGGAAGTTGGTGCCATCGGCCCCGACGACGTAGTACCCGTGCCCGTCGTCGAGGTTTCCGATCTCGAAATCCGTCACGGCGTGGAGCTGGTGACGGACTGCCGCGAATTCGGATGTGATGTTCGGAGTCAGCGGGATGAACACGACCGACGCGCTTCCCGGAGCCCCGTCGTCACCGCCGATGCCACCGGAGAAGCTGCTCTGGCAGCCGTTCGTGTTGACCGCGATCCCGCGGGCCGCGCAGTAGCTGCCGGCGAGCCTCAGGTGCTGGCCGTCGACGCGGATCACGTAGTAGGTCGAACCGCTGAAGAGTCCGCCGATGGGCTTGCCCGTGTCGCTCGCGACGTACATGACGGGCGTGCCGCTCGCCGGGACCGTGTCGTCGATCGATTGGTTGCCGTCCTGGTCGAGGCTCACGTTTATCACGCTGCCGCTCACCGCGACCGACGAGAACGTGCCTGCCGGCGGTGCCGTGTGGTACGTGACGTACTGGCCGTTGGTGAACCCGCCCGCGATCTTGTCGTTCGTGGCGTCGACCTGGTCGCCCGTGATGATCACCTGCGGCGGGTTCGTGACATCGACTGTGGTCGACTGCAGCTTCAGCCGGGTCGCGTCGATCCGGTACACCTTGTAGACACCCGAAGCCAGCCCGCCGATCGCGCCGCCGACGGCCTGGTAGAAGATGAGGTCGCCGGTCACGAAGTGGTGGGCTTGGCCGCCGAAGTCGATGATGTCGGTGACGGGATCGACCGTGACGGCGCCCTCGACGATGTCAGGCGTGGCCGGGTTGTCGAAGGTGAACTCGAGACCGAGCTGCAGGGTCTGGTCACCGGTGACGATGACGTTGATGCTGCGTCCGTCGAGCCCGGCCGCGATCGGGGTGACGGCGCCTTGCGTGCTGTAGACGACGAGCTGGCCGGTGTAGGCGTTGTGCTTCAGTGCGAACGAGATCGTGTTGCCGGATACGGTCGCCGCGTCGAAGCTGCCGTCCGAGCTGGGCGCCGGCGGCTGGTTGCTGATCGCATCGATCTTGACGTCACCGCTCGTGCTGGTGATCGAGGCTCCCCCGGTCACCACGATGTTGACCGTCGGGTTCATCGACGCGTTGGCGCTGTAGGTCGAGATCCGCAGCAGGCCACCCGAGACACTCGAGGTCGCGGCGTCGGCGTCGTTGAGACTCTCGGCCTTCGCCGAGATCGTTCCCGAGGTGAGGATGACGCTGGACGCCCCGCCGAGGGTCGTCTTGAGCTTCGGCGATCCCTTCGCAGTCGAGTTGGAGCTGGAGAGCTCGAGCAGCCCACCACCCGCGTTGTCCATCGCAGCGCGCGCGAGATCCTCTGCCTTGGCGAGTACCACGAGCGACGATGCACCGCTCGAGGTTCCACCGTTGACGACCCGGACATGGCCGAGCAGGTTGGCCTCGGTCGTGCCCTTGGACTCCGCGGTCGGGTTCGCTGCAGGGGCCACGCTGATCAGGCCGCCCTGCGTCCGGTCGAAGCGGGCGAGGGAGTAGTTCCCCGACAGCGACTCGAGCGTGACCGTGCCCGATGCCGCCGCCAGGGTGGCGTCGGCCTCGACCTCGGCCTTCGTGGTCGCCTCGGCCACGGCATCCAGGCTCGCCGTCCCGATGGCGAGAAGCAGGGACCCGCTGACCATCTTCGAAGACGCTTCAACCACGTTCGACTTGAGGAACTGGCTGCCGTCGAAGTTGTGCCACGCCGAGACCGTGACGCTGCCCGTCATCGACCGAGCCGTTCCTGAACCGGTCACCGCGGTGCGGATGCTGGAGGTGTCGGTCGCATCGACATCGGCGGTGCCCACCGCGGCGAGCGCCGCGAGCTGCAGCGCGTGGTACTCGGCCGAGGCGGAAGTGCGGGCATCCGAGCGGATCAGGACCGTCCCACCCGCGACGAGGTTCCCCCCGATCAGAGTGTTCACCGTGACGGCGACAGTGGCTTCCTGATTTCCGATGTTCGCCGCGGCTCCCAGTGCCCCGCTGAACCCGCGGCCCTTCGTCGACGCGCCGGCGCTGACGATGCTCCGGATGTCAGCAGACCCGATCGTGCCCGAAACGCCGTAGAAGCCGGCGCTGACCGTGCCGCCGGAGGTCGCCTTGCCGCTGACGAGGCCGATGCCGGCACCGAGACCCGCCGCCAGCGAGAATCCATCGACCTGGCTGTCACCGAACGACCGCGCCGTGATCGTGAGCGCGCCCGCAGCGCTGACGGACGTTCCACCGCCGACTGCGGCGGCGACGATCGGAGAGTTGATCGCCTCGGCCTTCGCTCCCGCCACACCCTCGATCAGAGACGCCGATCCGAGCGAGACTCGCGCGAACGCCGGCGCGACGGTCGTCGGCGTGTTGTTGCCGATGATCGTGTTGTAGGTGTGCTGGGTGCTGATCGGCGTGCCGTCGGCGGCGACGTTCGACCGGGCGACCAGCGTCACGGAGCTGCCCGAGAGTGAACCGCCGTTGACCGTATAGGCACGGATGGCCGGCCGCAGATCTGCCTTGGTGGAGGTCAGGCCCGCCGAGAAGCCGAGCCCCACTGAGAAGCCGGTGGCATCGGCGATCGCGGTCACCGTCGCAGCGGCGTCGAACAGGAGCGGACCGCCGTTGGCTGTGGCCTGCGCGAGGTCACCGAGGTACGCCGCGATCGACGGCGTGGCGGTTGCGGTCGCTTTCACCACACCACCCGCAACGCCCAGCCCGATCCCCACGGTGAGGGCGTTGGCGAGCACGTGCGCGGTGTAGGCGGTCTTCACCGCGATGCCGGCTGCGCCGCTCGTCGTGACGCTCGTAGGGTCGAGTGCATCGGAAGCGCTGCTGCCGTCAGCCGGCCCGATCCAGCTCGCGACATAGGTCGTGTCGCTCGTCGCCAGCGACACACCCGCGACGCTGGCGATCGAGACGCCGACGCTGGTGCTCGACGCGGTCGGCGAACTCGTGCCGCCCGCCGTCATCGTCACGGATCCGGCCGTCACGTCGGCACGATCGTCGATGTGCGTCGTGATGCTGCCCGCGGTCGTGGCGAGGAGATCGACCAGGCTGATCGAGATCGGCGAGATGCTCACCCCGGTGGTCTTCACATCGGCGTTGCCGAGGCGAGTCGCCGTCACTGTGATGGCGCCCGATCCCAGCGTCACCGTCTCGTCGAAGCCGATGTACGCCTCGACCGTGCCACCGACGGCTGCGCGCGGCTTGGCTTCGAGAATGTCGACGAGGAACGAGAAGCCCACCATCTCGGCTTCGGCCGAGGCATCCGGCGTCGCCATCGCCGTGATCGTCAGCGACCCGGCCTGCACCGACTTGCTGTTTCCGACGAAGGCCCGCGTGATTCCGTTGGTGCGGGCATCGGGCTGGAGCAGCGAGACCTTGAGCACGCCGACCCCGAGACCGCCGACCTTCGCGGTCGCATCGTCGTCGCTCGTCGCGCTCACGACCACCGCACCCGAACCGACGTTCGCTCCTCCGAGTGCTGCTTCGGTGGTGGAGGTGACCTCGGCGAGCGCGTACGCGAGACTCACGGCGACGAGACCGATCGTCACCATGCCGGACGCGTCGGCGAGCGCAGTGTTGTGCGAGTTCGACGTTGCCGAGGCGGACGTGCCGCTGGTGACCTGGCCGAGGTAGCTGGCGCGCGTCGACCCGCCCACGGTTGCGTGCGGCATCTTGAGATCCACGGCGATGAGGCTCGCCGTCGGACCATCGGAGTCTGCGGTGGCGTTGTAGGTCGAGTCCGCAGTCACGATGAAGGCGCCGGTCGACCCTGCCGTGCCGGCGTCCCCGCCCGCGATGGTGTCGCTCGTGATCTGCGCCTCGGTGCCACTGGCGTTCACGGCGACGCCGCCGAAGCTCGCGAAATCGGTGGTGGCGATCGCGTCGACCTCTGCGTCGGCATTGATCGTGATGGCCGAGGAAGCGCCGATCTGACCGTTCAGCTTGGCCCTCACCGAGCCCGAGACGATGGCCTTGCCATTGGTGAGGCCGAAGGCCGCGCCGAGCCCGCCCGTGGCGCCGCGGATCTTCGACTCAGCGACGTTCTGATAGCCGCGAGCCCCATCGACGAGGTGCGCGTCGATCGTGATCGCGCCGGAGACGAAGACGTTGGCGTTGGTGTCGACGAACGCATCGGTGTCGCCCGAGACCGTCGCCTGCGATGCGATGACGGTGACGCCCGCACCGAGGCTGACCGTGATCACGTTCGTATCGGTGAGCGCGTCGTTGCTCGCGATCGCCGTCACGGCCAGGCTTGCCGTCTTCGTCGGCGTGTTGCCGACGTCGCCGTCGAACGAGGCCTTCGTCGAGCCGGCGATGGTGACGAGGCTCTTCTGCGCGCTCACCGCGATGAGGGCGGATGCCGAAACCGCGGTCGTCGTGGCGGATGCGACGTTCGTCGCGGTCGCCGTCACCGAGACGGCACCGCCCGGTGCGCTGACCGCCGAGTTCGCGAGCACGAGCGCCTCGGTGTCGGCGGTTGCGGAGATGCGGGCATCCGCGATGTTCACCGCGATCGCGCCGAGGCCGCCGATCGAGACGATGAGCACATCGCTGGTCGCCGAGTTGTGGCTCAGGGCAGCGACGTTCACGCCGGCGGCGCCGGCGGTCAGGTTGCCCTCGACGCTCGCCCGCGTCGCGGCCGCGACCTCTGCGATCGGAACCGAGACGGCGACTCCGAAGAGAGCACCGCCGGCGCCCATACCGGTCTTGACCTTCGCGGTGTTGGTCGACGTCGCAGTGAATGCGATCGCGCCGGTGCTCGTGACCTGCTGGTTGTTGTTCGCGTCGGACGACGTGGCTTCGACGACAGCTGCGGCACCGAGCTGCGCGATCGCGACGCTCACGGCGATGCCGGCGAGTCCGGCCGCGGCGACGACGACGAGGTCGGACTTGACGTAGTTGGTGCCCGTGGCGCTGACCGTCACGGACGCGGAGCTCGTCACATTGCCGTCGAGGTGCGCCCTCGTGGCTCCACCGCTGTAGGCGAGGGCCGCGAAGACCGAGGCGCTGGCGAAGAGGGAGGCTGCCACGTTCGTGCCCTTGGCGATCGCCTCGTTGCGCTGGTTCGCGCCCTTCATCTCGGCGATCACCCGCACCGTGCCGCTCGAGGCGAGGGATGCGACATCCGTCACGAGCGCGGAGATGTCCGCGCCGTCCGAGATCGTCGCGGATGCGACCGCGACGGTGACACCGACGCCGGAGATGCCGATCACCAAGACGTCGGCGATCGCGCGGTTCTCGGCGATCGCGTGGACGTAGATGCTGGTGGATCCGGAGACCGTGCCGCTGATCGTGGCCGTGGTGTGTCCTGAGACCGTCGCGATGGGGATCATGGCGGCGATCGCGGCGATGCCGATCGCGATGCCGGGCGTGTTGGCCGTGACGACGTTGCGGGCTTCGGCCTCCACCAGGACAGCGCCGCCGGCGTTGAGCGAGCCGCCGAGCTCCGCCTCGGTGTGCCGCGAGCTCGTGGCCATGTTCAGGGTGAAGCCGACGGCGATCGCGCCGGTTGCGACGTTCACCGTGTTCGCCTCGATCGGAGCACGGTCGCCCCAGGCCCTGACGGTCACTCCCCCGCCGAGCACGCCGCCGCCGGTGGCGCGGGAGGCCGCCCGAGTGGTGCCGGAGTACTCGATGATCGCGACGATGCCGCTGAGTCCGCCGAGGACGCCGCCGACGATGCCGATGGCCCAGGCCGTAGGAGTGAAGTGGTCAGTCGCGGTGACCGAGATGGCGCCGATGGATCCGCCGCCGCCCAGTGCGACGATGCCGATGTCAGCGGTGGTATTGCCCGACACATCGATGACCGAGACTGCAGCTCCGATGCCGGCCGCGGCGAGCGTGATGCCCACGGCATACCCGGCCACGTCCTTGTCGGAATCAGCCGAGACGAAGATCCCCCCGCTGGCCCGCGTGATCGCGGCACCGGTGTCGATGTGGGCGTTGGTCTTCGAGGTGTCGGTCAGGACCAGGATCTGCCCGGCGAGGGCCACCAGGCCGACCGACCCGGTGACCGCGAAGATGTCGATGTCCTCGTCGAGTTCGGCGGTGACCGTGATCGCAGCGGCTGCGGACACGGCTGCGGTGCTGTAGATGCCCGCGTCGACGTTCCCGGCAACGGTGAGGATGGCGATGCCTGCGCCGACCGCACCGGCGCCGCCGGCCACCGCGCCCGCGAGCACGAACACGTCGGTGCGCTCCCGGGCCGTCACATCGACGCCGCCCAGCAGGGAGTGGACTCGACCGTAGATGCCCGAGGAAACGCCTGACGGCGGCGCGGGCTGCGTGAACCGGTCGGATGTCGGGCTGGTCGCGGAATACGACCCGCCTACGGCGGTGTCGGATGCCGCCGCCCCGCCGGTCACGCGGAAGCGGTAGTCGTCGTCGGCGAGTGCCCACCTCGTGGTGTCGAGCGTCGGGTTCGAGCCCGAGACGAAGTTGCTCTTCGCGCGGTAGTGGTGTCCGGCGAAGGTCACATAGCTGCCCATCGTGTAGGCGTGGGCGGTGACGAACGCGGCCGTGCTGTCGGCCGGGGCGCCGTCGAGCGCGGACTTCCAGCCGTCCTTGACGCCGTACCAGTGCGAGTTGTGCTCCGGGTCGGCCTCATTTGCCGCGACGGCGGCGGTGGCCTGGTACTTCGTCCCGTTGTAGGTGACGTAGGCGCCCTTCGCGTACGACGACGGGCCGTTCCACAGCGGGGCCGGCGCGTCGCTGCCGTTGCCCGAGGCGACCTGGTCTGCCTGGTGCTGCCCGTCGGTTCCCTCGCCTGAGGTCGCGGTCTTGGGCACGTCCTCCACCCAGATCGCGCTGTTCGATCCCGGGGTGACGCCGGTGCTGTTGTTCTTGGCGACCCACGTCTTGCCGCCGAAGGTCACGACATCGGCGGTCTTGTAGGCGACCGTGTTGACCCACGGTCCGCGCTTCGGTCCGTTGGCGTCGCTCGAGTACGAGGCGGTGGGCGCTGTTCCGATCGACCACACCGATACGGCGCCAGCGACGCCGACGAAGCCGCCGCCGACCGAGACGGCGTACGACTGCACGTTCTTGATCCCGAGGGCGTTGACCTTTACTGCGGCGTTGGCCCAGACATCCGTCCCCGTCGCGAGGTACGCGGTGACCGAGATCGAAGCGACGCCGATGTCGATGCCACCCGCCGCGCCGACGAAGCCGCCCGCCACGCCGCCGGCGAACGTGATCGAGTCGAACAGATCCGTCGCGGTGACCGACACGCCCTGCGCGTTGCTCACGCCGGCGATGATCGAGTCATCGGCCAGGTTCAGAGGCGTGCCGTTGTCGTTCCGGTTCACTGTCGTGCCCAGGTCGACGTAGGCCTGTGTCGTCACGGTGAAGACGTTGACCCCGATGTTCGCGGTGACGCCGACGAATCCTGCGCCGACACCTGCCACGAGCCCGAAGAGCTTCTCGCTCGACTGCGATTGGACGACGAGGCCACGGAAGGTCGCGACCGGGAATCCGCTGGCACCGATCGTTCCGATGACGACCCCGGTGAGCCCGCCACCCAGCGCCTTGACGATCACCTTGTTGTTCTGACCGAGGTACGCCTTCGTGGTCTTCTCGACTACGGCGACGCCGACCCCGACCCCGACGCCGACGTAGCCGGCGGCAATCGAGGCGGTGATGAGGATGAGCTTCGAGGCGCTGTTCGCGAAGACGCCGATGTTGTTGTCGGCGCGCAGCGTGACGCCGTCGCCGGTGAAGGCGTTTGTGAACTCCTTGATGACGGTGACGCCGACGGTGCCGGCGACGCCGACGGTGCCGCCGCCGGCAGCTGCATTGACGGAGACGACGGAGTCGGTCGCGGTGGCGATGATCTCGATGTTGTTCTTCGCGTTGACAATCGCGTTCGCCGCGATCGAGGCATCCGTGTGCAGCTCGACGACCCGGACGGCTGCGGAGGCGCCGACGCCGGCCGATCCGCCGATGGCGATGGATGCCGCGATCCCGAGGGTGCGGAAGTTGTTGACCGCCGAGACCAGCACCGACTGGCCGCCTTCGGCGGAGCCGCTGTTGGCGCTGCAGGCGACATCGAGGTCTGCGCAGTTGATCTTGGCGCCGGCCCCGATCGTCGCGGAGGTGTGGACGGTGATCACGGCGATCGAGCCCGAGAGGCTCACCGCCGCCGTCCCTGCGCCGCCCGCGGCGATGCCGATCGAGCCGAGGTAGTCGCTGTTCGAGGCGGTGACCGCGACGCCGCCGAAGCCGGTGCGTACGGGGGCGTCGATGATCTGGGGGCCGACCTCCGAGCCGGGTCCGGCGGGCAGCATGCCCGACGGCACCAGGCTGTGCGAGCGGCCGCTGCCGGTCGAGGTGAAGTCGATCGGAGTGCCGCGGGCGATGTCGGAGGGAGTGTTGCAGTCGTCCTTCTTTCCTGTGGCCTCGCACTTGGTGCGGACCAGCTGCACGTGGTTCAGATCCACGAGGCCGCCGAGGGACGGAGTGAAGAAGTAGTAGGTCGCTCCGTCGACGAGTCCGCCGATCGGGGTGCCGCCGCCCGCGCTGTAGATGACCGGGTCGCCGTTGCGGAGGTCGAGGGGGGTCTTCTCGACGGTGGCGCTTCCCTCCTCGTCACGGAAGAGGTCGTAGGGAAGGACGAGGTAGTTGCCACCTACGCTGACAGCGCGTTCTGCGGTGAAGCGGGGGGATACATCGGACTTGACGCCGGGCTCGGTGGTGGACACGAACCGGTGGTTCTCGCCCATCTTCGCGCCCGCGGGCAGGGTGAGCCCGGTGACCAGCTTGCCGGGGGCGCAGGAGTATTCACTCGACCCGGGCGCGACCGGAGGCCCGCGCTCCGTGCAGAGCTTGATCGCCGTCGACGACAGCGGGATCAGCACGACGTAGTAGGTCTTCCCATCGACCAGGCCCCCGATCGGCACACCGCCGCCGGCGTCGTAGACGACCTGCTGACCGTTCTTGAACCCGTGGTTGTAGCCGAGGTTGATGGTGGCTCCGTCGCCCTGCACGCCCTTGCCGTCGAGCGGCGAGCCGCTCGGGAACGGCACCGGCCAGCCGCCCTGCGTGCCACGCGGATCGAAGCGGATGTCGGTGCCCGTCGTCGCGTAGCTGCCCGCGTTCACGCTGGTGTGGGTCATGTGCCCCGCCTGTGCGAGCCCCGTGACCCGGGCGTTCGCGCCGATGGTTGCCGTGGTCGTCTTCGTGACGACCGGCACTGCCACGCTGGCGCCGACGGCCGCAGTGCCGCCGACCGAGATGTTGCCGGCGATCGAGAAGAGGGTCATGGCGTCATCGGCCATGACGAGCACGTTGCCGCCGGCGCGCACATCGGCGCCGCTGCCGATCGAGGCGGTTGTGGTGATGGTGATGACCGGCACGGTGACGTTGACGTTGACCGCGGCCGTGCCGCCGCCACCGCCGCCGACCGAGATCGACTTGAAGTCTTCCTTCGAGGTCGACTGCACCACGACGTCGCCGTTGGCGCGGACGATCGAGTTCGTGCCGATCGAGGCGGCCGTCGTCTTGTCGATGGCCTGCACGTCGACGCCGACGCCGACGCCGGCTGTGCCGCCGACGGCGATGACGCCCGCGAGGTCGAGGGCGCTCGTCACATCGGACGCCTTCACGACGACATCCTGAGTCGGGTTCGCGGTGACGTTGGTGCACCCTCCGCCGACGCAGTTGACCTTGACGCTGCTTCCGATCGCCGCCGTCGTCGTGTCGCTCAGGACGAAGATGCTGACCGAGCCGCCGACGCCGACCGAGTTGCCGCCTGCCCCGCCGACGGCGAGCAGCAGGTAGTCGCCTTCTTGGAGCGCCTCGACAGTCAGGTCGTCGCCGGCCCGCACATCGGCTCCGTCGGCGATCCGCGCGGTCGCGACGCTGTCGCGGACGACGACGGTGACGGCTGCGCCGATTCCGGCGCCGCTCGTCGAGACGGCCAGGTTGCCGCTCGAGAGATCGGCGTTGGTGAGCTTCTTCGCGTGGACTGTGACGTCGGCTGCGGCATCCACGAGCGAGTCGCCGATCTGCGCGAGCACCTGCGGGTTTGATCCGCCCTGGTTCGAGACGACGACGAGCACCGCGCCGGCCACGGCGGCGTTGCCACCGCTGACCGCGCCCGCGATGGCGAGGACGAACCAGTCCTCACTCGAATCGGCCTTCACCTCGACGGTGCCGCCCGCGCGCACCGCGGCGCTGTCGCCGATCCAGGCTCGCATGTCGGAGTTCGAGATCTCGACGACGACAGTGATGCCGACACCGGCCGAGCTCTTGCTGAGGGCGAGAGCGCCGCCGACGTTGTCGATCGTGATCGAGTCGGACGCTGCGACGGTGACATTCTGGCCCGCGCCGCCGAGTACCCCCTCCTGGTTGATCTCCGCGCCATCGGCGATCCAGGCCCGCGTCGAGAGGTTGAAGATGTCGACGATGAACGAGCCCACCACTGCCGCGCCACTGTCGCTCGCCCCACCCGCGATGGCGACGTTGGTGAGCTTGAGGAAGTCGATCTTGCCGGCGAGCGGCTTCGGAACCTTGGGTACGAGCGAGTCGAGCGACGCGGTGGCCGTCACCGCGATCGTGCCGGAGGCGTCAGCCGACGTGTGGTTGACGGCTGTCGAGTCGACCCATGCCCGAGTGTTGACCTCGAGGTAGTTGACGAGGAACGCTCCGCCGATCGCTGAGCCCGATCCGGTGGACAGTGCGCCGGCGATCGCGAGGTTCTGCAGGCCCATCGGCTGCTTCGCATCCACCGTGATGTCACCGGCAGGAGCGTCGATCTCGGCTCCGATGCCGATCGATGCCTCCGTGGTCAGGAGCGTGATCTGGACTGCGGCGCTGCCGGCGACCGACGTGCTCTTGCCGCCGCCTGCCGCGAATGCCCAGACGATGAAGTCATTGCGCACGCCGTCGGGAACCGACGCGCGGACGGTCACCCCGGTGTGGCCGGTGAGGTGTGCGCCGCCGCCCACGATCGCGATGTTGTCGACATCCTGGACGTTCAGGCCGATCGCGGCGCCAACCCGCGATCCGTCATGCTCCAGGTCGATCGCCGAGCCCATCGCGAAGGCGTTGGCGCCGAGGGTGAACAGCGAGATGACCGAGAGGGCTCCGGTCGTCGCGGTGACCGTCGTGCTCGCGGCGATGCGGGCGGTCGACGATGCCACAAGCCAGTTGACCGCGACCGCGGCGGCGACTTCGGTCGTGCTGCTTCCGCCGGAACTGGAGGAGCTGGACGACTGGCCAGACTGCCCCGCCTGCGCGTTGTTGGCGCCCTGTGCGCCGTTCGAGCCGTTCGTGCCGCCGTTCGACGTCGGCATCGAGGCGGTCTGGGTCTTGGTGCCCTGGGTGTTCGCGTTGTCGCCGTTGACCGCACCGGTCGACTCCTGGTCGCCCGACTTGCCGCCGTCGTCCGACGACTTCGCACCCTTCGCGCTGGCGACCGACTTGGCCTCGGTGAGGGCGACCGAGGTCGCGACGACGTCGACGGCCGTCCCCTGGGCGTTGCGGGCGATCTCGGCGAGGGTCTGCCAGCCCACGATCGCGTTGACGATGACGATGGCGCCGACCGCCGTCTTCTTGCCCGCGGCATCCGCTCGTCCCTCGGTCTTGACCCACATGGTGTGGGTGGCCTTGACCGCGATCGCGCCGGTGCCGACGTACGCGGAACCGGTGCCAAGCCGGCCGGTGACGTGGTCGTCGACGCTGATGACGAGTGCGACGACAGGGGTGACCGCGGTCTCGCCCGCCGTGCCGCCCTCGGCCTTCGTGGCCATGTCGCGGAAGCCGATCGCCTCGATCGTGAGGCCGGCACCCCCGTTCACCGTGGCGCCGTCGGCGACCTCGGCCGTGACGGTGCTGCCGTCGATGAGCTGCAGCACGAACGATGCCCCGACGCCCGTCGCGGATCCCACCTTCGCCTTGCTCGTCGCCGTCGCCGAGTCGCGCTCGTTGCTCTGCGCCGTGATGGCGGATGCCGCAGTCGAGAGCGTCACGACGGCTCCCACGGGAACGATCGCCTCGACGTGCGTGTGGAGGATGTTGATCGCCAGCGCCCCGGCGACGCCGACCTTCTCCGACTTGCTCACGCCGGCGCGCGCGGTCGAGGTGACCTCGTGCTCGAACAGCCGGAACAGCTGGTCGGCGGTCGGGGCCGTCGGCAGCACATCGCCGTCGGTTACCGACGCGGACCCCTGGATGACCCAGGTGTGCTGGTCGTCGCGCTTGTAATAGCCGACGGCGTTTGCGCCGTCCGCCTTGGTGAGGTGGAACCAGGCGTCTTCCTCGATGTCGTCCTTGGGGAGCTGGCTCTTCTGCTCGACGACGTACTTGGTCACGAACGTCCAGGTGGTGCCGACGAGCTTCCAGACGCTCCCCGCGGGGTGTCCGTCCTTCTCGAAGCCGAGGATGTACCAGCCGGCGGTGGTCGGGAGGTCTGCTTCGGAGTCGATCGGCTCGGCATCGGTCAGGGTCTGGTTCGTCTCGATCGCCCAGTCGCTGCCGTCGAACTTGTACAGCCCGTCGTCTCCGCCCGTGGTCTCGTCGCCGTCGCCGTTCGTCTTGACGAAGTAGAGGTCGTTCTTCGAGGGGCCAGGCAGCTGCTCGCCGGACTCGACGATCTCCCAGCGCTTCGCGGTGTCGTTCCAGCGCCGTACGACGTCGTCCTCGTCGCCGTCGAGCATGCCCGCCGTCAGGATGAGCCCCGTAGCCGTGATCGTCGCGGCGCCGGTCGTGGCGCGCACCGTGATGTCGACGGCCTGCACCACGACGCCGGCGCCGATGCCGACATTGCCCTTCGTGGCGGAGTCGCCGCGGGCCTCGGCCGACGAGTCGGTGTCGCCGCGGGCTTCGAGTGTCACAGCGCCCTGCGCGGTAACCGTGATGAGGTCGGCGAACCAGGCCCGGGCAGTGCCCGAGACGACGGCGATCGCGATCGCGCCGGCGATCGAGAGTGACGCTCCGCTGTTGCCACCCGTCTTGTCCTGACCCGTCGATGCCTTGGGCGTCTCGGAGGTCGACGTCGTGCCGCCGCCATTGGTGGACTTGGTCGTCTTGGCGTTGTCGAGGTTGCCATCGGCCTTCTCGTTGACGTCCTTGCCGCCGGGCTCGTCCTTGCCCTCCTTCGGGTCAGCGCCCTGGGCAGAGGCCTCGGCGACGGTCTTGGCGTCGATGCGCTGATGAGCCGTGAACGAGACCGCCCCGCCGACGGTGAGGCTGCGCGCACTGCCCGAGTCGACCGAGACGTCGTCGAGGATCGCGAGGGCCAGCGAGACGCCGATCCCGGCGGTGGATCCGGCGGTGGTCGAGCCCTTGGAGGTGGTCTCAGCGCTGACTTCCTGCGAGGCAGAGGCGGTGATGCTCGACGCGGTGAGCGGAGCGGTGCTTCTGCCGAGGGAGGCGCTGGTGCGGATGACCGCGAGGACGATGGCGACCGAGGGGGTGATCGAGACCTTGTCCGAGCCGGCTCCGGCTTCGGATTCGGTGGTGAGTTCGACTTCGTGCGTGGCAGTGATGGTCAGTGCTCCAACGCCACTGAGGGGGGGACCCCGCGTCGGGTCGGTCACCGGGCTGATGCCCGCGTACACCACGTGCGTCGGCAGGTTGAGGGCGATGGCGGCGCCAATGCCGACCGATCCGTCGCCGGACTGGGTCGCCTTCGCGGAGGCCTTGTCGGAGCTCTTGGAGCCCGCGGTGATGGCGACCGCTCCCCCGCCGAGGATCGCGACACCGGGGGCATGTCCGCCCACGGGGGGCAGCGGAGTCGAGTCGTCGGCGTCGAGCACGGCACGCGTGGTCTCGTTGGCGATGTTGAGCGCGAACGCAGCCGCCACACCGAGCGTTCCACTGGTGTTGGAGGCGCCGGCCTCGGCACTCGCCTCAAGCGTGTGGGTGCCGTCGGCCTTCATCTCGGCCGTGATCGTGAGGCCGGTCGCCTGCAGGTACGAGCCCACTCCCACGCCCGCCAGCGTGGTGATCGTCACCCAGTTCACGGCGACCGCTGCGCCGATGCCGACGCTGCTCGAGTTCGTGGCGGTGCCCTTGGCTGTGGCCGAGGCATCCGTGTCATTGCGGGCGATGAAGGATGCCGTGCCCGGCGTCGTGAGCGACCAGCCGTCACCGAGCTTGGCGGTCACCGTGGAATCCACGATGTTGAAGGCGATCGCGGCGGCGACCGAGACCTTCGTGCCGCTGTCGTCCTTGGCCTCGGGCGTCGTCGTTCCGGCACCCGCGCCGCCCGAGTTGCGCGAGGCGGCCTTGCCGAGCTTCTTGTCCGACTTCTGGTTGACGTCGTCGCCGGTGCTGTCCTTGCCCGTCGAGGTTCCGCCGCTCTCCTTCTCGGCCTCGGCACCGGCGGCGCTGGCCTCGGCCGAGGTGGCCGTGGTCGACACGCCCTCGGCCGTCAGGCTGACGGGGCCGCCCGCAGCGACGTTGCGGCCTATCGACGCGTCGGTCAGGTGGTCGGCGCTCGTCAGCGCGAACGAGATCGTCGCTGCGAGTGTGGCGCCGCCTCCGGCCTCGGTCGCGCCCTCGGCCTTGGTCGTCGCCTTGGCGGTCTGGTCGGCCTTGGCGGTCAGGCCGCCCGCGAGGGTGAGCACCGAAGCCGGGGTGGGACCCGCGAGGATCGAGGCCCGGGTGTGCACGTTGTGGATCGCGACGCTTGCGACGCCGGTGAGCGAGGCTGAAGTGCCGCCCGCTGCGCCGCCCTTGGTCTCGGTCGTCGCGTCGTCGACGCCGGTCGCCTCGATGAAGAGGCCGGAGATGCCCGCCGCCGTGGCCCCGGACACGATGCCGGCGAAGATGTCGTTCGTGATGAGACTGATCGCGACGGAGGCGCCGATGCCGACCGAGCTGCCGCTGTCGCCGCCGGCCTCCTGCTTCGAGGTCGCCTTCGCATCGCTCTTGTGGCTGCCGCGCGCCTTGAGCGCGAGGTCCGCGCCGCCGAAGGTGCCGGTCGTGCCGCGGAGGTCGGCCGTCGTCGCTGCGGTGATCTTGTTGAGCGAGAGCGAGCCGGCCGCGGCGACCGCTCCGCCCGAGGCCTTCTTGCCCGAGATCGAGGTGGCGGTGAACGAGCTCTCACCGGTCGCAGGCCCCATCGCCTCGACGGTGATGCCGCCGGACGTGGCCGTGAGTACGGCGCCGTCCAGGAACGCGTGCGTCGTGAGGTCGATGATGTTCACCGCGATACCGACGCCGACGCCTGCCCCGCCACTGCCGTCCGTCGTACCGCCGTCGGCGAGCGACGTCACGGTGTTCCCGCCCGTGGCCGAAACCTTCTGGGCGCCGGTCGTCGTGACCTTCGCTCCGACGATCCGTCCCGTCGTCGCCGTGGTCAGGATGCCCACCGACAGCGCGCCGGCAACCGAGATCGATCCGGAAGCCGGGGTGCTGTCCGCCGACCCCGCGTCATCGGTCTTGGCCTGACCCTTGGCCCGGTCCGGGTCGTTGGCCGGCTTGCTGTTGTTCTGGGCACCGCCCTTGCCGGCGTTCGAGGTGGCAGTGACGCTGCCGGTCTGCGCGGCCACGAGGTTCAACGAAGCGGCCGTCGTCGGTGCGGCCGAGGTCGAGATGATCGCGGCATCCGTCGTCTGCGACAGGTTGACCACCGCGATGCCTGCGCCGCTGGTCGCGTTCTTCGCATCCGCGATGCCGGAGACGACCGCGGTGTTGGTCGCCAGCACGTCGAGCACTCCGGTCGCGACCACCTTGGCTGTACCGGCGAGAAGGCTGATCGCGGACGCCGTGACCGTGACGATCGCGACAGCTGCATCGACGCTGTTCGCGCTCGAGTTCCCGCTGGCGTCGCTGCCGTCGCCTTCGTCCTTGGCCGCATCCGATCCGACGTTCGCGCCGGCGGTGACGTCTGACGTCGAGGCGAGCGACGTCTTGCCGCTCGAGGTGACGGTCGCCGAGCCGCCCACGGTGACGGCCGCCTGCGAGTCGACGATCGCCAGATCCCCGTACTTCTTGTTGAGCTCGAAGGGGCCGACGGTCGAGGTCGCGGTGAGAGACACGTCGCCTCCGGTGGCGGTGACGATCGATGTGCCGTTCACCGTGACCGATGCCTTCGATGACACGTTCGCGACGTACGCGGTGGCGTGGCCCTCGTTCGGATCGACTTTCGCGTTCGCGGTGAGCGAGACGGCCCCGGCCGTGAGTGTCGAGTTCGTCACCGCGATGCTGACGTCCGCGCAGTGCGTGACGGGGAACGTGCAGGAGAGCAGGTTCGGGTCGGTGACCGTCGCGTTCTCCGCGGTGAATCCGATCGACCCTGCGCTGACGGTGGCACCGTCGATGACGATCCGCTCGAAGGCCGCGAGGAAGGCCGCGATGCCGAGGCTGATCGCGCCCTTGATCGTGAGCTTGTCGTTGCCGCCGCCACCGGAGATGCTCAACGTCGTCCCACCAGCCGTCGGGGCGGTGAACGACGTGCTCTCGAATCCCGCGTTGAGGCTCTTCAGCCACAGGATCGTCGGGTCGACGCTGTCCGGCGTGAGCTCTGCGTCGTCGTCGCTGCCAGTGAGCGCGAAGGTCGCACTGCCACCGGCGCCGCTGTTCGCGATCGGCTCGATGCCCGAATACTGGACGGTGGTGCCCCCGAAGACGAGCGAGCCGGACGAGCCGTCGACCGCATACGATTCGAAGCCCCCGACGTTGCCTTTCGTGACGAGCGTGTCGTAGCCGACCGCGCCGTCGAACCAGATCGTGATGCCGGGGTCCGTGCCGCCGAAGTCGACCGTGAATGTGTCGTCGCCGCCACTGCCGGTGACGCGGATCTCCGAGATCTCGGCGAGCGGCCGGGTCTGACCCTCGAAGGTGACGGTGCCGTCGCCGTTGAAGACGAGGGATGCCGCGGTCCCGGTCATCACCAGGAGCCACGGCGTGGGAGCGGCGGGAGCATCGCCGGCGGGGGTCGGGTCGGCGGGAGCCGGGTCACCGGCGACGGAAGGGTCGGATGCCGGATCTGCCGGAGCGGGGTCGGCCGGAGCGGGGTCGCTCGAGGCGGGCACGACGGCGGCCGGATCGGCCGGAGCGGGATCCGCCGGGGCGGGGTCTGCCGGAGCAGGATCCGCGGGCGCGGGTGCGGCGGGAGCAGGCTCTGCGGGTGCGGGATCTGCCGGCGGTGGCGCGGTTGCGACGACCGCGGGGTCGGCTGGCGGGGTGGCTGCCGGGTCGGTGGCGGTTTCGTCGAACGGGCGCACGTTCAGGTACGCGGCCGCTCCGACCACGCTGGCCGGCGCGGCTGCGCCCTCGACCGAGACCGGCACACCCGAAGTCGGCGCCGATGCGGCGACCGTGGGTACCGGCGAAACGACCAAGCCGCTTGCGGCCGGGGCGGTCAGCGTGAGTGCGACGACGAGGGCGGTGAAGAACGCGAGCGCACGAAAAGTCGCGCTCTCCGAGCGCTCCATTTCGTGTTCCCCAGCCATCGCGCCTGCCCATGATCGGACCTTTGACACCGGGTTCTACTGCCTCGGAAGGCAATCCCCAACCCGGTGCTGACCACAACACTGTGGATCTCCCGACCGCTTTCGTCATGTCAGGTCGATCCGCGGGTCAAGCTATGCCCAGCGTCGAGCGCGCGTCAAGAGCCCTAGGGAAAACGACCCATTACCACGGGACATGCTCACATCGGCATAAGACACGCGGCGCATGCGCGAATCAAATTCAGCCCAGATCAGGGAGTGGAATCGCCCCCGAGGTCAGCTGAGGCCGCTGTAGACGTGCAGGCCCTTGAAGAACATGTTCACGATCGTGAAGTTGAACATGACCGCTGAGAAGCCGATGATCGACAGCCACGCCGAGCGTGAGCCGCGCCATCCGCGCGTCGCCCGCGCGTGGATGTAGCCGGCGTAGAGCACCCAGATGACGAAGGTCCAGACTTCCTTCGTGTCGAAGCCCCAGTAGCGTCCCCACGCGTCGTTCGCCCAGATCGATCCGGCGATCAGTGTGAAGGTCCAGAAGATGAAGCCGAGGATCGCGAACCGGTAGGCGAGCGACTCGAGCGCCTCCGAGCCGGGGAGGGTGCGCAGGAACCGCGGGCCGGTCTTGGCCGGAGTGGGGGCATCGCCGCGCTCGTCCTGGAGCGCCCGCAGCTCGGCCGCAGCAATGGTCCTGCGCTCGCGGCGCGCCTGCATGAGCTGCAGCACCGAAAGGCCGAAGGCAAGCGCGAACAGCGCCGTCGCCAGCGAGGCGACGAAGACGTGGATGACGAGCCACACCGACTTCAGGGGGTCCATGAGCGGCGTGATCTCGACGTAGAACTTGAGCGCCGAGGCACCGAGCAGGAGCACGACCATCCCGGTGATGAAAGCCCCGAGGAAGCGCAGGTCGTAGCGCAGCAGCACGATCAGATACACCGCGACGATGAGCAGGGTGCCGGTCAGCGCGAACTCGTACATGTTCGACCACGGCACGCGTCCCGAGGCGATGCCGCGGGTGACCGCTCCACCCAGGTGGAACAGGAATCCGAGCACCGTCAGCGACGTGCCGATGCGCGCCCACACCATCCGCGGGCGACGCGACGGCGGCGCCTCGAGCGCCGCTTCAGCGGCACGCCCCTCCGCCCGCAGCCGCGCGACGGAATCGTCGGCGACACCGGCTGCTCCCACCGAGACGAGCTCCCGATCACGGGCGAGCTCGGCATCCTGCGCGTCCACGGCGTCGGCGCCTCGGCGCGAGAGGTCGACGGCGTACGCGATGAAGGCGAGGGCGTAGACCGCGATCGCGGTCCACACGAGGAGCACCGACACCGAGTCGAGTGTGAGGGTTTCGGGCATGGCGATCAGTCTACGTCCGGACGGATGCCGCGACCCGGCGCCGCTGACCCGTCGCGGAGTGCGACCTCGAGCGCGTCGCCATGCCGTTGCGCCACCTGGTCGATCGCGGCGGCGAGGGTGGGATCCTCACCTCGCGCGAGCGCGGCGTACTCGATCCGGATGGTCCGGCCCGCGGTGGTCGCCTTGACCCACATGCGGCGGCGCGGGACGAACAGCGCTGCCAGAAGGCCGAGCAGCGCCAGCACCGCGAACGAGAGCACCCACGGGGCGATGACATCCCGGTGCACCGAGAGCGAGACGTAGCGCTTGACGGCGCCGTCGTAGCCCTGTGCGTGGGTGCTGTCATCGCCGGTCGCAGCGCCGGGCGCCTCGTTCTCGAAGGTGATCGTGCCGTAGCCGTCGGGCAGATCGGTGGTCTGACCCGGCATGAGCTCGATGGGGTCGACTCCCGTATCGCCGCCGGTGAGGCGGGTCATGCCGGTCGGATCGAGGCTGTAGACCGAGCGCGGAGTGCCATCGTCGATGCCGAGGTCGCCCGAGTACACGTTCAACGTGAGCACGGGATAGACGAGCGCCGGATAAATCGAGGTGAGGGCTCCTGTGGAGAGCTTCTGCGCGGTCGGATAGAAGAAGCCGACGAGGCCGAGCTGCTTCGGCAGGCCGTCCGGCACCTTCACGACGCCGAGCGATGTCATGTGCGCGTCCTGCGGCAGGAACGGCACCGGGTCCTGGAACACGATGTCGCCATCGGCGTTTCGGATGGTGATCGTGGGGGCGTAGCCGTTGCCCATGAGGTAGATCTTGTCGCCCGCGACCTCGAGCGGGTGATTCACCCGCACTTCGCCCTCCTGCGGCGCCTCTCCCCCGAGCTCGGTCGTGAGGTGGGCGATGAAGTCGCCGGCCTGGCCGGCTCCGGCCGAACCGGGCGGCTGGTACGTGACCGAGAACTTGTCGAGGGTCAGCGAGTACGGGGTCAGCTTGTCTTCGTCGACGAAGCGACCGGGGTTGAAGGAGGAGTAGTCGAGCATCGTGTTCACGAAGCTGCGACCCTCGATGATGACGCTCTGTCCGGTATAGGTGAGGCCACCGCCCACCGCCACCGCGATGAGCACCCCCACGAGCGCCCCGTGGAAGATCAGGTTTCCGGTCTCGCGGAGGTAGCCGCGCTCCGCCGAGATCGACAGCGAGCCGGCCGTGTCGTACCGCTCTGTCCGGTACCCGGCGCGCTTCAGCTGGGCCTCGGCGAGGCTGATCGCGGTCGCGGCAGAGGCCGCGGCATCCGCATCCGCAGTCAGCTCGACGATCGACTCGCGGTGGTCATCGAGACGGCTGAGCCGCGCAGGAGTGCGCGGCGGGCGAGCGCGCAGCGCCTTCCAGTGATGCTTCGTGCGCGGGATCACACAGCCGATCAGCGAGACGAAAAGGAGGATGTAGATCGCCGAGAACCACGCCGACGAGTACACGTCGAACAGCTGCATGCCGTCGATGATCGGGGCGAGCGTCGGGTTGTCGGCGAAGTACTGCGCGACGCCGTTCGGGTCGGCGCTGCGCTGCGGGACGATCGATCCAGGCACCGCCGCGATGGCGAGCAGGAGCAGCAGCACGAGGGCCGTGCGCATGCTCGTGAGCTGCCGCCAGCACCACCGCAGCCATCCGATCGGGCCGAGGGTGGGCTGGACGATGTCGTCGCCGCCGGCAGCGGGCGGCGCGGAGTCGGCGTGGTCGGCCGGCCGCAGCGGATCGCCGACGACCGATTCCCCGTCGCCGGAACCGTCAGAGCGGGAGGGGGACACTGGTCATCACCCCCTGCAGCTGGGCCATCGCGGCGCTCCACACGCCGGTGACCATGAGCACGCCGAGCACGATCAGCAGGATGCCGCCGATGATGTTGACCGCGCGGATGTGCCGCCGCAGGAAGGTGACGGAGCGGGTCGCCCACCCGAATCCGAGCGTGATGAGGATGAACGGGATGCCGAGCCCGAGCGAGTACGCGAGCCCGAGCAGGGCCGCGCGGGCGGGGTCGCCGAGGTTCCACGAGACGGAGATGATGGCGGCGAGCGTCGGGCCGATGCAGGGTGTCCAGCCGATGCCGAGCGCGATCCCGAGGAGCGGGGCGCCGATCAGGCCGGCGTTGCCGCGCACCTGCGGGTGGACCGTGCGCTGGGCGAACCCGAACACGCCGATGAAGACGAGCCCGAGCAGGATGATGACGACCCCGAGCACCCGCGTGATGACCTCGTTGTACTGCAGGAAGAACTGGCCCAGCGTTCCGCCGAGGATCGTGACCGCCATGAACACGACGGTGAACCCGGCGATGAACAGCAGCACGCCCAGCAGCAGGCGCGACCGGGTGGGGGCTTCGGGCTCGACGGTCGCTGAGCCTGTCGAAGCGGGTGCCACCCCGGTCGCTGAGCCTGTCGAAGCGCCCGAACGCTCTGCGCCGACCGGCTTGGGCCGCGGCTGGACGGCTCCCCCGATGAAGCCGAGGTAACCAGGAACAAGCGGCAGCACGCACGGCGAGAGGAAGGACAGCAGCCCGGCGATCAGGGCGATCGGCAGTGCGACCCACAGCGCGCCGCCCGCCATCACGGCATCGAGGCTCACTGCTTCTCCGCGAGCGCGTCGCGCACGAGCGCCGTCAGGATCGAGGCATCCGGAAGCTGGCCGATGATGCGCGCCGCGACCCTGCCCTCCTTGTCGAGCACAAGGGTCGTGGGGGTGGCGCTGATGGGGGTGCGCTCGGCGAACGCGAGCTTGATCGCGCCGTCCTGCGCCGCGAGCAGGCTCGGATAGGTCACGCCGTACTTGTCGGCGAAGGCGACGGCCGAGGCCGCCGAGTCGCTCGTGTTGATCCCGAGGAAGGCGACATCGTCGCCCTCGAAGGCCGCCTGGGCCTTCTCGAGATCACCCGCTTCGGCGCGGCAGGGCCCGCAGCCGGCGTACCAGAAGTTGACGACGAGCACCGAACCGGCGAAGTCAGAGCTGTCGACGGTGTCGCCGGTGGCGGTGGTCCCGTCGAACTCGACCGGCTCGCCGCGATCGGCTGCGGCGATCTCGACCGTCTGGAAGCCATCGGCGGCGATGTAGCCCTTGTTGTCGCCTGCCCGGTACTGCTCTGCCAGCGGGTCGTTGGAGCAGCCGGCGAGCGCAGCGGCGAGGGCTGCCGCGACGAGGACGGATGCCGCGGCACGGCGGGGACGAACGGTCACACCGCCCCCACATCGACAGCGTCCGCCGTGGCCGCGGGCTCGACGTAGCCGACCTCGACCCACTCATCGCCGCGACGCTCGAAGCTGGTCACACTGGAGAGGGCGCAGCGCCGCTGCCGGGGATCGTGCCGGGGAGGCACCCGGCTGACGGCGAGGTGGGTCACCCAGATCGGCAGCTGATGGGAGACGATCACCGCGTCGCCGGATGCCGTGGCGTTCCAGGCATCCTGCATCGCGGCATCCATCCGCGCGATGATCTGCGCGTACGGCTCTCCCCAGCTGGGCGTGGCCGGCTGGCGCAGGTGACGCCAGCTGAAGGGATTGAGCAGCGCCCGCTTCATGCGGCGCCCCTCGAAGACGTTGGTCGGCTCGATGACGCGCTCGTCGATCTGCGGCTGAAGGCCGAAGAGCTCGGTGAACGGCTCGGCCGACTCCTTCGTGCGCTGCAGCGGCGAGCAGACGAGCGTCGTGACCGGCCGCTCGAGCGTGCGTACGTACTCGGCCGCCTGGCGCGCCATCCGGCGTCCATCCACGCTGAGTCCGAACCCTTCGAGTCGCCCGTAGAGCACGCGAGACGGGTTGTGGACCTCTCCGTGGCGCACGAGATGAAGGCGGTCGGCAGGCACGGCGTCAAGTCTACGGCGGCCGGTTCTGTGGGGATGCCGAGCGCCGGACCGCGGGCAGCTGTGCGGCCAGTCGGGAGCGACAGCCACCGCACGTAGACTGGTCGCTCGTGAGTGAACGCGTTCTGGTGAAGCAGCTTCAGGGTCTTTCCGATGGCCCGGTGTCCGTGTCGGGATGGGTCGAGACCGTCCGCGACCAGAAGAAGGTGCAGTTCGTCATCCTTCGCGATGAGACCGGCGCGGTGCAGCTGGTGAACCCCGCGACCCGCCCCGCGGACCCTTCGACAAGTTCAGGGACCGAGGACCCGCAGGATGCCTCAGCCCTGGCGCTCACCGAGCTGATCTCGGGCCTCGCGACCGGCACGTTCCTGACTGTCAAGGGCGAGCTCAAGCACGACGAGCGCGTCAAGCTCGGCGGCGTGGAGATCAAGATCGGGTCGCTCGACATCGCCGGTGCGGCACTCCCCGAGACGCCGATCGCCGCCGACAGTGGCCAGGACAAGCGCATGGACTGGCGCTTCCTCGACCTGCGGACCCGCCGCAGCAACCTCATCTTCCGCGTGCAGACCACCCTCGAGCACGCGATGCGCACCTATTGGATCGAGCGCGACTACATCGAGGTGCACTCGCCGAAGCTGATGGCATCAGCATCCGAATCCAATGCCGAGCTCTTCTCGCTCGAGTACTTCGGCGACCAGACCGCCTACCTCGCGCAGTCGCCCCAGTTCTTCAAGCAGATGGCCCAGGTCGCCGGATTCGGCAAGATCTTCGAGATCGCGCCGGCGTTCCGCGCCGACCCCTCGTTCACCTCCCGCCACGCCACGGAGTTCACGAGCATCGACGCCGAGATCAGCTGGATCGACTCGCACGAGGATGTCGCGGAGATGCAGGAAGAGCTGCTCGCGTTCGCCATCCAGGCCGTCAAGGACAAGCACGGCGCCGAGATCGAGGAGCTGTTCGGCCTCGAGGTGCAGGTGCCGGCGGTGCCGTTCCCGCGCATCCCGCTCGCTGAGGCGCTCGAGATCGTCAAGGCCCGCGGCTACGAGGTCCCGCGCACCGATGGCGACCTCGACCCTGAGGGCGAGCGCCAGATCTCCGCGCATGTCGAGGAGACCTTCGGCCACCAGTTCGTGTTCATCACCGACTACCACCCGGAGATCCGCGCGTTCTATCACATGCGCGACGAGGAGACCGGGCTCACCAAGAGCTACGACCTCCTCTTCAAGGGCGTCGAGATCACGACCGGCGCGCAGCGCGAGCACCGCGTCGACGTGCTGATCGAACAGGCTGCCGAGAAGGGTCTCACCCCCGAGCACCTCGACTTCTACTTCGACTTCTTCCGGTACGGCGCCCCGCCGCACGGCGGGTTCGGCATGGGCCTCGCCCGGGTGCTGATGCTGCTGCTCGGCGAATCGTCGATCCGCGAGGTCACCTACCTCTTCCGCGGCCCCACGCGCCTCGCCCCGTAGCCAGGCGTTAGCGGGCCTCAGCTCGACGCCACCTCGAGCGCCGCGCGCAGGCGATCGGCGGAGACGCGCCAGTGCGCGTGGAAGTCGCCGTCGATCAGGACGACGGGGATCTTCTCCCACCAGAGGGCGTACAGCGCCGGGTCGTCGAGGATCGACTGCTCCTGCACCTCCACGGCGTCATCGGGATAGTCGGCGACGACCAGCTCCACGATGTCGCGAGCGACGTCGCACAGATGGCAGTCGGGCTTGCCGATGAGGGTGAGGGTCGTCACCGTCTCATCCTATGAAGTCACCGGTGCGCCGGCCGCACGGCTCAGAGCTCGACGTCGTACCCGGCCGAGACCCAGTCGCTCGTGCCGCCGTCGACGTTCGTCGCGTCATACCCTCGCGCCTCGAGGGCCTCGGCGACCCGGGCGGAGCGGCCGCCCACCTGGCAGATCACGTCGAACGCACCCTCGGGGAGCTCATCCAGCCGCGAGCCGATGGTCGACATCGGCAGATTGACCGCTCCGGGAACGTGCCCGCGGGCGAACTCGTCCTCTTCACGCACATCGATGAGCGGCACGCCTTCGCGGGCGTGCAGCTGGTGGACGTCGATCGACTTCATGGCGAACCTTCCCTGGCGGATACACGAAGCGCCCGTCCAGAGGACAGGCGCTCGGTGTCTGAGCCGCTGCTACTTCTTGTTGCGGCGCTGGTGGCGAGTCTTGCGAAGCAGCTTGCGGTGCTTCTTCTTCGCCATGCGCTTGCGGCGCTTCTTGATGACTGAACCCACGGAAAACCTCACTATGTCGTGGTCTGGGCGCAGAACGAACTGCGCCCGCGATCGGGCAGAAATGAAATATGCCTCGCGACAGTCTAGCCGACGTCGGCGATGGGCCGTTGCAGGGCCTCGGTGACCGCGGATTCGGGGACACGATAACTGCGCCCGAACCGCACGGCGGGCAGTTCCCCGGAGTGCACGAGCCGGTAAACCGTCATCTTCGACACCCGCATGAGCTCGGCGACCTCGGCGACCGTCAGGAAACGGACGTTCGGCAGTTCAGCCATGTTCCCCCGCCCCCCATTTCGGCGCACGCGTGCGCTGGTGCCACTCTAGAGCCGGGCCGGGACGCGTGTAAACCCGTGGGACTGCTGTGACCGATGAGACGGATGCCGCGGCTCGGCCGTGCACCGACTCCCAGCGAATCCATAACGGCGGGGCGTGCACTGTGATCATGGACGACCCGACCCTGCCTGCAGCGCCGCAGCCTAACGCCGATGTCCCCCCGCAGCCGGGGTACGGACCCCCTCAGCCGGGGTACGGACCGGCGTACGGGCCCCCGCAGCCGGGGTACGCCCCTGCCCCGCCCGCTTCGAGCGGATCGTCCCACCTCTGGGTCATCCTCGTCTCGATCATCGGCGGCCTGCTCCTGCTCGCCGGAACGTTCATGACCGGCGCAGCGGTGGGCTTCTGGGTCGGCGCGCATCATGGGGCACGGATGAGCATCGGCGTTCCCGGCTGGGGGCCGCACGGGGGCCCGCTGCAGTGCGAGAACGGGAACGGGAACGGCAACGGGAACGGCAACGGGAACGGGAACGGGAACTCGGAGAAGCAGGACTCCCGTGGGTGGACCTGCGAGTACACCGAGCCGTGATCGCCCGGCGGTGGCAGGGGTGATGCTCAGGCGGGCGCTCAGCGCCCGGGAAGCTTCTTCAGCGCGCTCGTGACGACGTGCTTGGCGGAGGCCGCAGCCCGGCCGACAACGTCGGCCGCGTGCGCCGCGGAGTCCGTCAGCGTCTGCGCGCTCCCGGCCGGGGCCGTCAGGTCGTCTTCATCGATGAGGAACGGGATGAGCCAGTCATCGACCTCGTCAAGCGGAGCCGGCGACAGGCTGTAGTAGCGGTGCTGTCCTTCTTCGCGGACTGAGACGAGGGATGCGTCCCGCAGCACTTTGAGGTGCTTCGACACGGTGGGCTGGCTCACTCCGAGCTCCTGGACGATGTGCGAGACGCTCGTCCCGTGCCGCCCGTCGACGGAGCGGGAGAGCAGCAGCTGCAGGATGTCGCGCCTCGTGCCGTCTGCGATCACGTCGAAGATGTCCGCCATGGGGCAAGACTAGTCGGGCGCCTTGCGCAGTACCATGACGAAGAGTTCGACAGGACAGGGGACGACGTATGACGCCGGATCCGGTGAGCCCCTTCTCCGCTGTGCGCGTGCGTCGGAGCATCCGGCGAGTGTGGGATGACCTCCGCAATCTGACGACCGCCTCCCCCGCGCGGTTCGCCGTCCTGGTCTTCGCGACTCTGGTCGCGCTCTTCACCGCACTGCTCTCGATGCCGGCCGCCGCGGCCGACGGACAGCGGACGCCGTTCGCCGATGCCCTGTTCACCGCGGTGTCGACCATCTGCGTGACGGGCCTCTCCACCGTCGACATGGGCACGCACTGGTCCGGTCTCGGGCAGGCGATCATCTTCATCGGCGTCAACGTGGGGGCGATGGGCGTCCTCACGCTCGCTTCGATCCTGGGCCTGGTCATCTCCAAGCGCCTCGGGCTGCGTGCGAAGCTCATCGCCGCGGGCGACACCAACCCCGCCCGCGCGCACGGTGGGCCGGTCAACGAAGGGCAGACCGTGCGGCTCGGCGAGGTCGGGCAGCTGCTGCGCACCGTGGCCTTCTCGACGATCCTCATCGAGCTCGCACTGGCGATCCTGCTGTATCCCTCGCTGCTGATCGGGGGCGTCGCTCCGCTGACGGCGCTCTGGGAGGCGCCCTACTACGCCGCGATGGCCTTCACCAACACCGGCTTCTCACCCAATGCAGGCGGCCTCACTCCGTTCGCGACGGACTACTTCTTCCTGACGGTGATGATGGCGGGTGTGTTCCTCGGATCCATCGGATTCCCGGTCATCTACACACTGTGGCGGTACCAGTGGCATGTGCGGCACTGGTCGCTGCACGCGAAGCTCACCCTCATCACGACGGTGCTGCTCTTCTTCGTGGGCGCCGCGGCCTTCCTCAGCCTCGAGTACGACAATCCGTTGACCTTCGGCGAGATGAACGGCTGGGACACCATCTTCCAATCGTTCTTCCTGTCGGCGATGACCCGCTCCGGCGGGTTCTCGGTCGTCGACATCGGAGAGCTCAATGGCTCGTCGCTCATCGTCGGCTCGATGCTCATGTTCGTCGGCGGCGGGTCGGCATCGACCGCGGGCGGCATCAAGGTGACGACGCTCGCCGTGCTCGCCCTCGCGGTGTGGTCGGAGGCGAAAGGACGCCAGTCCGTGCAGGCGTTCGGCCGGCGCATCCCGAGCGACGTGCAGCGGGTCGCCCTGTCGGTCGTGGCGTGGGGCGCGACGATCGTCGCGCTGTCGACGATCACGATCACCCACTTCACCGGCGCACACGTCGAAGACGTCCTGTTCGACGTGATCTCCGGCTTCGCCACCGTCGGCCTGTCGACGGGACTCACCGAGACCCTGCCCGACCCGGGCATCTACATCATGGCGCTGACGATGTTCATGGGTCGCGTTGGTACAGTGACTCTCGCCGCGGCCGTGGCCGCGACATCCCGTTCGCAGCTGTATTCGCTGCCGGTGGAAAGGCCGATCGTTGGTTGAGCAGATCCGCGGCGACGCACCCGTCCTCGTCATCGGCCTCGGGCGCTTCGGCGCCGCCTGCGCCGGCGAGCTCGACCGGCTCGACCGCGAGGTGCTCGCGATCGACGACAGCCTCGAGCTCGTGCAGAAGTGGTCGGAGCGACTGACGCACACGGTGCAGGCCGACGCGAAGAACATCGATGCGCTGCGGCAGGTGGGGGCTCAGGACTTCCAGGTCGCGGTGGTCGCGGTCGGCTCGAGCATCGAGGCATCCGTCCTCATCACCGCCAACCTCGTCGACCTGAAGGTCCCGCAGATCTGGGCGAAGGCGGTCTCGCAGTCGCACGGCAAGATCTTGTCCCGCGTCGGCGCGAACCATGTCATCTACCCCGAGCGCGAGGCCGGCGAGCGCGTCGCGCACCTCGTGAGCGGACGGATGCTGGACTTCATCAACTTCGACGACGACTTCGCCCTCGCCAAGATGTACCCGCCCAAGTTCATCCGGGGCGTCGGGCTCAACGAGTCCGGGGTGCGGACGAAGTACAACATCACCGTGGTGGGAGTGAAGAGCCCCGGCAAGCCGTTCCGCTACGCCGAGGCGAACACCATCGTCACCAACCACGACCTCATCATCGTCTCGGGCACGAACAGCGACATCGAGCGGTTCGCCTCGCTCGACCGTTGACGCGCTACGTCAGCTGCGCGAAGGCCTCGACACGATCGGTCGGGCCCACGATGAGGATCGCATCGCCCGGCGAGAGCACCGTCTGATTGTCGGCGTTGACCCAGCGATCGCCCTTCCCCTTGAAGGCCGTGACCGTGACGCCGTGCGCCTGCCGGAGGTTCGTCGCGCCCAGAGCTGTGCCCTGGTAGTCGGGCGGCGCGGAGATCTTCGCGAGTGAGTACCCCGGCTCGATCTCCAGATAGTCCATCGCCGCGCCGCGCACGAGGTGCGCGACCCTTCGCCCCATGTCCTGCTCGGGATTCACGATGTGGTGGACGCCGAGCTGCTCGAGGATGCGACCGTGCTGCTCGCTGATGGACTTCGCCCAGATGATGGGCACCTCCATGTGGCGAAGGAGCGCGCACACCAGGATCGAGGACTGGATGTCGTGCCCGATCGCCACGACGACGCGATCGAATTCGTGCACCGCGAGCTGGCGGAGCACCTCCTCCTTCGTGGCATCGGCCCGCACCACCTGGGTGAGCTGACCGTTGTGCGATTGCACGAGGTCCTCGTCGGTGTCGATGCCGAGGACCTCCGTGCCTGTGTCCATGAGTTCGAGCGCCAGCGCGCTTCCGAACCGGCCGAGGCCGATCACGGCGACGGAATCGGCTTCGGCGATGCGACGGGCACTCGTGCCCAAGAGGGGGAATTTAGCCAATGGCGGGCCTCTCCTTCGGATAGGTGTACAGGATCTCGCGGTCGCGCAAGGCCAGGGCGGAGCCCAGCGTGAGCGGACCGAGCCGGCCCAGGAACATCAGCAGCACGAGCACCACTTCGGCTGCGGGCTGCAGGTCGTAGGTTATGCCGGTCGTGAGACCCACCGTGCCGAATGCCGAGATCGCCTCGAAGAGCACCTTGTCGAACGGCAGTTCGGTGAAGATCATCAGGGCGATCGTGCCGGACATGATCGCGGCGATGGCGATGAGCACGACCGTGATCGCCTGGCGATGAACCGCACGGGAGAGCTGCTTGCCGAAGACGTTGACCACCGCGCGGCCGCGCAGCTCGGCCAGCATGATGAAGAAGAGCACGGCGAACGTCGTGACCTTGATGCCACCGGCCGTGCCGGCAGGTCCGCCGCCGATGAACATCAGGATGTCCATCCCCACCCACGTCTCGTCGTGCATCAGCCCGATGTCGACGGAGTTGAACCCGGCCGTGCGCGTCTGGACCGACTGGAAGAACCCGATCAGCAGCCGGGCGGCCGGGTCGTAGCGGCCGAGCGTGCGCGGGTTGGACCACTCGAGAATCGTGATGTAAGCCGTGCCCAGCACGAGCAGCAGCGGGGTCGCCGCGAGCACGATGCGTGTGTTCATGGTCCAGCGCAGCGTGTTGCGGAACTCCCGGCGCAGCTGCAGCAGCACCGGGAACCCCAGACCGCCGAGGATGACGGCGGCGCTGATCGGCAGGCAGATGAACGGGTCGGCCGCGAAGCCGATGAGGTTGTCGCTGTACAGCGCGAATCCGGCGTTGTTGAACGACGACACCGAGTGGAACAGCGCGTGCCACGCGGCATCGCCGACGCTGTAGCCGTAGCCGACCAGGAACCGGGCGAAGAGGAAGCAGAACGTCACGGCCTCGATCAGCAGCGAGATCAGCACGATCCTGCGGACGAGTCCCCGGATGTCGGACAGCTCGATGACGTTCGCCTCGGTCGCGGCGTTGAGTCGCGACCGGACGCTCATCTTGCGGGCGAGCACGAGACCGACCAGCGACGCGAAGATCATGATCCCGAGGCCGCCGAGCTGGATCAGGAGCAGGATGACGACAAGCCCGAGTCCGCTCCAGTGCGTGGCCGTGTCGACGACCGTGAGACCGGTGACGCACACGGCAGAGGTCGCCGTGAAGAGCGCGTCATAGAAGTTGGTGCCTTCGCCGCTGCGGGACGCGGCGGGAAGCATCAACGCCCCCGTGCCGAGCAGCAGGACGACCGTGAATCCGCTGACGATGCTCTGCGCCGGGTGCACACGGAGCCGGCGCCGGATACGCGCTCTCTCTGCGCTGACGCGACCTGCCACGGCTGAGCACTCTACGCCCGAACGATTGCGCGCGGATCACGACACGGGACGCCGCCTCTCCCCAGGTTGGTGCGGCAGCGGTCAGGAGCCGGCAGCGAGCTCCCGCGCGCGGGCGAGCGCGGCATCCGTCGCCTCAGCGAAGAGGCCTGCCAGCTGCGCGTGCTTGAGCACCGCGACCGCCCTCTCGGTGGTGCCCTTCGGGCTTGTCACCTTGCGACGCAGCGCGGCAGGCTCGTCGCCGGATGCCTCGAGCAGCGCGGTCGCGCCGATGAAGGTCTGCTCGGCCATGAGTCGCGCCTGCTCCTCGGTGAAGCCCTTGCCGACGGCGGCTTCGGTGAGCTCCTCGATCAGGAGGAAGACGTACGCCGGGCCCGACCCCGAGATCGTGGAGAGCGCGTCGATCTGGCTCTCCGGGACCTCGACCACGCAACCCACCGTCTCGAAGAGGCGCCGGACGAGCGTGGTCTGGGCAGGGCTCACGCCGTCTCCGGCGGCAAGGCCCGTGACGGCCTTGCCGACCAGCGCAGGCGTGTTCGGCATGGAGCGCAGCACGGCGATCTGCGCGCCCAGGATCTCCTGGAAGGTCGCAATCGTCACACCGGCCGCGAGGCTGACCACGATGGTCCCGGGGCTCAGACGCGGCGCGATCTCGCGCAGCAGGTCGGGCACCATCGCCGGCTTCACGCCGATCAGGATGATGTCGGCGGATGCCGCGGCATCCGCATTCCCCGATGACTGACGTTCGAGGGCGACGCTGGTCACCCCGGCAAGCTCGGCGAGCTCGTCGGCCTTCGCCGCCGAGCGATTGGTCGCGGTGATGCCGCTGGCGGCGAGTCCAGACGCGACGAGCCCGCGCAGCACCGCACCGCCCATCGAGCCGGCGCCGAGGATCGCGATGGAGGGGAGGGTTTCAGGCATGCCGACCATGCTAGCGAGCGAGCGTGAACGGCTTTCCGTGGGCCGGCGCCGCACTTGCCGGAGATCCGCCATTCACCCGCGCCGACCGCCGGACTATGGTCGAAGAAGCGGGCGCAGTGGGGTTCCCGCGGGACAGCGAAGGATGCGGCATGACCCTGTTCGACGGCATCACGGCACGTGCGATCGAGACGCCCCGGCTGTTGGTGAACATTCTGGAGCGGGTCGGTGACGACCCGGCCACTGCACCGGAGAAGACGGTCGTGCTGATCCATGGCAACGTGTCCTCTTCGCTGTTCTGGCAGGAGATCATGCAGGATCTTCCGAGCGAGCTGCGGGTGATCGCGATCGATCTGCGCGGCTTCGGAGACACCGAGAACGCGCCCGTGGATGCCACACGCGGCGTCCGGGACTTCAGCGACGACGTATCGGCGACGCTCGAGACGCTCGGCATCCCGTCCGCTCACCTCGTCGGCTGGTCGATGGGTGCAGGCGTGGTCATGCAGTACGCCCTCGACCACCCGGTGCTCAGCCTCACGCTGCAGTCACCCGTCTCCCCGTACGGATTCGGCGGCACGCGACGCGACGGATCACGACTCACCGACGACGACGCCGGAAGCGGCGGCGGGGGTGCGAACCCGGACTTCGTCGAGCGTCTGAACGCCCGTGACACCAGCGACGAGGTGGCGACGTCGCCGCGCAGCGTGTTCCGCTCCGGATATGTCGCCGAGGGCTATCAGACCGCCCACGAAGACATCTGGGTCGCCTCGATGCTGTCGACCTCGACGGCAGTGGGCAACTACCCAGGCGACGCCGTGGCCAGCGAGAACTGGCCAGGATTCGCAGCGGGGACGACGGGCGTGCTCAACACCATGGCCCCGAAGCATTTCAACACTGCGGGCATCGTCGCCCTCACCCCGAAGCCGCCGATCCTGTGGATCCACGGCACGGCCGACGCCATCGTCTCCGACGCGTCGTTCTACGACTTCAACCACCTCGGGGCGCTCGGGATCGTCCCCGGATGGCCCGGCGCCGACATCGCGCCCGCGCAGGAGATGGTGTCGCAGACCCGCGACGTGCTCGGGGCATACGCCACCGCGGGCGGCGAGGTCACCGAGGTCGCCCTGGAGGGTGTCGGTCACTCCCCGCACCTGGAGCGTCCGGCGGAGTTCCGCAGCGCCCTCCTCCAGGTGATCGGCTACGTGGGGCATCCTGTCGATCCCTCCCCGCCGACTGAGGCCATCATCATCAGGTCTTCGGACTGACCCTGCAGGCGTCACCTGCGCGCCGACGCGATCAACGGCGACCGTAGACTCAGCGCATGAGTACAGAGGGTGGCACCAAGGCGATCATCGCGGCTATGTTCGCGAACCTCGGCATCGCGGTCGCGAAGTTCATCGCCTGGATCGTGTCGGGCTCGGCATCGATGCTCGCCGAGGCGATCCACTCGCTCGCCGACACTGGCAACCAGATCCTGCTTCTCCTCGGTGGACGCCTGTCCAAGCGCCGTGCCGACGCGGACCACCCCTTCGGCTACGGGCGCGAACGCTACGTCTACGCCTTCCTGGTCTCGATCATCCTGTTCACCGTCGGCGGCCTGTTCTCGATCAACCACGGCATCGAGAAGCTGCAGCACCCGCACCCGCTCGAGAACGTGTGGGTGCCGGTCACGGTGCTGCTGATCTCGATCGTGCTCGAGTCGTTCTCGCTGCGCACCGCCATCCGCGAGAGCAACCATGTGCGCGGCAAGGACCAGTCCTGGGTGTCGTTCGTCCGCCACGCGAAGGCCCCTGAACTGCCCGTAGTGCTGCTCGAGGACATCGCCGCACTGATCGGTCTCGTCTTCGCGCTGCTCGGCGTCACCCTGACCGCGATCACCGGCAACTCGGTGTACGACGCCGTCGGCACGCTCCTGATCGGCTCCCTGCTCGTGCTCGTGGCGATCGTCCTGGGCATCGAGACCAAGAGCCTGCTCGTGGGTGAGGGCGCGACGATGGCCGACCACGACCGCATCCTCGCCGCGCTCGAGGGCGGCCCGCAGGTGGAGAAGGTCATCCACATGAAGACCCTCTACCTCGGCCCCGACGAACTGCTGGTGGCGGCCAAGCTCGGTTTCGCCTCCGATCGGCTGCTCGGCGAGATCGCGAACGATATCGACGTGATCGAGGCGCGTGTGCGCGAAGCCGTGCCGATCGCACGGGTGATCTACCTGGAGCCCGACATCCTGCGGGCGGGCGGGCCGGCCCCGCTGACCGAGGAGATCGTCGTCCGCTCGAGCGACTGACCGATCTCGATGCAGTACTGCCTGTTCACCGAGCCGCAGCTCGGCGCCGGCTACGACGACCAGCTCGCCTTCGCCCAAGCGGCTGAGCGCCTCGGCTTCGACGGCTTCTTCCGCTCGGACCACTATCTGCGCGGCTCGGCGGGTGATCCCCTCCCCGGCCCCACCGACGCCTGGACGACCCTCGCCGGGCTCGCCCGCGAGACCTCGCGCATCCGGCTCGGCACGCTCGTCTCATCGGTGACGTTCCGGATGCCGGGGATCCTGGCGATCCAGGTGGCGCAGGTCGATGCGATGTCGGGCGGGCGCGTCGAGCTGGGCCTCGGGGCGGGGTGGTTCGAGCGCGAGCATCTTGCGTACGGCATCCCGTTCCCCGTGAAGCGGTTCGACCTGCTCGAGGAGCAGCTCGAGCTGATCACCGGCCTGTGGTCCACCCCGGTCGGCGACACATACAGCTTCGTCGGCGCGCACTACTCGCTGACGGATGCCCCGGCACTGCCCAAGCCCATCCAGGCACGCGTGCCCGTCATCGTGGGCGGAAACGGTCCGCGCCGCACGCCGGAGCTCGCCGCGCGGTTCGCGACCGAGTTCAATCTCGGCTTCCCCGCACTCGACGACATCCCGGAGCGGATCGCGCGCGTGCACGCGGCGTGCGAGCGCATCGGGCGGGATCCCGTGAGCCTGTCGCTCTCGCTCGCGATGTCGACCTTCGCGGGACCGGACGATGCCGCAATCGGGCGGCGGGCGGCACGTATGGGAAAGACCGCGGCGGAGGTCCGCGACGGCGTCAGCATCGTCGGCGACGCGGACGAGATCGCCGAGCGGATGACGCGGTACGCGGAGCTGGGGATCGACCGGGTGTACCTGCAGCTGCTCGACCTGCAGGACATCGACCACGTCGAGTACCTCGGCACCGAGGTGCTCCCCCAGCTGCCTCGCTGACCGGGCGGGGCAGGCTCAGCGCCGCGAGGCGAAGAACTCCTGCAGCAGTGCGGATGCGGCATCCGCTCGAATTCCCGCGACCACCTCGGCGCGGTACGGCAGGCGCCGATCGCGCACGACGTCGTACACCGAACCCGCCGCCCCGGCCTTGTCGTCCCACGCGCCGAAGACGAGTCGCGAGAGGCGTGCCTGGAGCAGCGCGCCGGCGCACATCAGGCACGGCTCGAGGGTCACCACGAGCGTGCATCCCTCGAGATTCCAGCTTCCGACGGATGCCGCGGCCTCCCGCATCGCGACGACCTCGGCGTGGGCGAGCGGATCGTGCGTGAGTTCGCGGAGGTTCCGGCCTTCGCCGATCACGGTGCCCGCGGCATCCGTCACCACCGCCCCGACGGGGACGTCGCCACCAGCGCCGGCCTCCGCGGCGAGCGCGAGCGCGCGGTCCATCGCGGCGAGATCCGCAGGGTCGGTCATCACACCACGAGACTACGACCCGGCTAACCTGGGCGTATGCGCCTCCACGTCGCCGACCACCCGCTCATCACCCACAAGCTCACGGTGCTGCGCGACGAGCGCACCCCGTCGCCGGTGTTCCGTCAGCTCACCGAAGAGCTCGTCACGCTGCTCGCGTACGAGGCGACGCGCAACGTGCGCGTGGAGCCGCACGAGATCCGCACCCCCGTCACCACGACGATCGGCGTCCGCATCGGAGAGCCGCGCCCGCTCGTGGTGCCGATCCTCCGCGCCGGACTCGGGATGCTGGAGGGCATGGTCAAGCTCATCCCCACGGCTGAGGTCGGCTTCCTCGGCATGGTGCGCAACGAGGAGACCCTCGTGCCGTCGACCTACGCCGAACGACTGCCCGACGATCTGAGCGACCGGCAGTGCTTCGTCCTGGACCCCATGCTCGCCACCGGAGGGTCCCTCGGCGCGGCGATCGAGTTCCTGTTCAAGCGCGGGGCACAGGACGTGACCGCCATCTGCCTGCTGGGCGCGCCGGAGGGCGTCGCCGCGATCGAGAAGCAGTGCGGCGACCGGGACGTGACCCTCGTGCTGGGAGCGCTCGACGAGCGCCTCAACGAGAAGGGGTACATCGTCCCCGGGCTCGGCGACGCGGGCGATCGCCTCTACGGCACCGTCTGAGCCACCGCTGCGGGTCTACAGCTGACGCTGCAGCTCTCCGACCGATCGCAGCTCGACCGGTTCGGGCGCGGGCGCCGACTGCGCCCCGATGTCGGGTACGCCGCGCAGTGCCGCGATGGGCGTGAGCGCGCGGCCGTTGAACCGGCTGGCCGTGACCGCGGTGTAGGCGCCCATCGTCGGGCTCACCAGCAGATCTCCGACCGCGAGCTCGGGCAGCAGCTCCTCGCGCGCGACGACGTCGGCGCTGTCGCACGTCGGACCCGCGAGTGTCGTCCAGCGGTGCGATGACGGGTCAGGCGTGTCCAGCTCCCGCACCGCGAAGACGAGCGGGTGCACGTCCTCGCTGACGACGTTCGAGTACGAACCGTAGACCCCATCATCGAGGTAGGCCCAGAGCCCGTCGGCCCGCTCAGCCACACCCACCACGCTCGTGACGAGCGTCATGGCTTCGGCGACGAGGATGCGCCCGGGTTCGGCGATCACCCTGAGGTGGGCGGCCCGCTCCTCGAGAATCGGTCGGATCGCGGCGGCGACCTCCTCCAGCGGGGCGACCGGGGTGTCGTAGCCGACCGGGAACCCGCCGCCGATGTCGAGGGTGTCGAAGCGCACCCCCTGGGCGCGCTCGAGCTCCGCCATGAGATCGAGGGTGTCGTTCGTCGCTGCGGCGAACCGCGCGGGGTCGTCGAGCTGGCTTCCGACGTGGAAGCTGAAGCCCGCAACGCGCAGTCCGAAGTCGCGCGCCCTGGCGACGAGCTGCGCGGCCTCGAAGGGGCCTACGCCGAACTTCGATGACAGGTCGCTCTTGGCATGCGGGCTGCGGTACGCGAGGCGGATCAGCAGCCGCGTCTCCGCCGGCGCACCGGCGAACTTGGCGAGTTCCCCGGCATTGTCGATGACGAAGGTGCGGATGCCGGCATCGAGCGCTTCGGCGATCTCGGAGCTCTTCTTCACCGGGTGCGTGTGGATCACCCGGTGCGCGCCGATGCCCTCGGCGCGCAGCAGGGCCAGCTCGGCATCCGACGCGATATCGAAGCCGCACCCCTCCCCGGCGAGCGCGCGGATGACCGCGCGGTGCGCGAGCGCCTTCACGGCGTAGTGGAAGCGCACGGACGGAAGGGCGGCCTGCAGCCGGCGGAACTGCCGGCGCACGCGGTCGGTGTCCAGCAGCAGCAGCGGCGTGCCGTGCACCGCGAGCGCGGCGCGGGCCTGATCCATCGCCAGCAGTGCGGCGGTCTCAGCGCGACGGGTGTCGAGGAATGCGTGCGCCGGCCGGATCGGCGGGTGTGGCTGGTTCATGATGCGTTCTCCTCGGTGGCGCCGCGCAGCCCGGTGCGGTCGGTGACGGTGAATGCGCCGGCCGCGATCACGTAGAAGACGATGTCGGCGACGACCTTGCCGGCGAGGAGCCCCCAGAACGGATCCGGGATCAGCCACACGCCGAGCACGAGCGCGGCAGGCCGGATCACGAGCGAGTCGAGCAGTTCGGACGGCCCGAACTCCGCAGCCAGGAGCAGCAGCGTGCGCACGCCCGCGCGTCGGCGGGAGCGGGTGATGCCGCGGCCGGGCCGGACCACCCGGATCTGCTCGAGGTAGACGGTGAAGGCGAGGACGGCGTAGAAGCCGATGCTCTCGCCGATCAGGGCGGCTACGGCGATGACGGCCGGGGCGTCGGTCCAGGCCGTGACGCCGAATCCGGCGAGCATCAGCGCCGCCGTGCCCACGATCTCTGCCGGCAGATAGCGGTGGATCCAGAACCGGATGCCGTGACCGGTTCGATTCCCGTCGTCCGCCACTTCCTCGATCGCGGCTGACGCTGCGTGTTCGACTGCGCTCATCGCTGACTCCCCCCTTCCCCAGGAGAGAGTCCGCTGCCGCGCCTTTGATACCTCCGCTGCGGAACTCGGGGTCAGTGCAGGACGAGCCGGGCGAATCCGCTCAGCCGTGCGACGCCTTCCGGCGTGTGCGGCAGGTCGTCGAGGAGTCCGGGCGAATGCACGACGTACGCGGTGTGCATGGCTCGTGAGATCGCGACATTGAGGCGGTTGCGCAGGAGCAGGAACTCCAGACCGCGCGGCGCGTCGCGGCCCGACGACGCCGCCAGCGAAAGGATCGCCACCACGGCCTCTTTGCCCTGGAACTTGTCGACAGTGCCGACCGGCACACGATCGAACCCTGCCGCCGCAAGGGACTCCTCGATTTCCACCTGCTGCGCGTTGTAGGGCGTGACGATGATGATGTCCGACTGCTCGAGCGCGCGCGGGGCGAGCACGGTGATCTCTTCGTCACTCACCGTCGTGCCGGTCCAGGCCCGGCCGAGCAGCCCTCGCACGATCGTCACGACGGCGTCCGCCTCCTCCCGCGATTGGGTGGAGTTGCCGTGGTGGCGCACTGGGACCGCCGCCAGTCCGGGCTCGATGCCCTCGAGGACGCGCAGCCCCGCGGAGGGATGCGATGCGAGCTCGCCGCGGTACGACAGCCGCGACACCGGCTCCGCGACGGCCGGATGCATGCGCCAGGTGCGGGCGAGGAAGTACCCGAACTCGGGTGGAACGACATCCGATCCGTCCATCACCCAGCCGAGCGCGGACGTGTCCACCGGCTCGGGGTGGGTGCCCTGGCTCACCTGGGGCAGCTGCTGCGGATCGCCCAGGAGGAGCAGGCGGGACGCGGCGAGCGACACGGCGATCGTGGAGGCGAGCGAGAACTGCCCGGCTTCGTCGATCACCAGCAGGTCGAGGCTGCCACGGGGAATCCGGCCCTCGTGGCTGAAGTCCCATGCCGTTCCGCCGACGACGAACCCGCCGGTCTGCTCGGCGACGTACGCCGCCATGCCGTTCTTGGGGATGACGGTGAAGGATGTCTCGGCCGAGGCATCCTTCGGCGCTTTGGCCACCTGCGCGGGCGAGACGCCGGCGTCGACGATGCGGTCGAGCATGTTCTCGACCACGGCGTGCGACTGGGCGACCACGCCGATCTTGTAGCCGTGCTCGCGGATCAGGCGCGCGATGACGTGCGAGCCGACGTAGGTCTTACCGGTGCCTGGTGGGCCCTGCACCGCGAGGTAGCTGCGGTCCAGGTCGAGGAGCGACCGCACGATCGCATCGACGTCGTTCCCCGACGACTGCGCGAGCCCTCCAGCCGGTCCCTGAGCGTGTCCAGCCGGTCCCTGAGCCTGTCGAAGGGTGCGCGGCGGGCGCCGGCGCAGGATGTCGGTCGCAGGGTCTTCGGGGAAAGCCGGCGCCGCGGCGATGAGCGTATCGGCCCACGCGTCGATCGCGGACTGCTGGTTGCCTGCGCGCGGCGGGGGCGGCGGAGTCAGGGCGATCGGCAGTTCTGACCACGTCTCGCCCTGCACCGCGTATTCCTCGACGATCGCGCCGTCGTCGAGGACCTCGACCACCCGCACGCGGTGGTCGGCATGGATCCAGCGGGGCGACGGCTCGAACGGGAACGGCGCAGGCAGCTCGTAGAGCGCGAAGGGGTCGGTCCCTGCGCTCAGACGGGTGCCGGGCGCGAGCTCGCCGCGCAGCTCGAGCACGCGCCGGTCGGCCCTGGCGCCCTCCGGGCGATTCCAGTCCTCGATCACCTGGCACCGGGCGCCGTCGAGCACGACGACGTCGCGCACCTCTTCCCAGATGGCGACGGGCTCGCGCAGGCGCAGAAAGTGCGTTCCCCAGTAGCTCTTCGCCTCGCGCGGGTAGTAGTCGATCGCGGCGGACGCGAGGCGCAGCGACTGGGCGTCGTCCGAGTCGTCCGGGAGGCTGCGCGACGCGGCGGACAGGGCGAGGGCGCGCGGCGACGGCTCGTACACCTTCTCGTCGGGCTCGGGCTCCGGTGACGGCCGCAGATTGGCCTCGCGCGCCCGGTCGACGAGCCAGTCCCGGAGGCGCCGAGTCGAGACGCAGTCGTACCGGTTGTAGTCGGCGAGATCGTCCAGGATTTGGCCGGCGCCCGCGGTGTCGCCGTCTTCCTGCAGCGCCCGCGCCTGGACGTACTTGACGATCGAGTCGTCGCCCTTCTGCACGTCGCTGGTGCGCACCTCGTCGCCCATGTACAGCGGCTCGAGCTTCTTGATCGAGTACGACCGCGACCCCACGCGCAGCGACCGGCGCACGATCGGATAGAGATCGACGAACACCCCATCGCGCAGCAGTCGGTCGACGTCGGATTCGCGGATGCCGTGGCGCGCTGCCATCGACAGCAGGTGCGTCGGCTCGTAGGGCGCGTAGTGGTAGATGTGCATCCCGGGGTGCTGGCGGCGGCGGAGCGCGACGAAGTCGAGGAAGGTCTCCAGCGCGACCCGCTCCTGCGCGAAGCTGTGCGCCCAGAGCGGGGTGTACTGCTCCCGCAGATCCACCCACCCGAACAGGTAGTCGATCCCCCACTGCAGGACGCCCATGGCATCCGGCGCCTCGGTGTACAGCGGGTCGCCCTCGAAGTCGAAGAAGAGGTCGCCCAGGTCGGGCCGAGGCAGCGCGCCGAGCGCCTGCGGCAGCACAACCTCGAAGGTCGGCACGACCACGCCCGATTCGGTCGCGGGCGCGTGCTCACCACCGTCCTCCGGGTGGGCAACGAGCGGAGGGATGCCGCTCCCGGCCGGGCTCGCCAGCTGGAGGCGAGCCTGGGTGCGCAGCATCGCGAACGTGTCGGCGCTCATCCGCGCCGGCACAGCGGTCGCGGTGGCGAGGTCGTCGATCGTGAGGATGCCGGCCGCGCGAAGTCGCTCGCGCTGCACGGGTCGCATCCCGGCCACGAGCAGCAGGTCGCGGCCCGCGATCACCTCGGCGTCGCAGGTGGCGCAGCGACCGCACGCGACGACGCCGAGCTCTCCGCGCCCGTCACCCCAGGCGATGGCGGCGCCCTGTGCGCCGAGCGTCAGCTCGCGGTCGTCGATGAGGGCGCGCAGCCGCGCGCGGCGGAGTTCGAACACCGGGAAGATGTCGGCGACCTCGTGCACGCTCACCGTGCCGTCGCCGAGCAGCAGTTCCACCCGATCGGCGCGCGGCACCCCGAGGCGATCGAGCTGATCGACATAGGCCGCGAGCTGCATGAGCGCGGTGACCTTGGCGCGCCGCGCGAGCTTGGTGTCCTGCACGATCCAGCGGCCGGCCTCATGTGGAGCCTGCCCTGAGCCTGTCGAAGGGTCGCGCACGAGGAAGTCGGCGAAGCCGACGAAGTCGGGGGTCGAGAACGCGGCCTGGTAGATCACCGTCACGTCATCGGACGCCAGTGCTTCATTCGTCCGCGCGACGGCTTCGGCGAGAGCCGCGGCATCCGTCGACCGCGCCGCGGCGATCTCGACCACGCGTTCGCCGTGCGCCGCACGGTAGGAGGCGAGGGCGCGAAGCTCGTGCTCTCCGCCGAGGCGGCCGGCGCGTGCCAGGGTGAGGTCTTCCGGCTCGACCACCGCCGGCACACGACCCAGTCGTGCGTCGATCGCCCGCAGCCACGCGAACTCGCACTCGGCGGCGGCTTTCAGGTCGCTCGCACTCCAGACGATCCGGCCTTCGCCTTCGATGTATCGCATGATGCCCTTCCGCCCTCGACGATAGCCGCGAGCCCCGACATGCCCGCGCGCGTCGCCTGTCGAGGCCGACCCGCCACCTGCCAGACTGGGACGGTGAGCACAGCCCTCCCGTTCGAGAGCGCCTATCGGCATGGCTTCGCGCGCGTCGCGGCCTGCACCATTCCCGTCGCGATCGCCGACCCGGCCTCGAACGCCGAGGCCGTGCTGCAGGCGGCCCGAGAATGCGATGCCGAGTCGGTCGCCGTCGCCGTCTTCCCCGAGCTGTGTCTCAGCGGGTACTCGATCGACGACCTCCTGATGCAGGATGCCCTGCTCGACGCTGTCGAGGCCGCCGTCGCACGACTGGTCGAGGCATCCGTCGATCTCTTCCCCGTGCTCGTCGTGGGAGCGCCGCTGCGCCATCGCAACCGCCTGTACAACTGCGCCGTCGTGATCCACCGCGGCGAGCTGCTGGGCGTCTCGCCGAAGTCGTACCTGCCGACCTACCGCGAGTTCTACGAGCGCCGCTGGTTCGCGCCCGGCGACGACCAGCAGGGCGAAGACATCCGGGTCGCAGGCCTCGAGGCCCCCTTCGGGCCTGACCTGCTGTTCGAGGCCCTCGATGTGCCCGGTCTCGTCCTGCACGCCGAGGTGTGCGAAGACGTCTGGGTGCCGATCCCGCCGTCGTCGCTCGCGGCCCTCGCGGGCGCCTCGGTGCTGCTCAACCTGTCCGGCAGCCCGATCACGATCGCCCGCGCGGACGATCGCAAGGCGCTCTGCCAGTCGCAGTCCCTCCGCTGCCTCGCCGCCTACGCCTATGCCGCGGCCGGCGCCGGCGAGTCCACGAACGACGTCTCGTGGGACGGCCAGACCATGATCTACGAGGGCGGCACTCTGCTCGTCGAGACCGAGCGCTTCCCGGACGGCCCGCGGCGCAGCGTGGCCGACGTCGACCTCGACCGCCTCCGCCAGGATCGCCTCCGGCAGGGGACGTTCGACGACAACCGCCGCACCCACGACGCCTATTTCCGGACGGTGCACTTCGAGCTCGACCCACCCGCCGCGGACATCGGCCTGAAGCGCACCCTCGACCGGTTCCCGTTCGTGCCCGACGACCCGGCCAGACTCGCCCAGGACTGCTACGAGGCGTTCAGCATCCAGGTCTCCGGCCTGGTGCAGCGGATCAGCGCGATCGGCGGCCCGAAGCCCGTGCTCGGGCTCAGCGGCGGCCTCGACTCGACGCACGCGCTGCTCGTGGTTGCGCGCGCGATGGACCGGCTCGGCCGCCCGCGCAGCGACATCCTGACCTACACGATGCCCGGATTCGCCACCAGCGAGCACACCAAGGCCAACGCGATCGCCTTAGCCGAAGCGGTGGGCGCGTCGATCGAGACGATCGACATCCGCCCCGCCGCCTTGGAGCTGCTCGATCGCATCGGGCACCCCTACGCCGACGGCGAGCCGGTGCACGACATCACCTTCGAGAACGTCCAGGCAGGGCTGCGCACCGATTACCTCTTCCGGCTCGCCAATCAGCACGGCGGCATCGTCATCGGCACCTCCGATCTCTCCGAGATCGCCCTGGGCTGGTCGACCTACGGCGTCGGCGACCAGATGAGCCACTACGCGGTGAACCCGGGCGTGCCCAAGACGCTCATCCAGCACCTCATCCGGTGGGTGATCGCGCACGACGACGAGACCACCCCGCTGGGCGATCACGCCAAGGAGGTGCTGCAGGCGGTGCTCGACACCGAGATCAGCCCCGAGCTCGTTCCCGCCGGCCAGGACGGCCGCATGCAGTCCACCGAGGATCGCATCGGCCCCTATGCCCTGCATGACTTCGCGCTGTTCCACATCCTGCGTTACGGGTTCCGGCCCTCGAAGATCGCCTTCCTCGCGGAGCGGGCATGGCAGGACGCGGATGCCGGAGCCTGGCCGCCCGGATTCCCCGCCGAGGACCGCTACGCGTACGACCTGCCGACCGTCGCGAAGTGGCTGCACGTGTTCCTGAACCGCTTCTTCGCCTTCGCGCAGTTCAAGCGATCGGCGATACCGAACGGCCCCAAGGTGTCGCCTGCGGGCTCGCTGTCGCCGCGCGGCGACTGGCGCGCCCCGTCGGACGGCAATGCGCGCGCCTGGATCGCCGAGCTGAAGGCCGCGCTTCCCGACCTCGTCGAGGACTAGGTCGAACGCGGGTCAGGACTCGTTCGAGTAGGCGAGCGTGATGACCCAGCCGTCGCGAGACAGGTCGACCAGCGAGTAGTGCACCGGTCGGTCGGGGATCCAGCCCTTGTGCTTGGAGAGGTCGAGCCGCACATACTCGGGCTTCATCCGCACGCCGCGGCCGTCGGCCTCGCGGACGGCCTGCACCTTGGTCCAGTGCGAGATCAGTGCCGACATGTCATCGATGTTGACCATGTGCGAGTGCTTGCGCATATCGGCCAGCGTGGCTTCGTCAGGCTGCGTGTCGCGCAGGTCGATGCCGAGCTGCACGCCGTCGTCGGCGACCACCGCCACCGTCGCTCCGCGGAAGCTCGCGGTGCGGATCTCCAGCGGCAGCTCCTTCTCGTCGATCTCGGCGAAGAGCTGGGTGTGGAAGCCGAACTGCGCGGGCGCTTCGCGGTGGATACGCACGGCCTTCTCCTCGACGCCCATCCGGGCCGAGATGATCTGCCGCGCCAGAATGCGCTTGCGGTCGTGCTCGGGGAGCTTCGGGTCCCAGCCCAGTCGGGCGCCGATCCCACTCGGGGTGTCGAGCAGCACGGATTCCATAGAGCACCTCTTCCTGCGGACGATCGCACTTCATCTTGGCGCATCCCGTGGTCACCTGCACTCAGCGCGCCCGACGCCCTCGGCGAACGCCGGGACGGTCGGCCTGACTGCACGCACTCATCCGGCGCGAAGACCCTCGCCGCAGTGGGAGACTGACCCCATGGCCAGGCGCGCGACCGTCGTCGGCAGCGGGCCCAATGGACTCGCCGCGGCGGTCGCGCTCGCCCGGGCGGGCCTCGAGGTGGTGGTGCTCGAGGCGTCGAGCACGATCGGCGGCGGCGTCCGCACCGCCCCGCTGACCCTCCCCGGGTTCCGGCACGATGTCTGCTCGGCCGTGCACCCCGCGGCGCTGAGCTCACCCTTCTTCCGTGCCTTCGGGCTTCGCGAGCGAACCTCGTGGATCGTGCCGGAGGCCTCGTTCGCGCAGCCCCTCGACGGCGCAGCGGGCGGTGGCCGTGCGGCGATCGCGTGGCGCGACATCGACCGCACCGCCGACGCCCTCGGCCCCGACAGCCGCGCCTGGAAGGCCGTCGTCCGGCCGCTCGGCGAGCATCTCGACGGCGTGGTCGACTTCACCGGCAATCAGCTGATCCGGATGCCGCGGCATCCGGTGACGACCGCGCGCTTCGGTCTGCGCGCCCTGGAGCTGGGCACGTCGCTCGGACGCCGCACCTTCGCGACCGAGGAGGCGGATGCGCTCTACGCCGGGGTCGTGGCACACGCCAACTCCCAGCTGCCCACGGTCGGCGCGGCGGCTTCGGCGCTGTTCCTGCTGGCCCACGCCCACGGGCCGGACGGCTGGGCGTATCCACGTGGTGGTGCGCAGTCGATCGCGGACGCACTGCTCGCAGACCTGCGCGCGCATGGTGGCGAAGTGCGCACCAACTCGAACGTCACCTCGCTCGCGACGCTCGATTGGGGAGATCCGGATGCCGGTGACCTCCTGCTGCTCGACACCTCGCCGCGCCTCGTGCTGACCCACCCCGACCTGCCTGCACGGTATGCCCGCGGCATCCGGCGCTACCGGTATGGGGCGGGCGCAGCGAAGGTCGACTTCGCGCTCGACGGCCCGGTGCCCTGGTCGCACCCGGACGTCGGCCGCGCGCCGACCGTGCACCTCGGCGGAACCCGCGCCGAGATCGAAGCGAGCGAGAACGCGGTCGCCGCAGGCCGGATGAGCGACGCGCCGTATGTGCTGGCCGTGCAGCCGTCGATCCTCGACGACTCGCGGGCGCCGGACGGCAAGCAGGTGCTGTGGGCGTACCTCCACGTGCCGTCCGGGTCCACGCTCGACCCGACCGAGCTCGTCACCCGTCAGGTGGAGCGGTTCGCGCCGGGGTTCCGCGACCGCATCCTCGCGTCGCACTCGATGAGCGCCGCGGACCGCGCCGCCTTCAACCCGTCGGACATCGGCGGCGACATCCTCGGCGGCGCGTTCACGTTCGTCCAGGCGTTCCGTCGGCCGGTGGTCTCGCGCACCCCGTGGCGCACCCCGCTGCGCGGGGTCTACCTGGCGTCGGCGTCGACTCCGCCCGGACCAGGGATCACCGGCATGCCGGGGTGGTTCGCGGCGCGCCAGGCTCTGGCCGACGCGGCCGGGGTCCCGGTCGAACTCGAGGACCTCTTCGAGGACTGACCCATGGACGGGTTCGCGGCGGTCGACTTCGAGTTCGCGCGGCAGGTGCTCCAGCGCGGGATTGCCGCGCTCTACCTCATCGCCTTCCTCTCGAGCTTGAACCAGTTCCGTCCGCTCCTCGGCGAGCACGGCCTCCTCCCCGCCCCCGAGCTGCTCGAGTGGGCACGGTCATCGAAGAGCCGGGGACGGATGCTGCGCCCCACCCTCTTCCGCCTGCTGCGGTACACCGACCGGCGCCTGGTGGTGCTCTGTGCGGGCGGGATCACCGTGTCCGCGGCCCTGGTCGCTGGGCTCCCGCAGCTGGGGCCGCCCTGGGTGCCGGCACTGTGCTTCCTCCTGCTGTGGGGCGCGTACATGTCGATCGTGAACATCGGGCAGACCTTCTACGGCTTCGGCTGGGAGATGCTGCTGCTGGAGGCGGGGTTCCTCGCCGCCTTCCTCGGTTCGGATGACCAGCCGCCGGCGACCGCCGTGATCGTGCTGTTCTGGTGGCTGCTGTTCCGGCTCGAGTTCGGCGCGGGGATGATCAAGATCCGCGGTGGGCGGGAGTGGCGCGATCTCACCGCACTCACCTACCACCACGAGACGCAGCCGATGCCTGGTCCGCTCAGCCGTCAAGCGCACCTCCTCCCCCGCTGGTTCCATCGGTTCGAGGTCATCGGCAACCACTTCGCGCAGCTGGTGGTGCCGTGGTTCCTGTTCGCGCCGATCCTCGGGCTCGTGGTGCCAGGACCGGTGCCGGCGATCGTCGGCGCGGTCGCGGCATCCATCGTCCTCGCCACACAGCTGTGGCTCGTGTTGACCGGCAACTTCGCGTGGCTGAACTGGGCCACGATCGTGCTCGCGTTCTCGGCGATCGGGCTGCCCGCCCTTCGACAGGCTCAGGGACCGGCCGCCGCGGCCGCTGGACCGTGGCTCGTCGTCACGAGCGCCGTGGGCGTGTTCTACCTCGTGATCAGCTGGCCGGCGGCCCGCAATCTCACCGCCCATCGACAGCTCATGAACGCGAGCTTCAACCGGTGGCAGCTCGCCAACGCCTACGGCGCGTTCGGCACGGTGACGAAGCGCCGCATCGAGTACGTCGTCGAGGGGACGCTCGACCACAATCCGGATGCCGCGGACTGGCGTGAGTACGACTTCAAGGGCAAACCAGGCGACGTCCGCCGGATCCCGCGCCAATGGGCGCCCTATCACCTGAGGCTGGACTGGCTGATGTGGTTCCTCCCGCTTGGGCGGTCGCTCGACGACTGGTTCCAGGTCTTCCTCTTCCGCCTCCTGGAAGCGGATGCCGCGACCCTGCGCCTGCTCGCCCGCGACCCGTTCCGCGGCGAGCGACCGCGCTGGGTGCGGGTGGTCTCGTATCGCTACCGCTTCGCCACCCGGTCCGAATTCCGGGCGGTGCGCGCGCGGTGGGTGCGCGACGAACGCCACATCCTCGTCCGCCCCATCGGGCTGCGCGGCTGATGCCCAGGCGGAATGGACGTACCCTCGAAGGGTGAGCAGCCCCGCACCCGACTCGAAGAAGCCCTCGCCGTCGCGCATCGCCATCTGGGTCGTCGTCGGAGCCGTGGGGGTCTACATGCTGGGGTCGGGCATCATCGGGATCATCTCCGGCGGAAGCTGAGCGTCGCGCTCAGGCCGTCCTGACAGACTGGCGCGGTGAGACTCCTCGTCGCGGCCCTCGAGGCCGAACTGATCGCCTTCCCCGCCGAACTCCCCGGATTCGACCGCCTGGTCACCGGACCCGGCAAGCTGCAGGGCGCCTTCGAGCTCACCCGCGCACTGCAGGCCGCGGACTACGACGAGATCGTCGTGGTCGGCACGGCCGGGGCGATCGACCCTCTGCTCGAGGCATCCGTCTACGAAGTCGGTTCAGCGATCCAGCATGACGTGACCGACATCGACGGCATCGTCGGCCAGCACGTCTCGCTGCCGACCCGCCTCGAACTCGGGCGGGAAGGCGTCACGATCGCCACTGGCGACCACTTCGTCGATGACGCTGAGGCCGTTTCGGTGATCCGGCCGCTGGGTGCGGGCCTCGTCGACATGGAGACCTATGCCTATGTGTGGGTGGCCGAGCGGTTCGGCATACCGATCCGCGTGCTGAAGGCGGTCTCGGATCGCGCGCAAGACGGCGCGCTGACCGACTGGCGCGAAACCGTGACCGCCTGCAGTCACCAGCTGCGCGAGCGAATCCAGGACGAGTACGGCGCCTGATCGGTTGGGCCTACGGCACCCAGTGCGAGGCCGTCCAGGCGACCCCCGCGAACTTCGTCTGCCCGGCCAGCGACGGGTGGAAGTAGTCGTTCGTCGAGATGTCGCTGGAAAGGAACGCCGTGGTTGCGATGGCGTTTCCGTCGAAGGTGCAGTTGATCGCGGCGGTGCAGAGAGCGGCGAGCGCCGCGTTGTAGGCGGTGACTCGCGCCTGCACGTCATTGCGCCTCTGGACATCCGCGGGCTGGGTGCTTCCGGCGTTCGCCAGCATCGACTGGCAGACGCCCCCCAGAGTCCAGATGAACCGGGCACTGAGGCTGCTCGCGTTGACGGAGTACAGCGTCAGGAGGTTCGGGATCGATGCGACGAAGATCTTCGGATGTGAGCCGGTCGGCTTCGAGAGCTCGGTGAGCGCTGCAGAAATGTTGGCGGAGTAGACCTGGGGGTCGGTCATCGTCGCGACCGACGGGGTGCAGGCGTCGTTCGCACCGATCTCGATCGTCACATACTGCGCCTGCTGAGCGACCGCCTGCTTCGCCTGCCCGAGCAGCGCGTCTGCCTTGACGCCACTGACCGAATCGTTGAAGCGGGTTGTCGCTCCAAGCCGCGAGGCGACGGACTGCACGGTCACGTTGGTGCCCGTCGCCCAGCTGTTCGCCGGGCAGTCACTGATGCTTCCGCACGACGACATCGCCTGCGTGATGGAGTCGCCGAGGGCGGCGATGATCTTCGTCGGTGCTGGGGTCGAGGTCGGCGTCGCGGTGGGCGTTGCTGTCGGCGTCGCAGTGGGCGTCGCAGTGGGCGTCGCGGTAGGGGTCGAAGTCGGCGTCGACGTGGGCGTGGACGTGGGCGTCGACGTGGGCGTCGAGGTCGGGGTCGACGTGGGGGTCGAGGTGGGGGTCGAGGTGGGCGTCGCGATCGGCGTTCTGGTCGGCTTTCCCTTGGGCGCCGGCGCCTGGGTGGACGTTGCAGTTGGCGCAGGCGAAGGCTTCGCGCCGGGCGCGGCCGAGGCTCCTGCACTTCCGATCATCGAGCCGGCGACGAGGACGGCTCCGACGATGAGTGCGGCGACGACACCGCGCGTCCGACGTGGTTCGTTCATGGCTCTCTCCCCATCGGAGTCTGGCCGGATCATCGCGCGGTCGTGCTCACGTCCGATTCACCGGAGTTTCGGGTCAACGACCCCCAGGCCGATGGCGCAAACCTTACGCCCGCCGGGAAGATCGCACAATCGAGCGGCGGCGCGCCACGCCGATCAGACCTGGGCGGCTACTTGACGTACTGCGTCTGAGCCCAGGTGTTCTGAGCGAGCTTCACCTGTCCCGCCAGCGACGGGTGGAAGTAGTCCCGTGTCGAGATGTCGCTTGCAAGGAAAACGGTGGTCGCGACGGTGGCGTCGAAGCGGCACCGTGGGGTCTTGCTGCACACCTCAGCCAGCACTGCGTTGTACGCGTCCACCTGGGTCTGCACCGCAATGCGGCGGTCGAGGTCGGTCTGCTTGGTGCTCGTGGGACTCGCCAGCATCGACTGGCAGATTCCGAGCACAGTCCAGGTGAAGCGAGCGCTCGAGCTGCCCTTGTTCACTTCGTAAAGCTGCTTGAGGCTCGGGATCGAGGCCACGAAGATCTGCGGCTGCGAGGGGCTGGCCGCGAGCGTCGCCAGTGCGGTGGAGATGCTGGTCGCGAAGGTGCCGGCGGCGCCATCCCCGACCTTCCCGACCGGCGTCATGGTCGCCACCGTCTTGGTGCAGGCGTCGTTCGCACCAATCTCGATCGTCACATAGCCGGCGGCCTGACCGACCGCCTTCGTCGCCTGCGCGGGCAGTGCGCTTGCCTTCGCCCCCGACACGGAATCGTTGAAAGCCTTGGCCGGAAGGATGCCGAGCTGCTTGGCGTGGGAAGGCACGCTGGCCGCCGAACCGGTCGACCACGAGTTCACCGGACACCCGGAGAGGCTGCTGCAGGTCATGAGCGCCTGGGTGATGGAGTCGCCGAGGGCAGCCATCGCTGTCGGGGCCGGGAGCAGCAGCGTCGGGGCCGCCGTGGCTGCGGACCCGCCCAGCAGCGATCCGGCGACGATCACGGCGCCAGTGACGACGGTGGCCAGGATGCGGCGCGCCTTACGAGTTGTGTGCATGGTCTCTCCCCAGCGATGCCACACCGGCGAGTTCGTGAACGGGCGTGCACGACCGACATCTCCGGCGATTTCGGGTTTCGGCAGGTCCCCCAGGGGCCTGGCTCGCGCACACCCTATCCCGCGCTGGGAAGATCGCACAATCAGACACGTGCGCGCTGTGGAATCAGACGGTCGACGCGACATCCTGGCGAATGACGCTGGGGCCGCGACCGCTCGCCTCGACGAGCAGCTGAGCGGGCAGCTGCTCCTTCATCGTCTCGACGTGGCTGATGACGCCGACAGTGCGGCCGCCCTGGCGCAGCTCGTCGAGGGTGCGCATCGCGAGTTCGAGGGTGTCGGCGTCCAGTGAGCCGAAGCCCTCGTCGATGAAGAGAGTGTCGAGTCGCACCCCTCCGGCCCGAGCGGTGACGACCTCGGCGAGCCCGAGCGCGAGCGCGAGCGAGGCGAGGAATGTTTCGCCGCCGGACAGCGAGTGCGGTGGCCGGGTCTGACCGGTGTGGGCGTCCATGACCTCGAGCCCGAGTCCGGACGACGCCCCGCGGGCGGCTCGCGCATCGGTGTGCTGCAGCAGGTAGCGTCCCGCGGTCATCGCTCCGAGGCGCAGGTTCGCGGCGAGCACGATCTCTTCGAGCTCTGCCGCGAGCACGAACGACTCGAGCGTCATCCGGTGGGTGTTCGGCGCGCGCCCCGCGACCGTGTTCGCCAGGCGGGTGACGACGGCGCTGTCCGCCGCGAGGTCGCCGAGGGCAGCGTGGGCCGTCCGCGCGCGGTCGATGAGGTCGGCCACGCGCGCTGAAGTCTGCGAGGCCTCGGCCGCCTGGTCGACGGCACGACTCCAGCGGTCGCGGGCCGCGGCGAGGGCTGCGCTCGACGGCTCGAGATCGATGACCTCTTCGGGAGCACCGGCCAGCTCGAGCTCCAGCTCGCGCAGCCGATCACGCTCGGCCCGGAGTGAGGCTTCGTGTTCGCGGATACCGGCGTCTAGCCTCTCCCGGGTGTCCGTGTCGCGAAGAGCCGCGGTCGCCTCAGCGGCGTCGGAGAAGTCGGATGCCGCCACCCGGTCATCGCGATCGCCTGCGGTCTCGCGCCGGGCGCGCTCGGCCGCACGGTCGGCGCTGAGCGCCTCGGCGAGGACGCGTGCCCGATCTCGGCGCGCGGCGGCCCGGTCGATCCGGTCCTGGACGGAAGGGAAGTCCGCACGCGCCGCGTCGATGGTGCGACTGGTCGCCGCCACTTCCGCCGACGCTGCGGCGATCGCGAGCCGCAGCGCTGCGAGGTCGCCTGCCAGGCGTTCCCGCTCGGCGACGACGGCGGCATCGGCGTCCTGGAGGTCCTGGCGCTGCGCCGCGAGACGGTCGCGTCGTTCCGCGGCGGACCGGGAGGTCGAGACCTCGGCGGCTGCCTCGGCATGGACCTGCTCCAGAGCGTCTACCGACTCACCGCCGGCGCTCGTCACCGCCGCAGCGCACTCGCTGCGTGCGGCGTGGGCCTGCTCACGAGCGGCGGATTCCGCCGTCGCCGCGGCGTCGCGAACCTGCTCGGCCGCCGCGATGACGTCGTCGCCTACCGGCTCATCGGACGGAGCCGCCGGCTGCGGGTGCTCGGTGGCCCCGCAAACCGCGCACGGTTCGCCCGCGACAAGCCCCTGCGCGAGCTCCCCCGCGTGCCCCGCGAGACGACGGCGCAGCAGATCGGTCACGCGGGTGCGGGCGTCGTCGTGCCGGCCGCTCGCGGCGAGGTAGGCGGCCTCAGCGTCTCGGAGGAGGAGCTGGAGGCGCTCGGCCTCGCGCGCCGATGCCAGACGACCGGTGACCGTCGTCAGGCGCTCTTTCGCGCCTTCGAGGCGGTCGGCGAGCACCCGGGCCTGAACGAGCTCCTCGTCGATCTTCGCGATGGTCGAGGGGATCGCCGCGCGGCCCTCGTCCAGGCCGGCCAGATCCTGTTCGAATTCGCTCGCGGTGGCTTCATCTTCGGCGAGGCGTCTCTGCGCGACGGCGAGCTCGCGCTCCTGCAGGGCGGCCGCGGTCCACAGCGCGAGGTCGCCCGTCAGCTCATCGACGACCCGTTCGAGGTCGGCGGCATCGACGCCGGGATCGTCTCCCCCCGCGGCCCATGCCGTCCGGGCGGCATCGACGTCGGACGCGGCCGTCGCGGCCCGCGCCGCGGCGCGTGCCGCGGCCTCGATGGACCCGCGCAGCGCTTCGGCCGCGTGCGCGCGATCGAGCACGGCCCGATCCGCGGCGATCTTCGGCAGGAGCACTTCGAGCTCCGCGAGGGTCGCGCGCGAGCGCGCTCGACGCTCCTGGGCGTCGCGCAGCGCCTTCGCGGCGGTGTGCGATGCCTCGGCGTCGCGGTGAGCGAGGTCTGCGGCATCCCGTTCCCGGATCGAGGTCTCGGCACGATAGGCCGCACGTTGCGCGCCGAGGTCGGCGGAGCCGAAGCGGGACTCGACGTCGGCCGCAGGTGTCTCGCCTTCGGCGCTGAGCTCGGCAGCGGCGAGGATTCGCTCGGCCTCGCCGAGGAGAAGCGACACGCCTTCGCCGGCCGAGGCGAGCGCCTGCTCGGCGTCTTTGCGACGCTGTTCCAGCGCCGACTGGTAGTCCTCGTACGTACGGGTTCCGAACAGCCGCCGCAGCAGCCGCTGGCGTTCGTCGTTCTTGGCGAGCAGGAACTCGGCGAACCGGTTCTGCGCGAGCAGGATCACCTGCAGGAACTGCTGCTGGCTGAGCCCGAGCACGTCCTCCAGCGCCAGGCCGACGTTGCGGGCCCCGGAGGCTCGCCCGACCCAGCCGGCGCCGTTCCATTCGTCGAGCTGCGCATCGGCGCCCACGAGCGTCGTTCCGCTGCCGCGCTTCTTCGCCCGCTCATACTCCGGCGAGCGGGTCACCCGCCAGCGCCCGCCGGCGGCACTGAACTCGACGGTCACCGACGTGGGGTCATCGGGCCCGCAATGGTCGCTGCGCAGCCGTCGCTCCACGCCGTCGTACCGCGGCACGCCGCCGTAGAGCGCGAAGCAGACGCCGTCGAGCACACTCGACTTGCCAGCGCCGGTGCGCCCCGCGATGAGGAAGATCCCGTCGTCGGCGAAAGCGTCGAAGTCGACCACCTGCCGCTCACGGAAGGGACCGAACCCCTCCAGTTCGAGTCGATGCAGCCTCACGCAGACGCCTCCGCGAGCGATCGCTCGTCGATAAGGTCGCGTACGAGCTCCGCCTCCCGGGCTGAGGCGCCCTCGCCGTCGCGGACGTGCGCGAGGAACGTGTCGATGAGGTCGGCGTCGCTGCGCGCCGCGCGGACGCGCCCCGCGTAGGTCAGTCCGTCGGCTTCGCGGCGCCCGTCGGGCAGATGCATCACGGTCGCGCAGTGCGGGAAGCGGGCTTGGAGGCGACGCATCGGATCGAGCTGGGGGGTGGCGTCGGTGTACTGCGCGCATACCCAGGCGTCTTCGGCATCCGTGAATCTCGCGTCGGAGAGCAGGTCGTCGAGGCTCGCCCGGATCGTCGTGAGCCGCCGAGGAACAGGCAGATCAAGCCACTCCACCGAGGCCAGGCCCACCGCATCGAGATCGACGATCCATGAACCGCGCGGCTTGTCGGCCTCACCGAAGCTGTAGTGCAGCGGGGCGCCCGCGTAGCGGACCCGCTCTGACAGTCGCTGCCGCCCGTGGATGTGCCCGAGGGCCACGTAGTCGGGTCCTTCGAACACCGACAGCGGCACGAGGTCGACGCCACCCTGCTGGATGTCGCGCTCCAGCCCCGGCGTCTGCTCGACGCCGGCGGCGAAGCAGTGCGAGATCGCGACAGACCGGCCGCCGCGCTCGACGAGGTCGTCGCGGACGAGCCCCATCGCGTACGCGAGCGCCTGGTGCTGCGAGCGCAGCTCGGTGTCGGGCCAAAGGTGCCGGACGAGGGCGGGCTCGAGGAACGGGAGTCCGTAGAAGTGCACCGGACCGTGCTCGTCCTCGATCGATACCGGAATGCCGACGGTGAGCGGGTCGGTGATGACATGGATGCCGTCGCGCAGCAGCCCGGACTGGAAGCCGAGGCGTGCCGCCGAGTCGTGATTGCCGCTCGTGACGATGACGGCGGCTCCGGCATCCGAGATCCCGCGCAGCGCGCCGCTCAGCACGCCGTAGCAGGCCGCGGCCGGCGCGGCGGAGTCGAAGACGTCGCCCGCGATGATCACCACATCGACCGAGTGCTCGCGGACCTGCGCGGCGAGCGTCTCGAGCACGCCGCGCAGCGCATCGAGGGTGGAATGGCCGTGGAACGACCGCCCGATGTGCCAGTCCGACGTGTGGAGGATCCGCATGCCACTCACGGTATGCGCGGCCCCCGACATCGCCGCTGAGGCCCACCGTGGGAGCCCGATCCTGCCACGAGGGGTCAGGGACGCACGTCGTCGTGGGTCACGACGCGGCTGAGTTCAACTCCCCCTCCAGGGAGTGCCCAGAAGTGCACGCGGCGCGCAGCAGGGGTGCGCTGCTCGATCGCGGCGCGATAGCACTTGGCCCCGTCGCCGCGGACGAGATCGGGATCCGCACCGCCGTCGCCCGAGCGGAGGGCGTGGAGTTCTCGGCCCGGGATCTGGCGGATGCGGCCGGTGACGGCATCCACCACCGCTCTCATCGCCTTGTCGAACTGCCCTTCATCGAGAGGAGTGAGGGATGCCGCGAACTCAGGTCCCACTTCGAAGTCGGCGAGCGGCCAGGATTCCCGCTCGCTCGGCTCGACACGGTCGACCCACGCGAGGTAGACCTCGTGATGCACCCACGCCTCGTCCGTCGCCCACCTCGCCCGACGATCGCCGCGACCCTCCGTTGGTGCGACCGGAGCCGCGCGCCGCGCTTCGCGCAGCGCCTGCGTCCCCTGACGCCGTTGGTCCTTGAGTTCTTTGAGCTGCCGCTCGAGCTCGCCGCGCTCCGCCAGCTCCTCACGCAGCCGCGTCTCTGCTCCACTCGCCAGAGCGCGCAGCCGGCTGAGCTGCGAATCGTCGGCGCCAGCCTCGGCGAGCCGGCGCTCGAGCTCGGCGCTCCGGGCTCGTTCGGTTGCGAGCTGCAGCTGCGTGGTCTGCAGCGCGGTCCCCGGGGCGGCGGCGAGCACGGGTTCGACCGCGACCGGTTCGGGTTCGACGACCGCTTCAGGCGCCGATGCGATGACCCGCCGGCCCGGCCCAGGCATCGGCCGCGCCGCTCGTGCGAGGCCCGGTTCCGTAAGGAGGGATGCCGCGGCCTCCCCTCCGCCGACACTGGCACCCGCCGCGGCCTGGACGAGTGCCCCGGCTGTGGCCGGGGCATCCGCTTCTGCCCCACCGGGTCCCGCTGGCGCGGATGTCGCGGCTGACTCATCGAGCGCGGCGAGCTCGGTCGCGGCATCCATTGTCTGCAATTCGAGCGCGCGGCCCTTTGCGAGCCAGGGGCGACCGCCGGCGGTGAGCGCGAGAGGCGGGACGATCGGATCGTCGTCGTCGACGTCGACCAGTGAGAGGTGCAGGGTGCCGTCGCTCAAGTGCGTGACACGGGCCGCGACCACATCCCCTTCGGCAACGAGCAGGTCGACCGTATCGAGCGGGTTCGGCGAGATGTCCCGGCCGCGGAGGACGAACTCGACCGCGGGGTGGAGCAGCAGCGTTGCGCGCGCGGCCGTGACCTTGCGCACAAGCGCGAGGGTGACACACCGATGCGGAAACGCCTTCTCGAGGTCGGCCTGCGTCGGTCGCGGCGTCTCGACGAGCATCAGCTTGGCGTCGAGATCGAGCACGCCAGTGACCCGTTGACCGGTGTGCAGGCTCCACTCGAGCGGAATCGGCGGGTAGGTCAGCTCACTTGAGATCGTCGCGTGACCGCGGCCGTCGACGTCGACGATCGCGCGGGTTCCGTCCGCGATGAACCCCTTCACGACTCCGGATGCCGCGACCCGCCGCTCCGACGGCTTGGCGAACAATCCCGCCGCACCGGCATGGCCAAGCACGTCGCCGATGAGCTGCTGTGTCGCCTTGGCGCTCGGGAATCGCAGCGGCGAGCGGCGCCAGTGCGGATCAGTGATGAAGTCGTGCGGATAAGACCGCCCGGCGCCGCCGTAGACCTGGGTCTTGTCGGGCAGGAGCGAGTCGAGCTCGCGGGTCAGGTCTCCGGTGGGGATCAGGAAGAGTTCGGCGATGTCGGCGAGTTCTCGCTCGAGCTCTGCCTGATCGTGGGCGACAACACCCGTATGCGGGTCCGTCGACACCACCACCAGCGGGCGCAGCCGCATCTTCATGATGCGGTCGGCAAGGGCCACGACGTCGGCGGACGACTGGACGTGCTCGGTCACGATCCCTCCTTCCGGCCAAGACGATCGAGATGCCTGTGAGCGTATGGGACGGGTACGACATGGGAGATGTCGGAGCCTGTCGCTGATGCTCTGGTAGGTCTTGGGAGCCGACGCCTCTCCTGGCTGACACTCGACTGAGCGAGTCTTCTGACTGGGTGTGATCGGTCACGATCCGCGCTTCCTGCCCTAGACAATCCAACGTCTACACGACAATGTGGGATCGATCGGGGCATGGTGTCGGGAAATAGTGCGTAGCTCAGGGCAGGGATATTCAGGCGAGTCGCCGGCGCCAGTCCCTGGCCACTCGACCCGCACCGCGTAGCCTGAATCACACTGTTCAAGCTCGACGAGGAGTGCTATGGCTAGGATCGCCCGCGTACTGCCGGGAACCCAGGACGTCAGCCCGCACAAGACTTTTGTCGACTGCTACGTGCAACTCGTCAACGACGATTCGGGCGAGCCTCTCGTGCACCTCAGCACATTCGGTTCCCGCGATCGAGCGTCGCGTCCCAAGAGCAGCCAGACGATGCAGTTCGACCGATCAACGGCGCTTCAGCTCGCGAGGGTGTTCGTGCATGCCTATGGAGTCGAAGTACTTGGAAATCTGTCATCAATCGGTGGAGACACACAGGATGTCGCGCGCTCACAATAGGTTCGGTCGACTTGGGGTTTTCGGTGGGTGGTCGGTCTCGGAAGGCTTTCTGTGTTCAACGATGAAGTGATTGACGAATACGCCGACATGGTCGGCGCTTTCGTCGCGGGGGGTCTCAGCATCTCCTCTGTGAGGTCAAAGTTCCTGCTCTTGCGGGTTCCCGAGCCACTCGCCGAGGCTGCAATCGCACGGCACGAACTCAGGATGTTCGACATCGCCGGCGTCGAGGTGCTCCGGGGTGAGGGCGACCACAACAACTGGTACCAGGGACCTACCGCTTCTGACCGATTTTGGCCGCCCGTTCAGGAGCGACTGCTCCAGTCGTTGCCGGCGAGCGCGGTCGAGAGCATCGATCACATTACGAGCCTCACTCTTGCGCAGCTCACGGCGCCAGGTACCACTCGATTCGCCGACCGTGGCCTCGTCGTCGGATACGTGCAGAGCGGCAAGACAACCAACTTCATGGCGCTCGCAGCCAAGGCGGCCGACCGTGGATTCAAGCTGATCGTCATTCTGTCGGGCGTGACAGATATTCTGCGCAACCAGACTCAAGACCGAGTCGACACCACCCTCGTGGGAGATTCGGTCGACTGGTACCCATTGACGAGGGCGAATGACGACTTTCGCGAGACCGGGGATGGGGCGCCGCTCTTCGTGAGGTTCAACGGAGCGCTCGTGGCTGTAATCAAGAAGAATCCGGCAAGGCTGCGTCGCCTCCGCAACTGGATTCGCAGTGCTGGCGATGTCGCGCAGCAACTGGCACCGCTGCTTCTCATCGACGACGAGGCAGATCAGGCAAGCATCGATGTCGGAGCCGAGCGGACATCCGTGATCAACCAATTGCTGCGCGACATCCTTGATCACCCCCGAAGTGCGTACGTCGCGTACACCGCCACTCCTTTTGCGAACCTGTTGATCGACCCGAATAACGAGAATGACCTTTACCCGCGTGACTTCGTCGTTTCGATGCCGAAACCCGCGGGCTACTTCGGCGCCGCTGAACTGTTCGGCGACCCGGCCGATCCCGAAGATACGGGCCTCGATCTGGTAAGGACGATTCCCGCTGCTGAGGCGATCTTCGCCCATCCACCTGCGGGCACCGGGGCAGTGTTCACGTGGCAACCCGCGGCCGGCTCTGAGCTGCGCCGCGCGGTGATGTGGTTTCTGCTGTCAACGGCGGCGAAACGAGCACGGCTCGGCGGCGTCCGGCACTCCACAATGCTGGTGCACACTTCGATGCTGTCTGCGGCGCACTACAAGACGCGCGAAGTCGTCCTCGAACTGCTAGCCGGCCTCCGGATCGGGCTGGCTACGGAGGATCAGTCCCTCCTCGCTGAGCTTCAGGCGTTCTACGAGACGGAAGTGCAACGAGTGTCCGCCGCCGAGTTCGATCATTCAGCGGTTCCGTGGGAGGACGTCTCCAGGGGTCTGCGCGCAAGCGCCGAGGACGTTGACGTCGTGGTCGACAACTACAGGTCAACCGACCGTTTGTCATATTCCCGGCTCTCACCGACGACTGCGATCGTGATCGGTGGCAACACCCTCAGCAGGGGCCTCACACTCGAAGGTCTCACCTCGAGCTATTTCGTGCGCTCCGCATCGGCCTACGACACGTTGCTTCAGATGGGGCGATGGTTCGGCTATCGCCCTGGATATGAGGATCTCTGTCGGATCTGGCTCACACCCGAGCTGACGAAGTGGTTTCGTGACCTGTCCGGGGTCGAGCTCGAGCTGCGTGCCGAGATCGCCAGGTATGGGAGAGAGGGTCTGACACCTCTGGAAATGGGCGTGCGGATCCGGCTGCACCCGGACCTCGCCGTCACAGCCCAGGCGAAGATGAGGCACGCTGTCCCCGCGAACGTATCGTTCAGCGGACGTGCGACCGGGTCGGTGATCTTCAACACCACCGACATCGACTGGCTGACAAGGAATCTCGAAGCGGCTCGGACGGTGCTCGAAGCCGCCGCCAAGCACGGCGCGACAAGAACTAACTTCGCAGGCGGCAAGTCGCTCAGCGCGACCTACCCGGGATTCACCGATGTATCACCCGAAGACGTCCTGCGATTCATAGATGAATTCCAGTTCCACCCTGCCCAAGCCAGCCTCTCGGCGGACCTTCTCAAGAAATACATCTCCAACGAGATGCTCGCGGACAATCTCCTGCGCTGGCGCATCATTGTGATGGCCGGAGGCTCAGGAGCAACCTTCGAACTCCCCCACGTCGGTCAATTCAAGATGGCGAAGCGCACACGTCTGATCGACTCTGATCCCGCGAACATTCGTGCGCTCATGAGCGCCGATGATCGGATACCGGGCATCGACTGGGCTCCCGGAGAGACTCCTCCGACAGGGGACGCGCTCTTGACCCTTCGCGGCGAACGTCTGCCGGGCGAGGCTATTCTGCGGCTATATGTCATCGACCCCGCGTCGTCGCCGACGCCGGCACAGGCAGGTGCGCGGGCGGCGCTCGATGCAGCAGCGCCGGTCGTTGCAGCCGCGTTCGACTTCCCCTACGCGAAGTCGCCTGATTCCAAGGTGAGCTACGTGGTGGCAAAGGTCCCGGGTATCGCCGATGTGGAAGAACTCGACGAGATCTCGTCAGCGGATCAGGCGGACGAAGCGGAGCTCGACTGAGATGCCACGACTTGAGCTTCACTCCGAGCCGGTACACCCGACAGGCGCGATGGACGGAGACGCTGTCCGCAAGACGATCGGCAAGCCGGACCTGCCGTTCTGGGAAGTGTTCTTCCGCGAGACTGTGCAGAACAGCTGGGACGCGAGGATTGAAGACTCGATCGACTTCGGCATCCAAGCAATCACCTTCGGTCCCGTAGAGCTGGAAGTCCTGCGTGGGCAGGTCTTCGCGGAGATCCCCCCCGACCGCACGGATCTCCAAAGTCTCCTCGCGAACGGTCCGTTGCGCGCGCTGATCGTTCGAGACAGCGGCACGAAGGGTCTCGGCGGGAATGCTCGCGCGGACGAGGTCGCGGCCGAAGGAGAACCGACCGATTTCCGCAGCTTCGCCTTCAATGTCGGGCGGGACCCCGACCGGAAGGCTGGTGGCGGAACATATGGATTCGGAAAGGCTGTGCTTTACACCGCAAGCCGGGTTCGCACCTGCTTGGTTTATACGCGCACACGGTGGGGCGATCAGATGCTCGACCGATTCATTGTGACCACAGTCGCGAGCCGCTTCCAACATGAGGGCAAGATCTTTACGGGGCGGCACTGGTGGGGCGTGCTCGACGAGCCGGCGGTGCTTCCTCTCGAGGGAGACGGGGCACTGCAGCTCGCCACCAAACTCGGCATGACTACTGTTGGCGGCGGAACGGGTACAACTATCGCTGTGCTCGACCCCAGCGAGCCCGGGGTGGCGGATGACAGTGACCTCGGAGCCGCACTCGATGGTGTTCGTAGTGCTGCCCTCAAGTGGGCTTGGCCACATCTGGTCGAGTCGAGCGGTGACTCGTCAATCCGCTTCTCGTTCGTTTACGAGGGCGAGAGCAGACCGATATCCATCGATGAGGACCCCGAGATCCTGCAATTCGCAGCCGCGTATCGCGAGGCGCTAGTGGCAATAGCAGACTCCACCTCAGAGATCTCTTGGCAGGTGACAATCCCGCGCATCCCGATCGACGTAGCTGTGGCCAAGACGGGCGTCCTCGCTGTCCGGCGAGCCTTGCAGATCGACGATGTCAGTTACGAGCTGAACAACAAGGTCGCGCTGATGCGCAATCCGCGATTCATCGTGAAGTACTTGCAAATCGACCCAGACCCACAAGGTCAGTACGTCGCGGGGGTGTTCATAGCCGACCCGGAGCTCGACTCCACATTTGCCGCACAGGAGCCCGTCACCCACGATTCGTGGGCATCGGAGGCTAGCCGCTCGAAGTACCGTCCGGTGGCATGGACTCTTCGTGACATTCGCAACGCGACGCGGGTCGCACCGCCAAGCGCCGAGGCCGCGGCGTCCGAGGTGGCCGTGGGAGGCATCGCGCATCTATCTCGCGTACTCGGCGAGAGCCTCATGGGATTCGCCCGATTGGGCCCTGAGCGACGGCCGAGGCTCGCGCCCGCTCCACGAGTGCCTCGCGCCGACTTCTCGGTGAGGGTCGGAGACGAACCCACGCTCGTGGGAGTGGACGGCTCGCGAGTCATCGTGGACTTCCCGATCGAGGTTCGCAGCCGCACTGGCGCTGACCTTTCGCCCTGGCGCGCACTTGCGACCCCCACGATTGCTGCCGAAGGCGGCCGCACTGAAAGCGGTTCCGCGGTGGAGCCCGAACTGGTCGAGGTAGTGGGATGGTTTGCCGGCGATCAGCGGGTCGCCAGCGAGAGGGAGGTGGAAGCGCTGAGCGTGCATCTTCACTCGCGCCTGACTGTGCGGCTCTCACACTCACCGCATGTCGCTGTCGGTGTACGCGTGAGCAAGCGAAAAGTTCAATGAGCCGTCCTCTGAGCCGTGGGTACCTGCCGCTTCCGTCCACGGCGGCACGACTCGACACTTGGAACGTTGCGATCGAGAACGGGCCATCCTACGACGAGCCATCCGCGACTCCGGACTGGACCTATTTCCAAGGGATTCAGGTCACGGCAAACCTTCTTTGCGACTACTCGAACCTCGCTGCAAGCGCGCATCTCTCGCCCGACGCCAGGTTCGGTCTGTCGCTCGAGTGGTCTTCATCGGTGGGCTTGCGAGGTGTCGGCGAGCCCGTCCCGATTACGGGAGCGGAGACCACGGCAGTAGCACAGATCCCGGCGGGGCATGTGGGCGGGGCTCTTCAGCTGGCGCTCACCGTCCTGCTGCTGGATCCGGGTGCAACTGTGGCTAATCCGCTCGCGGCAACCCAGCGCGGTGCGGTGATGTGGAGCGACAGCTGGCGAGTGCATCTCGAGGGGATTGCTGCGCGACTCCCAATCGTGCCGACTGGGCTTGGGGCCGATCCGTTCTACGACTTCCACAACGCGCGTTGGTTTGTTGATGTCGATCAGACCGACCTTGCCGCGCCGATCGATGCCGCACTGCGGGTCTTCGTGAATGAAGGAAACGAGAGCGTCCAGCGGATGCTCCTAGAACCAACCGCCGAGGTTTCGCAGACCCTGACGGCGTCGTTGCGCCTCGATATTCACCGCCAGCTTCTCACGATCGCACTGACTGAAGAATCCGGCTACGAGGATGACGAGGACTATCCCGATGGTTCCCTCGGCGCCGCGATGCATGCGACGCTCCAGCTGTTTCCAGACGGGTATGACGAGCTCCAGGCGAAGGCGACGTACGACCCCGGTCGTTTCGACGCGGAAGTCCAAGGGCGCCTCGGAAAGGAGCGCTCCGATGCCTGACCCACTTCCCGCCACATGGCCACGGTTGGAAGTCAACCCTGAGCACGAAATTCCGGCACTCTTGCAGTTGACCGTGGACGAGGCGGCTGAGCGGGTAGACCTTTCCACAGATCATCTTCGGTTCTATCCGATGGCACCGCGTCGCGTGGGCTCGGCGGATCTCCTGCAACTTCGAAACGGCGTACTCGCCATCGCTGAGCGGCACGGGTTTCCGAACGCCCGAAGTAGGGGCGCGCGTCCGAGCTTCGACCAGGAACTGGCGGCAGAACTCGTTTCGCTCGCGCCAATGCTTCCCGTCGAAGCGGCGAATCAGCAAGTGTGGGCTTTCATTACCTTGCGGGTACTACCGGATGTTGCGTTGTGGCGGTGGCCCTCCAGGGTCGAGACGAACGCGCTCTCCTGGGCGGACGAAGATGATGACTTCGAGTTCGAATCGGAGCAACCGTCATCCCACGTCGGCCGGCTTCTCGATCGACGTCGAGGTCTTTTCCGGCAAGCCTGGTGGCGGGGGTTCCTCCTAGGCACACAGAGCGTTCTCCTCCTCGACGAGGACAATTTCGTGCAGCTCACAGACCGGATCTCGCTCACCGGGGACAGTCGCCTGGGCGCGTCGATCGTGGCATCGCATCTGCACTATCTCAGCAATCCCACCTACGACCGACGCTACGGGCTGCGACGGGCTCTTGTGCTGGTTGGGCGCCTACTCGGTCGGCTGAACGTGGACGCGCTAAGTGACAACGAGATCCACTCTGCAGTGGTTGCCCAATTTGAGAACTCCGTGGGCGTGGTGAATCCGAACAAGAAGCCGATCGGATCGAACTCGGTTGCGGGCGAAGGCAGTTTGCGGGAGACATCAGCGTCGGCAGGCACCGCGTCATCAGGCGGTGAGGTCGAGGACGCCACGATGTGGCCTGCCTTCGACAGCGGGGTCCTCTATGAGGTCGCTGGTGATGGGCCTCAGTACGACTCGGTGGTTCCTCGGTTTCTCGCGTTGGTGGGCCCTTACCGGCCGCTGGTGGAGCCGCTTCTCAGGCCCGCCGAGTGGCAGGAGGCGATGGCGATGGCGCGACGTGCCGTGAACTACGCACGCACGCTCAATAACGATCAGTTAGCGATCGAGATTGCCGCGGACCTGGACAAACTCGCAGGCGAATGGATGCAGATGACCACTGATGAACAGGCGGTTGCAACGGCAGCGTTCGAGTACTTTCTCCTCGAGGACGACGAAGTCAGCGATCTTGAGCCCCACGGTCTGCTCGACGACGACGATGTAGTTTCCGCCGCTTTCGATGCCCTAGGGCGGGAACGAGGGGATGGCGGCACGAGGTTCAGGAGAGTGCGATGACAGCGGAGTTGACCCCCCTTGACACATTTGCGGCGATGGTCACACTTGCCGCGGAAGCCGAGGACCTGTCGCAGGGTTCCGCCTTCGCTGCACAGGCGGCGACTCTCTTGGAGGAAGCAGGAGAACTAAACGGTCCCGATGTCTACCAGCAGGCAGTGGGTACTATCAGCGCACTCGACTGGGACGCCGATACAGCCCGCCTTGCGGTATTGGTGGCCGACTTCGCTCCCGGTCGGTACGGAGCTCCGAGGGATCCACGTGATGTGATGCCACTCGTTGCGACTGCGATGGGCCAGATAGATCGTCTTCTCAAGGCCAGCCCTGACGGGTTCGCCGAAGATGCCGCAGGTCGAGCTCTTCAGTTCATCAGCGAGGTCCGCGGTGAGGTGAAGTCGATTCGGATCATCGTCGCCTCCAACGGATCATTTGAGAGGCAACGCTCGCCGCTCGACACGGTCGGCGGATTGCCATCCGACCTGGTGGTGTGGGATGCGAGTGACTTCGTTTCTCAAGTAACGCACTCGTCGGTGCGAGATCAGACCATTGATTTCACCGAGCTGACGGGCGGGGGAATCAAGTATCTGGGCCCGGTCGGCGGTATCCCACTTCAATCCTTCTTGCTCGCAATCCCGGGGGATGTTGTTGCCGACCTCTACCAGGCTCATGGAGCGAGCATCCTCGGCAGAAACATTCGGGCGTTTCTGCAAGTCAACAACAAGGTCAACAGGGGGATCCGGAAGACGGCAAGTGACTCACCCGAGAAGTTCTTTGCATTCAACAACGGCTTGTCGCTCACGGCCACCGGGTACTCGCGCGCCCTCCCTGGAGGGATCCCCGTAATCACCGCATTGACCGGCCTTGAAATTGTGAACGGCGGACAGACGACTGCATCGCTCCACCACGCGAAGTACCACGACGGGGCGAGCCTGTCCGGCGTCACCGTTCAGGCGAAACTGACCATTCTTCGTCCCGATGACGTGAACTCGGACGATCTCGCTCTGCAGATTGCGCACTTCGCGAACAGTCAGAGCCCAGTCCGCATGGGCGATCTCTCGTCGAACAGCGACTTCTTCAGGGCGATCGAGCGCCTATCCCGACAGGTTGACTTTGGCGGCGAACTCGGCGGACAGCGACAGTGGTATTTCGAACGAATCCGCGGGCAGTTCGCAACAGACCTCGCCGCGGCCAAGTCCCTGGGGAATGAAGCGCGATTCAAGGCCCGCTTCGACACAAGCAGGCGCTTCGACAAAGCGGACCTTGCGAAGTACGAGTTGGCGTGGCTGCAGTTTCCGTTTGTGGTGGCGGCAGGAGCTGAGCGGTCCCTCGCATCATTCACGAACCTCGAAAATGGCCCAGCCAAGGGTGGCGTTCCAGACGAAGAGTACTTCCGCCGCGTCGTCGCCAAGGCCACGCTGTGGCGAGCCGCAGACAAAGTCATCGGCGCACTCGCGCTCGGCGGCTACAAAGCTCAAGACGTCGCGTACGTCGTGGCGCTCATCTCGAATCGGGTTGCAGGTCGCCTCGATCTCAACAAAGTGGCCAATCTGCAGGATGCGGGCGACGACTGGCGGCATGCGGTGTCCGAGCTTGCCCCAATAGTGCATCGAAACCTCATCGAAAGCGCGGGTGCGCGCAACGTCTCTAGCTGGGCGAAGACAGCGGCGGCGTGGCAGGCAGTTTTGAGCATCGACTGGACGCCACCTGAATCGCTTCGTTCGTCCGCTCCACGGAGAGACGAGACCCGCACCGCGGTCGCTCAGTCGCAGGTCGGCCTCGACCTGGCCGCAGATCCCGCCGAACGTGAAGCACGCGACCGCGTTGTGGAGTACGGGAGCTCGGCCTGGTTCCAGCTCAGCTCATGGGCGAAGGACACCGACAACCTCCAGAGCTGGCAACGCGGCATTGCGTTCAGCATCGGCCGTGCGATCTCGTCCAGCAAGACGCCCACCGCCAAGCAGGTGACGCAGGCTATCAAGATCCTGGACGAGGCGGAACGCCTCGGGTTCAGGGCCGACCGAGGTTAACGCGAAGCTACGACCACCACTGCCGCGTGGGAGTCCTTCAGTGTCGGACGCCTGCCGCAGAATGAAAGCCACGGAACGGAGCACCATGGAATTCGCAATCGGAGAACTCTTCTGCGGCCCTGGCGGGATAGCCCTCGGCGCGCACCGCGCGGCCGATGAGGTTGATGGCGTAACAGTGCGGCACGCGTGGGCGTCCGACTACGACCGCGCAACCTGCGACACGTACCTCGCCAACATCCCTGGCGCGACGAACAAGACTGTCATCCACGAAGACGTACGCAAGCTCGACATTGCGGCGCTTGCCCCGATCGATGGTCTTGCTTTTGGCTTCCCGTGCAACGACTTCAGCCTGGTGGGAGAGCAACTCGGTGTGAATGGCACTTTTGGACCGCTGTACCAGTACGGCGTCGCGGCTCTCGATGCACACAATCCAGCCTGGTTCGTGGCTGAAAACGTCGGAGGCCTGAGGAGCAGCAACGACGGCGGCGCCTTGAAGATGATCCTCTCTGCTCTTCGGCGTGCGGGAGAACACGGCTATCGCCTCTATCCTCACCTCTATAAATTCGATCAGTATGGCGTTCCACAGCGGCGCCACCGGATCCTGATCGTTGGGATCAGATCGGACATTGACGTCGAGTTCCGGGTGCCCTCCCCGGATCTCTACAAGCACATCGACGTGAGCGTGGGCAGACGCCTCACCAAGCCTCCGATCGCAGCCGATGCGGCGAACCACGAACTGACCCGTCAGTCCAAAGCTGTCGTCGAACGTCTCACACACATCCTTCCCGGACAGAACGCGTTCACTGCTGACCTGCCCGACCACCTCCAACTCAATGTGGCGGGCGCCAAGATCAGTCAGATCTACCGACGGCTTGAGTTCGAGCTGCCCGCCTACACAGTGACCGGGTCTGGTGGCGGCGGTACGCACGTTTACCACTGGCGCGAGCCCCGCGCGTTGACCAACCGCGAACGGGCGCGGATTCAGACATTTCCAGACGACTTCGTCTTCGAGGGTCAAAAAGAGAGCGTGCGGAAGCAGATCGGAATGGCTGTCCCAGTTGAGGGCGCCCAGGCTGTCTTCACCGCGCTTTTCCGGAGTTTCTCTGGAGAGAGCTACGACAGCATCGAGCCCAACCTATTGCATATGGTTTCGGCTTCCGAAGTCTGGGAGTCGGAACTTCGCGTAGCGAACTAATGAGGTGAATCGACTGCTGCGAGACGATCTGTTTGAGGGCGCGCTCTTGCGCCCTATTGCACAAGGGTGCGACGAGCTCCACGTGTTGAGTGGGTACTCATCTGCAGATATGGCCGTGTTTCACGTCATGGAAGCGCGCCAACATCTCAAAGCAGACATCAGCGTCCGGCTGTACATCGGTATGACCGGCGAAAGCGGACTCGACATCGCCTCACATCGCGCATTCGAGTCTGCCGTCGCCGCCCTCACGGGGGCGTGGTTCCGCGTCGCCTACGCGCCGCGGGGCTTCGCCGACCACAGCAAACTCTACGTTTGGCGGCGACAGGGGGTTGCCGTGCGGGCGTGGACTGGGTCCGCCAACTACACCCTCTCTGGGTTTGGTCTCGCCAATGCACGACGCAAGGAAACGCTCACGGACGTCGACGCCCGCGCAGCAGAGGACGTAATCGCCCGGGCGGCGGACCGCTTCGTTTCGTTTGACGATCCGAACCTCGGACAGAAGGTGGACGTGTATCGCGAAGTCACAGCGGCGGTGCGGGAGCCGATCGCCGAGCTCGCAAGCGCAATTGTCACCCCGCCAGACACTCCAAACGTACGTTTGCCACTCGTGCAGACTGTGCGGATGCCCGGCGAGGTGCACAACCCCGGTGCTGGGCTGAATTGGGGTCAGCGCGGCACGCGACGGCGTGCTGAAGCCTATATCCCAGTACCTGCTGCGATCGCGCGGGCAGGGTTCTTCCCGTCACGCGGCATACCCTTTGCAGTCCACACGACCGACGGCGACGTGCTCTTCATGACGACGGCTCAGGACGGCGAGAAGGCCCTGCACAGCGTTCCGGACAATGCACAGATCGGACTCTACTTCCGACGACGACTCGGACTCGATAGCGAGGCTCCCATTCGCACCGCGAATCTCGAGCAGTTCGGTTCTAAGCATGTCACCGTCTGGAGACGCAGCAACGGAAGCTACGTCATGGACTTCTCGCCGCAAATAGCGACATAGGCTCGTGTTGTGGAAGCTGGATCCTCCTGGGCGAGCGACGAGCACGCCCGGCGCACCATGCAAGCCAACCGCCGACGCGACACCGGTCCCGAGCTGGCCGTCCGAAGGCTCCTGCACGCCCGCGGTCTGAGGTATTGGGTCGATCAGCGCCCACTACCCGAATCCAATTTCCGCGCGGATCTCATCTTTCCGACCGCTCGCATCGCAGTGTTCATTGACGGATGCTTCTGGCATGGGTGCCCCGAACACTACGTGGAACCAAAGACGAACGTTCAATACTGGCGGCCCAAGATCGCGCGGAACGTAGAACGTGACCGCGCCGCCGACGCAACCCTTGTAGCAGCCGGGTGGGAGTCGATGCGATTCTGGGAACACGAAGACTTCTCCACGGTGGCGGCACGAGTCGAGGCAGAGGTACGGGGAAGACGTGCCGCCCAGCCGCTCTGAACGAGACTGACGCAGAGCGGCATCGAACCCGGGTCACATCAGTTTGCTGTGTTTCACCGGCGACGCGATCAGTTGCTGCAACCCGCGCCCGCCGACGTCACTCCTCCTGAACCGGGACCGCCCGGATCAGGAGGAAATCCTTGCGGCGCAGCATCCGGAGCACTATTGCTCTGCCGCCGCCGAAGGCGCGGAGTCCGGCCTCCCGCGGATAGTCCTCGACCGAGGTGATGCGGTACGTCCGCCGCGGTGGCCGATCTCGCCGCCGGACTTGAGGATGTTGCGATACCAGTTGACCTCGGTGCCGTAGGTGAGTTCGGCGATGAAGCCCTCGGGCACCGGGGCGAGTACGAGCGGGGTCTCGAACGTCTTGCCCGACCGTCGGCCGGTGTGTCGCACGAACGCGAACGGACCCTTCCCACGTTTGGCTGCGGCGAGCGTGGCGGGGTTGAGATAGCGGCCGATGAAGGCGAGCCAGCGGTCCTTCAGAGTCATCGAAGGGTCCCGCGGTTGGCGCGCGACGGCGACTGTGAGAACTCGCGCGCGGGCTTGCCGACGTGTCCGCTCGAGAGGGAGCCGGTCTCGTAGAGGCGCTGCTCCATGGTGCGGCGGAAGCTGTCGCGCGGCAGCGACGTGCCGGCGACGGCTTCATGCAGGAGGTGCAGCTCCCGCAGCGTGAAGGTGCTGGGGAGGAGCCGGAACGGGTCAGGACGCGCGCGGTACTCCCGCCGCATGTGTTCGACGGCCCGCCGCACGATCTCGTCGTGATCGAAGTCGAGGCCTCGCGCCTTCTCCACCGGGATGAGCGCGATGTCGCGATCGCGGGCCGCCTGGAGGGCGGGCGGAGTCGCGTCGGCCTTCGACGGCGGGAGAACGCCCGCGCCGCGTGCGCCGAGGCGGTCGTACGGTCCGTCGACGTGCTCGAACTTGCGCGCCGGCACCGCGGCGAGGTGCGCGACCGACAGCACCCAGCCGCGATCATCGCGCTGCGGTGCGTCGAAGACGCGCAGCTGGTGGGCGCCGACAGCACGTAACCCCGTCTTCGCCCGCAGGGAGCGCTCGACGGCATCCGCCAGCCGCTCCCCCTCGTGAAGGAACGTGCCGGGCAGCCGATACGTACGCGACTCGGGATCACGCACGACCAGCACCGACAGCGGAAACCCGTCCGGCACGGTCAGCACGGCCGTGTCCACGGCGATGGACGGTCTCGGGTACTCCGTCAACGAGCGCCCGGATGAGTCTCGATACACCATGACGCCATTGTCGCAGAGTCACCCTAATCCCTAAGCGCCGCGTCGAGATCCCTTGAAATGACGGATGTCGGAAGGCCGTGGCATCCTGCACTTGACACAGTTAGAGCGAATAGGCTCTAATGTGCGTTAGGGCGGATTCGCTCTAACTGGGGTACTGAACTGAGGACACGTCATGAATGCATTCCTTCCGCGGCTCCACGTCGGCGCCGGCACACAGCGCGGCGCGCTGACCCTCTTTCCGGTGTGGGTCGAGGGTGCCGCGACCCGCGGGATCGGCTGGCGCTCCGACCCGCTCGTGGTCGAGGAGCGCACAGGCAACGCGGTCGTGGCCGAGCTCGTCATCCGCAACACCAGCGATCGCCCGCGCGCGATCATCGAAGGCGACCTCTTCATCGGCGGCCACCAGGACCGCACGGCCGCGGAGACGATGGTGCTCGACCCCGGCGAAGCGCGCGTGCTGCCGGTGCGGTGCGTCGAGCACGGCCGCTGGGGCGGCGGGGAGGAGAACCACCGCGCGACCTCGCTGCGCACCCCGTACTCCGTCCGCTACGGCACCCACGCCGGCTCGGCCGTTCCGCTCGACCAGGGCGAGGTGTGGGAGCGCATCTCGCGGCTCGAGCGTCGCCACGGCATGAGCCGCACGTCGGCTCTGACCGATCATCTCTCGCACAGCCGCCAGATTCGGCGGGCAGAGGCTGGGCATGCCGCCCGGGTCACCACCGGTCCCGCGGCCTCTGCGCTGCCCGACGTGAGTGGCCTGCGGCCCATCGACGGCCAGCGCGGCGTCATCGTCGGCATCGGCGGACGCGTGGCTGCCGTCGAGGTCTTCGGATCCGAGTACGGGCTGAAGACGCGCTGGAAGGGCATCCTTGATGCCGCGGCCCTCGACGCCGCAGGCCACGCCCAGATCGCGACGTCTGGCACCGAGGCCCGTGACTTCGCCGCACGGATGCTGCTCACCCCGCGGCGGGACGCATCGCGGGGACGCGGCATCCGCCACATCGCGGCTGCCGACGGGCAGACCGCGATCGCGACATCGTGGACGACGGATGCCGCGGGCCACCGCACCGGGATGCTCCACCTCACGGCCTTCAATCGGGCGCACCCGGTGCTCGTCTAGGTCGATGTCGGGGTCAGGGTGGGCGACGGGCTATACGTCCCAGTCCCGCCCGAACCAGCGGCGGATCCGGGAGCGGCCGAACTCGGCCTTGTCGGTCGCATACTCCGGGCCCGGACCGAGCAGAGTTCCGTGCGGTCGCCCGTCGAAGAACGAGACATCGACGATGCCGACCTGGCTGTCGCCGAATTCGACGTAGCACGTGCCATGCCCGTCGTACTCGGCTTCGGCCGCCGAGCCGCGCAGGTGCGCCGCGATCCGGTGCGCCGCCGCGGCCGCCTGGCGCTCGGCGAACACCCCGGCCTTGGGGGTACCGACCGCTGCGACATCGCCGACGGCGTAAACACCCGGCCACGTGGTCTCAAGGGTCCGCGAATCCACCGGCACCCAGCCGTCCACCGTGAGGCCCGACGCCTGCACCACTCCGGGCACGCGATGCACCGGCACTCCGAGGTACAGGTCGAACGGCAAGGTCGATCCATCGCCCAGTCGCACCGTGCGCGTGTCTGCGTCGAGCGAGCGGACCGCGCGATCCGGGATCCACGCGATGCCGTGCTCCTCGAACGCGGCCAGCAGGGCGGACGAGGCATCCGGCGACGGCGGGATCGGGCGCGGAAACGGCATGACCAGCGAGATCGACGACCGATCGCGGATGCCGCGTGCCCGCAGCAGTTCGTCGAGCAGCAACGCTGCCTCGCTCGGCGCCGGCGGACACTTGAACGGCCCGGCCGTGATGCCGATCACCACGTCACCACCGCCGAACTCGGCGAGCGTATGCTGCAGCGCGAACGCGCCCGCTTCGCTGTAGAACTCATGCCCCGCCTCGGCGAGACCAGGGGTGCGCGCGATGTCGTACTCGGCGCCGAGCGCGATCACGAGAACGTCGCCCTCGAATGGGCCGGCGGTGGTCTCGACCCGTTTGGTCGCCGGATCGATCGCGGTGACCTCGGCGCGCACGAACGTCACCCCCGGTTTGACGAGATCGGCGTAGGGATGGAACACCTGCTCGGCCGTCGTGCGACCGAACATCACGTCGAGCTTGGAGAACCCGAAGACGAAACCTTCGGTGCGATCGATCAGCACGACCTCGACCTGGCCGGCCAATTCCTCGGCGAGGACACTCGTCAGTTCGAGCCCGCCGAAGCCTGCTCCCAGCACCACCACTCGCTGCATCAGACGCGCCCCCACTCCCCTCGCACCCGGCCTGACTGTAGAGCCCAGAGGCCTGGATCCGATAGTGGGTGTGGCGTGTCATCCCGATGTAACACGGCCGGACGTATCGTGGAACATGGCGCCTCCGACAGATTCCGCCCCACGATCGACCATCGTCGCCCTCGTCGGGACAGAAAGCGACGCCCTGCTCGCGGGCCTCGGCGATGTTCCTGCCCTGCTCGCCCTCTCCTTGCGGGAGAGCGAACCCGCCGTCGCGGCCCGGGCCGTGGCCGCGGCATCCATTCCCTACGTCGTCCACGATGCCGACCCGCTCGAGCATGTCGCCGCCGCCTGGGTGGAGCTCTACGAGGAACGGGCGACGCTCGGCACGCTCGAGGTCGAAGTCGAGACCCTCCTCGGGCTCTTCGCCGCGGGCGATGCGGTCATGCCGGACTACTACATGGTGCTCGGTCCGGAGGCCATCACCGGCACCTGGCGCCATTGGTGGCTCGGCGCGCTCGCACACCATGCGCCTTCGCGGGTGCTGCCGGTCGAGGCATCCGGAGCCGCGCTCCGTGCCCGCCTGCGCTCGCTGCCCGCCTCCCGACCGTGGCCGGAACCGAATACCTGGCTGCCGCGCGTGCAGTTCGACATCCCGGATCGCGTCGGCCTGCGTGACGAGCGCGGGGCAGCCTGAGGCCGCCCCACCGAGCCCAACTGCGGGGCTCGTGCACGACACGCCGTGCCAGGTCGCCCGGCCACGGCGTGTCGCCGAAATGCCCCGCAGTTGGGTACAGACGCGCCCCGGCTCACGCCGGGATCGACCTCGTCGCCACCAGGTCCCGGTACCAGAGCCCGCTTTCCTTGATCGTGCGCTCGAGCGTGTCGAAGTCCACCCGCACGATGCCGAACCGCTTCGCGTAGCCGTAGCCCCACTCGAAGTTGTCGAGCAGAGACCACACGAAGTAGCCGCGCAGATCGACACCGCGGGCCATGGCCCGGTGCGCCGCCGTGAAGTGCCGGCGCAGGTAGTCGAGACGCTCCGGGTCGGGCACGGAGTCATCCTCGGCGACCTCGTCCTCGAAGGCGGCGCCGTTCTCGGTCACCATGAGCGGCTGGTCCGGGAACTGCTCCGAGAGCGACACGAGCAGCTCCTCGAGGCCCTCCGGAGCGATGTTCCAGCCCATCGCGGTGTAGGGCCCTGGCTGCTCGACGAACTCCACGATCGCTTCGCTGCCGGGCCACGCCGTGCCGCCCGCGGCACCCTTGTGACCGTCGTTCGTCTGCTTCGGCGAAACCCCGTCCCACAGCTGCACGGTCGCGGTGGAGTAGTAGTTGACCCCCAGCACATCGATCGGCTGGTGGATAGCCTCGAGATCCCCGTCGTGGACGAACGACCAGTCGGTGACGGATGCCGTGTCCTCGAGCAGGTCCGCATCGTAGACGCCGCGCAGCATCGGGCCCGTGAAGGCGCGGTTCGCGAGGGCGTCGATCCGCCGCATCGCCTCCGCCGCGCCATCCCCGACTCCGCGCAGCACGTGGAAGTTGAGCGTCACCGAGTACTCCGGCGTGCCGGTCGAGGTCGCCCGCAGCGCCTGGATGGCCCGGCCGTGGGCGAGGTTCAGGTGATGGACCGCGGCGAGCGCAGCGGCCGGCTCGTGCCGACCCGGCGCGTGGCCGCCCTGCCCGTAGCCCAGGTAGGCCGAGCACCACGGCTCGTTGAGGGTCGTCCAGGTGTGCACCCGGTCGCCCAGCGCGGTTCCGACGATGCGGGCGTACTCCTCGAACGCGTCGACGGTGGAGCGCACGGCCCAGCCGCCCTCGTCCTCGAGCGGCTGCGGCAGGTCCCAGTGGTACAGCGTCGCCACGGGCTTGATCCCGCGCGCCAGCAGTCCGTCCACGAGCCGCGAGTAGAAGTCGAGGCCCGCCTGATTGGCGGGTCCCCGGCCGGTCGGCTGGATCCGCGGCCACGCGATCGAGAAGCGATACGCGTCCAGGCCGAGCGAGGCCATCAGATCGAGATCGCTCTCCCAACGGTGGTAGTGATCGCACGCGACGTCACCGGTATCGCCGTTCCAGACGAGTCCGGGGGTCTTGCTGAAGGTGTCCCAGATCGACGGACCGCGTCCGTCTTCGTCGAAGCCGCCCTCGACCTGGTACGACGCGGTCGCCGACCCGAAAGTGAAGGACGGCGGAAACACCAGTCCCGAGTCCCGGTAGTCGGCCCGGCCTGCAGTCAGTTCGCTCACTGTCGTCATCCTGTCACCTCTGCGCGGTCGACGTTGAAGGTCTCCGACCGCCCATCGGGGTTCGTCACGGTCACGGTGGTCGAGCCCGAGCCGCCCGCGAAGACGCGCAGCGTCAGCCCGTCGAGATAGTCGTAGTCCGGCCGATCCTGGCGGGCACCCCACGGCAGGACGCCGCCGGGCCGCACGTAGATCGGCAGCGACGTGAAGCCGTGCCGCTCGCGACGCCACGAACCGCCCTGCACCTCTTCCCCGGTGAGCAGATTCGTCCACGTGCCCGCGGGCAGATAGAAGTCGACATCACCGGAGACGGTGAAGACCGGGGCGACCAAGATGTCGCGACCGAGCATGTACTGCCGGTCGAGGTAGCCGACGCCCGGGTCGTCCGGGAACTCCAGCTGCATCGGCCGCAGCACCGGTGCGCCCGTCGCCGCAGCCTCAACTCCCGCCTGGAACAGGTACGGCATGAGCCGCATCTTCAGGTGGGTGAAGATGCGCGTGACCTCGACAGCCTCTTCGTCGAACGCCCACGGCACCCGGTAGGAGCCGGAGCCGTGGAAGCGGCTGTGGCTGCCGAGCAGGCCGAACGCGGTCCAGCGCTTGAAGACCGCGGCATCCGGAGTCCCCTCGAAGCCGCCGATGTCGTGGCTCCAGTGCGCGAACCCGCTCAGGGCGAGCGAGAGCCCGCCGCGCAGCGTCTCGGCCATCGACTGGAACGTCGACGTGGAGTCGCCGCCCCAGTGCACCGGCATCGACTGACCGCCGGTCGTCGCCGACCGGGCGAACAGCACGGCATCGCCGGCGCCGCGGGCATCGACCAGGACATCGTGCACGGCCTTGTTGTACAGCTGTGTGTAGAGGTTGTGCGTACGAGCCGGGTCGGAGCCGTCGAACCACTCCACCTCGAGCGGGATCCGCTCGCCGAAGTCGGTCTTGAAGCAGTCCACGCCCTGGTCGACGAGCGCCCGCAGCTTGGACTGGAACCACGCCGTCGCATCGGGGTTGGTGAAGTCGACGAGCCCCATGCCGGCCTGCCAGAGATCCCACTGCCACACCGAGCCGTCGGGGCGCTTCACGAGGTAGCCCGCGGCCGCACCTTCGGCGAACAGCGGCGAGCGCTGTGCGATGTACGGGTTGATCCACACGCAGACGCGCAGATCCTTCTCGTGCAGGCGCGAGAGCATGCCGTCCGGGTCGGGGAAGACCCGCGGATCCCACTCGAAGTCGCACCAGTTGAACTCGCGCATCCAGAAGCAGTCGAAATGGAACACCGAGACCGGCAGCTCGCGCGCGGCCATCTCGTCGATGAACGACGTGACCGTCGCCTCGTCGTAGTCGGTCGTGAACGAGGTGGAAAGCCACAGGCCGTACGACCAGGCCGGCACGATCGGCGGACGCCCGGTCAGCGCGGTGTAGCGCTCGAGCACGTCCTTCGGGGTGGGGCCGGCGATCACGAAGTACTCGAGCTCTTCACCGGCCACCGAGAACTGCACCCGCTCGACCGACTCGGAGCCGATCTCGAACGAGACGTGACCCGGGTCGTTGACGAGCACGCCGTACCCGCGGTTGGAGAGGTAGAACGGGACGTTCTTGTACGCCTGCTCGCTCGAAGTGCCGCCGTCGGCGTTCCAGATGTCGACCGACTGCCCGTTCTTCACTAGCGGGCCGAAGCGCTCCCCCAGACCGTAGATGAGCTCCCCGACGCCGAGGTCGAGCTGCTCGTGCACGAACTTCGCCGCCTTGGGTGCCGCGCTGCCGCTGCGCCCGTTGCCCACGACCCCGCCGTCGACCTGGGCGTCGGCGGAGAGCCCGATGTACCCCTGCGACTTGTGGCCGCTGCCGGTCACGCGTGTGCCGTCGACCTCGAAGTCGAGCGACCATGGTGCGCCGTTCGCGATGCGGGCGGTCATTCGGCCCGTCGTCAGCGTGCCGCCTTCGGCAGTGACGGATGCCGCGCCCGCGGGAGCGGCGCCCGGCAGGTCGAACCCGCCGTGCCACTTCGACCCCTGGTGGTGCGAGATCCGCACCCGGACAACGCCTTCGAGCGGCGAGGACAGGGTCACTGTGAGCGCTGCGCGGTTGAGCACGTCGCCGCGCTTGCTGATCACCGCGGTCGGGGCCGTGATGACCAGCCCGGCGCCGTCGGCCGTGGCTGGGCCCACGCGCCCCGAGGCTCCGCGCGGCGCGTCAGCGCCGTGTGGAGAGGGCGTGGGGACCGTCTCCCAGACGTCGTACGCCTCTTGCGCGTAGAGGGCGGTGACCCCCGGGCGAAGCTGCCAGAATCCGTCGGTGAACTTCATTAGTTCGGCAAGCCTTTCTTGCTGTCGCCCCAGTGCGGGAGCGGAGGGGCGGATCTGGGCATCTAAGCGCTTCGACGCCGGCGGACTAGGTTAAGACTTCCGTGATCAGCGAACACCGGATCAAGCTCCCTGGACCGCGCCGGGCGGGGCGATCGAACGCCGGTCAAGGTAGGTCGGGGCGATGAGGTAGAGGCCAGGCGCTGGGCGGTGGTCGGTCAGGCTGCGCATCGCGAGCTCGACCGCCAGGTCGCATGACGACGCCGGGATCAGCGGTATCACGTCGAGCGCGACGGCCAGGTCGCGTGTGTCGAAGGACGCGGCCACCGATACGACCGACACGTCCCCTGGCACCGAGAGTCCGCGCTCAGCGAGTTCTGACAGCACGACGTCGTGGACATCTGCGTCCGCCTGCAGCACCAGCGCCGTGATGCCGCCGTCCAGCAGTTCGGCCACCGCACGGCGCGTGACGCTCCGGCTCGTGCCGTGGTGACCGGAGACGCGGAAGTCGTAACGGATGCCGCGCTCGGCGGCCCGCGCCTCGAATGCGCGGCGCACCCGCGGGGGGAAGTTCGACTTCTCGTATGCGACCTGCGGCTGACCGATCAGTGCGATCGAGCCGTGGCCGGCATCGGCGAGGCGATCGACCGCGAGGACCGCCGCAGCATCGAAATCGAGGTCGACGCAGATCAGCCCTTCCTGGTCGTCCGGCACGCCGATGAAGATCGTCGGGGTGTCGATCGCGCGCGCGAGCGCGACGCGCTCATCGTCGGGCGCGACGTCGAGCACGAGGATCGCGTCCACGAGGCCGCTGGATGCGACCCGGCCCATCCCCGCCGACGCCTCCTCGTCGGTCAGCAGGAGGATGTCATAGTCGTTGCGGCGCGCCGCGACCGCCGTGGCGAGAACGAACGCCATGTGGGTCGGCGCGTGGGTGTCCTTCCGCAGCGGCTCGGTGACGGCGAAGATGTGCGTGCGGCTGCCGGCCAGCATGCGGGCGCCCGCGTTCGGGCTGTAGCCGAGTTCGAGCACCGCGGCTTGGATGCGTCGACGTGTGTCAGGAGCGACCGGACGCTTGCCGCTCAGGGCATAGGACACCGTGCTGATCGAGACGCCGGCGGCAGTGGCCACCTCGTTGATCTTGACCATGCGGACTCCATTGTGCGGTGCGGTCGATCGCCGCTTTCGTCGACGATGAGCTTCGATGGTATCGAAGCGCTTCGATCGACAGAGTATCCACACCATCGGGGAGAGCGCAACAAAACTTCTTGCGAAGCTGCCTCAGATCAGATCGCCATGGGCGAGTTCCGGTCGCGCGGGCGCGGAATCCTGCCATCTCCGACGCCGTCGCAATGTCGGAGCCCCGGCCTACGTTGGCTTCATCGGAACCTTTGGAGGAGTCATGCTGTCGATCGTCCACACCGCAGAAGCGCTGTTCCGTCACGAAACCGCTCAGCGCGATCGCGACCTGATGCTGCGCGCACGCATCCGGGAACGCCAGGCCGCCCTGCAGGAGCTGAAGTCAATCCAGCCTCACGTGCTGCGGCCCGCGGCTGCCGCCGTGCCGCGCATCGTCGGCGTCCCCCGCCCCATCACGCTGCCTTCGAGCAGGCGGCACGCCGCCACGTGGGCGCGGCCGATCGGTGCGGCAGCGCAACATCGGGCGGCCGCCTGACCGCGTCTTCGATCAGGTCGGTCAACGTGCCGACGCGCGACCTCGCCTTCGCGCGCCGGCACGGCCTATTCGGGTGGGTGACGACGACGTCAGTCGTCACCGCCCGAGATCTGTCGGGCGAGTTCGGCGATCTCGGCATCAGGGAGATCGATGCCGGATTGCTCCAACCGCTGGCGCAGCACGTCCTGGATCCGCTCCTGGGGCTGATCGCCGACGTCGGACCGGGTCTGCACGACGATGCCTGACACCTTCTCGACCTGGGACGCATTGTTCTGCGACATCGCCGGCAGGCGCTGCTCCTGCTCCGTGCCGAGGGCGCCCTCCCGCTGTGCCTCCCCCGCCGTCATCGTGTCGCGACCGCCGTCCTGACCGTGGTGGTCGGAGCCCGCGATAGGGGCGCCGTCGATCACACCTACCCCGACGGCCACGTGACTCGGTTCACCCTCGTCGCTCGGCACGGGGGCTTCCGCGCTCGCGGGCACAGCCGTGCCCTGAGGCTGGTCGGGAGCCTGCTCCGCCCGTGCCGCCTGTTCCTCTGGCTTCGTGCTCTGGTTCTCGGGCGTGCCCGGCATCTCGTCCATGGCTCGCTCCTCTCGTCTCCTCCAGCCTGACTCGATCACACCCGTCGAGGGATGGGGTTGACGATCTCCGCCGACCGGGGTAGGCCGTCCGGGCGGGTCAGGCCGAGCGACGCTTTGCGACGATCCCGGCGCGCTCCGGATGCGCGGCGAACCAATCGGCGACGTACCAGCAGACCGGAACCACCACCCGGTCCCCCGAACGCTCGAGCACAGCGACCGCGTGATCCACCAGCTGTGCGGCGTAGCCGTGTCCGCGGAAGGCCGGCACCGTATAGGCCCGCGTCATCGCCACACTGCGTCCGTCGTCGCGGTAGTCCAGCACACTGAGCAGATCCGAGCCGCGGTGCAGCGTGTAGCGCGAGGCGTCGGGCTCGTGGGCGTAGGTCAGCGGAGTCACCACGACAGGGTACGCCCGCAGCGAGGGGGCTGGGCGGGCCTGGAACCCCGTATCGCCGTTGCCGGCATCCGGTATCACAGTCGCGGATTGAGCAACTTGTCACATTCCATGGTCGAAAGGCGGCGGCATCCGAGCGATTTGACGCATGGGGACCAACTCCGTCATAATCGGCTTCATGACTGACACCGCACGTTCATTGTCCGCCCGGGAGGCGAACAGGACTGCCGGCCGCATGATGGCCGGGCGCGTTGTCATGTGTTGTCGAATGTGCCGCTAGCACGGTGACCACCGCCGGACTCTTGCGCCGCTTCGGTTCCTGAGGTTCTCACAGGAACGCCGCGACGAGTCCCCGAGCAAGGTCTCTGCGTCGAACACGCAGAACACGATGCTCGCACCCTGGCCCACACCCTCGGGCCGTGAATCGCAACACAACTGAATCCGGTATCTGAACGCCGGATTCGCCCCTCCCCAAGGACTCACTCCAATGTCGACCACCGCCCTCCTCGACCGCCCGTCCGCCAGCACGTCGGTCCGCCACCTCCACGCCGTCACAGAGCCCGTGCAGACCGTTCCCGCGGCTCCCGCGTCCGAACAGCCTGCTCCGGCCCAGCGCCACCTTCCTCCTGGTACCGCACCGCGCGGGTTCGCCCTCTACGTCGGCATCGACGAGGCCAAGGCCGCCGCCTCCGGTGTCAGCCTCGGCGTGCTCGTCGAGGCGCTGCGGCGCACCCTCGGCGAACTCGCCCCTGGCGCCGAGACCTACGCGACCGTGGCTCTCGCCCCGGTCGGCGCCGGTGGACGCGACGTCGACGTCGTGCGCCTCGCCCTGCACGAGCCGTCCGCGGTGGCCCGCACCAAGCAGGAAGAGCCCGAAGACGAGGACCGCGCGCCCGGCGGGGTCGTCGTCGACATCTCGCGCAAGCGCGTGCTCATCGACGGCGAGTCGGCTGCCTTCACGTTCAAGGAGTTCGAACTCCTGCAGTACCTCGTGCTTCGCGAGGGCCGCACGATCGAGCGCACCGAGCTCGTCTCGTCCCTCTGGCAGGGTGTCACCGACGACGAGTCGCCCGGCGAGCGCACCATCGACGTCCACGTGCGTCGCCTGCGCGCCAAGCTCGGCCGCTACGAGGACATCGTCCGCACCGTCCGCGGTGTCGGCTACCGGTTCGACCGGCACGCCGACGTCGTCATCCGGTACGGCCACGGCACTCCTTCGCCCGACCGCTTCTAGGTCATCCGCTTTTCACTCGGCCAGCTGAGGACTTTCCGCCAGCCCGACATCGGACATTCCGGCCGATGTCAGCCGGCGGCGTAGGGTGAGCGCATGACCACCTCGCTCACCCGGATTCCGGCCGCGCCGGCCGGGATCGACGAGGAGATCGAGTCGGTACGGATGCCGCGGCTCGGCGCCGTGGGCGACCCCGTCGCACACCCGCTCGGCGTTGATGGCCGGCCTCTCGAGACCGAGTACCGGCCGGCGCACCCGCTCGACCTGCGTCGCACCGTGCTGTTCCAGCGTCGCGGAGCGGGCGACCCCACCATGACCGTCGACGGCGCCGTGATCTGGCGCGCCAGTCGCACTCCGGACGGCATCGCGACCTTGGCGCTGCGCGAGACGAGCGCCGGTGTGGTGCGAGGCGCTGCCTGGGGACCCGGCGCAGCCTGGGCGCTCACGCAGCTGCCCGCCCTGTGTGGCGACGGCGATGACCTTTCGGGTTTCGACGCGACGCGGCATCCGCTCATCGCCGACGCCCACCGCCGAACTGCCGGCCTGCGGCTCGGTCGCACCGACCTCGTCTTCGATGCGCTCGCGAGCGCGATCTTCGAGCAGAAGGTGACCGGGATGCAGGCGTTCGGAGCCTGGCGTCGGATCATCGCCTGGCACGGCGAGCGCGCCCCAGGTCCGACTCCGCGGCCGATGTTCGCGCCACCGTCGATCGACGGCTGGCGTGCGATTCCGTCCTGGGCGTGGCATCGGGCAGGCCTCGAACCGCCGCAGGCGCGCACCGTCGTCGAGGCCGCCCGACGCGGCGAATCCATCGTGCGTGCGGTCACCGCCGCCGCGAACGGCGATCGGCGCGAGCGCATCCTGACGAGCCTGCGCGGGGTGGGGCCGTGGACGAGCGCCGAGGCGAGGATCCGCGCGTTCGGCGATCCTGACGCAGTGAGCGTCGGCGACTTCCACCTCGCCCATGAGGTGGGTTTCGCGCTGACGGGGCGACGCGTCGACGACGACGGGATGCTGGAGCTCCTGGCGCCGTGGACGGGCCACCGTCAGCGGGTCATTCGCCTGATCGGCACGAGCGGCGCGCGGGAGCCCCGGCGCGGACCCCGGCTGCATCCTGAGGATCACCGCGCCCGCTGACATCTCTCCTCCAGGTGCCTGCTTGTGAATGTCGGAGGCCCGGACGACACTGGGACGCGCCACGGGCCCGGACGCGGCATCCATCCACCCATGCAGGAGACGACAATGCCCAGCCTCAACCCGTACCTCTCGTTCAAGAACCAGACGCGCAGCGCGATGGAGTTCTATCAGGGTGTGTTCGGCGGCGATCTGACGGTCTCGACGTTCGGCGACTTCCCTGGGATGACCCAGGATCCGGCCGAGAACGACCTGGTGATGCACTCGCAGCTGACCACGCCCGACGGCTTCGTGCTGATGGCCTCTGATACCCCCACGGGCATGACCTACTCCACCCCGGCGGGCATCTCGGTGTCGGTGAGCGGCGATGACGAAGCGCAGCTCCAGAAGTACTGGGACGCACTGGCCGCCGCAGGCTCCGTCGCGATGCCGTTCGAGACTCCGCCCTGGGGTGGCAAGTTCGGAATGGTCACCGACCAGTTCGGCATCGACTGGATGATCGCCTACAGTCCCGCGCAGGAGTAGCGCGACGGCGGACGGCCTAGGCTGGCGCCATGAGCGACTCGCGGTATGACGGGGCACCTTCCGGACCGACCGACGACGGTTCCGGTCGGCCGAGCACGGGGTGGCCGAAGGGCCGCGTGCAATGGCTGATCGGCACGATCGTCCTGTTCGGCGGCGGCGCACTGCTCGGCCACCTGCTCGGGAGCATCCTGCTGGGCCTGATCATCGCGTTCATCGTGTCGATCGGGTGGCTGATGGCGTACGAATCCTGGCGGGGCAAGACGCCCGACCTCTACGACAAGGACGACGACGGCGCTCGCCTCTGACCGCCGACACCGAGGCCGTTCCGCCGGGCCCCCGGTCGTCGTATCGTGGCGCCTGGAGGTGAGCGGCATGCACGCAATCGTGGGCGATCGCGTCGTGATCCATGGACACGCGGTCGGAGTGCCGGAGCGAGCCGGCGAGGTCATCGAAGTACGGGGCGAGGGGGATCACGCCCTGCTCGTCGTCCGCTACGACGACGGGCACCAGGCGATCCTGTCGCCCGGATCGGACTGCGAGATCCGGCACGCGTCCTGAGCCGGGGCGGGGCCGAGGTAAGCGACCCGGGCCCGTAGGGCGGGGCACCCGCCCGAGAAACCACATTCCGGCCGAGACTCGCCGCCAGGCATGACTTCTCGACGGCCATCTGGTTTCTCGACGGCCATGTGGTTCTCGACGTGTCCCCTCTGGATCCGGCGCGCAGACGTTCTGCCAGGGCCATTGAACTTCGTGTTCACATGAGCGGTTCACCCACGCGAAGGGCTCATGTGAACCCGAAGTTCAACGAGCGTGACAGAAGGCGCCCACGAACCCATGACCCGCGGACGCCGACGGCCACGCCCGGCGCGCGCCTAGACTGATCGCTCGTGTCCCACCGCGCTCTGCCGCTCTCGGCGATCGGTCTGTCCGTCGTCCTGTGGTCGTTCGCCTACGTGCTGTCCGGCTGGGCGCTTCAGACCGGCTCCCCCGCTGTGCTCTCGGTCGCGCGCTTCGCGATCGCGCTCCTCGTGCTCGTCCCGCTCGCCGTGCGTCGCCCGGCCTTCGCGCGCACCCTCCGCGAGCCCCGGACGATCCTCCTCGGCCTCACCGGCGTCACGCTCTACTACTCGTTCGCGAACCTCGGGCTGCTCTTCACCTCCCCCGGCACCGCGGCGCTCATCGTCTCATTCCTGCCCGTGCTCACCGCCATCGCCGCGGTGGTGATGATCCGCGAGCGGCTGACCGGACGCACCATCCTGGGGCTCGTCCTCGCGACGCTCGGAGTGGCGCTGGTCGCGGCATCCGGATTCCGGCTCGATTTCGGGGTGCTGCTGAACGTCGTCGCGCTCGCGTCCTACGCGATCTACACGGTGCTGCTGCGCCGCGACGCGGGACGAGCGGATGCCCCGGACGCCCTGGTGCTGGCGACGGCGACGGGGGTGTGGGGCACGGTGCTGATGCTCCCCTGGCTCGGCTGGGAGCTCGTCACCGGGACCGCCGCGATCCCGACCGATGCGCGCGGGCTGCTGAGCATCCTCGCGCTCGCGCTCCTCGTCACAGCGCCGACGCTGGTGCTCTTCAACTACGGCGCCGAGCGCGTGCCCGCGGCGATCTCGGGCGTGGCGACGGCCGCGATCCCGGCGCTCGGCTACGGGTTCGCGCTGCTGCTCGGCGAGCCCCTCGACCCGGTCAAGGCGATCGGCGGCGGCATCGCGCTGGTCGGGGTGCTGATCGCGACGCTGAGCCAGCCCGATGTCGAGCCGAGTCCGCCAGGGTCGGCGCTGCGTGAACCGTCCGACCTCGCGGAGGCGGGCGAGCGCCAGAGGGTCGCGCCCCGGGACGAAGCGGACGCGTGATCGGGCGCCGTCATCTGAGAACGAAGGAGGCCGAAGCATGAAGATCGCCGTCGCCGGAGGAACCGGCCAAGCCGGCAGCCAGGCAGTGATCGCCGCCCGGGAGAGCGGCCACGAAGTCGTCGTGCTGGCCCGATCGAACGGCGTCGACCTGGTCACCGGGAAGGGCGCTGCGGCGGCGCTGGAAGGCGTCGACGCGGTGATCGACGCTTCGGGTGTGAGCGACGACGCCGACCCCATCGGATTCCACGCCGACGTCGCCCGGACACTTCACGCTGCAGAGAAGAGCGCAGGAGTGCGCCACCACGTCGTCCTCTCGATCGTGGGCGCCGCCCGCGCCGCGGAGTACCCGCTTTACGCCGCGAAAGTCGCGCAGGAGCGCGCGGCCGAGGCCAGCGGCATCCCGTTCACGATCGTGCGATCGACGCAGTTCCATGAGTTCGCCGGCCAAGTGTGGCGGTTCGGCAAGCGCGGTCCGGCGCACTTCGCGCCGCGCGGACGCACGCAGCCCGTCGCGGCGCGCGAGGTGGGTGCGCGGCTTGCCGCGGCGGCCATCGCGATGCCGGCCGGCCGGACTATCGAGTTCGCCGGGCCTCGCGAAGAGTCGCTGGCCGGCATGGTGAAGGCCTGGGCGAGCGCGAGCGGCGCCGGCGGGTGGGTCATTCCCCTGAATCTTCCCGGTGCGATCGGGCACGCGATGCGCGACGGCTCACTTCTGCCTGGAACGGATGCCGAGCTCGGCGCACAGACCTTCGCGGAGTGGATCGCGGCCCTGGCCAAAGCCCGCTGAGCTCGCCGCCGCGCGGGCCGCGGCATCCTGTCAGCTACATCTCCTCGTGGGTGTTCGGGTCGCCGTCCCAGAGACGCCCGTGCTCGAGGCCGGAGATCGACGCCACCTCGGCGTCTGACAGCTCGAAGCCGAAGACGTCGGCGTTTTCGACCTGACGCTCCGGCGTCGCCGACTTGGGGATGGGCGTCGACCCCAGCTGCACGTGCCAGCGCAGCACCGCCTGGGTCGCGCTGACCCCGTGGGCGGCGGCGACGTCGTTCACCGCCTGCTCGGTGAACAGCTCGCTGCGGCGCGCGAGCGGGCTCCAGCTCTCGGTGCGGATGCCATGCGCGCGGTGGAATTCGCGCAGCGCGCCCTGCGGGAAGTACGGGTGCAGCTCGACCTGGTTGACGGCGGGCGTGACTCCGGTCTCGCCGATCAGCCTGGTGAGCATCGCCTCGGTGAAGTTCGAGACGCCGATCGAGCCGACCAGCCCAGCCTCGCGCAGGGCGATCATCGCCTGCCAGGTCTCGACGTACTTGTCGACACTCGGGTTCGGCCAGTGGATGAGGTGCAGGTCGATGCGCGCGAGCCCCAGAGCGGCGAGGGATGCCTCAGCACTGGCGAACGCCGCGTCGTAGCCGTGGTGGCGGCCCGGGATCTTCGTGGTGACCAGCAGCTCGTCGCGGGTCACGCCGAGCTCGTCGCCGGCACGACGTACGGCCTCGCCGACCTCGCGCTCGTTCTCGTAGTTCACCGCGCTGTCGAGCAGTCGGTAGCCGGACGAGATCGCGGCGACGATCGCGGAGACCCCGTCGTCGCCGCGCAGGTTGTAGGTGCCGAGACCGAGTTCGGGGAAGTCGGTGCCGTCGTTCAGTGCGATGGTGGGGATCGTGGGCATGAATTCAATCTAGCCAGCGAGCCTGCCCTCCAGCAGTGCCCGAATGGTCGTGATCACGCCTTCGTCGACATTCGACGGGGCACGGAAACGTGCACGGGCGAGCACATCGGGGTGCGCGTTCGCCATCGCGAACGAGTAGTGGGCGGCGTCGAGCAGTTCGAGGTCGTTGAGGTAGTCGCCGAAGGCCATCGTCTGCGCGGCGGTGATCCCGAGCGCGGCCTGCACCTGCGCCAGGGCGATGCCCTTGTTGACGCCCTGATTCATCACATCGATCCAATGGTGCCCCGACACGACGACCTGGTGGGTCGCCGTCAGATCGGCGAGGTGTGGAGCTGTCGCCTCCGCCGGGCCGAAGTCGTACACGGCCAGCTTGAGCACCTGATCGTCCACGGCGAGCAGATCGTCCACCACCTCGAGCCGCGCGTAGTAGCGCTGGGCCTCGGTGTGGAACGCGGCATCCGTCCGCTCGATGTAGGCGGAGCGCTTTCCGCAGACGACGACACCCAGGTCGCTCCCGTCCGCACCGAGTGACCTCAGGCGACGGATGACGGATGCCGTGAACCCGGCGTCCATCGCGTCGGAGCTGATCTCGTCTTCGCCGCGAACCACGAAGCCGCCGTTCTCGGCGATGAAGACCATGTCGTCGTTGTCCGGGAACGAGTGCTGGAGGGTCGCGAGCTGCCGTCCGCTAGAGGGCACGAAGCGGATCCCGCGTGTGCGGAGCTGGTCGAGCAGCGGCCAGAGGGCACCCGGGATGCGGCCGTTGCCGTCCAAGAGGGTGCCGTCCATGTCGACGGCGATGAGTCTGATGTCCGGAGCGGCAAGCGGCATAGGTGTGGAACCCCCTCCCCTCCAGCCTAGGGAGCCGCGCGCGGCGGGCCGATACCGTTGTGCGCGAGACGAGGAGACTGCCGTGACCGAACGCGAGCGCACTGTCCAGTGGGACGACGTGGCGCCGGGACTTGCCGTGCTGCCGACGCTGAGCGGGATCGACTTCCTGCGGGAGATGATCGAGGGACGCCTGCCGCCGCCGCCGATCGCGAAGCTGATGGGGTTCACCCTCACCGAGGTCGGACCAGGCACGGCGACCTTCGTGTGCGACACCGACGAGTCGCAGTACAACCCCATCGGCACCGTCCACGGTGGGCTGGTGTGCACGCTGCTCGATTCGGCGATCGGGTGCGCCGCGCAGACGACCCTGCCTCCCGGACAGGGGTACACGTCGATCGAGATCAAGATCAACTACCTGCGCCCGGTGCTGCACAGCAGCGGTCCGCTCACCGCCGTCGGCACGGTCTCCAAGCCCGGCAGCCGGGTCGCCTTCGCCGAGGGCGTCGTGACGGATGCCGCGGGCAAGGTCGTCGCGACGGCCTCGAGTTCGGTGCTGATCTTCCCGATCGGCTGACGCGAAGTCCGCTAGCCTGGGGCCGTTCGCGCCATCGTCTCTGGGGATCGTGGCGCCCGCCCCGACGATCGGATCTTCGTGAACGGTGTACTCGGCTCCAACCTTGCCTGGCTGCTGGGCCTCCTGATCCAAGTGGTGATCGTCATCGCGGCGCTGATCTACGTGCCGCGCCGGCGCAAGCCGACCGCGGCGATGGCGTGGCTGCTGCTGATCGTGCTGTTCCCACTCTTCGGCATCCTGTTCTACCTGCTCATCGGCAACTTCCGGCTGCCGAAGAAGCGACGCGACGAACAGGCTCGCATCGACGGGATCATCCGCGAGACCGTGCGCGAGTCGGACCTCGAGATCATGGACGCCTCCTGGCCACGCTGGTTCCAGCGGGTCGTGCAGCAGAACGAGGACCTCACCGGCCTGCCGGCGAGCCGCGGCAACGAGGCGACCCTCCTCGGCGACTACCAGGGTTCGATCGACGCGATGGCCGCCGAAATCGACACGGCGACCAGCTTCGTGCACGTGGAGTTCTTCATCGTGGGGTGGGACGACACCACCAGAGGATTCTTCTCCGCGATGGAGCGTGCGGTCGCGCGCGGCGTGAGCGTGCGTCTGCTCGCCGATCACATCTCGTCGGCGAAGGTCGCAAAGAGCAAGGAGACCTTCGCCGAACTCGACCGCATCGGCGTGAAGTGGGCCTGGATGCTGCCGGTCATGCCGTTCAAGGGCAAGTACCAGCGGCCCGACCTGCGCAACCACCGCAAGCTCGTCGTCGTCGACGGCCGCGTCGCGTTCATGGGATCGCAGAACCTCATCGCCCGGCACTACGACTCCGAGAAGAACATCAAGCGCGGCCTCATGTGGCAGGAGCTCATGACCCGCCTGACCGGCCCCGTCGTCGCCGGGGTGAACACGGTCTTCCTGTCGGATTGGCTCATCGAGACGGGCGAGCGCCTCACCGAGCACGTGCCCGCCCCGCAGGTCGCCCACTCCTCCTCGCCCGACGCGCTGCTGTGCCAGGTGGTGCCGAGCGGTCCCGGCTACCCCACCGAGAACAACCTCCGCCTGTTCCTGTCGCTCATCTACGGCGCCACCGAGAAGGTCATCCTGACGAGTCCCTACTTCGTGCCGGATGAGGCGATGGTCTACGCGATCACGACCGCGTGCCAGCGCGGTCTCGAAGTGCAGCTGTTCGTCTCCGAGATCGGCGACCAGGGGCTCGTGTACCACGCCCAGCGGTCGTACTACAGCGCCCTGCTCGAGGCCGGAGTGCGGATCTTCCTCTACCCGGCGCCGTACATCCTGCACGCGAAGCACTTCTCGATCGACGACGACATCGCCGTGATCGGGTCGAGCAACATGGACATCCGCTCGTTCAGCCTCAACATGGAGTCGTCGCTGCTCGTGCGTGGGTCCTCGTTCGTGCAGGGCATGCGCGAGGTCGAGCAGCACTACCGGGATGTGGGGCGCGAGCTCACGCTCGAGGAGTGGAACCGCGAACCCGCCAAGGCGACGTTCCTCGACGGGGTCGCCCGGCTCACCTCAGCGGTGAACTGAGGCCACCACACCGGACGTTCGGGTCACATCCTCGGCATCCGCCCCACGGCATCGAGCGCAACCCGGGCCGCGCGCCTGCCCTCCTCGATGAGGTGCGGCACGTCGCCCATCGACCACTGCGCCAGGCCCTCCATCTCGGGCTGGATGAGGATGACGGACGGGTCCTCGTCGAGCTCGGCGGTGCTGGACACCACGCGCATCATGCGCACGTTCTCCCACTTGGCGTGCAGCCGCACCACGATGATCGTCGAGGCGCCAAGCTGACGCGTCGCGGCGACCGGCACGTTGTCGACCATCCCGCCGTCCATCAGCACCCGTCCGTCACGACGGACCGGCGGCAGCAGGCCGGGTACGGCGATCGTCGCCCGCAGCGCGACATTGAGGGGACCCTCGTCGATCACGACGGCCTCGCGGGTGCGAAGGTCGGTCGCGACGGCCGCGAAGCGTCGAGGCAGCTCCTCGATGAGCGGATCTTCGCCCAGCACCCGGTGGATGGCATCGGTCAGCGCGCCGGAGTCCAGCAGCCCCAGCCTCGGGGTGAGCGACATCCGCGCGATCGAACTCCAGCGGAACGCGAGCGCGGCCCGCGCGATCGCTTCCAGCGGCACACCGGCCGCGTAGGCGGCGGCCACGAGCGCGCCGGAGCTCGTGCCCGTGGCGATACCGGGACGGATGCCCCGTTCCGCGAGCTCCTGCAGCACCCCCACGTGCGCGGCCCCGTAGGCCCCGCCGCCGCTGAGTGTCAGCCCCAGCGTGACGTCATCACTCACGGTCGGCCTCCCACCCGATCACCCTAGCCACCGGGCCGCTCATTCGGGTGTGAGCCCTGCGCCCCGGCGGCCCCGGTCAGGCGGCCGGGATGACGAACGTGCTGAACGAGGGGCAGCGCGAGCCCTGCGTCGTGACGATCGAGCGCGCGTCGGTCATGCTTCGACGGTAATCCTTGCGCGAACGATGTTCCTGACTCGAGCATGCGGATCGGCCGGGTCGCCGCCGGCCTGCGCGGCGACCCGCACGGCGAGGAAGTGCGTGCCGGGAGCGGTGAACACCCGCTGTTCTTCGACGACCACGCGACCGGCCGGGGCGAGGTCGAACCTGCTGCCGAGTCCCTCGGTGCCGTCGGCATCCGTCTCCACCTCGAGGAGCTCGACAATCACTCCGTCGCCTGGGGCCTCGGCCTCGATGCGCAGCGCCACAGGCTCGCCCGCACGCACCGTCGCGCTGGGCACGCCGTTCGCGGTGAGCGTGGCGACGGGCTGCACACCGCGCCGCGCAGCGGCGGTGGTCGGCACGACCACCTGTCCGTCGACGACCTCGTAGGCCGTGGTCGGCGAGGGCTCGATGCCGTCCTCGACCCAGGCCGCGAGCTGACGCAGAGCAACCTCGAGCGCGCCGACGTAGGCGACGCTGCGAGCTGGGAACTCCTGCGGGTCGTCGTCGCCGTGCAGGGCGTTGTCGATGTACCAGAGCCGGAAGCGGTCGCCGGATGCCTCGCCCAGGTGCTCCTCGACACGCGAGCGGTACCAGTCGGCCTGCCACGGGAACGCCTCACGGTCCAGAAGGCAGGCGACGACGATCATCTTGCCGGTGATCCGGCCGGACGGCACCGTTCCGGAAGCGCCCTGAGTCATCAGCGGCCCGAGCAGCATCGGGCGCTGCGGCAGCGCGGGCGCGCGATCGGCATCGCGGAACTGGTCCCAGACCGCGTACTCGGGGCCAGGCACCTGGTGGCGGTGGTAAGTCTGCGCGGCGAGGAAGCTCGAGTTGTCGAGCGCGACCTCATCGCCGACGGCGAGCGCGACGAGGATTTCGTCCTGGCCCGGCTCGACGATCGCGAGGTCGCCCTCGACGCCGGAGAGGCGGATGACGCCTCCCGCCGCGACACCGGAGAGCACCGCGAGCTGGGCGCCCAGGATCCACCCTTCGGGCGCGGCGGCGAGCCGCAGCCCCGACACCACCTGCGATGCCGAGGCCGTGTGCAGGAACGACTCGTCGACGCCACCGGCGACGAGGTCCTCGCCGCGGGTCGCCGTCTCGGCGATCAGTTCGGCGACCGTCGTGCTGAGCTGGATGCGGTCGCGGTGCACCGATGCCGTCGGGTCGGCGCCCAGGTAGCCGTCGACGGTCCAGAAGTCGTCGGCGTAGGTCGGATCCATGAACATCACGCCCGGGTAGAGCACGCTGAACGCGTGCATGCCCATGGTGCGCCACCCGAACCACGATCGCGGCGGGAAGCCCATGCGCGTGACCTCGTCGAGAGCATCGCGCTCCTCGGCGGTCAGCTCGAGCGCCGCATGGTCTCCCCCGACGTCATAGGCCTCGACGATCGCCGGGAACTTGTCGCGGAGGATGCGCTGGGCATGCATGCGCACGCTGAAGACGTTCGGCATCGCCATCGGGCTGCCGGGGACGTAAGGCACGAAGCCGTCCCAGACGCCGTCGGTGTTCTCGGACGAACCGATCGTGCGGTACGCCCCGCCGCTGCCGCCGTAGAGGTAGCCGTAGGGGCGGTGCTCGTCGAAGAGCTCCTGCGCAATCACCCGGGAGAACTGCGCGGCCGCGGCGCTGGCACGGTAGGCGCCGATCGTCGGGTCGACGCCGGACATCGGGTTCGCGACATCCGGACCGCCGCCGTTGGTCTCGACGAAGTACGCGCCACTGTCGACGGAGAAGGCGATCGGGTTAAACTCCCCGTGGTTCTCCTGCGCGATGTTCTCGCTCTGCGGAACCGGGGTCACGTGCTGGAAGAAGCGACCCTGGTACGCCTCGGCCGCGGGGAAGTAGAACGAGAACCGGGTGTCGGTGCCGCGGAATCCGCCGTGGACGTAGCGGTGCACGGCGGGCGCTGCGCGCCACTCGTCGATGTCGACGTACGGCTCTCGGAACAGCTCGTCGTCGGAGTCGAGGCTCCAGGTCTCGTCCACGAGGGAGGTCTCTTGGGTGGCGGTCGGCTGCGCGTTCATGACGGCTCGCTCTCTGCAGGGATCGGGGTATGGGAGTGACGCTGGCACGCCGGGGAGATGCCGGGGCCGGTCGCGTACGGACGCACGATCGGCCCCGGGCCGCTACTTGACGCCCTTGAGGGGGATGATCGCGACGGCGCCGAGCAGCACGAGGACGCCGGCGGCGACCCAGATGCCGATGTACCCCCCGGTGATGGCGACGACCGTGCCGGCGAGGATCGGGCCGAGCGCCTGACCGAGGTTCGAGCCGAGGCCGGCGACACCGAGGTCGCGGCCCGCGGCGCGCTGGTCGGGCAGGACGTCGATGAACAGGGCCTGGTCGACCGGGAGGTAGATGCCGAACGCGATACCGCCGACGATCGCCTGGATGAACAGGCCCGCGAGGGTGGGCATGAGGATCGGGATGAGCATCGAGACCGCCATGAGGACGGATGCCACGATCACGAACATGCGGCGCTTGCCGAGCTTGTCCGACAGCTTGCCGGCGACGAGGACGGCGAGGATCGTGACGGGGACGCCCGCGAGCATGAGGAGCGGCGCCATCGCGGTGGCCTCGGCCTGACTGAGGGCGGGGTGCACGTAGCTCTGCAGCATGTAGAGGCTGAGGGCGGTCGAGACCGTGTACCCGAAGGTCAGCAGGATGCGGGCGACCCACACCCAACGGAAGTTGCGCGACCGCAGCGCGATCGTGAATCCGACGAAGAACTGCTTCCAGTTGAAGGGGGCGACGTCGAGGTCCTTCGACGAGCGGTCACGGGCGAAGATCACGAACATGACGCCCGAGAACGCCACGAAGGCGGCGATGATGAAGTAGAAGTCCAGGCCGATCACGGCGAATAGCGCGCCGGCCAGCAGCCCGCCGAGGAGGCCGCCGAAGAAGTTGCCGAACCCGCCGAGCGCGGATGCGACGCCACGCCGGTTCTCCGGCATCCGGTCGGCAACGGTCGTCGCCAGGGGGCCTGATGCCGTGTTGAGGATGGCCTGGGCGAGCATGAACACGATCGCGAGGACGGCGATCGACGGGGCGAAGCGCATCGCCACCAGCAGCACAGATCCGACGACGGTGCCGAAGAGGATCCACGGCGCGCGGCGGCCCCACTTCGTACGGGTCCGGTCGGCGAAGACGCCGACGATCGGCTGGATGAGCATCGTCAGGATCACGCCGATCGTGCTGATCATCGCGAGCGACTGGGCGCGGGCCGCGTTGAACCCGCTGAGCAGCTCGAGCTGCTGCGCCTGCTCGGCCGTCGCCGTGGCCGTGCCCGCGTCGATGGACTGCTGCAGCAGCGCGAGCTGCTGCAGGTCGACCCCGGCGTTCGCTCCGGTGAACCAGTTGCCCACCTCGAGCAGCTGCACGTGATTCGGGAGGAGGATGCCCGCCACCGCGCCCCAGACCGCGGTGATCGCGATCGTCAGGATCGTGTACCAGGTCAGGTAGGTCCGCGACGAGCGGCCCTTGATGTAGATCGAGGACGTCCCCGGCTCGCTCGGCTCGAGGACGACGTTGCGGCTCGCCTTGTCGCCCTTCGGGTTCGGCCCTGCCGGGTTCGGCTCGGTGACCGTGGTGCTGCTCATGTGATTCCCATCGTCTGTGATGTCCGGCATCCGAACGGCCAGCAGTGGCGTTCTCTCGTGTCGATGAAAACAGCATGTCATGCGGGATTGGGTGCGCGCAAGCCCAAAACCGCATATCATGCGATTTATGGGAACCCGGGGTCCGTACGCGAAAGGCAAGGCGAAGCGCGCCGAGATCCTCGACGTCGCGCTCGAGGTCATCGCCCGCGACGGCTACACCAGTGCGACGGTGAAGCATCTGGCGGATGCCGTGGGCCTCAGCCAGAACGGACTGCTGCATTACTTCGGCTCGAAGGACGCGCTGTTCCTCGAGATCCTGAGGCACCGCGATGAGGTCGTCGCCGTGCAGGTGAACCCCGAGGCGCAGAACTTCGCCGACGATCTCGTCGAGCGGATCCTCCTCGCCGTCGACGAGGAAGTGTCCTCCCCCGGCATGGTGCAGCTCGCGCTGCGGGTTACCGGCGAGGCCACCGAACCCGACCATGTCGCGCACGAGTTCCTGCGGACGCGATACGAGGCGATCCGGTTGGTGATGAGCGACGCGCTCGTTCGCATGCAGGCTGACGGCCGAGTCGCTGCCGACGTCGACCCGGTCGCCGTCTCGGCATTGCTCTTCGCGGGCTGGGACGGCCTGCAGATCCAACGGGGCTACGACCCGTCGATCGACATCCGCTCGCACATGATCTATCTCGTGCGGGCGCTCGGCATCGCGCCGCAATGATTAGGCGCTGCGCAGGATCTGCGTCTTCGCGAGGGCGGCATCCCGGGCATCATGCAGCGCCGACCGCCTCGGATCGCCCAGGTATGCATCCATCGCATCCTGATCGCGGAACTCGATGATCTGCACTTCCGTCGGATCGTCCGTACCCTGCGCAAGAATGCGATCGCGGGCGACCACCCGTCCGGCGTGGTCGCTCAGAAGGGCGAGGACCGAATCCTCGTAGTGATGGAGGTCCTGCTCGCGCCCTTGGCGGGCCCACAGCAGGACGCACAATCGAAGAGCCCGACTTCTCGCCTCCCGGTCCTCGAACTGGTCAGGGAGCGCGGTTCCCTGGTGGAACCGGATCTCCGGAGCGCCGGAGGTCGTGTCCCAGATCGAGGAGTGCCGGCTGTCGCCCGCGGACGTGCGGATGCGATAGGTGACCAGCACCACGCCGGGCGCGACCTCTAGGTACTGCCAGTCGTCCGTCGCGGGAAGCGGGTGATCCTCCTCGGTGCGCAGAGCTTCGAGTATCGCCTCTCGGGTCCAGCGACGTCCCGATCGTCCGATCTCGACGAAGTCGGCGTGCAGCAGCTCATCTAGCCGCGCGCCTTCTCGCCGCACCTCGGGGCTCAGAAGGGCGATCTCTGCGGCCTCGATTGCGGCGTATCGGTTGCCATCGGTTCGCCACATGTCTCGACGATAGGGGATCGGCGTACCGCGGGATCAGACACCCGAACCTGGGTGAATCCGATGAATCTGTCCGATCACACGCGACCTGTTCCTACCGGGGTCAGCGGCCGAGGACGAAGAGCGAGCCCGCACGGCCTGACCTACACTCGTCCAGATGAGTCCGTTCCTCCCCGGCGCCCGCGGCACGCAGCCCTGCCCCAACTGCGGCGCCCAGGTCGTGCAATCCGACCGGTACCCCGAATACCTGTGCGGCGAATGCGAGGCTCGCGCAGTAGATGCGGACGGCGCACGCGTGACCGGATCGAACGCGTCGTTCAGCGGCGGGTTCGTGTTGCACTGGCCGGACGGCGAGCACGAACCGCTGCCCTGCATCTCGGCGCGGGTGTGGGTCGATGGACGCGAGTGGGACTATTCCGAGGCGCATTTCGGCGGGGTGCTGATCACGCCTGCGCGGGAGCGCTGACCCGGCCCGAACCTGGGTGAACCCGATGAACCGGCAAAGAATCACGAAAAGATAACGCCAAGGTCTTCCCTTCCGTTACCTGGTCGTTATAGAGTTCAAGCACGGTAGTTGTTTTGCTGTGGCAGCTATCGCATGTGATTGCAGGACACTCTTGGTGCAAGGGACAAGGGCCGGTCGGGAGCCTCTCCGACCGGCCCTTACTCTTGCCCGCCCACCTGCTCCAATGCAAAATCCGAGCCTCTGATCAGCCATTTTCGCAAAGGCCCTTCCCACGGACCTTCCAGGTAACGCCTGGGACTTGTCCAGATTGGCCTTGCAGACTCGGGACTTCGTGCCCGACCCGAAGGGCGCACGCCAGCGCACGTCGCCGGTGCCGCAGACCACGAAGGCTATTCCTCCGCATGCGCTCCACCCGTCCGTTCCGCTCTGCCCGCAGCACTCTCCACCGTCGCACGATCGCAACATCTGCCGTCGCCGTCGGCGCCGTCATCGGAATGGCCGCGCTGACCGGCCTGACGAGCGCCGCTGCCTCTGCGAACGTCCGGTCCCCCGAGACCGGTGCCGTCGCCTCCACCGCCCTGGCGTCGCGACTGGCAGCTTCGACCGCCGAACCCGCAACCCTGCGCACCATCGAGGCCGACGCGCAGTCGGCCCTGGACGCCGCGGAGGTCGCGGTCGCGGCAGCGAGCACCGTCACCGCTGACATCGCGGCATCCGGACTCGACGTCGGCGTCGTGACCACGACGGTGGACACCGCGGCGCTCCGGGAGCAGATGGACCGCCTGGCCGGCATGGACACGCTGCCGGTCCTGTTCCTGCCTGCCGTGACGGACCAGGCCACCGAAGAGACGCTGCGCGTGACGGCGAAGACCTCGAGTCTGCGTGAGCTGCTCGATGCCGCTCAGGCGAAGAAGGCCGCCGAAGAGGCTGCCGCCCAGGCCCAGCGCGACGCCGAGGCGGCTGCCGCAGCTGCTGCCGCTGCCGCAGCAGCCGCGAACACCCCGGAGGGCGCCAAGGCTGTCGCGCAGCAGATCGCCGCAGCCGAGTACGGCTGGGGCTCCGACCAGTTCTCCTGCCTCGTGTCGCTCTGGAACCGCGAGTCCGGCTGGAACTACCAGGCTTACAACTCCGGCAGCGGTGCCACCGGCATCCCGCAGTCGCTGCCCGGCAGCAAGATGGCAAGCGCCGGCGCCGACTGGCAGACCAATGCGGCGACCCAGATCCGCTGGGGCCTGGGGTACATCCGCGGATCCTACGGAACCCCCTGCGCCGCCTGGGGCCACTCGAACGCCACCGGCTGGTACTGATCCCGGCCGGGTGACATCGAAGGGACACCCCGGGTCCGGCGCGCTAGCGTGGAACCCGTGAGTGCACCCATCGATGCCGCCGCCACTTCCGCCTGGGCCGAGCTCGACGCCCACCGATCCGCCTTCGCCCCCGACCTGCGGGCGTGGTTCGCGCAGGACCCCGACCGGGCGAGGCGACTGACTCTCACGGTCGGCGACCTGCACGTCGACCTGTCGAAGAACCTCGTCACCGACGAGATCCTCGGCTCCCTCGTGCGGCTCGCGGAGCAGACCGGCGTCGCCGACCGCTACGCGGCGATGCTCGCCGGCGAGCACATCAACACCACCGAGGACCGCGCCGTGCTGCACACCGCGCTGCGCCGGCCGCCGGGAGCCACTCCAGCGCTCGTCGTCGACGGGCAGCAGATCGACGATGACGTGCAGGCGGTGCTCGCGGCGGCGGACGCCTTCGCCGAGCGCGTCCGCTCCGGCGACTGGCGGGGGATCACCGGCAAGAAGGTCACCCACGTGGTCAACATCGGCATCGGGGGCTCCGACCTCGGCCCGGCGATGATCTTCGAAGCCCTGAAGCCCTACGCGGATGCCGGGATCCAGGCCCGCTTCGTCTCCAACATCGACCCCGCCGACATCGCCCTGAAGACCGCGGATCTCGACCCGGAGACGACCCTCTTCATCGTCGCGTCCAAGACCTTCACCACGCTCGAGACGCTCACCAACGCCCGCCTCGCTCGTGACTGGCTCTGGGCTGGGCTCGAAGGCGTCGGTGCGATCGCGGCGGACGAGTCAGCACGGACGGATGCCGTGGCCCACCACTTCGTCGCGGTCTCGACCGCCCTCGACAAGGTCGCCGCCTTCGGCATCGATCCGGCGAACGCGTTCGGGTTCTGGGACTGGGTCGGCGGACGCTACTCCGTCGACTCGGCGATCGGGCTGTCGCTGGTGATCGCGCTCGGTCCCGACGCGTTCCGCGAGCTGCTGGCCGGCTTCCACGCCGTCGACGAGCACGTGCGCACCACCCCGCTGGCAGAGAACGTGCCAGTCGTCATGGGTCTGCTCAACGTCTGGTACACGAACTTCCTCGGCGCGCAGACCCACGCCGTGCTCCCCTACGCCCAGCAGCTGCACCGCTTCGCCGCGTACCTGCAGCAGCTCACGATGGAGTCCAACGGCAAGTCGGTGCGCTGGGACGGCACGCCGGTCACCACCGGCACCGGCGAGATCTTCTGGGGCGAGCCCGGCACGAACGGCCAGCACGCGTTCTACCAGCTCATCCACCAGGGCACCCAGCTGATCCCGGCCGACTTCATCGCCTTCGCGAACCCGGCCTTCCCCCTGGCTGCCGAAGGCCGCGACGTGCATGGCCTGTTCCTGGCGAACTTCCTTGCGCAGACCAAGGCCCTCGCGTTCGGCAAGACCGCTGCCGAGGTGGAGGCCGAGGGCACGACCGGCCCCCTCGTCGCCGCCCGCACGTTCGCCGGCAACCGCCCGACCACCTCGATCTTCGCCCCCGCGCTCACTCCGCGGGTGCTCGGCGAGCTCATCGCCCTCTACGAGCACATCACCTTCACGCAGGGCGTGATCTGGGGCATCAACTCGTTCGACCAGTGGGGTGTCGAGCTCGGCAAACAGCTCGCCCTGCAGATCGCGCCGGCGCTCGAAGGCGACACCGCGGCTTTCGACGCGCAGGATGCCTCGACCCAGGCTCTGCTGGAGTACTACGCGGCGCACCGCACGCACTGATCGCTCCCGGCGGCCAGGGCACCGTGCCGAACTGCGGGGATCATCTACGACACGCCGGTGACGGATGACGCGACCCGGCGTGTCGCCGAAATCGCCCGCACTTACGGTACGGGCCGTGACGACGCTAGGCGTTGGCGGTCTTGCACGCCGGCGCCGGTCCCCCCAAAAGGCGCCGCACGCGGTCGCTGTACCCAACTGCGGGGATCATCCGCGACACGCCGATGACGGATGCCGCGACCCGGCGTGTCGCCGAAATCGCCCGCACTACGGTACGGGCCGTGATCAGACGCTAGGCGTTGGCGGTCTGGCGCAGGCTGCGCGTCCACTCCCCCAGCCCGAGGCGGTCGGCCTCGGCCAGATCGTCCGGGGTGTCGACATCGCGGCGCAGGGTCGAGCGCGCATCGATCGGGAGCGGCACGCACCCCAGGGACACATGGCGCGCGAATGAGCCCTCCCCGAACGCCGACTGCCACGCCACACCGGCACGCGCCGTGACCAGCGTCGAACCGGTGCCCGCGGCATCCGGGGTCACTGTCCGGTCGATGCCCTCGGCGAGGGCGAGCGCCTCGTCGAGGTCGGCGGGGCGCAGGGCGGGCAGATCCCCGACTAAGGCGGCCCGCGCGGACGCGGCGCCGAGCCGGGTGACTCCCTCGAGCACGGCGGGGTTCGGTCCGGCTGTCGCACCCTCGGGCACGATGACCGCACCGACGGGCAGATGGTCGGTGAGGTCCTCGTCGGTGACCACGATGATGTGCTCGACCCGGGAGCTCGCGGCAGCGGCCGCGATGGTATCCAGGGCGATCGCGCGCGCCAGCGCTGCGTGCCGGTCGGACTGGCTGTCGGTGTGGGCGCGCAGGCGCGACTTGCCGACGGTGAATCGCTTGACCGGGATGATCAGGGTCCAGGCGACGGGAACGAAACCGGAGACGGTCACGAGGTGTGCCCCGCGTGCGGGCTCACCAATGGGACGGCCTCCGCGAACTCGGAGCCGTCGGCCGCGGCGAGGAACTCGCCGTACTCCGCGGCGGTGCCCGGCCACATCAGGGTGAGGCGCCCGGAACGGTCGTCGACGTACCAGTTGTGGCATCCGCCGGTGAGCCAGGGGGTCGCGGCCGCCTTCTCGTCGATGAGGCGCGTGTAGTCGCGCTCCGCCTCGGGCCGCGTCCGCAGCACGCCGCCTTGGCCGGGCCGGCGCGCAAGGGCCCGGACGACGTAGGCCGCCTGGTGCTCGAGCATCAGCACCGATGAGGTGTGCCCGAGCGACGCGTTGGGCCCGTTGAGCACGAACAGGTTCGGGAACCCCGGCACGACGACCGAGCCGAACGACGTCATACCCTCTCCCCAGTGCCGCTCGAGCAGCACGCCCTCTTCGCCAAGGATGAGCCCCGCGTAGGGCTGGCGCGCCGTCTCGAACCCCGTCGCGAAGACGATCGCGTCGAAGTCGCCGTGGCTCATCCCGCGCTCGGAGACGAGCTCGCGCCCGTGAACGGTCGCGAGGGCGGAGGGCTCGAGTTGCGCCGCACCGCTCGCGAACGCCGGGTAGAAGTCGTCCGACAGCAGCACCCGCTTGCACCCGAACGCGTAGTGCGGGGTCAGCTGCGCCCGCAGAGTCGGGTCGGCGACCTGCGCCGCGAGATGCGCGAGGGCGATTCCGGATGCCTCGGCCGCGGCATCCGTCGATCCCGAGCGGGAGGCGTACCGAGCCTCGCCTTCGCGATGCAGGCGTTCGCGCAGCGCCGCCAGTTCTTCGGGGTGGGCCGCAAGTCGCGCCTGCTCTTCGGCGGTGTAGGCGCGGCCGCCGCGCGGCACGATCCACGCGGGGGTGCGCTGGAAAACGACCACCTGTGAGCCGGCCGCGACAAGCGCAGGCACGATCTGCACGGCACTCGCGCCCGAGCCGACAACGGCGATCTTCGCGCCGTCGAGCGGCACGGAGTGGTCCCAGCGGGCGGAGTGGAACATCGCCCCGGGAAAGCTGTCCAGGCCAGAGAGCAGCGGGACGGCGGGTTCGGTGAGGCGCCCGCAGGCGAGCACGAGCACCTCGGCGAGGAGCTGCACCGGGCGGTCGCCGCCGACGTCGATGCGCCAGGCCTGCTCGTCGTCATCCCACCCGGCGGCCAGCAGCGGGCTGTCGAGCCGGAGGATGCCGCTCAAGCCCGAGCGCTGCACGATGCCCTCGAGATAAGCCTGGATCTCAGAGCCGGGCGCGAACTCCGCCGACCAGGCCGGATCGAGGTGATCGGCCAGGCCGTAGAGGTGCGCGGGCACATCGCACGCCACGCCGGGATACGTGTTCTCGCGCCAGGTGCCGCCGGGGCGGTCGGCGCGTTCGAGTACGACGACCTCGTGGCCGGCCGAACGTGCCGCGAGCGCCGCCGCAATGCCGGCGAACCCGGCGCCGACGACGACGACCTCGATCCGTTCGCCGTTCACGCGCGCACCTCGAGGGCAACCGGCTCGCGGTAGTCGGTCGTGCGTCGGCGCAGCGAGCGGAAGATGCGGCCGACGGCGCGCTCCGCCTCGGCGAACGGGAACTCGAGCCCGAACTCCGCGCCCGCCTCGGGCAGCACCCGCCCGTCCAGGAGGGTGCCGCCGAGGTCGTCGCCCCCGGCGCGCAGCAGAATGATGGCGAGGTCTCGGCCATGCCGGGTCCACGGGATCTGAATGTGCCGGATGCTGCCGGCGAGCAGCAGCCGGGAGACGGCCACCATCGCCCGGTGCTCATCGACCGGAGCACGCTCCGACACGAGCGGTACGCCGAAGCCGGGCAGCGGGATCGGGACGAACTCGGTGAAGCCCTGGCGCCGATCCTGCAGGACACGCAGCATCCGCAGGTGCGCGATGCGCTCCGCGGCCGTTTCGACGTGGCCGTAGAAGAGCACGGAGGTGGAGCGGAAGCCGGCATCGTGGGCGGCCTCGATCGTGTCGACCCAGCGGTCGATCTCGAGGTCGCCGGGCGCGACGAGCTGCCGGACCCGCTCGCTCAGCACCTTGACCCCGGTGCCGGGCACCGTGTCGACGCCGGCCTCGCGCAGCGACTGGAACGCCGCGGGGACCGAGATCCCGGAGCGATCCGCGAAGTCGACGACATCCTGCGGGCGATACGCGTGCAGGTGCAGGCCCGGCGCGGCATCCTTCACGGCGCGGACGAGGTCGAGGTAGTTCGCCGGGTCGAGGTGGGCGGGAATCATCCCCTGGATGCACAGCTCGGTCGCGCCGAGCTCCCACGCGTCGCGGGCGACCGCAGCCGCGTCCGCGAGATCGAAGGTGCCGGGCTCGCCGGTGGGCTCGTCGCGCAGACCGGTCGACGCCAGGTTGCGGTTCACGACCATGCTGACGGTCTCGCCGACCGTGAAGCGCCGCAGATCATCGGCGGCGGCGACGACGGCTTCGAGGTCGGCCCCGCTCGCGGTGAGCAACGTGACCCACTCGGCGTCGTCGAGCGCCGTCGGATCCTCGAGCGCGCGGCCGACCAGCCCTGTAAGGCCCCTGTTCGTGCGGTGGCCCTGCGCGGGATCGAGGGGCGTTGTGGCCCCGGCATCCGCGCGGGCCAGTCCCGTGGCGGGGTCGGCGAGCGCGGCGACACTCGCCCGGATCGCCGGGTCGAACCAGCGTTGCGGGTCCTGGACGTACTCGGAGTGCGCCGTCAGACGCTCACGCAGGGTGAAGCCGGATGCCGCGGTCAGCGCCGCGAGATCGTCGAGGTCGGGCCACGGCCGCTCGGGGTTCACGTGGTCGGCCGTGACAGGCGATACCCCGCCCCAGTCGTCGATGCCGGCGCGCACGAGCAGATCGAAGGCTTCGGAATCGGCGAGGTTCGGCGGCGCCTGAATCCGCATCTGCGGACCCATGATGAGCCGGGCCACCGCGACCGCCGCGATGTGCTCGCGGAGCGAGGCATCCGCCGCTCCCCGCATGGCGGTGGCGTGCTTCGCCCGGAAGTTCTGGACGATGACCTCTTGGATCTGGCCGTGCTGGGCGTGCAGGTCGCGCAGTGCGAACAGCGACTCAGCCCGGTCGCGGAGCGTCTCGCCGATGCCCACCAGGATGCCGGTGGTGAACGGGATGTCGGCGACCCCGGCATCGGCGATGACCTGCAGCCGCACCGCCGGATCCTTGTCGGGCGAGCCGTAGTGCACGCTGCCGGGTGTCTCGTACAGTTCCCGCGAGGTGGTCTCGAGCATCATGCCCATCGACGGAGCGGTCGGGCGCAGCGCACGCAGCTCGTCGGCGCTCATCACGCCCGGGTTGAGGTGGGCGAGCAGCCCGGTCTCGCGCGTGATCAGCCGTGCGACATGACCCACGTACTCGAGGGTCGAGGCGAAACCGTGGTCGTCGAGCCACGCGCGGGCCTGCGGCCAGCGGTCCTCGGGCCGGTCGCCGAGGGTGAGCAGCGCCTCCTTGCAGCCGTGCGCCGCACCCGCGCGGACGACCTGAAGCACCTGCTCGTCCGACATGTACATCGGCGCGCGCTTGGTCAGCAGCTGCCCCGGTGTGTCGACGAAGATGCAGTAGTGGCAACGGTCCCGGCACAACGTCGTCAGCGGGACGAACACCTTGCGGGAGTACGTGATGACACCGGGCCGGCCGGCGTCCTGCAGGCCCACATCACGCATGCGCGTGGCCCGCTCGAGCAGCCGCTCGAGCTCCTCGCCGTCCGCCCCGAGCAGGCGCACGGCCTCTTCGATCGTGTCGATCGTCGTCATCACGCGCTCGGCGGTCATCGCTGCACCGAGCTCTGTCGCCGGGGGTTCACCGACGCGGCGACGGCGAGCACGTCCTCGCCGAGGGCACGGCTGTGCGCGGCATCCGTCATCCACAGCGGGCGGACCGCGGAACGGATGCCGAGACCGTCGACCGCGGCGGCTTCCGCGTGATCCTCCTCCGCGATGAGCCAGGCATCGAGCACCCCGCCGTCCCGGCGCGCGCCGTAGTGCGCGGCCACACCCGAGGCCGTGCACTCGACACCGGCGACCCGCAGGCAGACATCGGCCATCCCGCGCACGGGCCTGCCGCCGATGATCGGCGAGACGCCGACGACCGGCGCAGCCGTCTGCCGGAGTGCGTCGGCGATGCCCGGGACCGCGAGGATCGGGCCGATCGAGACGATCGGGTTGGACGGGGCGATCACGACGGCGTCGGCGGCGGCGATCGCCTCGAGCACCCCGGGAGCGGGCCGTGCCGCGGCGATGCCCGGGTTCTCGAACGCCAGCGGCTCCCGGCGCGCGCGGTAGCGGGTCCACCACTCCTGGAAGTGGATCGTCTCGTCGGGCAGCACGACCTGGGTGTCGACCTCGGCGTCCGTCATCGGAAGCATTACGGCGCCGAGCGGCCAGCGCGCGGTCAGCCGGGCGACGGCCTCGCTGACGGTCGCGCCCGCGCGCAGCCAGGAGGTCCGGGCGATGTGCGCGCCGAGGTCGAGGTCGCCGAGCTCGAACCACTCCCGCCCGACGCCCCACGCCGCGAGCTCACCCGAGACGCGGAGCGAGTCATCCGCTCGTCCCCAGCCCTTGGTGAGGTCCTTGACGCCCGCCAGGGCGTAGAGCATGGAGTCGATGTCGGGCTGCACGCGCAGGCCTGCGATCCACCAGTCGTCGCCGGTGTTGCAGATCACGGTGAGCTCATCGTCCGGCGCGAGCGCGGCCCGCAGCCCGAGGGCGAAGTTGGACCCGCCGACCCCTCCGGCGAGTAGCACGATGCGACGCCCCGTGCCGGGCGTGCCGCCGGGGCGGGCTGGTTCGATCCGGTTCAGCTCGGGGGTCATCCCGGCCAAGCCTACCCACGGCGAACGGGTCTGGCCGCGCAGGGAGTCGCCGGACGGCTGGGCCGCTAAACGCCTCCGCCGCCGCCCCCGCCGCCACCGCCGCCGGCGCTCCCGCCGCCACCCGAGCCGCCCGACGACGAGGCGGATGACGACGCGGTGCTCGCCGACAGGGTCGAGATGCCCGAGGAGAACGCCGAGACGCTGAAGCCGCTCGAGCCGGAGTACCAGCCGGGAGAGCCGTGCTCGCCGTACAGCACGGCGAGTTCCTGCGCCCACCGCTTCTCCTGACCGAAGACGACCGCGTACGGCAGCAGCACCTCGTACAGCTTCAGCATGACTCCGGAATCGGTCGTGTCGATGGGGATCCGCTCGGCTCCCTGCGGGGACTGCAACATCCGGATCCGGTCGGCCTCGGCCCACTCGATGAACACCCGGAGGCCGGCGAGGTGGTCGCGCACCTCCGCGCCGAGGACAGTGAGCGGCTTGCGCGACATCATCCCGATGACGGCGAGTTCGGCCAGGATCGCCCCGACGATCAGTGCGAGCGGGATCCACGCCGAGACCGCGGCATCCATCGCGGCAATCCCGGCGAGAAAGACGCCGACGGCGCCGAGACCGGTGACGATGACGGGCAGGGCGCGGGTCCCGAGCCCTACGCGCCTGCGCAGGCCGCGCTGCTCGAGTTCGGAGCGGGCCGCCGTGAGGATGGACTGCGCGGTCGTGGAGAGCCTCCGGTCGCTGCGGCCGAACTCGAACTCGTCGCCCGGCGTCATTGCCGGGAACAGGCCGCCCAGCAGCATCACCCCGTCGCCGTCCGCGAGGGACGGGTCGATGAGCTGAGCTCGCAGCTTGACGCCCCCGAACCAGTGCCGCTCCCCCTCGACGATCCGGATGCTGCCGACGACCGCCTGCTCGAGCACCTCGGCGGGGATCGCCTTGGAAGGCAGGCCGAGCAGCACCGCGCTCTCCAGCGCGTCGATCTGGGCGGGCGGGGTGTACTCGGCGATGATCGTGGGCCGGCCGGGCTCATCGCGCAGGTGCCGGGCCCGGGTGGCGAAGCCCCACCCGAGACCACCGAGCACGACAAGCGCGGCGAGGCTCTGCAGCCATCCCCACGGCGAGGCCAGGAAGGAGTTGTCGAACGCGGCGAACGTGCCCTTCTCGAAGGCCACCGCGATCGTCATGGTCTGGTACGGCTGGACCGCGTCGGCAGCCGCGAAGACATCCGTTCCGCCCTGCGCGGCATCGGTCGCTTCGATCGTGCACAGGTTGTCGTCGCCCTCGAACCCGCGGTAGCAGGCGCTCGCCCCGGTCAAGCTGGGCGCGAGGTCCTGATCGACGTGCAGAGTCGCGGTGACGCGGCTGAACGGCTGCGGCCACTGCGTCCCGTTGACGTCCCATTGGAACTCGTCGGCGCCGGTGTTGTCGAAGAACCGGGTGACATTCTCCAGTGTGTAGGTGAAGACGTAGATCTGCTCGCCGTGCACGAACTCGTCGGCGCGGGACGTCATCGTGAACGTGCCGTCTTCGCGGTCGACCTCCGCGGCGCGCGCGTTGCCGTCGCCGTCGGTGATCGAGACGAATCGGGGGTTCAGCGGCACCCCGAGATAGGAGTCCGGGATGATGCGCCGCATGCCGTGGTTCTGGTTGTACTCCGGGAACACGGCGACGAACCGCTCGACCACATCGAGCGTGCTCTTGCCATCGTCGGTGCGTCCGAGCGTGTAGTTGACGTCCATCCTCGCGAAGGTGAAGTCGTCGAGGCTGGCCGATGCCACGTCCGCCGCGCCGTCATCGGAGGTGACCGACAGATCGGCGCAGGCCGTGAGAATCAGCGCGCAGGCCGCGATCGCCGCGCAGACGGCGCCCAGTCGCCTCAGCACCTTCCCCACGAGCACAGCCTAGGACCCCGCTGGTGCCTTTAGTCTGGTGCACATGACCGATCGTCGCCTCGCCATCGAAGCCTGGGAAGCGCTCTTCCGCGCCCAGCACGAGGTGTTCGGCGAGATCAGCGGCGACTTCGAGCGCGCGGCACTTAGCCAGGCGGAATACGACGTGCTGCTCACCGTGACCCGCGGCCCGGAGATGACCGCGCGGCTGCGCGATGTCACCGCGAACATGCTGATCAGCCAGCCCAGCGTCTCACGCCTCGTCGACCGGATGGTCGCCCGCGGGCTGCTCGCCAAGTGCGCCGACCCGGACGACGGTCGCGGGGCCCTGGTGCACGCCACCGACGAGGGCGCGGCGGCGTTCCGCGTGCTCGCACTGAAGCACGGCAGTGCGATCGCGGACCGGATGTCGGTGCTCACCGACTCCGAGCTCTCCGCGCTGCGCGAGCTCACGGCGAAGCTGCGCACCCCGAAGCCGGACTGCTGAGCGGACCCGATCCGGTCGCCGAGCCCGGCGGTCTCACAAATGCCACGACACAGGCCTGTGCTTCCGCATCTTTGAGACCGCAGCATCCGTCCGAGGATCCCGGCGCACGCCGCTGAGCGCTCCGGTCTCAGAAATGCGACGACACGGACCCGCGCTTCCGCATCTTTGAGACCGCAGCATCCGTCCCGTCCCACGCCGGTCGTTGAGCGCCCTTCGATACGGCGCTAGCGGGCCTACTCAGGAACCGCGAAGCGAGACGAAACGCCCTGACTACGGCGTGCGGCGGCGGAGGGTGAGCGAGGCGAGCACGAGGGCCCCGACGAGGAATCCGAGGATGACGAGCAGCGGGCCGTAGACGTCCCAGCCCTCGTCCCCGGCCGTCACAGCGTTGATCGCGTCGATCGCGTAGCTGAGCGGGAGCACCTTCGAGATCGCGTAGAGCGCGTCGGGCATGTCCTCGCGGGGCATGAACAGTCCGCCGAGCAGGATCTGCGGGAAAACGATCAGCGGCATGAACTGCACCGCCTGGAACTCCGTGCGCGCGAACGCGCTCGCCAGGAGTCCGAGAGCCATGCCGAGCACGGCATCCGTCACTGCGACGAGCCCCAGCTGCCAGACCGGACCGTCGGTCTCGAGCCCGCAGACCCAGACCGCGAACGACACCGTGACGATCGCCTGCAGCATCGCCATGAGACCGAACGCCAAGCCGTAGCCGAGGATGAAGTCGCCCTTGCCGAGCGGCGTCGTCATCAGCCGCTCGAGCGTGCCCGAGCGGCGCTCGCGCAACGTGGTGATCGAGGTGATCAGGAACATGATGATGAACGGGAACAGCGCCAGGATCGGCGGGCCGTAGGTGTCGAACACTCCCTCCTGGTCGCTGAACAGCCAGGCGAACAGGCCGACCAGCAGGCTCGGGGCGACGAGCATGAGGGCGATCGACCGGGGGTCGTGGCTCAGCTGGCGCAGCACGCGACCGGCGGTGGCGACGGTGCGGACCCCGTTCACTTCTCCGCCTCCCCACGCGCCTCGCGGCGCGTGAGTGGATGGTCGGGCGCCGGCCCCACCGCCGAGCCGGATGTCACGTCCCGTTCGATGAGCGTGAGGAACGCCGCATCCGGATCCTTCTGACCCGTGTCGGCGAGCAGCCCATCGGGAGTCGTGTCGGCGATGATGCGGCCGGCCCGCATGAGGATGAGTCGGTCGCAGCGGAGCGCCTCATCCATGACGTGGCTGCTGACGATGAGGGTCGCGCCCTGGTCTGCGAGCCCCCGGAACAGCCCCCACAGCTCGTTGCGCAGCACCGGGTCGAGGCCCACGGTCGGCTCGTCGAGCACGAGGAGTTCGGGCTCGCCGAGCATCGCGACCGCGAGCGAGACGCGGCTCTCCTGCCCGCCGCTCAGGGAGTCGATGGTCTGCCGCGCCTGATCGGCGAGACCGACCTGCTCGATGACCCGGTCGACATCGGACCGCGGCGCGCCGATCAGCCGGGCGAAGTACGCGAGGTTCTGCTGGATCGTGAGGTCGCCGTAGACCGACGCCGCCTGCGTGTCGTAGGCGACCCTCCGGCGCTGGGATTGGGTGCCGGCGGGATCGCCGAGCACCGTGACCGTGCCGCCCGCCACCACCTGCACACCGACGATGGAGCGCATGAGCGTGGTCTTGCCGCAGCCGGACGGTCCCATCAGCCCGGTGATTTGACCGCGCGGGATGTCGAGATCGATGCCGTCGAACACATCGGTTTTTCCTCGGCGCACGCGGAGTCCGCGGATCTCGACCGCGTTGCGGACGTCGACGCTCATGATCCGGCGGCGAGGCGGGATCGCGATTTATTCATCACGCGGTGAATTATGCTCTTCGCGCTGAGCGCGGTCAAGAGCCGCCCGCGCGCCTAGGGTGCAGGGTTCGTGGCCTTGCCGTCGAGCCAGAGCGTGTCGGACGGATCGCTGTGGGTTCCTCCCGAATCGACGTGCTTGACGTTGATCTTGGGGCCCTTCGTGATCACGTGCACCAGTGCCATGGCGTGGCCCCGGCCGAGCCCGTAGTCCTCGGCGAGCCAGGTGACGATCTCGCCGGCCTTCGTGCCGGGGCCGAAGCCCTTCGCGGTGGCGAGGTCGATGAACTGGCGGGGGGTGAGCCCGGTCTTGTCCTCGATGTTGTCGAGATATGCCTGGAACGTCATAGGTTCTCCTCTCACCCGGCGGGGGGCCGGTCTCCGGTCAGATAGTGCTGCAGGTTCGGGCCGACCCACGCGACGAGATCGTCGACGGATGCCGCGGCCGCGGCGGGAAGCTTCAGCACATGCCGGGCGAGCAGCATGCCGGCGATCTGCGAGGCGACCAGGCTCGCCCGCAGCTCGGCATCCGGGTGGTCGAGGTCGGCGGCGATGCGGCCGAGGAGCTCGCGGGAGAGGAACGCTGCAAGCAGCGGCGTCGCGAGCCGGTTGCCGATCCCGGCGCGGAGCAGCACCACCCCGCGCTTGCGCACGTCGGGCTTCTCCCAGGCCTCGAACACGTAGCGCGCGATGCGGGCGCCGAGCTCGTCGCGCGGGCCGGCGAGCAGAGCCGGGATGTCGACATCCGGCCGCATCGGAGCATCGACCGCCTCGGCGAAGAGATCCGCCTTCGTGCCGAAGTAGTGGTGCACGAGCGCCGGGTCGACCCCGGCCCGGGTGGCGATGCCGCGGATCGTGGTGGCGTCGTATCCGCGCTCGCCGAACTCCTCGACGGCCACCGTGAGGATGCGCTCGCGCGAGCCCGACTCGCCGCCGCGCGGCCGTCCGCGCCGGCGCTGCGGCGTGGGGACGGCGTACTCAGGCACGGGCTCAGCCTAGAGCCGAGGCATCCCGCGGCGCTCGGGAGGATCCGGAGACGCGGAACCGCCCCGGTCCTTGGAGGACGCGGGGCGGTTCCGTGCGTGTGCCGCGGATTACTGCTCGACGGGCTGCGGCGCGTCGGCGGTGTCGTGCGTGCTCTCGTGGGCCGTGATGGTCGGGGAGCTCACGTCGGACGCCACCGAGATCTTGCGCGGCTTCGCCTTCTCGCTCACCGGGATCGCGACGCTGAGCACGCCGTTGGCGTAGTTCGCCGTGATGCGATCTGAGTCCACGCCCTGGCCGAGGCTGAGCTGACGCAGGAAGCTCGCGCCCTCGCGCTCGCGCGTGATCCACTTCACCCCGTCACCGGAGGTGAGCGTGCGCTCGGCCCGGATCGTGAGCAGCTGGCCGTCCACGTCGATGTCGACCGAGCCCGGGTCGACACCAGGCAGGTCGGCGGTCAGCACGTAGTGGTCGCCGTCACGGTAGAGGTCCATCGGCATCCGGCGCGGACCGCGGCGGGTGTCGAAGAGGCTCGACGCGAGGCGGTCGAGGTCGCGGAACGGGTCATTCGTGGCCATGGAAATCGCACTCCTTCTGATCGTTCTGAAACTTGAGCCTTATCGACTCAAGTACGTTCAGATTAGCACTCTGGCATGCCGAGTGCCAGAGATTCGCGCACGGCGAACACCGGGCTCCGGGCTATCTGCTCGCGCTGTCCAAACCGCCGTTCGCGGCCGTTCTCTTCGGGCGCGTGGGGCGGTTTCGACCGCGCGAGGGTCAGTCGGCGCGGGCCCAGCGGACGGAGCAGACGGATGCCGCGGCATCCGTCGTCGCAATCCTCAGCACTCGATGACGTTGACCGCGAGGCCGCCTTCGCTGGTCTCCTTGTACTTCGTCGACATGTCGATGCCGGTCTGCCGCATGGTCTCGACGACCGCGTCGAGCGACACGTAGTGGCTGCCGTCGCCGCGCAGGGCGAGGCGAGCCGCCGTGACGGCGGTCGACGCGGCGATCGCGTTGCGCTCGATGCACGGGATCTGCACCAGCCCGCCGACCGGGTCGCACGTCAGGCCGAGGTGGTGCTCCATCGCGATCTCGGCCGCGTTCTCGATCTGGCGGTTCGTCCCGCCCATCACGGCCGTGAGCCCCGCCGCCGCCATCGCGCACGCGCTGCCGACCTCGGCCTGACACCCGCCCTCGGCACCGGAGATCGACGCGTTCGCCTTGAACAGCGAGCCGAAGGCGGTGGCGGTGAGCAGGAAGCGACGGATGCCGCGGCGGCGGTTCGCCTCGGCGATGCGCTCCTCGTCCAGGGCGATCGTCGAACCCGCCAGCGCGTCGACCGGCGCCTGGCCGAATCCCAGCAGCGCGCTGCCGACCAGTTCGCCGTAGGGGGTGACGGCGTTCCCCGCACCGAGCCCGGAGTCGGCGAGGTACCGCCACCAGTACATCGCCACGGCCGGCACGATCCCCGCCGCGCCATTGGTGGGGGCGGTCACGACCCGACCGCCCGACGCGTTCTCCTCGTTGACGGCGAGCGCGAACGCGCCGAGCCACTCCCCCGGGAGTTCGCGGTGACCGGTGGCCTCGGCATCCTCCAGCTGCGCCCGGATCGCGCCCGCGCGACGCTTGACCCGCATCATTCCGGGCAGCACTCCGTCCGCGCGCAGGCCGGCCTCGATGCAGCTCGTCATGGCGTCCCAGATCGCATCGAGGCCCGCCGCGATCTGCTCGTCGGAGCGCAACGCCTGCTCGTTGATCCGGGCGGCCTCGGCGATCGTCAGACCGCGCTCGTCGCACGCGGCAAGAAGTTCCGCGGCATTGTCGTAGTCGAGCGGGAAGGGGCGCGCCGCGACCCGCTGGGGCTCGCCGTCGCGCCGGATGAATCCCCCGCCGACGGAGTAGTAGGTCTCCTCGGCGAGCACGGCATCGGCCTCGTCGAGCGCACTGAGCGTCATCGCATTCGGGTGCCCCGGCAGCCGGGTGCGCGGTAGAAAGGTGACGCCCTCCTTCGAGAAGGGGACGGGGTGCGTGCCGTCCAGCAGCAGCGCGCGGCCCTCGGGCCAGTCGGTCCATGCCCGGCGCACGGCATCCGGATCCACCGTGCGGGGATCCAGGCCCTGCAGCCCCGCGACGACGGCGTCGGGGGTGCCGTGCCCGATGCCGGTCGCGCCGAGCGAGCCATAGAGGATGCAGCTAACGCGCGCCACGCGGTCGAGCAGACGGTCCGAGCGCAGGCGGTCGGCGAAGTCGCGGCCGGCCCGCATGGGTCCGACCGTGTGGGAGCTCGAGGGTCCTACTCCGATGGAGAACAGCTCGAACGCCGAGACGTAGGCGCTCATCGCCCCAGGCTACGCCCCGCCGCGCGGCGGGGGTCGGAACGGCCGGCACCCGGCAAGGCTCAGGCCCGCTGGAAGGCCACGAGCCCGACGGTGTTGCCCTCGGAGTCCCGGATGAACGCCTGCCACTCCTCGTGTCCGGCCGGTCCGAGGCGGTCGTCCTCGTGGGTGAAGATCACGTGCGGGTGCGAGATGATCTCGGCGAGCCTATCGAGGCGCTCGATCGCCTCATGCACGTTGTCGACGTGCAGATAGATGAGCGCCGTGGGGGCATTGCGATCGAGCAGCAGCCGCACCCCCTCGAGATCGAAGAAGAGCAGTCCGGGCGGATCGAAGAGTCCGGTGGGCTTGGCGTGCAGCAGCCTCGAATAGAACGCGGCCGCGCGCTCGAGATCATCGGCGTGCTGGGCGATCTGGACGAGTCTCATGACCGACCTCCGGGGGGCGAGGTGACGGATGCCGCACCCGCAGGAGGACGGATGCCGCCGCTCAACGCTACTCCCCGAGCACTCTGCGCGGGCCGCCGCCAATGCGCCTCAGCGCTGGTTGCGCGCTGGGGCGACCCGTCGTCCGCTCGGACCGCGGGTGGCGGTGCGCACCCGGATGGTTCCCGTCGCGACGCGGTCGGACGGCACGACCACCGTGAGCTGCTCAGGCGCGGGCGAGCCCACGACGCCGACCGCGGCATCCGTCTGCTCCGTCTGCGCGATCGCGCGCGGCGAGCCGCCGATGATCCAGTAGCCGACGCCGACGATGATCGCTCCACCGACGAGATTGCCGAGACCCACCCAGAGGATGTTGCTGCCGAAGAGCGCCCAGGTCGCGTTCGGATCGCCCATCATGAGGCCCAGGGTGTAGGTCGTCATGTTCGCGACGACGTGCTCGAACCCGGAGGCGATGAACGCGAGCAGCGCCCAGAAGATCACGACGAGCTTGGCCACATCGCTCTTCAGCCGCGCGCACATCCAGATGGCGAGGCAGACGAGCATGTTGCACAGGATGCCGCGGACGAAGAGCTGGAGTGGTTCTTCGGACGCCTTCCCGGCGAGCATGTCCGAGAGCATCTCGCCGGCGGCGGGGTTGGAGTGCAGGACGCCCGACACCGCGACGAGGGTGCCGAAGACGGCTGCGCCGAGGAGATTGGCCAGGAACGTGAACGACAGCGCGCCTGCGGCCGGCCCTGGCCTGACCACCCGCATGAGCACGCCCTGCGTGAGAGTCATCATCGACGAGGTGACGAGCTCTGCCCCGGCGAACACGACGAGCGTCAGCGCGACGCCGAAGACGAGTCCGCTCACGAGCTTGCCCATGCCGGTCCCGGCGGCGATGAGCGGGCCGGCGACGTTGAGCATCAGGACGACGGCGACACCGATGTACGCTCCGCCGAGCATGCCCGAGATGGTGAACCGCAAGGGTTCGCGCACACCGTGCGCCTTGTGGACGGCCGCATCGGCCTGAACCTGCAGTGTCTCCTCGATCGTGCGCATGCTCGACCTCCTCAGCTCCATTGTCGCATGTGGTCAGACCACAAACAAATGGAGCTGAGAGCTTGCCGCGCCTCGCCCGCGCGACTACGTGACGCGGTACGCCGAGTACGTGACCCGGTCGGCCGCGCGAACCGCCGACGCGACGAAGATCGCGCGCTGCAGGTCGGCGTGCTCCGAGGCCCCTGCCTCGAGCGTCACCACCGTGCGGAAGTAGTAGGCCGAGGGATCGACCGGCTCGCCGCGCAGCAGCGCCTCCAGCACCGCGGGCGGACCGCTGCGGACGCCCGTCGCGTGGATCAGGATGTGCGCACCATCCGCCGTCTTCGCGGTGTACCGCGCGTCGACCTCGATCGTCCCGTCGGGGCGCACGATCTGCCAATCGGCTCCCCCGGCCAGGATCTCGGCGTCGAACAGCCCGCTGACCGACCCGCCCACGATCGGCACGACGCGTCGGTGTCCCCGACGGGTCTCGCCGTGATCCTCCAGCGCAGCGAGCACGACCTCCACATCGAAGGCGTGCTCGAGGCCCGGAACCGGTGCGCCGTTCATCGGACCCACACCGGCAGCTCGATTCGCGAGGCGTCGGGCCCCTCGTGCGAGATCTCCTGCACCGCGACCTGCGTCGCGGCAGCATCGAACGCGGCCTCGGCGGAGCCGGGGTTGCGCGCATAGCGCGGGTGGGCGCCGGAGGAGACCTGGATGCCGACCGAATGCCCGGCGGCGAAGCGATGGAAGGCAGGCCACAGCCCCACCTCGACCTCGCGGAAGCCCTCGGCGTCCGGCAGTGGATCGCTGTCGACCGTGCCGATCGCCCCGATGCGACGGATGCCGTCGCACACGGTCATCGACGTGCCGTCCGGGTGGACATCGGTGATCCGGACGAAGACGTCGTAGCTCGGCGCCGAGGAGCGGAACCGGATGCGGGCGATCGGCTGTCCGGCGATCTCGAGCGGAGCTGTGAGCGTCGCACTGCGGAAGACGGCGAGATCGGTCCGCGCCTCATGCGCGCGGTTGTCGACCGGCTCGGTCTTCGGCAGCAGGCTGGGTCCGCCGACGGCAGGCGTCGCGTCATCGGGGTCGTAGGTGTAGGTGGTCACACCGCCGGTCGTGGCCTCGGTCGACATTGTGCCGCCTGACCCGAGATGCCACTCTTGAGCGGCTGACCCCGCCGGCGGCCAGGACTCGAGGTCGTGCCACTCGCACACACCGGTCTCGAACGCGCGCACTGGCGTCGGCCTCGACGCGGGGGCGCCGCTGAAGGTCTCCTTGAGGAACGCGATCGTCTCGGTGTGCGTCGGCGCCGCCATGCCCGGTGACGTGTGTCCCCATGGTCCGAGGATGAGTCGGGGCGCGCGTCCGGCCTCGACGAGGTGCGCGTAGTCGGCGAGCTGCCACGGCAGGAAGATGTCGTACCAGCCGGTGATCATCGAGACGGGGGCCGCGACATCCGCCACCGACGCGGCGTGGGACTGCTGCGCCCAGTACTCATGGGTGAGGTCCTCGCGACGCACCCAGTCCTGGTACCAGTGGATCTCCTCCCCCGTCGCCGCGGAGTCGCCGGCGCTCAGCGGCAGGACGGCGAACGCCTTTTCGAGCTTCGGGTCGGGCAGCGCCATGCCGATCATGGCGAAGCCGCCACGACGCATCCGGTGCATCATGCGAGTCCAGCCGAGGGCATTGCGCAGCGCGAACGCACCGTTGTCCCACGTGATGGCGCCGAAGTCGGGCATCGTGGTGATGAGCACGAGCGCCTCGGAGGCGTTTTCAGGGTCTTCGAGGGCCATGCGACCGGCGACGGCCCACTGGGTGTAGCCCATGTAGCTCTGCCCGTAGGTGGCGAGGTGCCCCGTGAACCACGACTGCTTCCGCACCCAGCGCAGGGTCGCGATGCCGTCGCGCTGCTCATCGATCTGCGGTGTGAACAGGCCCTGCGATCCCCACGTGCCGCGGCAGCTCTCGAAGAGCACCGTGAACCCCTCGTACGCCAAGGCACGAGCGGACCCCGCGAGTGGGCCGCTGCGCCCGTACGGCCCGCGGATGACGATGGTGGGAAGTGAGGGGATGTCGTCGCCGACGGGTCGGATGAGATCGGCGAGCAGCTGGATCCCGTCATCCATCGGCACGCGCAGATCGCGCTCGATCGTGATCTCGTAGGGACCGAGCTCGACGCCCTTCCGGGATCTTGCGTCGAGCGCGCGCGTGAGACGCTGGCGCAGAGTTGTCATTCCGCCTCCTTGCGGTTGTGGGGGGACTTCGTGGGCTTGTCGGCCGGGGTCGCGGCGAGCGCCTCGAGGAGGTGCTCGAGGGCCGGGATCGCGGCGGCGAGCGCGTCGCGGTCAGCGATGGGGAGGGATGCCGTCGCCGCCGCTACGAGGGCGGCGCTGGCTCGGTCGAACCGCTCGAAGAGCGTCAGCGCCTGCGCCGAAGCGAGCACTTCGACTCGGCGACCGTCCTCCGCCGAGGGGCGCCGCGCGATGAGGCCGCGGTCCTCCATGACGGTGAGCAGGTTGCTCACGGTGGAGCGGCTCAAGCGGAGTCGGTCGGCGAGCTCCCCCGGCGACGAGACGGTCCCCCTCGGAAGGGCACGGATCACCTCGATCTGGGCGTCCGGAATCTCGGGGAGCTGCTCAGCCGTACGGGCCGAGGCGAGGAGCAGCCGCCGCAGCGGCGAGATGACGGCGGCGAGACGGGCGTTGTCGAGGGCCATCGCGGCGACGGGCGGGTCTTCGATCATCGGTGCGGGGTGAGCGAGGGCCGCGCGTCGAGCACGTCCGGATGGAAGCCGGCTGCGCGTTTGTAGCCGGCGGCGATCTCGGTGAGCTCCTCGGCCGGAATGACGTCGTGGATGTCGGCGAACCCCTCGGGCGCGCGCTCGGCGGCGAGCAGCATGACCCGCTCCGGACCCTGGGCACGGTTGCTGAGCACGAGCGCGGACGTCGCGGGCCGGCGGTCCCCCTCGTACGCGGCGAGCGCCGTCTCCACCGATGGCGCAGTCGCGACGTGGAACGCGAGCGTGCGGGCATCGATGATCGCCTGGGACGCGCCGTTCGAGCCGTTCGGATACATCGCGTGCGCGGCATCGCCCAGCAGGGTCATGCGCCCGAACGTCCACCGAGGAATCGGATCGCGGTCCACCATCGGGTACTCGAGGAGCTCGTCGGCGGCCGCGATGACGGCCGGCACGTCGAGCCAGTCGAACGACCAGTCCCGGAACTGCTCGACGATCGGAGCGGCGTCGACGGAGAGATTCCAGTCCACAGTTTCGGAACCGACGCCTCGCCGCTCGGCGATGAAATTGACGCGGGCGAAGCCATCGGCATCCGGCGCACCCAACGGGTAGGCGACGAACTTCTGCTCGCCGTCGCCCGCCATGATCATGGTGCGGCCGTCGAGATACGCCGGCACGCGAGCGGTGCCGCGCCACAGTGTGAGGCCATTCCAGATCGGCGCGCCCTCGTCGCGGTAGTGCGCCCGCCGCACTGCGGAGTGGATGCCGTCCGCCGCGACCACGAGGTCTGCAGCGACGGATGCCTCGCCCTCAGGCGTCTCGAACACCGCGGTCGCGGCATCCGCTGCATCGTCGACGCGGATCAGGCGATGGCCGAGGCGCAGTGCGTCGTCGCCGAGCCGCGCGCGGACGGCGTCAGCGAGTGCGAGCTGCAGCTCGCCGCGATGGACCGAGATCTGCGGCCATGCGTACCCGGCCTCGCGGCCGCGCGGCTCGCTCCAGATCGGCTGGCCGAAGCGGTTGTAATACGCGAGCGTCGACGGTGCGATGCCCTGGTTCTCGACCCGGTCCGCGAGCCCGAGCTCGGTGAGCTCCCGCATCGCGTGCGGCAGCAGGTTGATGCCGACGCCGAGGGCGCGCAGTTCGCTCGCGCGCTCGTAGATCCGGATGTCGCGCTCGCCGACCGCGTGGAGACTGAGGGCGGCTGCGAGACCGCCGATGCCGGCGCCGATGATGACGATTCGCAAGGCTGACTCCAGTGTCGACGCGGAACGTTGTCCACATAGTTTTGTCTGCGAACATACTTCTGTCAACGGGCGCGCCGATAGCGCAAAGGCGAATCAGCCGGCTATCGCGAGCTCGTCGGTGGATCGAGGCTCGTCATCGGCGGAGGCCGGCCGCGTCGAGTGCGGCAGCGACCTGCGCACGCGCGGCGAGGTCGAGGCTCCGCACCGGACGCGGCAGGACACCGGGAGCCACCACGCCGAGGTCTTCGGCCACGGCGGCAGTCACCCGGTAGCTGCCGTGGCGGGCGAACAGCGCCCAGATCGCAGCGAACCGGTCGGACAGGGCACGCGCCCGCTCGCCGTCGCCCTGCTGCGCGGCCCGGGCGATCTCGAGCAGATCACGCGGCAGCACTCCGGCCAGGACGCTGTACCAGACCTCGCATCCCGCCAGAAGCCCCGTCACCCCCGACCCGTCGCCGCTGATGCCGATGGTGACCCGTTCGGGGATGAGCGCGCGCAGCCGGTTCACACGGGCCGTCGCTTCGCCGAGGTCAGCGGGGGCACCGGGGATCTTGATGGACGCGACGGCGCCCAGCTCGGCGATCCGGCCGTGCAGTTCGTCGGAGAACACGAAGTGCGTGGTGTCGGGGTTGTCGTAGACCACGAGGGGGACGGACAGCTCCGCGGCGACGTCCTCATAGAGGCCGAACACCTCGTGCTCGGTGAGCGGCTGATAGCTCATCGGCGCGAGGAGCACCCCGGACGCACCGGCGCGTTGCGCGTCCGCCACGTTCGCGAGCACCTCCCGGGTGCTGAGCGCGCCCACGCCGACGACGACGGGGGTGCCCTTCGCGTTCTGCACAGCCAGCGCCGCAGCGCGCGCTCGCTCGGCGGGGGTCAGGTACGCGTAGCTGCCGGTGGAACCCAGCGCACCGATCGAGTCGACCCCGGCCGACGCGATCGACGAGACCAGCGCCGCGTACCCCGCTTCGTCGAGCCGTCCATCGATGAGCGGGGTCAGCGGGAAGGCACTCAAGCCGGTGAAGACGTTCGTGGGCATAGGGAGTCCTTTCGTCGGTGCGAAGTTCAGGCCAGTCTTCACTCATGACACTCTCGCGGATCAGCGTCGTCATCCCGCCGATGGGACCCTGGCATGCCGAGTCCGAGTGGTACCGGTGGGCGGAGGCGGTCGGCTACGACGTCGCCTACACCTACGATCACCTCACCCACCGGACCGCAGAGGACATGTGGCTGGGCGAGGCGTTCACAACGTTGACGGCGGCCGCAGCGTGCACGGAGCGGATCCGGCTGGGCACGCTGGTCGCGTCCGCGGTGTTCCGTCGCCCGGTCGCACTCGCCCGCATCGCCATGACCGTGCAGGACATCTCCGGCGGCCGCCTCGTGCTCGGAATCGGCCTCGGCGCTCCGGACTGCGAGCGCGCGGACCGCGGCGCACCGAGCGCGCTGGGGACGATGGCGGAACGGTTCGCCGATGTCGTGCACGGCTACATCGCGGCGGCAGGTGGTGCGACCGAGTGGCAGGGCACGACGATGTCGTTCTCCGGACTGCAGTCCGCGCCCGCGCCGGAAGGTGCCGAACCGCCCGAACTGCTCATCGCCGCGCATGGGCCGCGCGCGCTCGCGCTGGCTGTGGCAGTGGCCGACACGTGGAACACGTACGGCGGGCCTGGCTCTACGCAACTCGACGATGACGCTTACTGGGACCTGCTCGCCGCGCAGGCAGCCGGATTCAGCGCGCAGTGCGCGAAGGCTGATCGGGACCCGGCGGCCGTGCGCCGCTCTGTGCTGCTCGGCTTCGGACGAGTCCGCCCCACAAGCAGCGTCAGCGCCTTCTTGGATGCCGCGGCGCGCGCGGAAGCCCTCGGCTTCGACGAGATGGTCGTCTATGCGCCGCCCTCCTCTGCAGGATTGGGCTCCGACCCCGCCATCCACGAACAAGCACTCGCACGCCTGCGCTGACCGCTGCCCAGGAATATGGCGGCGGGCCGTGCCCGCCGAGGGGATTCACGCGAAGCGCACCCAATTCGCTCCGGATCCCGTCTCGACGCGCTGCAGCAGGTGCAGGTCGTCCCCGTCGACGGAGTACAGCGAGATCGAGGTGGACCGTTCTCCCGCCGAGACGAGGTATCGACCATCGACGCTGAGCGCGAATCCGCGTGGCTGCGGCTCGGTCACCGTGAAGCGCCGAGGCGGCGTGAGCGTGCCGTCGGGCGCGACGGAGACGGCCGCGAGGGTGCTCGCAGTTCGCTCCGACGCCCACACCGCACGTCCGCCTGCGCCGAGATGCACGTCAGCACCCCAGATCAGATGGCCCGCACGAGGGTCCGCGCCGAAAGTGCTGTGGCGGAGACCAGCTGACGGGTCGAAGGCTGCGGCTGAGCCGCGCAGCGTGAGAAGTCCCGTCTCGAGGTCGCGGGCGTAGTGCAGCACCTCGCCGGAGAACTCGGTGAGCACGTAGACAGCATCGTGGGCATCGTTGAAGACGAGGTGGCGCGGGCCGCTGCCAGTCGGCGCCGCGGCCGTTGCAGGCTCGAGCGGCACAAGTGTCAGGTCGGATTCGAGGGCGAACTGCGCGATGAGATCGGCGCCGAGTGAGACGAAGTAGGCGAACCTGCCGTCGCCGCTCGCGAGGACGGAGTGGAGATTGGGGTAAGTGATCCGCGACACCGGTTCGCCGACGCCTTCGGGCCCGGCGGGAGCGGTGATGCCGTAGCCACCACCGTAGGAGGCGCCCAGAAGAACCGACCCGTCGCGCGTCAGGGCCAGGTAGTTGAGCCCGCCGTCGGGCAGGTCGCGACGCGCGAGCGGCGCCAGGACGCCGGTGTCGCGGTCGAGGGAGAGGGTGACGATGCCTGCCGGGTCGCCCTTGACGGCCGCGTGAACGATTCCTCGAGCGGAGTCGACGACGAAGGTCGAGCATCCTGTCAGTCCATCGGCTGTCGCGAGCAGTTCCAGCGAGCCATCCGAGAAGCGGAAGGAGGCGATCGTGCCGTCGCCGGCGTTCGCGACGAGGACGAGAGAGGAAGTCATTGCCGGACTGCCTCTTCGATCAGGCGCAGCACGCGGACGCTGTCCGCGGGGTCCACGGGAGCTGGGCCGGTTCCTTGGATCGCGTCGCCAAGACCGCGGTAGAAGTCGATGTAGCGCCCAGGAAGGAGCGAGATCTCTCGCGAAGAGTCGGGCCCGGCGATCGCCGCGGTGCGGGCTTCGTCGATGCCGAATCCGTGGTCGCCGGGTGTGAGGCCGGCGGCCAGCTGGGCCTCTTGGGGGTCCAGGCCCGCGGTGCTGAAGACCGCGCGCGCACCGGCAACGCGGAATCGTGGCCGTGAGACCGGAGCGACGGCGCTCATCCACAGTCGGGTGCGTACGCCGTTCGCATGCCGGAGTGTCACGAAGGAGTCGTCATCGCTGATCGCCCCGGGGCGGCGGCGATCGAGTTCCGCGTGGACTTCGACCACGTCACCGAACAGCTGTGTCGCCTGATCGATGAGGTGGGGGCCAAGGTCGTAAAGGATCCCTCCTCCAGCCTCGGATGTGGTCGAGTCCTTCCATTTCGGGCCCACCGCCGGCTTGAAGCCTTCGAAGGCGGAATCGAATTGGTGGATCGTGCCGAGCTCACCGCTGCCCACGACATCACGGAGCGTGAGGAAGTCGCCATCCCAGCGTCGATTCTGGAAGACAGTGAGCACGACACCCCGGGCAGCAGACGCCGCGACGACGGATTCCGCCTCGCTGGCGGTGACCGCGACGGGCTTGTCGATCACGACGTGCAGTCCGGCTTCGATGGCCCGGTGCGCGAGGGGCGCGTGGGTGTGGTTCGGACTCCCGATCACGACGAGATCGAACTCATCGGCACGGGCGAACAGGTCATCCGCACTCGCCACGACCGACACATCGGGGTACTTCGCGCGGACGTCGCCGGCACGATCGGGGGATGCCGTGACGACCGCGTCGAGGCGGAATCCAGGCTCCGCACTGACAAGCGGGGCGTGGAAGACCCGGCCGGAGAGGCCGAATCCGATGATGGCGGTACGAATCATGCTCTGTCAGCCTCTCAGGGCGGCCCGCAAGTCTACGACGAAGCAGTGCGGGATCTGGTGGTCGAACTCTCCACCGTAACGTCACGTGTGCGGCGCCGCCTCAGCCGTTCGTTAGCGAAAAAAAGTGCCGATATCGGCACTCTCTTCCGTTACTGTCTCAACACAGTGTGCGCCCGAAGGGACTCGAACCCCCAACCTTCTGATCCGCAGTCAAAGTAGATGGGCTGCGAAACGCCTGGAACACGCGAATCGGCGCCCCAGATGCACACATCTGTGCACACCTCGTGAACCTGTGCCGAGCGGCGAAGTGTCGGGCCAACGAGCCCAGCACGGACGCAGCCGCCCCCGACACGCACGATGGCGTGCCGGGGGCGGCGGGAGCAATACCTAGTCGTTCGCGAAGAGCGCCTCGACCTCTGCTGCTGCGTCCTTCAGCGACTCCGGCTCGGACTCGAAGATCAGGACGGACTCGACGGCCGGCTCCATGATCGCGAGGATGTCAGGCCAGTGGTTGGCGATCGGCGCGAGTGCCGTCTCCCCTGCCGCTGCGGCTTCGTAGTACACGGAGGGGTCGATGCCGGCCGCCTCGAACGCCGCGCGGGCCTTCTCACTCGAGGTGATGAGCGCGGGGAAGACGACGGCGGCTTCGGCCACGACATCCTGGCAGTCAGCGGACGCGAGGTACGCGACCCACTTCTTCGACAGCTCCGGCTCGTCGGTCGTCGCGATGACCGAGTCGGCCAGGCCGTTCAGGACACCGACGCGCTCGCCGCTGGGGCCCTTGGGCAGCGGGGCGATGCCGCTCTCGACGCCTTCGTAGCCGAAGTAGGTCTTGGCGTTCCAGCTTCCGTCGGTGACGAGTGCGTACGCGCCGGCCCCGTAGGCGTCCTTGATGCTGACACCCGAGGAGGCGGCCTCGTAGCTGGGCATGTATCCCTTGGTGATGAGCGAGCGCCACCAGGCGATGGTCTCGATGTACTCGTCGTCGGCGTAGTTGAACGACTTACCGAACGGGTTCTCGTCGGCGTACGTCCAGTTGTTGCTGAGGGCGTAAGGGCTCCACTGCGTCTGGCCGAATGCGCCGATACCCGACTTCGCCTTCAGACCCAGGCCGTAGACGGCCACGTTGGCGGGGTCGTAGCCTGCCTCGTCGCCGCGGACGCCGTTCTTGTCGACCGACAGGTGGGCGATGGTCGCCTCCCAGCTGCCGCCATCCTCCGGGTTCCAGCTGAGGTCCTGCAGGTCCTCGGGGGTCAGGCCGGCGTCGGCGAGGTAGCCGGCGTTGTAGATCGTGGCGACGGTGTCCCAGTCCTTCGGGAGCCCGTAGCGGTTGCCGTCCTCGCCCACCCAGAGCTCGGGAAGGCCCGCCTGGTACGCGTCAAGGTCGATGCCCTCATCCTTGACGACGTCATCGAGCGGGAGCAGCTGGCCGGTGCTGGCGAGTTGCGGGAAGAAGGACGCGTGGTTCGTGATCACGTCGGGCGCGTCGCCGCCGACGAGGCTGGTCGTCAGCGTCTGGAAGTAGTCATCCCAGCCGTAGGCCTCGATCTTCACCGATGCGCCGGGGTTGGCGTCGGCGAAGTCCGCGGCGCACTGCTCGTAGGCCGGCTGCTGGTTGGAGTCCCAGAGCCAGTAGGTGATCTCGGCGGGAGCAGCTTCGCTTCCGGCAGATGCGCCGGTGGCGCACCCTGTGAGCAATACCAGCGGCAGTGCTGCAAGAGCCACCAGGGGGGACAGCTTTTTCATTGCTTTCCTTTCGTTGTGCTTCTGAACGGACGTCACTTGACGCCCGAGTAACCGATCGAGTTGATGACCCGTTTCCCCAGGAAGAGGAACAGGATGAGGATCGGAAGTGCTGCGATGAGCGTCGCCGCCATCAGACCGGCCCAGTCGGGACCGCCCTGCGGAGTCTGGGAACGGAAGATGCCGAGCGCCACCGTGAGAACGCGGACTTCTTCGGCGCGGCCAACCAGCTGCGGCCAGAAGTACTCGTTCCACGAGGAGATGTAGGTCAGGATCGCCAGCGTGGCGATCGGCGACCCGCTGAGCGGGAGGATGACTCCGAAGAACCGTCGCACCGGACCCGCGCCGTCGATGATCGCCGCTTCCTCGATCTCGCGCGGGATGCCGAGGAAGAACTGCCGGAGGAAGAACACGGCGAACGGCGTCATGAGGAGCGAGGGCAGAACGATGCCTGCATAGGTGTTCAGCAGTCCGAGCTCGCGGATGGTGACGAAGTTGGGAATCGTCGTGAAGATCGGCGGCACCATCAGCGCGGTGAGGAACATCGCGAAGACGAAGTCGCGTCCGCGCCACGTCAGTCGGGCGAAGGCGTACGCGGCCATCGAGCAGAACAGCAGCTGACCGACAGTCGTGACCGTGGCGACGATGAGCGAATTGCGCAGGTACGCCCAGAAGTCGATCGATGCAGCGGCACCGCCCTCGGCCATCGCCTCAGCCGGCGTCGCGAGCCCCAGGACTCGCTCGAAGGCGCCGAGCGTGAAGTCGACCGGCAGCAGCGATCCAGGGTCGCTGCCGAGGGAGGTGTTCGTCGACAGCGCGGTGCGCAGCATCCAGTAGAAGGGGAAAAGGGTGATGAGCATCACGGCGCCCAGGGCGATCCAGCCGAAGAAGCGGCCCCAGTGGATACGACGGACGGGACGCTTCGCGGCCTGCTGCGGTGGAGTGATGGGAGCAGCCGGGGTCTGCTCGACGGCGGGCGCGGGGGAAGTCGCTGTGATCGTCATTTCGGGTCATCCCAGGTCGGATTGGTTGGCGCGCGTCAGGCGCAGCTGAATGAAGGTGAAGACGGCGAGCAGGACGAACAGCGCCAGCGCCATCGCCGAGCCGTAGCCGAAGTCGAATCGGTTGAACGCCACGTCGTAGATGTAGTAGTTGATGACTCGCGTGGAGTTCACGGGGCCGCCCTGCGTCGTCACGGCAATCGTGTCGAAGAGCTGGAAGGAGCCGGTCACGGTGATGACGAGGACCATTGCGAGCACCGGGCGAAGCAGGGGAAGCGTGATGCTGCGGAACATCCGCCATTCCGAGCCGCCATCGATGGCGCCGGCCTCGTAGACCTCTTTCGGGATCGTCTGCAGTCCCGCGAAGATCAGCAGCGCGGTGTAGCCCATGTGACGCCACACGTTGATCAGCGCAACGGTGGGGATGGCCCATTCGCTCTGACCGAAGAAGGCGATCTTGTCGAGCCCGATGGCGTCGATGACCTCGTTGACGATGCCGAACTGGAAGTCGAACATGTAGAACCACACGAGCGCCGCGATGACGTTGGCGATCAGGTACGGGAAGATGATGATTCCCCGGATGACCAGCGACTGGGTGAGCCGGTGCATGAGCACGGCGATTCCGAGCGCCACGACGGTCTGCAGACCGATGTTGATGGCGACGTAATAGACCGTGGTTCCGAGTGCGTTCCAGAACAGCGGGTCCTGCGCGAGGCGGATGTAGTTGTCGAATCCGATGAACTCGGGCGCCGTCAGCAGGTCGAAGTCCGTGAAGCTGTAGAAGAAGCCCCTGATCGCGGGCCAGACGAAAAATGCCAGGAAGCCGATCAGTGCGGGCGCGACGAAGATCCATGCGGCGATCGCCTCGCGGCGCTTCATTCCGAGCATGAACCTCGTGCGAGGCTTCACGACCGAGCGCTGCCGGGTCGACACGGGCCGTTCCAGGGTCTGGGTGGCCATGCTGTCACCGTCCTTCCGTGGGAATGGCCGTGACGTGGATCACAGCGAGGTGCTCGGGGGCGAGCGCAGGGGCCTGGATGCCGGCGGTCGCGAGCACCTGGCCGGTCAGTTCGATGCCCGTCGTCCACCACGCAGGACCTGCGTGGTGGTTGAAGGTCAGGATGGCGTCGCCCGGAGCGATGGGTTCGACGCGGTAGTGGCGATCGGGGTCGAGGCCCGGCAGGCGAACGACGCCGGGCGGATTCTGCACTCCCGTCGCCATCGCCACGAGCGAGTAGAGCGCCTCGTCGCGATCACGCGAGACGATGCCGCGGATCCAATAGGCGGGGTCGGGGTGGTCGCCTCGGACGACGGTTCCCCGGTGCATCCAGCCCCGTGCACCCTTGTAGAGCGTGATCCACTGGGCGAGCTCCTCGAGGTCCTCGGCGGGCGCGGCAGTGAGGTCCTGCTCGATCCCGAAACTGCCGAAGAGGGCGGTTCCGGCGCGGAACGACATGTCGTGGGTGCGCCGCGTGGAGTGCGCCCTCGCGGAGCCGACGTGCGAGCCGATGAGCTCGGGAGGAACCGTGATGCCCGTCCACCGCTCGATGCGCTGGCGTTCGAGCGCGTCGATGCAGTCACTCGCCCAGATGCGGTCGCTGCGTTCGAGCACTTCCAGGTCGGCGCGGGCGCCACCTGACGAACATGCCTCGATCTCCAGGCGGGGGAAACGCGCACGGAGCTCGTCGACGAGGCGGTAGAACGCGAGGGTCTGGTTGTGGACACCGGCGACCCCGGAGGCCGGGTGCCCCGCGTCGACGAGATCGCGGTTGTGGTCCCACTTGATGAAGTCGATGTCGTAGCGTGCGACGAGGCCGCTCATGCTCTCGAGCACGTGCGCGAACGCAGCAGGGTTGGACAGGTCGAGCACCTGCTGGTACCGGGCGGTGGGCGGCTGGCGATGGCCCGGGCCCATGATCCAGTCGGGGTTCTCGCGGGCGGCGTCCGAGTCGGGGTTGATCATCTCGGGCTCGAACCAGAGGCCGAACTGCATCCCCAGGGCGCGGACGCGCTCGACGAGCGGCTCGAGACCGTCCGGCCAGACGTCGGCATCGATGCGCCAGTCCCCCAGCCCCGCCGACTTGTCGCGGCGCCCGTGGAACCAACCGTCGTCGAGCACGAATCGCTCGACGCCGACGCCGGCCGCGCGATCCGCGAGTGCGAGGAGCGTGTCGAGGTCCTGATCGAAGTACACCGCCTCCCACGTGTTGAGCACGACGGGGCGAGGGGTCGAGGGATACCCGGGGCGGGCACGGAGAAACTCGTGGAAGCGCGCGCTCAGCGCGTCGAGACCGTCGCCGTAGGAGGCGTACAGCCAGGGGCTCCGGTAGGCCTCGCCCGCATGAAGTCGTACCTCGCCGGGCAGGAGCAGCTCGCCGCCGCCAATCACGCTCCGCCCAGAGGGAAGCCGCTCGGCATAGGTGCGGTGGTTGCCGCTCCAGGCGACCTGGACCCCCCACACCTCTCCGCTGCGGAATCCGAATCCTTCTGCGCCGACGGCGTAGAGGAGCGAGGCATCATGGCCGGTCCGTCCGTGGCGTCCGTCGTTCGTGTGCGTCCCCATCGTGAAGGCATGGCGCTGGGCGCTGCTCTCGCGCACGTGGCGGCCGGTGAAGTCGAGGATCTCCTGGGCGTGGAGCGGAACCGGCAGCGCCAGCACCAATCCGTCGAGGGTGTAGGCGCCGTCCTTCGTGCTCGTGACGCGTGCTCGGGTGCGCAGCACGCCCGAGTCCGCCAGTTCCAGTTCGAGCTCGACCTGAAGTCCTGTGTCGCCGTCTTCGAGCTCGAAGCGAAGGTTGCGGTCGCGGAAGCGCTTGTCGGCGGATCGGCCCGAGTGCACAGCAACGAGGGCGAGATCGACGGTGAAGGCCGCCCCATCGCGATGGCCGCTGATCCCCGGCGTGCCGGTCCACCCCTTCGCCTGCTCGGGAAGGATCGCCAACGGCACGGGCGTGTCGATGCTGTTCGAGACGATCTGCGGGATGGAGGCCGAGGCCAGCTGCTCGAGGTCGCGCTGATCGCGCACGTCGAGCGCCGCGCCCCAGTGGACGATGCGCGGCACGCCGGCGCCTCGAGCGTCGATGAGTACGCTGACGCCGCCCGAGGTGAGGTGGAACAGCCGGGTGGTGTCGGTCACCTCGCCGGCCCCCCGAGCGTCGATGAGAACGCTGACACCGCCCGAGGTGACGTCGAGCAGGCGGGTGGTGTCGGTCATCATTGGCTCCTTTGCCGGAAACCTGACTGGTCTCTGGGTGCCTAATGATTATTGCGACGGAAAGCATTCACGTCAAATCGAGGCGTGTTTCCGGTCTCATTGCGGCTGATTGCGGGCTATTCTTACTGTTACTGAAAGCCTAGTTCGAGCAAGGTGTGCGATTCCTGTGCGCCAGTAGAGGGTGAATGACGTGAGCCTGCGAGAGATGACACCCAGCCACCTGGCGACCGAATCCGCGCGATCTGTGGCGCGCGAGATCGTGATGAGCGGACCGCTCTCACGGAGCGAGATCGCGCGGCGCCTCAACCTCTCCCCCGCCAGCCTGACCCGACTGGCGAAGCCGCTCGTCGACTCCGGCCTGCTCCGCGAGGGTGACCCTCAGGCGGATGCGGTGCACGGACGAATCGCCCGTCCCCTCGATGTCGCGGACGACCTTCGCTTCATCGGAATCAAGGTCACCCTCGAAGCCCTCTACGGCGTCGTCACCAACGCGCGCGCCGAGATCCTTGCCGAAGTCACCGCGCCAATCGTCGCGACCGACCCGACGACGGTCACCGCGGCCATCGCCGCCACCGTCTCCGGCCTGGCCCGCGACTGGTCCGACGTGTGCGGAGTGGGCATCGCCCTCGGCGGCCACTCGGCCGACGGTCAGAAGGTCGATGTCTCCCGCTCCCTCGGATGGAACGATGTGCCCCTGGCCGAGAGCATCTCGGCCGCGACGGGCCTGCGGGTGGACGTGGAGAACGACGTTCTCGCGCTGACCCAGGTGCAGCACTGGTTCGGTATGGGCCGCGGTACGACGGACTTCGCCTTGATCACCGTCGGAGTCGGCGTCGGATGCTCGCTCGTCATCCACGATCGCGTGGTGCGCCGTGAGGATCCCCACGCACCGACCGCGGGTCATTTCGTCATCGATCCGACAGGGCCGATGTGCGCCGAGGGACACCGGGGTTGCGCCATCGCCTACCTGTCATCCGGAAGTATCTGCCAGTCCGTTTCCATGGGGCTCGGCCGCACGGTCGGCTACGACGAGGTCCTCAGCCTTGCCACTTCCGGCAACCCCGTCGCTGGACGTGTCGTCGACGAATCCGCGCGCGCTCTCGGTCGCCTCATCTCCGCGGTCTCCATGCTCACCGGCATCCAGGAGGTTCTTCTCTCGGGTGAAGGCATCGGTCTGGCCACGACCGCGCCTGACGCGGTGCAGCGCGGCATCGCCGTGGACCGCCCGACCTGGGCTCGCCCGATCTCGACGCTCGTCGAGCCGATGGCCTTCTCCGAGTGGGCGCGCGGAGGCGCCGTGGTCGCGATCCAGTCCTATCTGAACAGCTACCCGGTCTCGTTCGAGGCCCTCCGGAAGGCTGCGATCGCCTGAGCGAGGGATCCGTCCGACCCGACGTTGCCGGGGAAGACGGCATAGGGCGTCTCGAAGACGTCGACTGCCGCCGAATCGGCCGACTGCCAGACGGACACGGAGCCGGCCAGCAGCGAGCCGACGATCCGAGCTCGTCGCAGCCCCACTGCTCCGGTGGCGAGATCGCTGGAGGTGATCCCACCCTTGCCGATGAGGAAGCTCGGTCGACACCGCTCCAGCAGCCGCCTCGTGAGCAGCACGATTCCCGCCGAAACTGTGCGGGCGATGTCGAGGCTCGCGGCACCGTTCGAGCCGTCGATGCGCACACGGGACGTCGAGATGACCACATCGCAGTGCCCGAGCGCCGAGGACGCCTGCTCGACGATGCGCTCGAGTTCGTTCTCCGCCGCTCCCGGGTCGAGGAGCGCGGGAACGTCGACGATGAGATGGACGATGTCCTGGTCGTTCGCGAGCACATGGTCGAGCTGCCGGCTGCTGAGCGGCACGTGCGAGCCGACCACGACGAGTCCGTGCGGAGTCTGCGGCTCGGCCGCTCGCACGACGTCGGCGAGCTCCTGTCGCACAACCGCCCCCTCCTGCCGCTGACCTAGTCGGGACAGCAGAAGGCCGGGGCTCGTCCGGTAGAGCAGCTTGCGCCCGAGGCGTTCCGCTTCGAGCGCGGCCATCGAGATGCAGCGGAGGTCGTTGTCGTCCACGGCGTCGACGACGACGTGACGACCATCAGCCGCGCGCATGATGGCCTCGACCAGGCCCTCGTGAGCGCCTCGAACGACCTCGAGTCCGATCGAGCCCACGTCGCGGGCGCGCACCGCGCCGTTCGACCGCTCCTCGGTCCACTTCCGGATGTCGGAGGCACGGTAGCCGAATGTCGGGTCGAGGGCGAAGCTCGAGGCTCCGGCCGGTACGAACTCGCCGCCCTCCTCGATCCAGTGCACCGCGTCGACCGTGATGCGGCCGGCCGCAGGAAACGCCGGAACAACGAGCACGGCGTCCACGTCACCCCACCCGACTGCGGACAGCTCCCGCGAAACCGAGTCGATCTCGGCGACGTGGTGCCCTCGCAGTGTTGAATCCCCCCGGCTGATCACGCTGTAGCGCTCGCCCACGGCGGCGGCGTGAACCGCGCGGATCGCCTCGGCGTTCCGCAGACGAGCGTGCTCCTCATCGAGGCTGCGGGTGTTCGTCAGAACGCAGAAGCCTGCGTCTTGACAGCCGAACGCCCAGGCCGCGTCCGCCGGTTCCCACTGCGTGATGATCGGCAGCCGCCGCACGCTCTGCGTTCCCGTCGGGTCATCGTCGAGGATGACCACCCGTGGACCGCGTGCGACAGCCGTCTCGAGGTCCGCCTGGTCGACCGGACGGGAAGGCTGTGCGTGCGACAGCCGCGCAGCGAGGGTCCGAGCCTCGGCGGTCACACGCCGAGCTTGATCGTGGTCGATGCGAGCGCCCGCGCGAGCTGGTACGCGTTGCGCGTCGAGGTGGGCGATGCGGTGCCGGCACCGACCCGGTCGAAGGCCGTACCGTGGGCGGGCGTGCAGGTGGCGATGCCGATCCCGCCCTCAATCGTCACGCCGCCATCGAATCCGATCATCTTCATAGCGATCTGGCCCTGGTCGTGGTACATCGTCACGACGCCGTCGAACTCCCCGTCACGAGCACGCAGGAAGAGCGTGTCGGCCGGGAACGGCCCGACTGCGTCGATTCCCTCGGCGACGGCCCGCGCCACGCCGGGTGCGATCTCGTCGATCTCCTCGCGGCCGAATGTGCCGTTCTCGCCGGCATGCGGGTTCAGCGCGCACACGGCCAGGCGCGGCGCGGCGATTCCCGAGGCGACGAGATACGAATTCAGGAGGGCGGCTGCGTCCTTGACCTTTTCCGCCGTGATAAGCATCGGGGCGTCACGATGAGCCACGTGGGAGGTCACGCGCGAGGTCCAGATGCCGGTGATGGCATTCAACTCGGAGACCGGACCGGTGACGCCCAGGCGCTTCTCGAACCAGCGCAGCTCGTCCAGCTCGTGCATACCCGCAAGGTGCAGTGACGACTTGTTGAGCGGCGCGAACACGAGCGCGTCGACCTCGCCCCTGCCGTGCGCCTTCAGCGCGAGCTCCAAGTGCGCGAGGGCCCATTCGCCACCCTCCCGCGAGGCGCGTGCGACCGGCATTCCCTCGAAATCCATGCCGCTGTCGACGATCTTGATGTTCTCCGCCGATTCGACGACACCGCGCGCGTGGCCCAGGCCGGCCTGCTCGAAACCGCGATCCAGCTCGGCGGAAGTGGTGAAGACGGCAACGGGTTGTCCGGCGTCTCCGGCGATCTCAACGAGGAGGCGCGCAACCAGTTCCGGGCCGATTCCCGCGGGATCGCCCGTCGTCATGGCAACGCGGGGCGGTGAATCGAGCAGGGTCGAAGAAGTCATCAGCGGGTCTTCCAGGTGGACACGATAGCGGTGCGGGTGCAACCTCCGAAACCGTATCATTTCCGTCGCGGAAAGTATAAGTGCAGGCTGGCCAGCACGCCTCACCCGTCCGGCGTCCTCTGAGCTCCTCCAGCGCCGCCTCCGCAACCCCCTACGGAACGCGCGTGGCATTCTCGATGTCGACCGCATGGCCAAGGGGCCTCTCTCACCATCGTGGATTGAACGTCTGAAGGAATCGCCCCCCGCGCAGCCGAAGCTCACGGTGCGTCGCGACGCCAACGAACTGCTCACCTCAGGTTGAGCAAGTGCCATCACCTCGTCCTCGCGACACGTCGGCAGGGCGAGCCACGGGACGTTCGACCCTGCCGATCTTTGCGGTTGAGAGTGTGCTGTTGCGATGGACGTCATCCACGAAGTTCCCGCGACTGCGCCACAGCACCCGCACCAGGACGCGTCCGCGGCGGCTGGGCCGATGGGCTGGATCGCCGCCTGCGTCGTCGCCGAGGGCATCGGGATGACCGCGTCGGCGTCAGCGGCCCGCGCGTCGGAGGGATTACCCGGCTACGCGGCGCTCGCCATCCTTGTCACGGGCGGGTTGATCGAGGGGACCGCGCTCGGGGTTCTCCAAGCGGCCTGGCTCACCCGCCGGTTTCCCGGGCTGTCGCGGCTCCGCTGGATCGTGACGACCGTTCTGATCGCCGGCCTCGGGTGGGCGCTGGCGTCGGCCCCCTCGAGCCTGGGCGACCAGGTCGGCGCTGCGCCGGCTCCAGCGTTCATTCTTCTGATGGCCGCCGGACTCGGCCTGGCTATGGGCGCCGTGCTGGGGGTCGGACAGGCGGTAGTGCTGCGTCACCATGTCCGTCATCCGTGGCGGTGGGTCTCGATCAGCGCGGTCGCATGGACACCCGCCATGGTCGTCATCTTCACCGGCGCCACGATTCCGGACGCCGCCTGGCCGACGGGAGCGGTGATCGCATTGGGTGCGCTGACCGGTGTCGTCGCAGGCGCCATCCTCGGTCTCGTGAGCATCGCCCTGATGCGAACCCTGACGGGTCAATCGGTCGGTTCCGGCGTGATGACATGGTCGCTGCGCCATGGGGTCCCCGGTCTCGGCGGCACGTTTGCGTTGCTTCGCGTGCGGGGCGCGAAGAGCGGTCGCATCTTCGAGTTTCCTGTGCAGTACGCGCGGGAAGGCAACCTCGTCATCGTCTACCCGGGTGGTGCCCAGCGCAAGAACTGGTGGCGCAACCTGCTGCGGCCGACGCCGCTCTCCATCTGGATCGACGGCGGATGGAAAGCGGCGACCGCCCAAGCGATCACCAGCACGGACGCGGGCTACCCGGAAGCCCGCCAGGTCTACGGTCGGCGGTGGCGACACCTCCGTGTCGGTGAGAACGCGATCCTCACACACATCGAACTCCTACCGCCCCAACGGGACTTCCTCGGCGTCGGACAGTCAGAGCGGGCCCTCAGTTCACCTGGATGAGCATGCGGTGCCAGCCCGTGGAGCCGTTCGGCGCGATCGGGGCCTGCTCCTCAGTCTGAAGGTCGCCGTTCTTGTTCACGGCACGCACGGTGATGTTGTGGTTGCCGGGAGTGGCGTCCCAATCGATGAACCACTGGACCCAGGTGTCGTCGTTGATGGGCGACGAGAGTGTTGCCCGCTGCCAGTCCGTGTCGTCGATCTTCACCTCGACCCGCTCGATCCCCACGGTCTGGTCCCACGCGACGCCGGCGACCGGGGTGCGCCCGGCCGTGACGGGAGTCAGGGTGCGGGGAGTGTCGAGGCGCGAGGAGAACTTGATCGGCGCCTCCGCGCTGTAGCCGCGCGGCGTCCAGTAGGCCTCGTCGGCGGCGAACGTCGTCACCGTGAGCTCCGTCAGCCACTTCGTGGCCGATACGTAGCCGTAGAGACCGGGAACCACCATGCGGACCGGAAACCCGTGCTCCAGTGGCAGCGGCTCGCCGTTCATCGCCACCGCGAGGATCGCGTCGATCCCCTCGTCGGTGAGTGAGACCAACGGCGTGCTGGCCGTGAACCCGTCGATGCTTCGCGAGAGAACCATGTCCGCCCCCGCCTGGACTCCGGCGATTCGCAGCACGTCCCGTACCGGGACGCCCAGCCACTTCGCGTTTCCAATCAGATCGCCCCCCACCACGTTCGACACGCATGTCAGGGTGATGGAGTACTCATCGAGCCCCATCCCGACGAGGTCGTCGTAGCTCAACTCCACCCGCTCATCGACCATGCCGTCGATCACCAGACGCCAGGTTCCCGGGTCGATCGAGGGAACGGTGAGCGCGGTGTCGACGCGGTAGAACTCGCTGTTCGGCGTGAACAGGGGCGAGAGTCCTGGGATGTCGAATTCGGCCCCCTCGGGAACCACGACGGTCGATCGGGGCTCCGGCAGCTTCAGCGCCTTTCGCACGGCGGCGATCGACGACGTCGTGGCGTTGACCACGCGCGCACCGATGCCGACGACGAGGGCGGATGCCGCGGCTATCGCCGTCACGCGGAAGAACATTCGTCGATCCAGCGAGGCTGGCGCGGTGGATGCTGTCGGAACAGTGGCCGTTGCCGGCGCGGTAGCTGGTGTCGGCTCGGCTGACCAGTGGCGAAGCCGGGAGACCAGGAAGGTCAGGAGCACACTCCCGGCGATCGTGCCCGCGATCGGAGGGAGCGACGCGAGCGGGGCCGCGCCAGCGCGTGTGACGATGGCGGCTACCGAGATGCCGCCCGCGATGACCAGCGCCACGACCCCCAGAGGCGGCCGGATGTACTGCGCGATCCCGGCGATCGCCGAGGCGATCAGCACCGCGAGGCCGAGGCCCGCCAGCAGCGCGATCTTGTCGTACTCGCCGAAGGTCGCGATCGCGAGCTCTTTGAACGGCTGCGGCACGATGTCGATGACGAACGAGCCGATTGCCAAGATGGGGCTTCCGTCACGGGCGACGACCAATGCGACGAGCTCGGCGACTGCCAGGAACACTCCGGCGCTCACGACCCCGGCGAGCGCACTCAAGGACCAGAACTTCGCTCGACCGCTCTTCTTCGCCATCGCCCCGGACCCCCGCACCCACGAGGGCGAGCGCCCGCGTCAACGGTTGTTCGCCGCGAATCAGCAATTGGATTGTTCGCGCCGGAATCCGCAGGAATCGCGATGACCTAAGGCACCACGATCCGTGGCATCGCCTGATCCGCCCGCTGATCGGATCAGAAAGGCTCCAGAAACGAAAAAAAGTGCCGATATCGGCACTCTCTTCCGTTACTGTCTCAACCCAGTGTGCGCCCGAAGGGACTCGAACCCCCAACCTTCTGATCCGTAGACGGACGAGAGGCAGCCGTTCTCCCACGTGATTCCGCGCATTTGTGGGCCGGGTGCACACATGCGTGCACACATGCCGAGCCCGCGTCTATGGCAGCAGGTCCAGCATCTGCGGTCGTGCTTTCATGGCGTGGATGACGAGCTCATTGCCGCTGTCGAAGACGAGCACGACCGTCTCGAGCAGCCTCCCCTGGGTGTCAAAGCCGAGCCGCAGCTGACGCGCCGGCGAATCGTCGTCGAGGTCCTCGACCCATAGCGGCCACGATGCAGCCAGGGCGGCATCCTGGGCCGAGATCCCGTGCTTGAGCGCTGTGTCGTGGATGTTCACGCGGCGTACGCGGCGAGCGCCTCGCGGATCAACTCGGACCGCGTCTTGTGCGTGCGCGCCGCCAGCGAGTCCAGCTCAGCCAGTTCCTCGCTCGTCAGCCGCAGAGCGACGACCTGCGACGGTTCCGCGCCGCGACCCGGTCGCCCCCGGCCGCGCTTCTTGAGCGCAGCTACGTCGTAGCCCGCTTCAGCCTCGGCCGCCCACGCCGCGATCTGTTCCTCGGTGACGGGCACGCCGTTGATCGTGTCGCGATCGTTCATGGCGTCATCGTAATACGAAAATGGCGTCCAGCCCAGCGTGCACGCAAGGGATCCCTCAGCGGGCATTGGTGAAGCGATCGTTGACAATCGTCGCGTGGAGCGGACGCCAAACGATCCTCGTGAGGGCGCAATGGTGTTGGCGGCCACGTAACACCCAGACATCGACATAGCCGCGTCCCCTGGGCGGGGAGTCTTCGTCGTGCGGGATCGGTCGGCTCGCGGTCTTGATTGCTTCGTCAGGGGTGCGGCCTCTCGCGCACATGGGTCGCGCTCGTGGTGCCCAGCGCGGAGGGGTCACCGCCTTCGACCGCCAAGAGTGCCCCGGTTCGTGAGTCGCTGTGGACGAGGGTGGCAACGATGCCGGTGCCATCTCGAAGCCAGCTCGGTTGGGTGAGACGTTCCCCGCCGTCGAAGTCGGTGAGCTGGGTGAGGCCGCTGCCGTCGACGGCGACGGTGTAGAGATTCGAGGCCGTGCCCTCGGCCAGGGTCGTGAAGATCGAGATGTCATAGGTGCAGAACACGATCATTTCGCCATCCGGCGACCAGTCAGGGTATTGGGCCATCAGAGCCGGTTCGGTCAGCGGAGTGGGGTCCCCGCCAGCGATGGGGACCGTGGCAATGTACGTCGACGGCGCGCCGAGCTCATCGAAATGGTCTACTTCGATGACCAGCGCGTCTCCCGTCGGCGACCAGCGCGGCATGTCGGGGACGTCGCCGCTCGCCGGCGGCGTCTGCGTCACCAATTGGATCTGTCCGGTCGCGAGATCCACGGTTCGGATGCTCCCGGATGCCGGCGGGCCGTTGGCCGTTGTCGATGCGTCGTACCAGGAGAAGGCGATGCGTGACCCGTCCGGCGACCAGGCGGGCGAGTCGACGCTCAGACATGGGTCGACGCACGGGACGACAGACTGAGGGTCCGACCCGTCAGCGCCAGCCGTCCAGATTTCACGATGGCCGTCCGCCCGGTCGAGCGCATAGACGACGCGCTCACCGTCTGGTGACCAATCGGGATGAACCGGCGATCTGTCGAGGGGAATCCGCGCGTCGCCCGCGCCTGACGCATCCATCGTCCAGATGGCCTCGCCGCTGCCCTCGTCCCATTGGTAGAGGAACTCGGAATCGGCGTCGACCAACGAGGGGGCGGGCGATTCCGACACTGGCGTCGCGGCGGGCGCACTGCACCCCGTTAACAGCAACGCAACCGCGAGTACGGCCATGCCACGCGAAATCATGGCTGATGTTACTGCCCGCTACCACTACAACCTCGTGCCGAGGCCCATTTGCGCTCAGAAAAGGCGTTTGCAGCCTCACGGGGATCCTCACACGGGCACTCCGCGTACGGGGCTGGGTCGAGTGCTGGTTTGCCGCGGCTGCATGCAATCCTGGGGTCGTGCATGCCTATTCAGACGACGGTGTCGTTGCCGATGCCGAGTTCTCCGTGCAGCAGTCCTTGCAGCAGTCCCGGTGGAGATTGGACGGGCTCAGCTGGCATCGACAGGGCACAGGACATTTGAGCGTCTGGATCGCGACGCCGTCTGATTAGGACGCACTCCTGCCAAGTCAGTTGCTATCGGCCATCCGGAAGTTGTGTGGACCTTGTCCGGGGGACGACTTCGCGGTATGACTTGAGGACCATCCGTTGGGGGGCGTCATGGACAGCAACGAACTCGGGATCACTGACCTGGTGGCGGCGGTGAGGCGGGAGTTGGAAGCCGTTGGCGTGCGGGCGAGGGAGGGCGGCTCGAAACCACTCTTCAAGCTCTCGTACATGGAGCTTGTCGTGAACTTCGAGGTGGTCAAGACCACCGATGCCAGCGCGGGTATCGACCTCCGAGTTCTCACGGTCGGCGGGTCCACCGCCCGTTCGTCCAAGAACTGGCAACAGATCACGCTCAGATATGAACTCAGCGATGCCGGGAAAGCGGGAGTGATCGATGGCGGCCGCGCACACCCTCTGAACACACGCCACGAAGAAGAAGTAGACAAGGAAGACGAAATTGCGGACTTCTGAAGTGTTCGAACCGCGATCGATTCCCGAGATAGCTGAGGCACCTGCCGAGTCGAGGTTTCACGCCTCGGGCGACAGCACCTTCCTTCACCACGGCTGCGTAGCCGCGGTTTGGCGAAGCAATCCCAGAGCCTTCGTCCACGAAGTCAGCCATTTCTGGCTACACGTGTCCACTCCCTACGGCGCTGTCCTCGATGAGATCGCTGAGCTGCAGGTTCATTCCATGCTGGCGTACTGCGAGACCTTCTCCGAAGTGGGCAAGCCCATCCCGATACCCGGCTACCGCTTCTCGCGGAACCAAGTTGCACTTGGCGAGGGTGAACTTGATGAAACCACGCAACACGCGATCGAGCACGGACGGGCCTGGGCTAAGCGCCGACTGCTCGAGCAGATCATGGAAGGCGACGATGTCGCGCCAGTTCTGCGCAGCCGTCCCAGTGAGGCCGCCCATCTGGCCCACTATTTCGAGGCGCATAACTCTCAGTTACGACCTCGGATACCGAGCGGGTTCTCTGGGCCGACTCGTTACCAACTGAGACTGCTGGACGATTGGGCCACGGGTTACGTCACGTTGGGAGACACCGGTCACGCCGCGCCCCCCTTTGTGGGGGACAAGAGGGTGCACTCCTTCGGGGCCCGACACATCTTCGAGGCCCACGCTCAGAGTGTCGAAGGCTACGAAGAGTTATCTCCCGACTTCGTGAATTCTCGGGCAGGCTTCGTTTATCACGCCGCACTGAGCAAGACGTGGGACACATACGCGAGAGACCGCGTCGTCGGTGAGCAGGACCGTGAGCGAGTGTTTGCCACCTTTGCGGTGCTGGCGGACCTCGCGCTGTACTGCCCGGTGGGTTCCGTCTACTCGAAGTTCCGCACCGACCAGATGTCGTGGATAGACATGCACCCCGGGTATCGGTTCATCAAACTGCTCGAGAAGATGGGCAACTCGGACTGGATCGATGACGTGTCGGCCGACGGAAGAAGCCTGCAAGCAAACCTCAGCCGATGGTGTGGCTGGAAGCATCCGGATCTCTTCCTGGAGACCGGCGCAATGATGAGCGGCGCCTCGACACAGGACCGCCATGCGAAGGCGTGCGAGATCAAACTCAGCCGGGCTGACCGGGGGATCATGTGGCGAGACAACAATTTCATCGACATACTCGGCCAGCAGATGGAATCGACAGCGCCGGTATTCCTCGAAGACGAATTCTTGCTCCATGTGCAGGGTGACACTGCAAATCAACGAGCGCAGCCGCTCATCGAGTACGCCATGCACCGACTGACGGACATGGTGATGAAGACGGGCAACGTCGATCTGGAGCGCCTGGCCCCACCAGGCATCAACGTGACGGACCCTGGGGTCACGGGCGCTGACATCGTCCGCTGGCTGCAACCGCTCTTCCCGGAACTTGACGTCACGGCAATGGAAGTCGTTTGAGTCGACCGCCTTTGCCTCGCATGGTGCCGTTGCGCTCGCTCTCGATCCAGGCGTCACCAGACGGGGACAGCAACCTCGAAAGCACCGGGGCGAGCGTCGAGAGTCTTTGCGGCCTTGGCGAAGAACGATGGGGCCCGGCAATCCCTCCGGGCGCGCATGATGGCTGGGATGTCGTGGAGAAGTCCACAAACGCGCGTCCGCGTACTTCGTACCCAATGCCCCTCGGCGCCGACGATGAGACTCCAGCGATGCGGTGGGCCACCGCTTCCGGGGGTGTGGGCGTGCTTCGCTAACAATGTGGTCCCGCTCGATAGACGGTCGTTCACCGCTCCAATTACGGCCAGAAGGCCGTGCTCCTCACATTTGCTCCCAGCGATGCACGAATGGCCGGCCCGGCGAACCGTCTCACTAGAGGCAGGCTTACAGACATGCTTCGAGGCGATCACTCGGCTGACCCTGGAGCGCGAAAGCCCCACCGCACCGTTGGGTCGTACGCCAGGTCGCCCGGGACGGCGTCGGGCGCGCGGACTGGTGCCAACCGGTGCACACGTAGGTGCACACATGAGTGCACCTACGTGCCTCTGATCGACCCGGCATTCGCCGCTGACCATCCGCGTGATTACGCGGAATCTCACCGCGCGCGCCTCAAACCCGTCTGATCGACAGTCAGACGTGAAACCCGCGGAATCAGAAGGAACCCGACTCCCCCACAAACACGAAAACCCGCGGAAATCCGCGGGTTTTCGTAGGTACTGTCTCAACACAGTGTGCGCCCGAAGGGACTCGAACCCCCAACCTTCTGATCCGTAGTCAGATGCTCTATCCATTGAGCTACGGGCGCACGGCCTCGCGCGCGAAACGGCGCGGAGGCACTTGACGAGAATACCCTACGAGTGGCCGGGCCGCGAATCGGCGGCCTTGTTGAGCTGCCGCCGGTGCGCGCGCAGGCGGGGCAGATCGACCAGCCGCAGCGCCTGCATCCGGGCATCGCGCATCGTCGCGTAGTCGGGGTCGTACTCGGGTCGCATGCCCTCGACGCGCAGCCTGCGCAGGAGGTTGGCCTCGACATCCCCCCACGCGGCATCGCGCGCTTCGGTCACCAATCCGGCGACCGCCTCGGGGTCGTTCGCGCGGGCGCGCAGCCCCTTCACGACGCCCAGATACTGCTTCTGCCGGCGACGCAGGTTGCGCACGTCGCGGTCCCGGTAGTCGTGCGTGCCATGGGAGTCGCTGTACTTTCCCCACGCGGCCTTGCGCTGGCGCCGCACGAGATCGGCAGCCGCCTGCTGCTCATCGGCGAGCGCCACCAGGGTGTGCCGGGCGAAGGGGGCGAAGCGGTCGAGCTCGAAGGGCTCGTCGTGCGCGATCGTCTCGACGAGGATGTGGTTGCGCACGGTGAGACGGGCAGCCGCCCAGGCGATCGAGAGTCCCTCGCCGATCGCGTCGGAAGTCCTCCCCATAGCTGTGCACCTCCTCCGCATACGAGGCTACCTGGCGGGCGTTGCCCCCCGCGTCGGCGAGAATTGACGGACCCCCCTGAAGTACGTGGAAGGACGATGATGGCGCGGATGCAGCGGCTCGATGTGCGCGGAAGAACCAGTGTCATCACGGGCGCGGCCAGTGGCATGGGAGCTGAGGTCGCTCGCGAGCTCGATCGTCGCGGTGCGCGTCTCGCGCTCCTCGATCGCAACGCGGACGGTCTGGCGGCGCTGGCAGCGACCCTCACCGGGACTGGCCACACCACGCACGTGGTGGACCTCACCGACGACGGCGCGGTGTTCGCGCTCGCGGCCGAGATCGAGGCATCCCACCCCCGCATCCAGTCGCTCATCACGTGTGCCGGCTCCTCGATGCTGGGCAACCTCGACCAGCTCACGATGGAGGAGATGCGCTGGCTCATGGAGGTGAACCTCTGGGGCACGGTCAACATCACGAAGGCGCTGCTGCCCGCGCTGCGACGGGAACCCGCAGCGCACATCACCCACCTCGTGAGCATCTACGGGCTCGCCGCCCCCGCGGGGCGGATCCCCTACGCGATGACCAAGTACGCGGTGCGCGGCTTCACCGAGTCGCTCAGGCACGAGCTGGAGAACTCCACCGTCACCGTCGGCGCGATCTACCCGGCCGGGGTGAAGACCGGGATCATCCTGCACGGCCGCTACGCCGCCGGGATCGACCCCGCGGTCGCGCAGCGCGCGGCGACGGCACAGGCCGCGATGTACCACACCGAGCCCGCGGACGCCGCGCGCCGGATCGTCGAGGCGACGGTGAAGCGCTCGACCCGCACCATGGTGGGTCGCGAGGCGCGGCTCGTCGACGTGCTCACCCGCGTCACTCCGAGCCGCTACTGGGGCGCGATGCGCGGAACGCTGCGCGAGGCGATCGACACGACGACCCCGATCTCGCAGGGTCGACCGGCCGACTGAGTCAGGCGGAGAGCTTGGTGACCACAGCCTCGACCCGGCGCGCGCGGGTCTCGGCCGCCTTCGCCGACTCGACGCTGGTGACGTGGGCCTTGCGGGCGCTGGGAGAGAGCGCATCGAACTTCTCGCGCAGGCCGGCCGCGGCGAGCGCCGCGCTGAGGTCGTCGGGCAAATCGACCGTGCGGGGCGCGGTGTCGAGCGTCAACTCGACCACAAGGTGATCGCCGCCCTTGATCCCGGTCGCAGCACGCTTGTCGGAGCTGAACGGCAGCATCGTCCTGCCCGCCATGATGCCGGCCGTCGTGCGGTACTCGTACCCGTTCACCGTCACGTTCACCGCGGGACGCCTGCCTCCGCCGAGTGCGTCCAGCACCTCGGCGGGCACCTCGATCCCGGTGTTGTTCCCCATCGCCAGCATCGTCGTCTCGAATCGCATGCGCAGAGCCTAGGACGGATGCCGCTGCCCGGGCGAGCCCGGGGCTTCGGCTAGCAACCATCGAGTCGGTGCGCAAGCCCCCCGACGCGGTCGGCTCCCCCCACTAGCGTCTTCATGCCGGCTCCTCGACGGAGCCGCAGCAACCTCGCCTGACGAAAGGAGCGATCGATGGGATTCATCGATGACGCGAAGGACACGGCCGAGACCGCGGGCCGCAAGATCCAGGACGCGTGGGAGGACACCACCGACAAGATCGGCGACAAGGTCGACGCGGCCAAGGCCGACGCCAACGTGAAGAAGGCCGAAGCCGAGCGGGAATCCGTCGAGACGCGCAATGACGTCAAGGCGCACCTCCGCGGCGACGACGACGCGTGAACTTGTCGCGGCTCGCGGGTCGCGACAGCTGGCGGTGGGCCTCGGAGAGTACTCCGGGGCCTTCTGCGTTCCCGGCGCACGAGAGCCGCAGACCAATGGAGGTCTGCGGCTCTCATGTCCGTTATCGACTGTCGGTCAGAGTGCGGCGATCCGCCAGGATGCTGTGGCCGTGGCCCCAGGCTCGAGCACGATCAGTCCCGCATCGAAGTCGTACGACGCCGCGTTGAACGCGTCCGGCGCGCAGGTCATCGGCTCGACCGCGAGGCCCGCACGGTGGCCCGGCTGGGCCGCGCCGCCGGGCTGGTCCGCGGTGTGAACCTGCACCCACGGGCACGCGGCATCCCAGACCATCTCGACACCAGTGCCCGCGGCATCCGTCAGCCGGACCGTCGCCTGACCATCGGCATCGCGCACGAGGCCGGTGTAGGCGTGGTCGATCTCCACGGCGCCGATCTGGCGCGCGGAGCGGAAGTCGAAGCGCGCCGGGTCGTCGGCGTCGACCCCGCGCAGCGCGGTCGGAATGAGCCGGTCGGAGGTCACGAGCAGCACCTCCTCGGCGGGGAGCTCGAATCTCCACTCGTCGAGCGGAGCCGGCCCCGCCACGAGATACGGGTGCGGTCCGGTGCCCCAGGGCGCGGCATCCGTGCTCTCGTTGCGGGCGGTCACCGTCTGGGTGAGCCCGTCCGGTCCGATCGCGTAGGTCGTGGTCACGATGACCCGCCAGGGGTACCCCGTCTGCGGCTCGATCTGCGCGCTGAGCGTCACATGATCGGGGCCCTTGTCGATCGCCTGGAAGTCGAGCCACCCGGCGAGGCCATGGAGGGCATGCCCGCGTCCCGGCTCGGTGAGCGCCACCTGGTGGTCGACGCCCGCGAACGTGTAGGTGCCGTCGACGACACGATTCGGCCACGGCGCAAGGGTCGCGCCGCGGAAACCCGGGCGCAGCTCGTCCGCCTCGAACGGGACGACCAGGTCGCGGCCGTCGTGGCGCAGCACGCGCAGCGACGCCCCGACGCTCGCGACGACCGCTTCGTATGATCCGGCGCGAAGGGCGTGCTGGATGCCGGAGACCGGCGTGCGGGCCATGGCTAGAGCCCCTGCGCGAGGCGGTAGTACGCCTGGTTCCAGCGCAGCTCCTTCTGGAAGCCGCGGATCGTGGTGTCCTCATCGATGACGACGAGCTCGGTCTTCGCGATCTCCGCGTAGTCGCGGAACACCTCGATGTCGACCGCGGTCGTCATGACGGTGTGGTGCGCAGCGCCGGCGGCGAGCCAGCACGCGGCCGACGTCGCGAAGTCGGGAGCGGGCTCCCAGATCGCGCGGCCCACGGGCAGCTTCGGCAGGTCGGGGGCCTCGACGTTGCGGACGACGTTCGCGACGAGCCGGAACCGGTCGCGCATGTCGCTGAGGGCGACGACGACCGCGGGGCCGGGGTCGGCCGTGAAGACGAGGCGCACCGGGTCCTCCTTGCCGCCGATACCCAGCGCGTGCACTTCGAGGCGCGGCTTGGCGGTGGTCAGCGACGGCGAGACCTCGAGCATGTGGGCGCCGAGGATGCGCTCCGCGCCGGGTACGAGGTCGTAGGTGTAGTCCTCCATCAGGCTCGCGCCACCGGGAAGGCCTGCGCCCATGACGTTCGCGACGCGCACGAGGATCGCGGTCTTCCAGTCGCCCTCGGCGCCGAAGCCGTATCCCTCGGCCATGAGCCGCTGGACGGCGAGGCCGGGAAGCTGCTTGAGCGTGCCGAGGTCTTCGAACGACGTGGTGAACGCGCCGAAGCCGCCCTCTTCGAGGAACGACCGCAGGCCGACCTCGATTGCGGCGCCATCGCGCAGCGACTGGTGGCGGTCGCCACCGGGGAGCAGCTCCTCGGCGACGTCGTAGCTCTCGACGTACTCGGCGACCAGGGCATCGACCTGCGCGTCGGTGGCGGCATCCACTGCCTCGACGAGCTCGTTGACGCCCCACGTGTTGACCTGCACGCCGAAGCGGAGCTCGGCCTCGGTCTTGTCGCCCTCGGTGACGGCGACATAGCGCATGTTGTCGCCGAAGCGGGCGAGCTTGAGGGTGCGGGACGCGGCCCAGCCGGCGGCGGCGCGCTGCCACGTCTCGATCTGCGCCGTGACGGCGGGGTTGGACACGTGGCCGACGACGGTCTTGCGCGCGACTCCCAGGCGGGTCTGGATGTAGCCGAACTCACGGTCGCCGTGCGCGGCCTGGTTGAGGTTCATGAAGTCGAAGTCGATGTCGTTCCACGGCAGCTCGACGTTCGCCTGAGTGTGCAGGTGCAGGAGCGGCTTCTGCAGGGCGTCGAGGCCCGCGATCCACATCTTGGCCGGGCTGAAGGTGTGCATCCAGGCGATCACGCCGATGACGTCGTCGCGTGAGTTCACCTCGAGGGCGAGGCGCCGGATCGAGTCGGAATCCTTGAGGACGGGCTTCCAGACGACCTTGACCGGCTGGCCGGCGAGGCCGTCGGCGACCGCCTGCGACTGCTCGGCGACCTGGCGGAGCGTCTCCTCGCCGTAGAGGTTCTGGCTGCCGGTGACGAACCAGACCTCGTAGCCATCGAGGGAGGTGGAAAGCGGAGTGCGGGTCATTGCGAGTTCCTTTGGTTCAGCGGAGGAAGTGCGAAGGGGTCAGAGTGCCTCGGTGGCGGCGCGTTCCACAGCCAGCCCGGCGCGGTAGCGCTCCAGGTAGGCGGTGAATCCGGCGACGTCGTCGGGGACGGGGTCGGTCGTTTCGAACTCGCTTCCGGCGAAGACCTGCCTGCGCAGGTATTCGCCCAGCTCGAGTTCGGATCCGGACGCGTGGTAGGACGCCAGGATGGCGATGCCCCAGGCACCGCCCTCGGAAGCGGCTTCGCCGACCGAGACGGGTGTCGAGAGCGCCGCCGCGAGGAATCGCTGGGCGACTCCGGCGGTGCGGAACACCCCACCGTGGGCGAACATCAGGTCGAGCCCGACGCCCTCATCGGCGAGGACCTTCATGCCGAGAGCCAGCGTGCCGAACACGCCGTACAGCTGCGCGCGCATGAAGTTCGCGAGCGTCAGGCGGCTCTCGGGCGTGCGCACGAACAGCGGCCGGCCCTCGCTGAGGCCGGCGATCGGCTCGCCCGCCAGGTGGTTGTAGGCGAGCAGCCCGCCGGCATCCGCCTCTCCCTGAAGAGCCTCCGCGAAGAGCGTCTCGAAGACGGCATCGGCGTCGATCGGGGTGCCGGCGGCGGCCGCGAACCGGCCGAACATGCCCGCCCATGCGGCGAGCTCGCTCGCGCCGTTGTTGCAGTGCACCATCGCGACCGGGTCGCCGACGGGCGTGGTGACGAGGTCGAGCTCGTGGTGCGCGTGCTCCAGCGGGCGCTCCAGCACCACCATCGCGAAGATGCTGGTGCCGGCGCTCACGTTGCCGGTGCGCGGGGTGACGGAGCAGGTCGCGACCATGCCGGTGCCCGCGTCGCCCTCCGGCGGGCAGAGCACCGCGCCGGGGCGCAGCGTGCCTGACGCGTCGAGCAGTGCGGCGCCTTCGGCGGTCAGCTCACCCGCGGGCCGGCCGGCGACGAGCACCTCGGGCAGCACGTCGGTCAGACGCAGCCCCGGAGCGGTGTCGGCGACGAGGGCGCCGTACCGGCGCACGAGCTCCTGGTCGTAGTCCTTGGTCGCGGCATCGATGGGGAACATGCCCGAGGCATCGCCGACGCCCAGCACCTTGCGACCGGTGAGCCGCCAGTGCACGTAACCGGCGAGCGTGGTGAGGAACCGCACCTCGGGAACGTGCGGCTCGGCGTCGAGCACGGCCTGATGGAGGTGGGCGATCGACCACCGCAGCGGGATGTTCGTGCCGAACAGCTCGGACAGCTCGGCCGCAGCCGGGCCGGTGGTCGTGTTGCGCCAGGTGCGGAACGGCACGAGCAGCTCGTCGTCGGCGCCGAACGCGAGGTAGCCGTGCATCATCGCCGAGACGCCGATCGCGCCGATCGTCTCGAGGCCCACACCGAAGCGCTGCGCGACATCGGCGACGAGGTCGGCGTAGGCGGACTGCAGACCCGACCACACGTCCTCGAGCGAGTAGGTCCAGACGCGCTCCTCGAAGCGGTTCTCCCACTCGTGGCTGCCCACCGCGAGCACGGTGGCGTCGTCGGCGATCAGGCACGCCTTGATGCGCGTCGATCCGAACTCGATGCCGAGGGACGTGCGCCCGGCGAGGATCGCCTCCCGCCCGGGATCGGAGGCGTCGTTCGCGCCCAGGGGTGTCGAACTGCTCGACGTCGAGTTTGACATCACTGTCACGGGGGTTCCTCCAGCGGATAGCAGCGGCGGGATGCGGCATCCGCCGGTCAGAATGTTACCGGTAACATCACGCGTTGTCGACCTTGGCCCCGCGGCCCGATCCGATCGACGAAAGGTCGGCCGGCGGCGGAGCGGTCGACGCGCGCACGACGAGGACCGGTTCGGCCACGGGAGCAGCGGATGCCTCCAGCCCGAGCACTTCGGCGACGCACCGCCGCGCCTCGCCCGCGATGTCGACCCGCACCGTGGTGAGCGCTGGTCGGTAGTACGCGGCATCCGGATTGTCGTCGAAACCAGCGATGCTGACATCGCCAGGCACCTCGACGCCGGCCGCACGGAGGCCCGCGATGAGCCCGAGCGCCATCTGGTCGTTCGCGGCGACCACTGCGGTCGGGCCGCCCGGCGCGCGGACCGCCGTCGCGATCGCCGGGCTGAGGGCGGCGGCGCACTCCGCGGTCCAGTCGCCCTCCCACCTCGGCCCCGCCTCGAGTCCGGACGCCGCGAGCTCCGCAACGGCGCCGCGATCCCGGGCGACGGCCTCCAGCCAGTCGGCGGGACCCGCGAGCCGGGCGATCCGCCGGTGTCCGAGGTCGATCAGGTGCCGCACCGGGAGCGCGGCGCCCTCCACCTGCCGCTGCGCGCCGGCGCCGCTGTGCAGCGCGACCACCGGCACCCCCGCACCGGCGGATTCGAGCGCCTCGAGCGTGCGGGCGTGCGGAGCCAGCACGACGATCCCGTCGACCCCCTGGGCGAGCAGGTGGCCGGCGGCGGAGCGGACGGATGCCTCGTCCGCGGCATCCGCGTACGCCGTCGCGATCCACCGGCCGACCGCCCGCGCGGCGGATTCGAGGGCCGCGATCCCGACCGCCGGCCCGTAGAGCGTGGCGTCGGACGCGATCACCCCGACGGTGCGGGTCGTGCTGGTGCCGAGCGTCCGCGCCGCGTTGTTGACGCGGTAGTCCAGTTCGGCCATGGCGTCGAGCACTCGTCGGCGGGTCTCGGAGCGGATGTTGGGCTGGTCGTTGATGACCCGGGACACGGTCTGCGACGACACGCCGGCCAGACGCGCGACGTCGCGCACCCCGACGCGTCGTGCCTGCTCGCCCTCGCTCATGGCACCTCAGGCTAGCCCGGTCCGCAGCCCAGCCCACCCAGCGCACCGGTGGGATCGGTCTCATCCGAAATGTGATCGCTCACTTACGAGACGTTCACCGAAAGGCGCGCGGGGACGAGGATGCGGGTTTCTCATGGCGGTGTTATCGAAATGTTATCGCTCACACTCTCGCCAAAATAGAAATGTGAAGGCTAACATTTCGCTCACAGACGACCACGAGAGGTCGGCAATCACAACTCCGGCATTGACGCCGGACCAAGACGAGGAGGTTTTGGAATGCAGAAGCGCAACATTGCCGCGAGCATCGCCATCCTGGGCGCGTTCGCATTGGCAGTCACCGGCTGCTCGAGCGGATCCGGCGGCGACAGCAGCGGCGACGCCGGCGGCGGCGGCGAGCTCGTCAGCGTCGGATTCGCCCAGACGGGCTCGGAGAGCGGCTGGCGCTCGGCCAACACGGAGTCGATGAAGACGGCGTTCTCGGAGGAGAACGGCTTCGACCTCACCTTCAACGCGGCCGACAACGACCCGGCGGCTCAGATCGCCGCCGTCCGCAGCTTCATCAACCAGGGCGTCGACGCGATCGTCATCGCGCCGATCGTCGAGGACGGCTGGGACGACGTGCTGCAGGAAGCAGCGGATGCCGGGATCCCGGTCGTGCTCGAAGACCGCACGGTGACGTCGTCGGACGACCTGTTCGCGAGCTGGGTCGGACTGGACTTCCACAAGGAAGGCGTCACCGCCGGCGAGTGGGCCAAGGAGAACTACGGCGACACCGCCACCAAGATGGTCGTGCTCGAAGGCACGACTGGATCGGCTCCCGCCAACGAGCGCGCGTCGGGCTTCGACGAGGCCATCAAGGGCACGTCGATCGAGAAGATCGACTCCCAGACGGGTGACTTCACCCGCGATGGCGGCAAGACGGTCATGGAGGGCTTCATCCAGAAGTACGGGCTCGACGGCATCGACCTGCTCTACGCACACAACGACGACATGGCTCTCGGCGCCATCGAGGCCATCGAGGCTGCCGGCGGCGTCCCCGGAGAGGACATCAAGATCATCTCGATCGACGCTGTCCACGACGGCATGCAGGCACTGGTCGACGGCAAGATCAACTTCATCGTGGAGTGCAACCCGCTCCTCGGCGATCTGGCTGCCGGGCTCGTCAAGGACGTGCTTGCGGACAAGTCGGTCGAGAAGGCGAACTACGTCGAGGACCAGTCCTTCACGCAGGAGCAGGCCGCCGAGGTCATCGACTCGCGCCTGTACTGATCTCCGACCCGATCATCCTGTAGCAAAGTCGTAGCACCTCCGCCGGGGGGCCGATCCATCGGTCCCCCGGCGTACGTGCCCGACAATGGAGCTGGAAAGGCACCGAACCCCACCATGCCTGCGGACACCGAAGTCCCCCCGATCGTCCAGATGACCGGCATCACGATCCGCTTCCCCGGCGTGCTCGCCCTCGACGGCGTCGACTTCCGCCTTCGCGGCGGCGAGATCCACTCGCTCATGGGCGAGAACGGCGCCGGCAAGTCCACCCTCATCAAGGCGCTCACCGGTGTGTACGCGATCGACAGCGGGTCGATCGTCGTCGCCGGCGAGACGCGCGTGTTCGCGCACACCGCCGATGCGCAGAGCGCCGGGATCTCCACCGTGTACCAGGAGGTCAACCTGTGCGCGAACCTCTCGGTCGGCGAGAACGTCATGCTCGGGCACGAGCCGCGCAAGGCCGGCGCCATCGACTGGAAGGCCGCGCATCGCGAGGCCGCCCGGCACCTCGAAAACCTCGGGCTGCGCATCGACACGCGCTCCGCACTGTCGAGCCACTCGATCGCGATCCAGCAGCTCGTCGCCATCAGCCGCGCCATGGTGCTCGACGCGAAGGTGCTCATCCTCGACGAGCCCACCTCGAGCCTGGACCGCGGCGAGGTCGAGCAGCTCTTCAGCGTCATGCGCGACCTCCGCGACCGTGGCGTGGCGATTCTCTTCGTCAGCCACTTCCTCGATCAGATCTACGAGGTCTCCGACCGCATCACGATCCTGCGCAACGGCCAGCTCGTCGGCGAGTACGCCGCCGCAGACCTCCCCCGCGAGACGCTCGTCACCAAGATGATCGGCCGCGAGCTCGATGAGCTCGCTGCGATCTCGTCGATGGCCGCCCGCGAGATCGACCGCACCGGCACCCCGGTGCTGCGGGCCACCGGCGTCGGCCGTCGCGGCGTGCTCGAGCCTGCCGACATCGACGTCTACGAGGGCGAGGTGGTCGGCATCGCCGGTCTGCTTGGATCCGGACGCACCGAACTCGTGCGCCTCCTCTACGGCGCCGACCGCGCGGACTCCGGCCAGATCGAGATCAACGGCCATCCGGTGAGGATGACCTCCCCGCGCAGCGCGATCGACAAGAAGATGGTGTTCTCGTCCGAGGACCGGCGGGGTGAAGGCGTGATCGGCGACCTCACGGTCGCGCAGAACATCGTGCTCGGCATCCAGGCCCGTCGCGGATGGATGCGACGCATCCGCCGCACCGAGCAGGACGCCATCGTGTCGGAGTACATCAAGGCCCTGGACGTGCGGCCGGCCGACCCGAACCTGCGCGCCGGGAATCTCTCCGGCGGCAATCAGCAGAAGGTGCTGCTGGCCCGCTGGCTCGCGACCGCGCCCGAGCTCATCGTGCTCGACGAGCCGACCCGCGGCATCGACGTGGGCGCGAAGGCCGACATCCAGCGCAAGGTCGCCGAGCTGTCCGACAAGGGCCTCGCCGTGATCTTCATCTCCTCCGAGCTCGAGGAAGTCCTCCGGCTCGCCCAGCGCGTCATCGTGATGCGCGACCGCCGTCAGATCGGCGAACTGTCCTCGGACGACGTGGATCTGGACGGCCTCATCGACTACATCGCCAACGCCGGCGAAGGGAGCGCAGCGTGAAGAAACTCGTGACACATCGGCTGTTCTGGCCCATCGTCGCCCTGCTCGCGCTCATCGCGCTGAACGCGATCGTCCGTCCGCAGTTCATCTCGATCACGGTGCGCGACGGAGAGCTCTACGGGGCCCTGATCGACATCCTGCGCAACAGCGCACCGCTCATGCTCGTCGCCCTCGGCATGACCATCGTCATCGCGACGCGCGGCATCGACCTCTCGGTCGGCGCCATCATGGCGGTTTCCGGCGCAGTCGCACTGACCATCATCGACACGTCGGGCTCGCCCGAGGCGCTCGGCACCGTGGCGGTCGCGCTCCTGGTCGGCCTCCTCGTCTCGCTCGTCCTGGGCGTGTGGAACGGGTTCCTGGTCGCCGTGCTCGGCATCCAGCCCATCATCGCGACCCTCGTGCTGATGTTGGCCGGCCGTGGCGTGGCGCTGCTGATCACCGAGGGCTTCATCACCACCGTCACCAGCGCGCCCTACAAGTTCATCGCGACCGGCTATGTCGTCGGGCTCCCCTTCGCGCTGTTCATCTCGGTCGCCGCGATCCTGGTGATCGCGCTGCTCGAGCGGCGCACCGCGCTGGGCGTGCTGACCGAGGCTGTCGGCATCAACCCAGAAGCCAGCCGGCTCGCGGGGGTGCGCTCCCGAGGCATCGTCTTCGGGGCCTATGTCGCGAGCGGGCTGCTGGCCGGCATGGCCGGCATCCTGTACAGCTCCAACATCATGGCGGCCGACGCCAATGCCACCGGCCTCTACATCGAGCTCTACGCGATCCTCGCCGTCGTGCTCGGCGGCACCTCGCTGACCGGCGGCAAGTTCACGATCGCGGGCACCGTCGTCGGTGTCTTCACAATCCAGACGCTCCGCTCGACGATCCTGTTCCTCGGCGTGCCCTCGGCGCAGGCGCCGGTGGTCTTCGCCGCGGTCGTCATCATCGTCGTCCTCGTCCAGTCGCCGCGGGTGCACCGTGTCGCGCGCGACCTCATTCAATCGATGCGAACGGCCGGCACGCCGAGCAGGACGGAGGCGGCGTCATGACCGCGACAGTGCAGACCCGACCCAGCGACGAGCAGAGCCTGTCGTCACGCTGGGGCACCTTCCTGAACCGCCACGCGTCGCTCATGCCGACCTTCGCGGCCCTCGCCATCCTGATCCTGCTGTTCGTCGGAGCACAGCTCTACTTCGGCAACTTCATCACGCCTCGCAACATCTCGTCGCTCCTGCTCGACAACGCGTACCTGCTGATCCTGGCCGTCGGCATGACGTTCGTGATCCTGACCGGCGGCATCGATCTGTCGGTCGGCTCCGTGATGGCATTCACCGGCATCCTGTGCGCGAAGCTGCTGTCCGAAGGCTTCCCCGCGATCGTCACGATCCCGGTGATGCTCCTCGGCGGAGCCGCGATCGGGCTGATGGTCGGTGTGCTCGTCCAGTACTTCGAGGTGCAGCCGTTCATCGCGTCGCTGGCCGGCCTGTTCCTCGCCCGCGGTCTCGCGTTCGTGGTCAGCCTCGAGTCGATCAAGGTTGTGGACCCGGTGGTCCTCTGGCTGGGCAGCACGCGGTTCCGGCTCGGCGACTGGTACATCTCGCCGACCGGCGTCCTGGCGCTCCTGGTCGTCGCCGTCGCCGCGATCGTGCTGCAATGGACCCGCTTCGGACGGACGATCTACGCGATCGGCGGCAACGAGCAGTCCGCGCGGCTGATGGGCCTCAACGTCGCCCGCACGAAGGTCGTCGCCTACGTCATCAGCGGGGTCTGCGCGGCCCTCGCCGGCCTCGCCCTCACCGCCTACTCCGGCGCGGGCTACCCGCTGTACGGCGTCGGCACCGAGCTGGATGCGATCGCGGCCGTGGTCATCGGCGGCACGCTGCTCAGCGGCGGTCGAGGGTACGTGCTGGGGTCGATGGTGGGCGTCCTCGTCTACGGCGGGATCCAGACCGTGATCTCCTTCATGGGCGCCGAGCAGTCCTGGACGCGCATCATCATCGGCATCCTGCTGCTGGTGTTCATCGTCGTGCAGCGCGCGATCGTCGCGCGTTCGGATCGACGCCGCTGAGATGGTCCGCTCGGGGAGCGCGGCGGCGCGCCGGCATCGCACCATAATGGCGTGATGGACGCCGCCGCCCCGCTCCTCGAGCTCACCGGGGCGACCGTGCGCTATGGAGCGGATGCCGCGATCGACGGCGTCGACTTCCGCATGTTCCCCGGCGAGGTGCACTCGCTCATGGGCGAGAACGGCGCGGGCAAGTCGACACTCATCAAGGCGATCACCGGTGCGCTCGCGCTGACCGAGGGGGAACTGCGGCTCGACGGCGCGGTCGTGCGCTTTCCGACACCGCACGATGCGCAGCGCGCGGGCATCAGCACGGTCTACCAGGAGATCGACCTGCTGCCCAATGTCTCCGTCGCGGAGAACATCGCGCTCGGCCGAGAGCCCCGCCGATTCGGCATCATCGACTGGCGGCGGATGCGCGCCGAGGCGAAAGCGGTGCTCACCGATCTGGGAATCGACATCGACCCGGCGTCGATCCTGAGCACGCACTCCCTCGCCATCCAGCAGCTGGTCGCGATCGCGCGGGCGATCTCGGTCGACGTCAAGGTGCTCGTCCTCGACGAGCCGACCTCGAGCCTCGACCTCGATGAGGTGGCCGAACTGTTCCGGGTCATCCGCGAGCTCAAGCAGCGCGGTGTCGCGATTCTGTTCGTCTCGCACTTCCTCGACCAGGTGTACGAGATCTGCGATCGGGTGACGGTGCTGCGCAACGGCAAGCTCGTCGGCGAGTACCTCACGAAGGAGCTGCTGCGGATCGACCTCGTCGAGAAGATGCTCGGCCGCAGCGTCCAAGACCTGCGGACTCGTCCGAGCGTCGACGAACCACTCGACGCCGCGACGCCGTACCTCAGCGGGCGCGACGTGACCGTCGGCACCGGAATCACCGGCGCCGACGTCGATCTCGCCGAAGGCGAAGTGCTCGGCGTGGCCGGGCTGCTCGGCTCCGGGCGCACCGAACTCGCCCGCGCGCTCACGGGTATCGATCGGCTGGATGCCGGGATCATCCGCATCACCGGACAGGACGCGGGGCTCGGCGGTGTGCGCCGCGCGATCTCGTTCGGGGTCGTCTACTCGTCCGAGAACCGCCGCACCGAGGGGATCATCAGCGAACTCAGCGTGCGCGAGAACATCACGCTCGCGCTGCAGGCCCAGCGCGGCATCCTCCGGCGCATCCGTTCCTCTCGTCAGCGCGAACTCGCCGCGAGCTGGATCGAGGCCCTCGACATCCGACCGGCGGATATGGACAAGCCCGCAGGCACTCTCTCGGGCGGCAACCAGCAGAAGGTGCTGCTCGCGCGCATGCTCGCCCTGTCACCGCGCGTGCTCGTGCTCGACGAGCCCACCCGCGGGATCGATGTCGGAGCGAAGGTCGAGATCCAGAACCTCGTCGGCGAGCTCGCCGACAACGGCCTGTCGGTCGTGTTCATCTCGGCCGAGCTCGAAGAGGTGCTGCGGGTCGGGCACCGGGTGGCGATCCTCCGCGGAGGGCGGATCATCGAGACCCTCCCCTCCGAGGGGCTGACCGTCGATTCGCTCATGGCGATGGTGGCGCGGCCGGACGAGGACGAAAGTGAGGCCGTGGGGTCGGCGGACCGCGACGACGCCGCCCCCTCGGGAGCGGCCGACGCTTCGGCAGGCGCCGACGATATCGAGGGTCGATCGTGAGCGACGACAAGGGCTCGCGCGCCGCGAACATCTTCGATGTCGCACGGCTGGCCGGCGTGTCGCATCAGACGGTCTCGCGCGTGCTCAACGACCTGCCGAACGTCCGCCCCGCGACGCGCGCACGGGTCGAGCAGGCGATCGCCCAGCTGCACTACAGCCCGTCACCCGCGGCGCGGGCCCTGGTCACCCGGCGCACGCGCACGATCGGGCTCGTCACTCCGGGGGTCTCGGACTACGGCCCGACATCGATCGCCATGCACTTCAACTTCGCCGCGCGGGTCGCCCGCTACAGCGTCGAGACGGTGAGCTCGCTCGATGCCGATGCGGCCGGCATCCGCGCGGTGGTCGAGGGGCTGCTGCGGCAGCGCGTGGACGCGATCGTCCTGGTCGTCGTCGACACGGAGGTGCTCGAGGCGGTGCGTGCCCTCGACCTCAGCATCCCTCTCGTCGCGGCCGCGTCCACCGCGCGCCGCAGCCCCCTCCTGGTATCGATCGACCAGTACCGGGGCGCCCGGTCGGCAGTGCGTCACCTCGCCGAGCTCGGGCATCAGCGGATTCTGCATCTCGCCGGGCCCCCACGCGCCTCGGACGCGACCGAGCGGGTGCGCGGCTGGCGCGACGAGCTCGCCGCACACCGGCTCGAGGTCGTCGAGCCGCAGCACGGCGACTGGTCGGCGGCGAGCGGCTATCGGCTCGGGTCGGCCCTCGATGTCGAGCCGGGCTCGGCGATCTTCGTCGGCAACGACCACATGTCCATCGGACTGCTGTCGGCGCTGCGGGAACGCGGCATCCGCGTCCCAGAAGACGTCAGCGTCGTCGGCTTCGACGACGTGCCGGAAGCCGGCTACCTCTACCCCGCGCTGACCACTGTGCGCCAGGACTTCGCGGCGCTCGGCGAGCTGATCATGCAGAAGGTGCTGATCGCGGTCGAGGAGCCCGAGACGGCGACCGAGGACACGCCGCTGCCGACCCACCTGATCGTCCGGCAGTCGACGCGAGCCGCCCCGAGCTGATCGCCACCGTGACAGGCTGGGTTCATGCGCATCGCTGTCACCGGCTCCACCGGAAAGCTCGGCTCGGTCGTCGCGGATGAACTCCGCGCCGCGGGCCACACCGTCATCGGGATGGATGTCGTGGGCCCGCGAGGCCAGAACTTCGTGCAGGTCGACCTCACCGACTACGGCCAGGTCGTCGACGCGCTCGGCGGCGTCGACCGCACCACGCCGTTCGATGCCGTCGTGCACCTCGCGGCGATCCCGGCCCCCGGCATCCGCTCCGATGTCGCGACGTTCCACAACAACATGCCGAGCACGTTCAACGTGTTCTGGGCAGCCGCGCGCCTCGGCATCCGTCGTATCGTCTATGCGTCCAGCGAGACGGTGCTGGGGCTGCCGTTCGACGTGCCGCCGCCGTACATCCCGGTCGACGAGGAGTATCCCGCGCGTCCGGAGAGCGTGTATTCGATCGTGAAGGTGCTCGAGGAGCAGCTCGCGACCGAGCTCGTGCGCTGGCATCCGGACCTCTCGATCACGGCGCTGCGGTTCTCGAATGTGATGGTGCCGGCGGACTACGCCGAGTTCCCCTCGTTCGACGCGGATGCACGGCTGCGCAAGTGGAACCTGTGGGGCTACATCGACGCCCGCGACGGCGCGCAGGCCATCGAGCGGGCCCTCGAGGTCGCCCCACCGGGGTTCGATCGGTTCATCATCGCGGCCGCCGACACGGTGATGTCGCGGCCGAACAGCGAGCTCATCGCCGAGGTGTTCCCCGGTGTGCCGCTGCGCGGCGAGTTCGGCGACAACGACACGCTGCTGTCGATCCACAAGGCCCGGCGCCTCCTCGGCTTCGCGCCGAAGCACTCCTGGCGTGACCACGTCTGAGGCCTCGGCTCTAGGCTGGAGGCACCTTCGCCCCCAGGAGGAGCACGATGACCGACGACCCTCGCGTCGCCGCGGCGCGGTATCAGATCGACAAGCTCGAGCAGAGCGAGAAGGATGCCGCGGCCCAGAGCGACGACGCGGCTGACGCACCCGACGACTCTGGCTTCGCACCGGAGCTCACCGCACCACCCAGCCGTCGGGACCGGGCGAGCAGCGCGGCGGAGCGGGCCGCGTACGTCGAGGTCGCGATTCAGCAGGCCATACGTCGTGGCGAGTTCGACAACCTGCCCGGCGCGGGCAAGCCGATCCCGGGCCTCGGCGAGAGCCATGATCCGGACTGGTGGATCCGACGCAAGATCGAGAGCGAGCAGCTGACCGGGCTCGGTCCGCCCGCTCTGTCGCTGAGGGTCGAGAGCGCACAGCTGGCCGACCGGCTCGACGAGCTGAGGCACGAAACCGAGGTGCGCGAGGTCGTCGAGGACTTCAATCTGCGGGTCATCGAGGCACGCCGGCAGCTGCTCGGCGGTCCACCGGTGATCACGCCCACGCGCGAGGTCGACGACGAGGTGCGCGCCTGGCACGCGCGGCGCGCGGCCAGGCAGGGGGTCGAGTCGAATCCCGAGGAAGGCGTCGCGCAGCCTCGCAAGTGGTGGCAGCTCCCCCGCCCGACCCGCTGACGGAGGGCCGGGTCCTACTTCACGGCCCCCAGGGTCAACCCGGTGCGCAGCAGGCGGTAGCTGAACACGTAAACGATGAACACCGGCACCGCCGACACCACCGCGAATGCCATCATGCCCGGCCAGTCGATACCGAAGGCGCCTGCCTGCTGGGCGATGAGGGCGCTCATCGGGTACTTGTCCGGAGACAGCATGAACGTGATGCCGTACAGGAACTCACCCCATGAGACGAGGAAGATGATCGCGCTGACGGTGAGGATGCCGTTGCGCGCCAGTGGGAGCGCGAGGGAGAAAAACGCCCTCAGCGTCCGCGCCCCATCGATTCGGCCCGCCTCTTCGATCGCGATCGGGATGCCCGAGAAGAAAGGCCGCAGCAGCAGCACCGCCCACGGGAGGAAGAGTGCGGCGTCGGCGAGGATCAGCCCGAGGTTCGTGTCGAGCAGTCCCCACTGGGCGAGCACCCAGAACAGCGGGATCAGATTCGCCGTCTGCGGGATCATCTGGAGGATGACCAAGAGCGCGAGCGCGGGCACGACGACACGACTCCTGATCCGCGCCAGTGCGTAGGCGGCCGGGATCGCGAAGACGAGACACATGATCGTCGTGCCGACGGCGATGATCGCGGACTGGCGCATCGAGGCTCCCAGCTGCGGGTCGGCGAGCGCGGACGCATAGGCGTCGAGTGTCGGGGTGAACACGAGCGACGACTGCGAGGAGAGCACCTCACCCTGGCTCTTGAGCGACGTGAGCACGATCCACAGCAGCGGCAGCCCGTAGACGACGTAAAGGAACAGCCGGAAGGCGAACGCGAGTGGCTCCCGTCGACGGCGCGGCGACCCGGTCACGATGCCTCCTCGCTGCGGCGCACATCCCGCGCGTAGACGAGCGCCAGCGCGATCACCACGAGAAGTGCCAGCAGCGCCGTAGCCGCGCCCGCGCCGTAATCCAGCCTCTGGAAGGCCTGCACGTACGCGAGGTAGGGCAGCGTGGTGGACGAGGTGCCTGGCCCCCCGGCGGTCATCACATAGATGAAGTCGAAGCTGCGGAACGCGTACACGATCGTGAGCACCGTGAGCACCGCGGCTGCCGGGCGCGCGTGCGGCAGGAAGAGGTAGCGCACCCGGTGGCGTGGCCGCGCTGCGTCGACTTCGGCCGCCTCGAGCACCGAGTCATCGATGCTCAGCAGCGCGGCGCGGAAGATGAGCGCGTTGAAGGGGATCACGGCCCACGCATTGACGAGCGCCACAGACCACAGTGCGAAGTGCGTGTCGTAGAGGAACCCGATGCCCTGAGGTCCGAAGCCGGCGGCGCGCAGCGCGGAGTTCACCAGCCCGTGGTCACCGAGCAGGAATTTCCAGATCGACCCGTTGATCACCGGTGGCAGGGCCCAGACGAAGACCATCATCCCGAGCAGGAACGACCCACCCGGCGTTCCCGACCACACCGCCACCGCGACCGCGAAGCCACCGACCATGCCGATCGCCGTGACGACCACGACGAAGATGAGCGTGTTCCCGACGACCTTCGCGAAGTCGGGATTGGCGAACAGCGCGGTGAAGTTGTCGAACCCCGCGAAGACCCAGTCGCGGTTGAGTGTCGCGCCCGTCACCTCGTGGAATGACATGCGGATCAGCTGGATCAGCGGCCAGACCGCGAGCGCGGCAATCAGCGCCGCCGCCGGAAGCGCGAGGGCGAGGCGGTGGTCGCGCTGGATCGAGCCTCGACGGCGCGGGGCAGTCCCCGCCGGATTCGACTCCGACGGGGACGGCCCGCGAACGCGCTGGCGAGGGGCGATCATGCCTGTGGTGGCCGAGCCTGTCCCTGCCATGAACGCGACTAGCCCTTCAGCAGCGGGACCAGCTGCGTCATGAGTTCGTCGGCGAGCCCATCAGGGGTGCCTTCGGAGGCGATGGCCTTGCTCCAGTAGTCGCCGACGATCGTCTCGACGTCGTTGACGTTCTTCGAGGGCACCTGCGGGCTCGGCGAAGGCCGGCCCTGGCCTTGCACGATGTCAGCGAAGACGCTGAGGATCGGGTCGCTCGATATCTCGGATGCGGATGCCGCATCACTGCGAGTCGGGATCGCGCCGAATCCCTTCAGCAGGGCCAGCTCGCCATCCGTCGAGAAGAAGGTCTGCTCGAGGAACTCCTGAGCCAGCTCCTGGTTCTCCGAGAACGCGCCGACGTTCTGCACCTCGCCGCCGAGGAGGACTCCGCCGTCGCTCGAGAGCGGGAGCGGCGCGACGCCGTACTCGAAGGTGGCCTCCTTCGCCGCGGTGATCTGCCAGTTGCCGTTAACGGCGAACAACGAGGCACCAGACGCGAACTGCTGGAACGGGATCGTCTGGTCCCAGGTCGTGGCCTCCTTCGACAGATAGCCGGCTCCGACCCAGTCCTGGAGCATCTGGTAGGTCGCGGCCATCGGCTCAGCCTGCGCATCGCCGTAGCTGAATCCCGCCGATGTGAACCATGGGAAGCCCTGCCACTGACTCTCGAGCCCCGGCTTTCCGGTGAGCGTGATGCCCTGCTTGCCGGCCGCGACCGCCTTGGCCATGTCGGCCTCGAGCTCATCGGTGGTCGTCGGCGGTGCAGGGATCCCCAGCTCGGTCAGCATGTCCTGGTTGTACCAGAGTCCGAGCAGGTTGACGAAGCCCTGCACCCCGTAGAGGGTGCCGTCGACGTTCTGCAACGCGCCCTCGGGGAATTGGCCGGCGTCTTTGAAGTCCTTGAACCAGTCCATGGGCTCGATCGCGCCGGCCTGGGAGAGGTCGTAGGTTCCGGACGCGCCGAACACCAGCACGTCGGGTCCGGTCTTGGCGCCTGCAGCGGTGACCGCCTTGGTGGTCATCTGGTCGACGGGAACGTATTGGAATTCGACCGTCACGTTCGGGTGGGTCTTCGTGAACGAGTCGCCCAGCTCTTTGAGCGTCGCGACCTGCCCATCGGTGTTGTAGTAATGCCAGACCGTCAGGGTGACGGGTGCGTCGGAACTCGCGGTGTCGCCCGAGCTGCCGGAGCAGCCGCTTAGGGCGAGCGCCGTTCCCATGGCCAGCACTGCGAGTGCAGCTGCCAGACGTGGACGATTGTGCTTCATTGCGATACGCCTCTCGTGATGGAAGGGAGAAGAATCATTTCATCGATGAAATTGTGATGAGTGAGGATTCCCACTGGGCATTGTGTCGAGCGAAAACCATTTCGTCAAGGGATATACGGGAATTGGATGCACGGGGACCAAGTGCTTGACACGCGTCTGGTCTCCCGCTTACCGTCGGGTTGTTTCACCGATGAAATACGGGATACCCAAATAGCAAGAGGAGACCTTCTCGTGCGCAACCTGCGTCCGACATCCGATCTCGGCCCGTCAGACCGCGTCGCGATCTCGGTCGGCCCGGCCGTCGGCACGGCTGGTGACCGCCTGTTCGGCTCGTTCGTCGAACATCTCGGACGTGGGGTGTACGGCGGGATCTATGAGCCGTCGCATCCGTCCGCAACACCCGAGGGATTCCGAGGCGACGTCCTCGACCTCGTCCGCGAGCTCGGTGTGACGGTCGTGCGCTACCCCGGCGGCAACTTCGTGTCGGGGTACGACTGGCGCGATGGCGTCGGAGCGCGCGCCGAGCGACCGCGCCGGCTCGATCTCGCATGGAAGTCCATCGAGACCAACGAGTTCGGCATCGACGAATTCGTCGGATGGTGTCGCAGCGCCGGAGTGGAGCCCATGCTCGCGATCAACCTCGGCCTTGGCGACGTCTCATCGGCGCTGCGGCTGCTGGAGTACTCGAACCATCCCGATGGCACGACGCTCTCAGACGAGCGCGTGTGCAACGGCTCCCCCGAGCCGCACGACGTACGACTGTGGTGCCTGGGTAATGAGCTCGACGGACCCTGGCAGCTGGGTCACCGTACGGCCTCCGGGTACGCCGAGCTGGCCGCCGTGGCGGCAACCGCGATGCGGATGTTCGACGATGCACTCGAGCTCGTGGCGGTGGGCAGCTCGAACGCCGAGATGCCGACCTTCGGCGAGTGGGAGCAGACCGTGCTCGAGCGCACGATCGGACTCGTCGACTACCTCTCGTGCCACATCTACTTCTTCGACGACGGAGACCTTCGCGCCTTTCTGAGATCGGCACGTACCCTCGACCGCTTCCTGGAGGATGTGGATGCCGTGATCCAGCGCGTCAGGTCGACGCGACCCGACGCCCGTGCGGTCAGGATCAGCCTCGACGAATGGAACGTCTGGAACTTCCGGGCGCACGATGACCTCAAGCCGCACCTCGCCTTCGAGCGCGCCCCTCGGCTCCTCGAGCAGGATTACACCGTCGCGGACGCTGTCGTGGTCGGGACTCTGCTGCAGAGCATCCTCGCGCATTGCGACACCGTCGCAATCGCGGCGATGGCCCAGCTGGTGAACGTCATCGGGCCGATCCGGGCCGAACCCGGAGCGCCCGCCTGGCGCCAGACCACCTTCTACCCTTTCGCCGCTGCCGCGCAGTGCGCCGGCCACACCGTGCTGGCGACGAGCGCGAGCGGGGGCCCCGACGCCGACACGGTGGTAACGGTGACAGTCGACCCGAGCGGGAGCGCCGTCCACATCCTGATGACGAATCGATCGATCGAACGCCGGGCCGTGGTCGAAGTCGACCTGCGCGATCTCTCACCGGAGGCCGTGGCATCCTCTGCCCTGCTCTGGGATCCCGATCCATATGCGACGAACTCGTTCGCGGAACCCGAACGGGTGGCACCACGGCCACTGGCCGTCGTGCTCGATGACGGACGGGTGCGGGCCGAGCTGCCGCCCCTATCATGGGCCGTGGTCCGGATCACCTGCGCTCCGGACGAGGGATAGCCGAGGTGACGAGACTGGCGAACGTGACGATGGCCGACGTCGGCGCGCGTGCCGGCGTCACCGCCCGTACGGTCTCGAACGTGCTCTCGGGAAGTTCGGCCGTGCGGCCGGAGACTCGTGATCGAGTCCTGCGCGCCGTCGACGAGCTCGGCTACCGCATGAACACTTCAGCGCGGAGTCTGCGGACCGGGCGCACCGGCAGCATCACCCTCGCGATCCCCGATCTCGGCATCGACTACTTCAGCCATCTCGCCAGCCGGATCATGGCCGAAGCCGAGCGGCACGACTGGGCGGTCGTCATCGAGCAGACCGGTGCGCGTCGCGAGACCGAGCTGGCGATCCTCTCGGGCGCACGCAGGCAGCACTCGGACGGACTCATCTTCCAGCCGCACGCCCTCGGCCCGGGTGACGAGCGTCATCTGACCGGCAACGACCGACTCGTCATCCTCGGCGATCGCATCTTCCACGCTCCGGTCGACCACGTCGCGATGGCCAATACCGAGGCTGCCGCCATGGCCACCGGCTATCTGCTGGATCGCGGCTACCGCCGCGTCGCCGCGATCGGATCGAACCCGCACGTCAGTACCGTGAGCGCAGCATCGCTGCGCCTCGACGGCTATCGCGAAGCGCACACCGCCCGGGGCCTTCCCGTCCGCGACGAGTACGTGATCGTCGCCCAGGAGTGGCACCTGCGCGACGGTTCAGCCGGAATGAGGCAGCTTCTGACCCTCGAGGAACCACCCGACGCGGTGTTCTGCTTCAACGACACCCTGGCGTTCGGAGCGCTGCACGCCCTGGGAGCGCGCGGACTCAGCGCACCCGGCGACGTCGCCGTCGTCGGTTTCGACAACGTTCCCATGGCGGAGTTCTCCGTGCCCGCCCTGACCACCGTCGAGCCGGGAACCGATCAGGTCGCCAAGCTCGCCGTCGACCTGCTCGCCGCCCGGGTCGAGGGCCGCGACAGCGCTCCGAGCGAGCTGTTCACCGATTTCTCACTCGTGGTCCGCCGGTCAGCGTAGGCGCCCGACCGGACCGATGCGGTGCCGCCGCGCGCCTCAGCGCCGCGCGATGGTGGAACCCCGAATCACGAGCCGCACCGGCAGGTGATGCGTGCCCTCGCCGATGTCGACGCCGTCGATCGCATCGAACACCCGCTGCGCGGCCTGTCGGCCGAGCTGCTGCAGGTTCGCATCGATGCTCGTCAGCTCGGGCCGAGCGTTCGTGGTGAGCACTTCCCAGTTGTCGTAGCCGATCACCGCCAGGTCATCCGGCACGCGCCGCCCGAGGTCGCGCGCCGTGTCGAGCACACCGCGGGCGAGCTGGTCCGAGCCGCAGAAGATGGCGTCGACGTCGGGATGGCGCTCCAGCAGCATGGCCGCGGCATCCCTCCCCCAGTGCTCGGACCACACCGAGAACATCGGCTCGCCGATGAGGGGCAGCCCGGCGGCGTCGAGCGCGGCCCGGGCACCGGCCAGGCGATCCTGCGCCGCCGCATACTCGGGATCTCCGCTGATGTGCGCGATCCGCGTGCGGCCGCATGCGATCAGGTGCTCGATCGCGAGCCGGCCTCCGGCATAGTTGTCCGGAGTGAGTGAGAGGTCGCGCGGATCGTCTGAGGGCGCGTAGGCGTAGACCACGGGAACGGGCAGGTCCTGCCCGAGCGACGGACGCGGGTCGGTCTGCCGACCGACGACGATGATGCCGTCCACGCGTCGGCTCAGCAGCGCCTTCAGATGATGCTGTTCCCGAATGGCGTCGCCCCGCGCGTCGCAGAGGAAGACATTCACCTTTCCTGCGCCGAAGGCGTCTTCTGCACCCATCAGGATCGGGAGCATGAAGCGGCCCTCGAGGTCGCTCGTGAGCAGCCCGACCGTTCCGGTGCGCCCCGCCAGCAGCCCGCGGGCCATGGCGTTCGGCGTGAACGAGAGCGCCTCGGCCGCCTCGGCAACCCGCGCTCGAGTCGCCGGCGCGACGTCGCCCCGTCCGTTCAGCGCCTTCGATGCCGTGGCGATCGACACCCCCGCCCGGCGCGCGACATCGCTGAGCGTCGTCGTTCGTCCGCTTTCACTCGACGTCATGCCACCCCCCTCGTTACAAAAACGTTATCGGTTCAACGCCTTGACGGTGCTTCGAAACTGAAGATAACGTACCGAAAGGGATTTCGGTACGTTTCGAGATTCCAAATCCATGCATAGCGGCGCGCACCCGGCACAACCGGCCGCATCCGCTCGATGACGAGCAAGAGGAGACAGCATGACCAACCACCGCCGCCGGCGGGCGCCCCTGCGGACGCTCACGGCGATCGTCGCCACCGCAGCCCTCATGGGTGGGCTCGCCGCCTGCTCGGGCAGCGACAACACACCCGCACCCGCCGAGTCGATCGGCCCGGACGGCACCGACGACGGCTCGACGCTGACCCTGTGGACCCGCGCGCCCCTCGAGAAGCAGGCGAACCTCCTCGTCGACGCCTACAACGCGAGCCATGAGAACCAGGTCGAGCTCACGGTCGTCCCCAACGACGACTACGTCGCCAAGGTCGGCGCCGCCGCCGGCTCCGACGGCCTCCCCGATCTGTTCGCCGCCGACATCGTCTACGTGCCCAACTGGGTACAGCAGGGGCTGTTCCAGGACATCTCGGCGCAGATCGAAGGCCTCCCGTTCAAGGACGAGATCAACCCGGGCCACCTGTCGGCCGGCACCGTCGACGGCAAGGAGCACGTGCTGCCGTTCGTGCTCGACCTCTCGATGCTGTTCTGGAACAAGGACCTCTTCACCGAGGCGGGGCTCGACCCCGAGAAGGCCCCGGCCAACCTCGCCGAGTTCGCCGAGGACGCGAAGGCGATCCAGGCTCTCGGCAAGGACGGTGTCTACGGCACCGCGACCGGCCTCAACTGCGGCGGCTGCCTCGTCTTCACCTGGTTCCCGAGCGTGTGGGCCGATGGCGAAGAGGTGCTGAGCGACGACGGAACCGAGTCGCTCCTCGCCAGCGACACCGCCAAGGAGGTCTACTCGACGTGGAACGACCTGTGGGAGTCCGGCGCGGTGCTGCCGAGCTCGCAGGACGAAGCCGGCCCCACCTGGACCGCCGGGTTCACCGAGGGCAACGTCGGTCTCATGTTCTACCCCGCGACCCTGCTGTCGTCGACACCGTTCGACGTCGGCGTGGCCGGCATCCCCGGACCTGAGGGCGGCGCGTCGACCTTCGTCGGTGGCGACGGCATCGGCGTCTCGAAGGACTCCAAGAAGGCTGCGCAGGCCTGGAACTTCCTCAGCTGGATGATGTCCGAGGATGCCCAGGTCGAGGTGCTCGCCAAGAACAACGACGTCGTGTCGCGCGCAGACCTCTCGAGCAACAAGTACTCCGACAAGGACCCGCGGCTGGTCACGATCAACGAGGTCGCGGCCAACGGCGACACCCCGGTGGCGCTGAACTTCCAGCAGGCGTTCAACGCACCCGGCAGCCCGTGGCTGACGCTCGTACGCAACGCGGTGCTGGATGGCACCGACACGGTCGACGCCGACAACGAGGAGATCACCGCGATCCTCAAGCAGTGAGTTCGAGAGGGGGGCGGCAGCCCGCCGCCCCCCTCTCCTCGCCTCCCCCGACTCGAAGGAATTCACACATGGTCGCCGACACACTCCCCGCGCGGGCGACGCGCCGCAGACCCTCCCGTCGCGCACGCAACGAGGCCCTGCGCGGCTGGGGCTATGCGGCTCCCACCGCGATCTTCGTCATCCTGGTCTTCCTCGTGCCCCTCGCCCTGGTGCTGCAGATGTCGGCGTCGGACTGGCCGCTCATGGCCGGTTACCAAGGACCGAATTTCCCCGAGAACTACACGGATGCCGTGCAGCACCGGCTCTTCTGGGACTCGATCGGGTTCACGCTCAAGTACACGGTGATCACGACGATCCTGCTCGTCGGTCTCGGCCTCGGGCTCGCGATGCTCGTGCAGGAGTCGACGCGCTGGAAGTCCTTCCTGCGGACGTCGTTCCTCGTGCCGAGCGCACTGGGTCTTGCCTCGGCATCCCTCCTCTTCTATGTGCTCTACTCCCCGTACGCGGGACCCTTCGCCGACCTCATGCAGAAGTGGGGCTTCACGTTCCTCGGCACGCCCGAGGGTGCGCTGTGGTCGACCGTGTTCCTCGTCGTCTGGAGGTATGCGGGCTTCTACATGCTGCTGATGCTCGTCGGCCTTCAAGGCATTCCCGACGATGTCTACGAAGCCGCCCGCATCGACGGCGCCTCGCGCTGGCAGACGTTCCGCGACATCACCCTTCCGCTGCTGCGGCCCACGTTCGCCCTGACCATCGTGCTCTGCGTCACCGGGTCGCTGCTCGCGTTCGAGCAGTTCTACATCCTCACGAAGGGCGGCCCCGACAACAGCACGATGACCATCGTGCAGCTCATCTACAACGTGGCGTTCCAGGGTCAGAACAACCTCGGCATCGCCGCGGCACTGTCGGTCATCGTCCTGCTCGCCCTCATCGCGATCAACATCTTCCAACTGCGCGCGTTCCGCCGCCCCGAGGACAGCTGAGCGAGCCAGGAGCCGAAGCCATGACCTCTTCATCCACCGCACTCACACCCACCGACGTCCTGCGCGTCGCCCCCGCCGAGGCCCGGCACCGCCGGTCACCCGCCGCACGGTTGGTGCTCGGCATCCCGTACTGGGTGTTCACCACCGCCCTCCCGGTGATCTTCCTCTACCCGCTGATCTGGACGACGGTCTCGTCGGTGCAGCCGAAGGCCGGCACGAGCCAGACCGACGGCTGGGGCTTCGGCAACTACGCCGCCCTCGCCAACTACCAGGCCGGCATCTGGGTGTATCTCGCCAACTCGCTCTTCGTCTCGCTGCTGACGGTGGTGCTGACCCTCACGGTGTCGCTGCTGGGCGGCTACGCATTCGCGCGGTTCTCGTTCCCGGGCAAGAACCTGCTGTTCCTCACGACCCTCGCCATCCTGATGGTCCCCTATGCGACGCTGCTGATCCCCCTCTACGTGATCCTCAACGCCGTCGGCCTCAGCAACTCCCTCGTCGGCGTCGCGATCGTCCTCACGATGTTCCAGCTGCCGTTCTCGATGTTCATGATGCGCATCTCGTTCGAATCGATCCCGCGCGAGCTCGACGAAGCGGCGATGGTCGACGGCTGCTCTACGTTCGCGGCGCTCTGGCGGGTCCTGCTGCCGGCGGTCAAGCCTGGCCTGATCACGGTGGGGCTGTTCGCATTCCTCGCGGCGTGGAACGACTTCATGGCGCCGCTGATCCTCATCACCGACACGAACAAGATGACGCTCCCTCTCGCGGTCGCGAACCTCCGCGTGCAGGTGCAGGGGGTCATCGATTACGGCGCCACCGAGGCCGGCGTGGTGGTCCTCGCCCTGCCGTGCATCGTGCTCTTCCTCATTCTGCAGCGGCACTACGTCCGCGGTTTCATGTCCGGCGCGTTCAAGGGATGACGATGATCTCCACTACCACCCCCGCCACCCCCGTGGTGCCGGCCACCGGCCGACTGCGGCCTCTCGGCCTCGACGAGGTGCAGATCACGGGCGGTTTCTGGGCCCACCGCCAGGAGGTCAACGGCAGCGCGACGCTCGACCACATCGGGGGCCGGCTCGAGTCCGAGGGATGGCTCGCCAACTTCGATCTCGCCGCGGCGGGCACGCTGCCCGACGGGCGGCGAGGGCGTGAGTTCTCGGACTCCGAGATCTACAAGTACCTCGAGGCGCTCGCGTGGGAGATCGGCCGCACCGGCGATGCCGCCCTGGAGGAGCGCTTCCGGGGCGTCGTCGCGCGGGTCGCGGCGGCGCAGGAGCCCGACGGGTACCTCGACACGATGTTCGGGCGACCCGGCCAGGGTCCGCGCTGGTCGAACCTCGAGTGGGGACACGAGCTGTACTGCCTCGGGCACCTCTTCCAGGCAGCGGTTGCTCGCCGTCGCACTCGGCCGGACGCGGACGACGGGCTCATCGACATCGCCCGCCGGGCCGCCGACCTGGTGTGCGACGTCTTCGGGGAGGGTGGCATCGAGTCGATCTGCGGGCACGCCGAGGTCGAAGTCGGACTCGCGGAGCTCGCCCGTGCCGTCGGGGAGCCCCGCTATCTCGAGCAGGCGCGGATCTTCATCGAGCGCCACGGCGCGGGCACTCTCGCCGACATCGAGTACGGCCGGTCGTACTTCCAGGACGACATCCCGGTTCGGGATGCGCGGGTGCTCCGCGGCCACGCCGTGCGGGCGAACTATCTCGCCTCCGGTGCGGCCGATGTCGCGGTCGACACCGGCGACGCGGCGCTGCTGGAGGCCCTGCGCTCGCAATGGGAGCACACCATCGCCCGTCGCACCTACTTGACCGGCGGCCAGGGCTCCCACCATCAGGACGAGGCCTTCGGCGACGACTGGGAGCTGCCGCCGGACCGCGCCTACTCCGAGACGTGTGCCGGCATCGGCTCGATCATGTTCGCCTGGCGGCTCCTGCTCGCCGACGGCGATCCGCGCTACGCCGACCTGATCGAGCGCACGCTCTACAACGTGGTCGCGACGTCGCCGAGCGACGACGGGCGGTCGTTCTACTACGCCAACACGCTGCACCAGCGCGTGCCCGGCATCCCGGCCGATCCCGACGAGACATCGCCGCGCGCGTCGTCGTCGCTGCGCGCCCCCTGGTTCGAGGTCTCGTGCTGCCCGCCGAACGTCGCCCGCACGTTCGCGAGCCTCGCCGCCTACATCGCGACGGCAGACGATACCGGGGTGCAGGTGCATCAGTACGCCTCCGCGTCGGTGCGCACGAAGCTGGCCGATGGCCGCGCGGTCGCGTTCGACCTCGAGACCGGCTACCCGGCCGAGGGCGGCATCCGCGTGTCGATCGTGGGCGACACCGCCGGCAGCTGGACCCTCGCGCTGCGCGTCCCGGCGTGGGCGCGCGGCGCGCGGGTGCGCGTGACGACGGCTGACGGCGTGGAGGATCGGGATGCCGCGCCTGGCGTCTGCGAGATCACCCGGGAGTTCCGTGCCGGCGATCTCGTGGAGCTCGACCTCCACGTCTCGCCGCGGGTGACCTGGCCGGATGCGCACATCGACGCGGTGCGCGGATGCGTCGCCATCGAGCGCGGCCCCGAGGTGCTCGCGCTGGAGTCGACGGACCTCGCGGCGCTCGGCGTCGACGACGTCGGACAGGTCGTCATCGATCCGGCCGCGCCGCTGCACGAATCCGACGGTCGCGTCAGCGCCCGCATCCGGGTGCGCACTGCGCCGGCGGCCGAGTGGCCCTACGGCGCTGCCGATGCGGCGAGCGAGGGCGACGGCATCCTGATCCCCCTCGTTCCGTATCACTCGTGGGCGAACCGGGGACCCTCGACCATGCGCGTCTGGATTCCGACGAGCTGAGTGCGAGCGAAACATCGCGAACGCGAAGACGCCCGGCCTGCGTGATGCAGACCGGGCGCCGTTCGTCGATTCGACGTCAGAGAAGCTTCGACTTTAGAAGTGGAAGTCCTCGATGTTGTCGGCGTTGAACACGTACGGGTCGCCGAGGAGCACGACGCCGTCCTTGCCGATCGTGTAGGAGCCGAGCTTTCCGCCGTCGAACTCGTCGCCCTCGGCGCCGGTGATGTCGCCCTCGATGAGCGCCTTCGCCGCGTACGAGGCCAGGTAGCCCACGTCACCCGGGTTCCACAGCGCGAACGCGGTGACGGTGCCGTCGTTGACGTAGTCACGCATCTGGTCGGGCGTGCCGAGACCGGTCAGTGCGACCTTGCCCTTGAAGTCCGAGGTCTGCAGGTAGCGGGCCGCGGCGGAGATGCCGACCGTCGTGGGCGAGATGATGCCCTTGAGGTCGGGGTAGGTCTGCAGCAGTGCCGCGGTCTTGTCGAACGACGTCTGGTCGTCGTCGTCGCCGTAGACGACCTCGACGAGCTCGATGTCGGGGTGGTTGTCGGCCAGCTCGGTCTTCATGAGCTCGATCCAGGCGTTCTGGTTCGTGGCGTTGGCTGTCGCCGAGAGGATCGCGACCTTGCCCGCATCGCCGATCTGCTCGGCGATCAGGTCGACCTGGATCTTCGCGATGCCCGCTGCGTCAGCCGGCTGGATGAACATGTCGCGGCAGTCGGCGCTGGTGTCGGCGTCGTAGGTCACGATCTTGACGCCCGCGTCCTGGGCTTCGCCGATCGCGTCGCACAGTGCGGTCGGGTCGTTCGCCGAGATGGCGATCGCACCGACACCCTGCTGGGTCAGCGTGTTGATGTAGCTGACCTGCCCGTCGGGCGAACCGGTGGCGGGGCCGACCTCGGCGTACGTGCCGTCGAACTCGGCGATCGCGTCCGCGCCGCCCTGGTCGGCGGTGTCGAAGTAGGCGTTGCCCAGGTTCTTCGGCAGGAAGGTGATGGACAGGTTGCTTGCGTCGCCCTCAGCGCTCGCGCCGTCGTCGCTAGCGGTCGTGGTGCAGCCTGCGAGCACCGCGACGCTGGCCGCCAGCACGGCGATGGCGCCGAGCTTGGCCGTGCGTGACTTCAGAAACATCATCGTTCTCCTTGTTGTTGTGGTTCGTGCCGATGTGACTGCATCGACGTGGTTCGGGTTGCCCTAGTCCTTGGCGATGGCCGGGGCATCCGTTTTTCTTCCGCCTGGTCTGCTGCGCCGCGCGCGCAGCCATGCCAGGAAGCTGGTTCCGACGACCGACGCGATGAGCAGGGTGCCGGTGACGATGTTGATGACGTCGGAGGTGACGCCGGCGAGCCGGAGTGCACTCGCGATGGTGCCGATCAGCAGCACGCCCGCGAGCACGCCGTGCAGCGCGCCCTTGCCTCCGAAGATGGAGACGCCGCCGAGCAGCACTGCCGCGATCACCGACAGCTCCAGGCCCGTGGCGTTGTCGCCTCGGGCGCTGCTGAACCGCAGCGTGAAGTAGATGCCGGCGAGCGCCGAGACCACGCCGGCGAGGATGAACAGGATGAACTTGGTCCGCTCGACGTGCACTCCGGAGAAGCGGGCCGTCTCGGGGCTGAGCCCGATGGCGTAGATGCCGCGGCCGAAGGGGGTGAAGTGCAGCAGCACCGCGAAGGCGACCGCCAGGATGACGATGAGCAGCGTCACCGCCGGGAACGGTGTGCCCACGAAGCGCGACTTGACCAGGTCCTTCCAGTATTCGGGGAACTCGGTCACCGCCTTGGTGCCGAGGAGTCCCACCGCGAGGCCGCGATAGAGCGCGAGCGTGCCGATCGTCACTGCGAGCGAGGGCAGGCCCACGACCGTGATGAGGAACCCGTTGAGGGCGCCGGCGATGCCGCCGACGACGAGTGCGATCAGACCGGCCATCTCGAGCGGCATGCCGCCCGCGTGGAGCACGCCCACGGTGACGCTGGAAAGACCCACGATGCTCGCCACCGACAGGTCGATCTCGCCGGTGATGATGATGAGCGTCATCGGCAGCGCGATCAGCAGGATCGGCGCCATGTCGAGCAGCAGGTAGGTGAGCGTGATCGGCTTCGAGAAGGGCCCGACGGTGAGGCTGGCGACGATCACCACGAGGATCAGCGCGGCGATGACCGCCATCTCGCGGGTGAGCAGCGCGCGGCGCCACAGCGGGTGCGCATAGTCCTTGTACGTGCGGACGGGGACGGGTACGGATGCCGGGGCAAGAGCGGTCATCAGATGTCCCTCGCTTCCACGAGATGCTTGGCTTGTCGAAGCGCGAGCAGGCGGTCGAGCACGATCGCGCTGATGATGAGCACGCCGACCACGGCGCGCTGCCAGAAGTCGGGCACCCCGAGGATCGGCAGAGCGCGGTTGATCGTCAGGAGCAGGTAGGCGCCGATGGCGGCGCCCCAGACCGAGCCGCTGCCGCCGAAGATCGCGACACCGCCGATCACCGCGGCGCCCACCGCGAGCAGCTCGAATCCGCTGCCCGCCTGCGAGTTGACCGTTCCGTAACGCGCGGCGTAGAGCACCCCGGCAAGACCCGCCAGCGCACCGCAGACGATGAACGCCCCGAGCACGCGCTGCGTGACCTTCAGTCCGTACAGGTTGGCTGCCGCGGGATCCGACCCGATCGCGTACAGCTCGCGGCCGCCTCGGCGATTGCGCATGTACCAGCCGGCGATCACGAGCACCACCAGGGCGATGATCGTGAGGATCGGGATGAACAGGATCGAGCCCGTGCCGAGGGCCAGGAACTCCGCCGGCATGTCGCTCGAGTTGATGCGATCGCTGCCGGTCCACACGACATTGATGCCGCGATAGACGTACAGCGTGCCGAGCGTGATCACGAGCGCCGGCACCTTGGCGAACGCGATCAAGGCGCCATTGATGAGGCCGAGGACGGCACCGAACGCCATGCCCACGAGGAAGACCACGATGATCGGGATTCCCGGGAAGTCGATGAACAGCCGGCCGGTGGCGTAGGCGGACAGCCCCAGCACGGAGCCGACCGAGAGGTCGACGTTGCGGGTGATGATCACGATCGCCTGACCGACCGCGACCAGCATGAGGATCGCCGGGGTGAGCAGCAGGTCGCGGAAGCCGTCGGCGCTGAAGAGGAAGTTGGGGTTCTTGATGGTGGCCGCGAGGATGACGAGCAGCAGGGCGAGCAGGATGCCCGTCTCGCGGGCACGCACGAGCGACGAAGCCGCTGTGGCCAGTCGGCTCTTCGGCTGAACGGGAACTACGGCGGTCATCGGGCGATCTCTTCCGCTTTGTGGGTGGCGGCGAACATGACGGTCTCGGCGGTGGCGTCGCCGCGGTCGATCTCGGCGGTGATCTGGCCCTCGCGGACCACGACGACCCGGTCGGCCATGCCGAGCACTTCGGGAAGCTCGGAGGAGATCATGAGGATGGCCATCCCCTCGCCGGCGAGCTGCGAGAGCAGGCGGTGCACCTCGGCCTTGGTGCCGACGTCGATGCCGCGAGTCGGCTCGTCGACGATCAGCACTGTCGGCTTCGTGGCGAGCCATTTGGCCAGCACGACCTTCTGCTGGTTGCCACCGCTCAGGGTGCCGGACTCCGTGTCGAGCGACGCGGTCTTCACCTCGAGGCGGCTGTCCCAGACGCGCGCGGCGGCGTTCTCGGCCGCTGCGGTGATGAGGCCGAACTTCGCCAGCGAGCTGCGGATCGCCATCGTCGTGTTCTTGGCGACCGAGCTGCCGAGCACGAGCCCCTGCTTGCGGCGATCTTCCGGAACCAGCGCGAGCCCGAGCTTCATCGCGGCGACCGGCTTGCGCTTGGGCACCGTGGCGCCGTTGATCGTCACCTTGCCCGAGGTGTACGGGTCGACGCCGAAGATCGCTCGCGCGATCTCGCTGCGGCCGGCACCGACGAGGCCGGCCAGGGCGACGATCTCGCCCGACCGCACCGTGAACGAGACGTCGTGGAATACGCCCGGCTCGGTGAGCCCTTCGACGACCAGGACGGGCTCGCCGATCTCGGCATCCTCTTTGGGGAACAGCGTCGCGATGTCGCGCCCGACCATCTGGCGCACGAGGTCGGCGACCGTGGTGTCGGCGATGGGGCTGGTGGCGATGTAGGCGCCGTCGCGCATGACCGTGACGGTGTCGCACAGGTCGAAGACCTCGTCGAAGCGGTGCGAGATGAACAGCAGCGCACGACCTTCATCGCGAAGGCTCCGGGCGACGGCGAACAGGCGCTCGACCTCGACGCCGCTCAGTGCCGCGGTGGGCTCGTCCATGACGAGCACCTTGGCGTCGAGCGAGATCGCCTTGGCGATCTCGATGATCTGCTGGTCTGCGATCGACAGTCCGAGCGTGGGGCGATCGGGGTCGAGCCGCACACCCAGGCGAGTGAACAGCTCGAGCGCCTGAGCCCGCATGAGCTTGCGATCGATGCGGCCGAGCGAGCGGGTGGGCTGGCGGCCCATGAAGATGTTCTCGGTCACCGACAAGTCGGGGAAGAGGGTCGGCTCCTGGTAGATCACGGCGATGCCCGCGGCCTTCGACTGCGCCGTGCTGGAGAAGTCCACGGACTCTCCGTCGAGGAGCAGATCGCCCGCGTCGCGGTGGTAGAGGCCCGCGATGATCTTCACGAGCGTGGACTTGCCGGCACCGTTCTCGCCGATCAAGGCGTGGATCGAGCCGCGCTCGAGCGTGAGGCTTCCGGAGCGGAGGGCGACGACGGGGCCGAACGACTTGACCACCCGACGCAGTTCCAGCGCGGGTGTCTGTGCGGCGGAGGCGGCGTTGTCTGCCACAGGTCCTCCTCGTTGAGGGTGAAGATGAATGAATCGATTCAGGCGGGTTTCAGGCTACTCTAGGTTTCACCGACGTTGCCGGTCAAGTCGCACAGCGACAGTGACCGAATCGTGATCCAACAAGGAAGTGGAGTCGACGTGGCGGTCAGCATTCGAGATGTCGCCGTGCGCGCGGGCGTCTCGGTCGGCACCGTCTCGAACGTGCTCAACCGCCCCGACGAGGTGTCTGTCGACTCGGTCGATCGGGTCAGCCGGGCGATCGAAGAACTCGGATACGTCCGCAACGACGCGGCCCGCAAGCTCCGGGCCGGTGTCAGCACCACCATCGGCTTCGTGGTCCTCAACGGCCAGAACCCGTTCTACAACGACGTCGTCCGCGGCGCAGAGGACGAGGCATCCCGCCACAGCATCGCGGTGCTCTACGGCAACACCGACGAGGACCCTGCGCGCGAACGCCTCTACCTCGACCTCTTCGAAGAGCAGCAGGTGCGCGGGGTGCTGATCGCCCCCTACGGCGACATCACGTCCCGGCTGCAGAAGCTGCGGGCGCGCGGGATCGCCGCCGTGCTCGTTGACCGGTTCAGCGGCGACGGGCGGTTCTCGTCCGTGTCGGTCGACAGCGTCATCGGCGGACGGATGGCGGTCGACCATCTCATCGAGGGCGGGCGCCGGCGGATCGCGTTCGTGGGCGGCCCCTTCGACATCCGCCAGGTGACCGATCGGCTGGCCGGCGCCCGCGTCGCCGCCGAGAACGCGACCGCCAGCGTCGACCTCGAGGTCGTGGCGACCTCGGCGATGACCGTCGAGGAGGGCGTCGCGGCGGGAACGCGCATCCTCAGCCGACCCCGCCGGGACTGGCCGGACGCCCTCTTCGCCGCCAACGACCTGCTCGCGCTGGGCCTGCTGCAGTCCCTCGTCGTGGCGGGACGGATGCTGGTGCCCGATGACATCGCGATCATCGGGTTCGACGACATCGCGTTCGCCGCAGCCGCGGCGGTGCCGCTCTCGTCGATCCGGCAGCCGAGCCGCATGATCGGCCGCACCGCGCTGCGGATCGTGCTCGAAGAGGCCGCGGATCCGGAGAGCATCCCCCGGCAGACCGTGTTCCAGCCGGAGCTCGTCGTGCGGGCGTCGACGCGCCCCCGCTGAGCGGGCGTCAGGCGGTCGCGCTCAGCCGCCCAGCCAGGCCGCGACCACGGCGTCGACGACGGCCGCCGGCGCGAGGGCGACGTCGACGACCACTCCTGGCTCGTCGGCCTGCAGCGGCTCGAGCGTCGCGAGTTGCGAATCGAGCAGGCTGCTCGGCATGAAGTGATCGGTGCGTGCGCCCATCCGCGCCGCCAGCAGCTCACGCGCACCGGTGAGCTGCGCGAAGAAGAGGTCGCCGCCGCGCGCGCGCAGCTGGTCGCGGTAGGCGCGCTTGAGCGCCGAGCAGGCCAGCACGACCACCTCGCCGCGGGCCGTGCGGCTGGCGAGCTCGTCACCGAGGATGGCGAGCCAGGGGCCGCGATCCTCGTCGGTGAGCGGCGTGCCGGCGGCCATCTTCGCCCGGTTGGACTCCGGGTGGAAGTCATCGGCATCGAGGAACACTCCCCCGACGCGTGCGGCGACCGCGGCTGCCACCGTCGACTTGCCCGACCCCGAAACACCCATCACGACCAGCGGCACAGCAACTCCAGACGGTCACGGGCCCGACGATCGTGACCCAACAAGCCAGTGTGCCAGGCCGGAGTCCCGCGCAGCGCGCGGGCCCGGGTCTTCGAGGAAGGGCGGATGCCGCATCCGTCGTCGCTGATCACTCCCGTGAGGTGCGCCCCGGTCGCTAGCCTCGATCTTGGACGAGAGGACATCGATGGCCTGGCGAATGCCCGCGGAGACCGCGCCGCACGATCGCACCTGGATGGCGTTCCCCCGAGAGGGTCCGACCCTCGGCGACACGGCCGCACAGGCCGAGGAGTGCTACGCGGCGTGGACCGCGGTGGCGCACGCCGTCGCGGAGTTCGAGCCGCTCACGATGGTGGTCGATCCGACCGAGCGGGCGCGAGCACGCCGCATGCTGGGCGGCGAGATCGAGCTCATCGAGGCCCCGTTGGATGAGTTCTGGATGCGCGACTTCGGTCCCACCTTCGTGCTCGACGACGAGCGGCCCGGCGCGCTCGGCGCCGTGGACTGGACGTTCAACGGCTGGGGCGATCCGGCGTGGTCGGAGTGGCGCAAGTCGGCCGAGATCGCCCGCGTCGTCAGCGCCCTCGTCGGGTCTGAGCTGGTCAGCTCGGTGCTCGTGAACGAGGGCGGCGGCATCCATGTCGACGGTGAAGGCACCGTGCTGCTGACCGAGACGGTGCAGCTCGACCACCGCCGCAACCCGTACGCCGACAAGGCGCGTGTCGAGGCGGAACTCGCCCGCACGATCGGCTCGACCACCGCGATCTGGCTGCCGCGCGGCCTCACGCGTGACTACGACGAATTCGGCACGAACGGCCACATCGACATCGTCGCGACGATCCCGTCGCCCGGGCGGCTCCTGCTGCACGCCCAGCACGACCCGTCCCATCCCGACCACGCCGTCACCCACGAGCTGCGCGAGCTGCTCGCCGAGCAGACCGACGCGGCTGGGCGCAGGTTCGACATCGTCGATCTCCCCGCCCCCGAGACGCTCCGCGACCACGAGGGCTTCGTGGACTGGAGCTACGTCAACCACCTCGTCGTCAACGGCGGCGTGATCGCGTGCGGCTTCGATGAGGAGCGAGCGGATGCCGCGGCCCGCAGCATCCTCGCCGAGGCCTACCCCGGTCGGCGCGTGGTGACCGTCGACGCGCGGCCGATCTTCGCGCGGGGCGGCGGCATCCACTGCATCACCCAGCAGCAGCCGACGGTGACCACGTGATTCGTCCGAGGCGTTTCGTCTCGCTTCGCCCGCGGCTGGGCACGGGGTGCGCCGGGCGGCCGAATAGAGTCGACCGGTGCCTGGCCTCGACTTCTCCCCCGCGCTGAGCCGTCCCGACCTGCTCGCGGCGCCCGTGCAGGACCGGCTCGCGCGGCTCGACGCCATGTTGTCCGGCCAGGTGCGGGTCACCCCGATCGACGCGACGCTCGCCGACACTGCCGCGTTCTGCGAGGCATACGGCGTCGAGCTCGACGAGAGCGCGAACTGCATCGTCGTCGCCGGCACCCGGGGTGAGGCGACGACCTACGCCGCGTGCATGGTGCTCGCCACCACCCGCCTCGACGTCAACGGCACCGTGCGGCGGCTGCTCGGCGCGCGGCGGGCGAGCTTCGCGCCGATGGACGACGCGGTCGCGCTCACCGGCATGGAGTACGGCGGCATCACGCCGATCGGCCTGCCCGACGCCTGGGCCCTGCTCATCGATGCGCGGGTCGCGGCGCTGCCGTCCGCAATCGTGGGTGCCGGCATCCGCGGGGCGAAGCTGTCGCTGCCAGGAGGCGTCCTCGCGGCGCTCCCCGGAGCCCAGGTCATCGACGACCTCGGTCGCGAGATCCCCTCAAGCTGACCTCGACGGCCCCCTCAGGCGAGGGTGTCGAGGATGCCGCTCACGAGCTCGAACGTCGTCAACGGGCTGATGATCGCGAAGCGAAGGACAGGCTCGCCGGCGTGCGAGCTCGGCACGACGAACGCGAGTTGGTCGTCGAGGAGCCGGTCCGACCAGGCCTGGTAGTCGGCCATCGTCCAGCCGTCCCGGCGGAATACGACCACCGAGAGCTGCGGATCGCGCACGAGCGACAGCCCTTCGCGCGCCGAGATGTCGTCCGCGATGCGCTGGGCGAGATCGATGCCGTACTCGATGGTCGCCCGGTACTGGTCGGTGCCGTGCGTGGCGAGTGAGAACCACAGCGGCAGCCCCCGCGCCCGGCGGGTGAGCTGGATGGCGAGATCCGAGGGGTTCCAGTCGGCCGACTCGGTCAGCGTGTCGAGATACTCGGCGTGCTGCGTGTGCGCCCGCTGGCCCTGCGATGGATCGCGGTAGATGAGCGCGCACGCGTCGAACGGCGCGAACAGCCACTTGTGCGGGTCGACGATCACCGAGTCGGCGTGCTCGACCCCCGCGAACGCGGGCCGCATCCGCTCCACGAGCATCGCGGCGAGGCCATAGGCGCCGTCCACATGCAGCCAGACGCCGCGGGTGCGCGTGACCTCGGCGATGGAGGCGATGTCGTCCACGATCCCGAAGTTCGTCGTGCCTCCGGTCGCGACCACCGCGAACACAGCGTCGCCGTGCTCGTCGAGCGCCGTCGCCACCGCGTCGCCGTGCAGCCGACCGTCGGCACCGACCGGGATCGGCAGGGTGTCGACATCCATCACCGCCGCCGCCGACGCAATCGACGAATGGGCTTCCGCGCTGCACACCACAAGCCACCGCTCCGGAGCAGGCCGGCCGGCCTCCCGCGCCCGGCGGCGGGCGGTGTCGCGCGCCGCGACCAGCGCGGACAGGTTGCCGATCGTGCCACCCTGCACGAACACGCCCCCGGCCCCCTGCGGCAGCCCGAACTCGGCGGCGAGCCAGTGCAGCACCTCGTTCTCGGCGAAGACCGCCCCGGAGCCCTCCATCCACGATCCGCCGTAGACGGAGGATGCCGACACGATGAGGTCGAAGGCCGCAGCGGCCTTCGTCGGGGCCGACGGGATGAAGGCGAGATAGCCGGGGTGGTCGGTGGACAGGCACGCCGGGGCCAGCACGTTCTCGAACAGCGCCGTCGCCCGGCGAGCGCCGATGCCGTCGGCGGTGATCGAGCCGGAGGCCAGCCGAGACAGATCGCGCGGGGTGAGCGGCTTGTCCAGCGGCACGTCCTCGTACAGTGCCCGTCGGCGCGCATAGTCGAGGATGTCGTCCACGGTGCTGCGCGTCTGCTCCGACAGCGCGTGCATCTGCGCGGGTGAGGGTGAAGCGGTCACTGGTTCCTCCCGAGGGGTCGGACTCCATTGTCTCGGTAGGGTGGCCGTAACCGCACCGCAACAGCGGTAGGGCAAGGTTGAGGCTATGTCCATAAAGGTCGCGCTCGAGCATCAGACCACCTACGAGTTCGCCCGACCGGTGACCGTGAACCCGCACCTGGTGCGCCTGCGCCCCGCGCCGCACTCCCGGACCCCCATCGAGGCCTATTCCCTCGAGGTCAGCCCGCGCGAGCACTTCGTCAACTGGCAGCAGGACCCGTTCGGCAACTGGGCGGCGCGGCTCGTCTTCCCCGAGAAGGTCAGCCGCCTCTCGCTCACCGTCGGTCTCGTCGCCGACATGATGGTGATCAACCCGCTCGACTTCTTCATCGAGGCGTACGCCGAGCGGTTCCCGTTCGAGTACGAGCCTGCGCTGAAGGCCGACCTCGCGCCCTACCTCCGCCGCGTCGCCGACAGCGATCTGGCGGCGGATTGGAAGGCGCGGCGTCCCAACCTTCCCGCGGGCGGCGTGCCGACCGTCTCGTTCCTCGCCGATCTCAACACGGCCGTCTACCGCGACATCGCCTACGACGTGCGCATGGAGCACGGCGTGCAGACCCCCGATCAGACCCTCAACCGCCGCATCGGCTCCTGCCGCGACAGCGCGTGGCTGCTGGTCAGCCTGCTGCGCCAGCACGGTCTCGCGGCCAGGTTCGTGTCGGGCTACCTCGTTCAGCTCGCGCCGGACCGGCCCTCCTTGGATGGACCGAGCGGCACCGCGGTGGATTTCACCGACCTGCACGCCTGGACCGAGGTGTTCATCCCCGGCGCCGGCTGGATCGGCCTCGACCCGACGAGCGCCCTGTTCGCGGGCGAAGGCCACATTCCGCTGAGCGCGACCCCGCACCCGAGCAGCGCCGCCCCGATCACGGGGACCACCGAACCGACCCTGGTCACCTTCGGCTTCCGCAACGAAGTGCGCCGCATCCACGAGGACCCGCGGACGACGAAGCCCTACACGGCGCAGCAGTGGTCCCGCATCGACGCACTCGGCGGTGCGATCGACGAGCGGCTGAACACGCTCGAGCTGCCGCTCACGTTCGGCGGCGAGCCGACGTTCGTCGCGCTCGACGACGCCACGAGCCGACAGTGGAACACTGCCGCCGACGGTCCCGAGAAGCGCGAGCTCGCCAGCGCGCTCGCCGAGCGCCTCCGCACCCACTACGCGGGCGGCGGAGTCATGCACCGCGGTCAGGGCAAGTGGTATCCGGGCGAGCCGCTCCCCCGCTGGAACATCTCGCTGCAGTGGCGCACCGACGGGGTGCCGCTGTGGCAGCATCCGGAGCTCTTCGCGGATCCATGGGACACGGCGGCCGATCTCGGCGCCGTCGACGGCGCCGAGCAGCTCGCCCGCCGGGTGACCGCCATCCTCGGACTCCCCGTCGGGCAGCTCGTCCCGGCCTACGAGGATCCGCTCGCCGAGCTCGCCGCCGAGGTGCGCAAGCCGGAGGGACCGCGACCCGAGGAAGCCGCGGACGCCGCGGCCGTCGCCGAGCTCGACGGCGCCGAGACGACGCCCGCCGGCTGGGTGCTTCCTCTCACGACCGACGGCGACTGGACGAGCCCGGCCTGGCGGTTCCGCCGCGGACGCCTCGTGCTTGCCCCCGGCACGAGCGCCATCGGCTTTCGCCTGCCCCTGGACTCGATCTCATGGGAGGACCCGGAGTGGCCCGGTGAGCCGTCGTACTTCGAGGCCGGCCCGCCGCTTCACCCCGGCGTTCCGAGCGTCACCGTGGTCAGCCCGGACGGCGCTCCGCCCACGGCTCTCACGATCGAGGAGCGCGACGGGCACGTCTTCGTCTTCCTGCCGCCGACGCAGGAGCTCGAGGGCTACGCGGATCTGCTCCATGTCATCGAACTGGCCGCGGTCGACACCGGGCAGAAGCTCGTGCTCGAGGGCTACGGTCCTCCCCCGGACGCGCGGCTCACCCAGCTGTCGGTCACTCCTGACCCCGGGGTGATCGAGGTGAACGTGCAGCCAACGTCGTCGTGGGCGGAGCAGCGCGACCTCACGTTCGCGCTGTACGAGCACGCGCGCGCCATCCGTCTCACCACCGAGAAGTTCGACCTCGACGGCACCCACCAGGGCACCGGCGGCGGGAACCACCTGACCCTCGGCGGTCGGCAGCCGGTCGAATCCCCGCTCCTGCGCCGCCCCGAGCTGCTCGCGAGTTTCGTCACGTACTGGCAGCGGCATCCGAGCCTCTCCTATCTGTTCTCGGGCCGGTTCATCGGCCCGACGAGCCAGGCGCCGCGCTTCGACGAGGGCCGGCCCGAGGCCGTCTACGAGATGGAGATCGCGCTCGAAGAGGTGCGGCGACTGACCGCCGCGGCCGAGGGCGGCAGCCTGCTCCCGTGGGTCGTGGACCGGTCGTTCCGACACCTGCTGACCGACCTCACCGGCAACACGCACCGCGCCGAGTTCTGCATCGACAAGCTGTACAGCCCGGACGGGAGCCGTGGCCGGCTCGGCCTGCTCGAGCTGCGCGGCTTCGAGATGCCGCCGCATCCGGAACTCGCCCTCGTGCAGGCGCTGCTCGTCCGCAGCCTCGTCGCGATGTTCGCCGAGCGACCGGTGGTGGCACCGCTGGTGCGGTGGGGCACGCGGCTCCACGACGACTTCCTGCTGCCGGCCGGCACCATCCGTGACATCGCCGAGGTCGTCGCCGACCTGCGGGCGCACGGCATTCCGTTCGAGGAGACCTGGCTCGATGCGTTCAGCGAGTTCCGGTTCCCGCGCATCGGGATGACCGAGATCACCACGCCCTCCGGTGCCCTGATCGAGCTCGAGCTGCGCGCCGCGATCGAGCCGTGGAACGTGCTCGGCGAGGAGGCGCGCACGGGAGGCACGGCACGCTACGTCGACTCGTCGGTCGAGCGCGTGCAGGTCGCCGTGCGCGGCCTCGATCCGCACAAGCACCTGGTCACCTGCAACCAGGTGCCCGTGCCGCTCACCTCGACGGGCCGTCACGGCGAGTACTACGCCGGCGTCCGCTACCGCGCATGGCAGCCGCACTCCGCGCTGCACCCGACGATCCCGATCCACGCCCCGCTCACCTTCGACGTGATCGACGCGGAAGCCGGCGCGAGCCTGGGCGGTGCCACGTACCACGTCGTGCATCCCGGCGGCCGGACGTACGAGCGCCCTCCCGTGAACGCGAACGAGGCCGAGGCCCGCCGCGCGAGCCGGTTCGAACGACACGGGCACACGCCGGGACGAGTGGATGTCGCGGCCCTCCGCGAAGCCGCGCGCCGCGCCGAGAACCCCGACTACCCGCACACCCTCGACCTGCGAAGGGTTCCCACGACGTGACCGTGCTCCGCGACTACGCGACGGCGCTCGCGCAGCCCACTCTGCCGCTCGGCCCCGACGACCTCATCCGCTACGACGAGGTCGTGGCTCCGGACGGCTCGTTCCGTCCGGCCTGGAAGGCGATGGCCGCGCCGGCGCTCGCCCTCACCCCGCGCGAGCTGCGCCGGGTGGGCGGCGAGATCTCGCGATTCCTGGCGGACGACGGCGTCACCTATGTGCCACGCGGCGGCGACGCCCAGCCCTGGCTGCTCGACCCGGTGCCGCTCGTGCTCGACGCGCCGACCTGGACGCAGCTCGAGGTGGGGCTCGCCCAGCGCGCGGAGCTGCTCAACGCTCTGCTCGCCGATCTGTACGGCGACCAGGACGTGCTGCGCGACGGGGTGGTGCCCTCGGCGCTGATCTACGGCCACTCCGGGTACCTCCGCCCGGTCGCCCGCCCGAGCGCGCACGACGCGCGCCCGCTCCTGCTGTCTGCCACCGATCTCGGACGCGACGCCGCGGGCGAGTGGCGCGTGCTCGCGGATCGCGTGCAGGCCCCATCGGGTCTCGGGTTTGCGATGGAGAACCGTCGGGTGATCTCGCAGGTGCTTCCCGAGCTGTACCAGGAGAGCGACCTGCACCGGATGGACCCGTATTTCGCGGCCCTGCGCTCGGCTCTGCTCAACTCGGCCCACGAGGGGATCGAAGAGCCGCGCGTGGTGGTGCTGTCCCCCGGAACGCACTCCGAGACCGCGTTCGACCAGGCGTTCCTCGCGAACACCCTGGGCTTCCCGCTCGTGCAGGGCAGCGACCTCACGGTGCGCGACGGCTGGGTCTGGATCAAGCCGCCCGGTGGGCCCAAGGCGACCCCCACAGAGCGGGTCGATGTGATCCTGCGCCGCGTCGACGCCGACTGGTGCGACCCCCTCGAACTGCGCGGCGGGTCGCGGCTCGGCGTGGCGGGCCTGACGCAGGCCGTGCGACGCGGCCGGGTGCGGCTCGTCAACGGCCTCGGTGCCGGGGTGCTGGAGAACCCGGCGCTGCTGCCGTACATGCCGGCGATCTGCGAGCGACTGCTCGGCGAGCGCCTGCGCCTGGAGTCGCTGCCTACCTGGTGGTGCGGCGATCCCGCCGGCCGTCAGGTTGTGCTCAAGCGCCTCACCGAAGATCCGGGGCGCTTCATGGTGCGCCCGATCGACGAGCCGCGCTCTACGCTGGCCGGCCTCAGCGCCGCCGAACTGCGCGCCAAGATCCTCGCGGCGCCGCACCGATTCGTCGGCCAGGACCGGCTGCCCCTTTCGCAGGCGCCGGTCTGGAGCGATGGGGATGGCGCGGATGCCCGCGCTCTCGTGCTGCGGGCGTTCACCCTGCGCTTCCGCTCCGCCTACCGGCCGCTGATCGGCGGTCTCGCGACCGTCCAGGACGGATCCCTCGGCCCCGTCACCAAGGATGTCTGGGTGCTCAAGGGCACCGCCGACGACCCCGACCAGGGCCTCGTCGAGGTCGCTCCGCTCGACTTCACCCCCACGATCCCCGCGCTCACCCCGCGCGCGCTCGAGGACATGTTCTGGGCCGGACGCTACGCGGAACGCGCCGAGGATCTCCTGCGACTCCTGCTCACGGTCGACGCGGAGTTCGACATCAGGTCGGTGACGGATGCCGATCACGGCGTCACGACGAGGGTGCTGATGTCAGCTCTCCACCGCCTCGCCGGAACGCGCTACACCGACCCAGAGCAGGAGCTGCGATCGCTCCTCCTGGACGCCGCCCGGCCGGGCTCGGCCGCGCACGCCCTGGAGCGGCTGCGCGACGCACTGGAGGGCGTGCGCGACCAGCTCTCCAGCGACACCTGGCGCGTCTTCGCGCACACCGACCGCGCCGCCCGCGCCCTGCGCACCTCACCGCGCTCCCATGTGGTCGCCGAGTCGGCGGGTCGCATGCTCACCGCGATCCTCTCGCTGCAGGGCGTGACCGCGAGCATGATCCGCGACCCCGGCTGGCACATGATCGAAGCCGGCCGTCACCTGGAGCGCACGATGCAGCTGTGCGCGCTGCTGCAGGCCACGACCGCCACCCGGCACGGCGTCGCCCTCGACCGGGTGATCTGGGAGGGCGTGCTCAAGTCGGCGGAGAGCTCGGTCACGTTCCGGCGCCGCTACCGCGGCAACGTCCGCACCGCAGGCGCGCTCGAGCTGCTCCTGCGGGACCTCGACAACCCCCGTTCCTTCGCGTTCGCGTTCCGTGAACTGCGTGGGCACCTCGCGGCGATGCCGTCCTCGACCGGTTCGACCCGGCCGGAGCGCATCCTCGAGCACCTCGAGACCGCACTCGAGAATGCCGACGTCGCGGCGCTGGCCGCGGCATCCGGTGCCCGTCGTCCGCGGCTGGAGCGCTTCCTCGAGGAGTTCGCCGAGCAGCTCCCCCGGCTCGCGATCGCGATCGCCGACCTGCACTTCGCGAGCGGACCGCCGCCCCAGCCGCTCACGTCGCTGTCGCTCATCGAGCTGGTGGGCTGACATGCGCTATCTCGTCTCGCATCGCACGGCGTACACGTACAGCTCGCCGGTCAAGGACAGCCGTGGCATCTACCACCTGTCGCCCCGCGAGCTGCCGTGGCAGGAGGTGGCCACCCACTCCGTCACGGTCGAGCCGGCACCCGCAGACCTCAATCGCGACGGCGATGTGCACGGCAATGCGGTCACCTACTTCCAGGTGACCGAGCCGCACAAGCAGCTCGTCATCACCGCGACCACCGAGGTGACGGTGGTGCCTCCTCGGTACGACGAGGACGCCCTCGCCACCCCCTGGGAGAACGCGCGGCCGCTGCTGCACGCGGAGGTGACGGATGCCTGGGCCGCCGTCGAATTCGCGCTCGAGTCGCCGCGGGCAGCCCACGCCGACGGCGTCGCCGCGTACGCCGCGGTGTCTCTGACCCCGGGCCGACCGATCGGCGAAGCGGTCACCGACCTCATGCACCGGATCCACGCCGACTTCGACTACGACAGCACCGCGACGACGGTGACCAGCTCGGTCGCGGAGGTGCTGCGCAAGCGGGCCGGCGTGTGCCAGGACTTCGCGCACTTCGCACTCGCCTGCCTGCGCAGCCACGGCCTCGCGGCCCGCTATGTCAGCGGCTACCTCGCGACGCGGACGACCGCCGGAACCGAACGTGTCGTCGGGGCGGATGCCTCGCACGCGTGGCTCGCGGTCTGGATGCCAGGCTCGCCCGACTGGCTCGCCATCGACCCGACGAACAACCAGTGGGCGGGCGAGCGCTACGTGACGGTGGCGTGGGGACGCGACTACGGCGATGTCTCGCCGGTCAAGGGCGTGATCTTCACGAAGGCGAAGAAGTCGACGCTGCGCGTGGCAGTCGATGTCGCGCCGCTGGCGGATGCCCCGGCCGGCGGCCCGCCCGAAGCCCCGGGAGGCGCCGCGCTTCCGTAGCGAACCGACCGGTGTTACCTTGTAGCTCTATGTACCTGACACCTCTAGGTATACGGGAGCGAACATGCACATCGGCAAAGACCTCGTCGCGGCCGCCGCGACACCCCTCGTGCTCGGCATCCTCGCCGAGGGCGAGTCCTACGGCTACGCCATCCTGCGGCGTGTGGGCGAGCTCTCCGAAGGCCAGCTCGAGTGGAGCGACGGGATGCTGTACCCCCTGCTGCACCGTCTCGAGCGGCTCGGGCACGTCGAGGCGACCTGGGGGGCATCGCCGACCGGGCGCCCACGCAAGCACTATCGGCTCAGCGCCAGCGGCTCGGCGGCAGCCGCCGAGCAGCGCCAGCAGTGGGCCGTCGTGAGTGAGGCCCTGAGCCGGGTGTGGAGCGGGCCGGACGGCCCCACCAACCGGCAGCTCGCCTGGGGAGGCGCATGATGGCTCCGACCGAAGAGACCGAGGCCCAGATCTCCACCTGGCGCTCGTACCTCACCCAGGGCAGCGCGATGACGCCGACGGATGCCGATGAGCTCGAGGGACACCTGCGCGACCAGATCGACTCTCTCGAGGCATCCGGACTCTCCGCCGACGAGGCGTTCCTCGTCGCGGTCAAGCGGATGGGTGCGCTCGACGCGGTGTCCCGCGAATTCGCGCGCGAGCACTCCGAGCGGCTGTGGAAGCAGCTCGTCGTCGGCGAACCGGCGGCCGCCCGGGCGGGCGCGAACGGCCTGATCCTCGCGATCTCGCTCGCGGTCGCCGCGGCCGTGACGATCAAGCTGCCCGCCCTGCTCGGACTGGATCCCACGGGTGCGTTCACGATGCGCACTGCTCCCGTGCTCGTGCTGATGTACCTGGCGGCGTTCTTCCTCGTCCGCCGGCGGGCGGGCATCGGCACCATCGCCGCGGTCGCGGTGCCGTTCGTCGGCATCGCCGTCATCCTCAACGCCTACCCGTTCGCGGAGGACGGGATGACGCTCCCGCTCGCCGTCATCCACTCCGTGGTCGTGCTGTGGATCGTCACGGGCATCGCCTACGTGAACAGACTGTGGCGCTCCGCCACCGCGCGGATGGACTTCGTGCGCTTCACCGGCGAGTGGGTCGTCTATCTCGCCCTCATCGCCCTCGGCGGCGGCGTGCTCGCCGCCCTCACGATCGGCGTCTTCGGCGCGATCGGCCTCGACGCGCAGCCGTTCGTCGAGAACTGGCTGATCCCCTGCGGGGTCGCCGGCGCGGTCGTGGTCGCCGCCTGGCTGGTCGAGGCGAAGCAGAGCGTCATCGAGAACATCGCGCCGGTGCTCACGAGGGTGTTCACTCCGCTGTTCACGCTGCTGCTGCTCGTGCTGATCGTCGCGGGCATCCTCCAAGGCGGGATCGCTGCGGCCTCCGACGTGGAGATGTTCGGGTCGGGCGATCTCATGGTGATCTTCGACGTCGTGCTCATCGTCGTGCTCGGGCTGCTGCTGTACTCGCTCTCGGCACGGGATCGGGATGCCGCGCCCTCCTGGTTCGACGGACTGCAGCTGGTGATGGTGCTCCTGGCGCTCGTGATCGACGTCATCGTGCTCGTCGCGATGATCAGCCGGATCGGCGAGTTCGGCGCGAGCGCGAACAAGCTCGCCTCGCTCGGGCTGAACCTCATCCTGCTCGCCAACCTGGCAGGCGCGGCCTGGCTGCACTTCCGGTTCCTGCGGCGCCGCACCCGGTATTCGACGCTCGAGCGCTGGCAGACGTCGTATATCCCGGTGTACCTCGTGTGGGCAGCGGTCGTGGTGGTGGTCTTCCCGCCGGTGTTCGGCTTCGCGTAACGGCGGCGAGTCCGGTCGCTGAGCGCAAGCCCGGTCGCTGAGCTAACCCCGGTCGCTGAGCTTGTCGAAGCGTCCGGCGGCCCTTCGACAAGCTCAGGGACCGGCCCGAAGCGTCCGGGCGGCCCTTCGACAAGCTCAGGGACCGGCTGTGCCGCCCGACCTCAGATCGCGAGGAGCCGGTCGGTGTCGCCGTAGACCTCGAGGCCGGCGCATTCGGCCGTGCCCTCGAGCAGCACCGTGCCGTCACGGTCGAGATGCCGGAAGGCGACGCGGGCGTCGAGGGTCTCTTCGACCCGCTGGTGCATCGCCGCCCGCAGCGGGGCGTGCAGCAGCCCGCCGCGCACCCGCTCGGCGTCGAGTTCGAGCACCCCGTCCGGCCCATCGACCGTCCAGCGCACGTGGGTGTCGTCGATGATCAGCCGGTGCTCCTTCGAGCGGTTGTAGGTCGTCCACTTGTGCAGGCGCCCACCGTGGCGGAACCCGATGATCGAGCCCCGGAACGAACCGCCGAGCCACGGGATGATGGCGACCGACGCGATGAGCGAGGCATCCGTCCCGTCGCCCGTGGAAGCGTCGATGTGGTTGCTCGCGAGCCAGACGTAGCCGGCGGGGAAGGCCTTGCCCCAGTCCTTCTCGATGTAGCCGCGGCCGCCGTCGAACGAGGTCGCCGCATCCTCGACCTCGAGCGTGCCGGCGAGGCCATGACCGAACGACACGATGCCGTGGAAACACTCCATGAAGGGCACCAGGCCGTACCAGCCCATGATGCCGGGCTCGCGCACCGTCACCGGCCATGGCTCAAGGGGGCTCGTGTAGTCGATGCGTCCGCGCAGCTGGGGCAGCTCGAGGGTCACGCCATCCGGCGCGAAGCGGTTACCGGCGATCCGCACGTCGAACCCGTCGTCGGAGGCCACCAGCGCCTCGGCGGGGAACCGGTGGTACCAGGACCGCCCCGTGAGCCCGTCGAGCACCTGCACGAACGCCTCGTCGCGGGTGCCGCCGCCGTCGTCGCCCGTCGCGAGGCCGCGGAAGACGCCCGGGATGACCGCCCAGCGCTGTGCGCGGTCGGCGCTGACGAGCTTGATGTACCAGCCCTCGAAGAAGCCGCTGCCGACGCCACGACCGTGGAACGCCTCCGGATGCCGCACTCCGCGCAGAAAGGCGGCCGGGGTTCGCATGGGCCCACCCTAGGGCGACCTCGGGCGGACCGGTGTGGATAACCCGCGCGCAGAGGTGACGCAAGTGGCTGCATCGCCGCTGGCGGTCTCAAGTTTCTAGAGCAACACCGGTGATTGCTATCGCCATCATGGCGACTGGGTTGCGGAAGCCGTGGATCGCACGGGGGGCGGATGTTCAGCAGCTTGGTCTGCGCGATCTCGTCGTTCGAGACGTCGTTGAAGTTCGTGCCGTCGAGTCATGCCGCGCGCCGAAATCGGAGCCGGGGTGGATCCACATCCGCCCAGGCGTATCTGAGCGGGAGGCGCGCCATCAAGATGATCGGGTCGCCCTGCCCTTCCGGCGGATGCAGGACGAACTCGCCGAGTCCGGTGCGGGTGATCCGCCAGCCGCCGTGATGCAGCGCCATGTGGTGATAGCGACACAGCAGAATCCCGCGATCGACGTCGGTGCACCCGCCCTCGGCATAGGGGTCGAGATGATGTGCTTCGCAATACGAGGGCGGTCGATCGCACCCGCGCCATCGGCATCCGCCGTCGCGGATCGCGAGGGTCAGGCGCTGTTTCGCGGAGAACAGGCGCTGCTCTCGTCCTAGGTAGAGCGGGTTTCCGTCCCGATCGATCGTGCACTCGATAGTGCCGACCTCGCAGGCCTGCTGTGCGATCAGCCACGCCGGCACGGCGGTCTGGTCGTCTTCGGTGAGC